>SPJV01000038.1 GCA_006844765.1 Alphaproteobacteria bacterium | reverse complement strand
CGCGTGGGTTCCCCCGCAGGGCTGCAGATCCACCTGGGCCTCGCCCTCGCCGATGCGGACCAAGCGTACTTTGCCCTGACCGGTTGGGGGGCGCACAGACATGGTTTTGACCAGATCGGGATTGGCCTCCAGTTCTGCTGCCGTGATCCAGCTTTCTGTCACTGGCAGGTCTGCTCGGATAAGCTCGTTCAGGGCCTCAGCCACCGCATCCTTATCGGCCAAGGCTTCGGGCATATCGAAATCCAAACGCCCTTTTTCCGCGGTGATTGCCCCGCCAGACACGGGCAAAGGGATCACGACCGACAGCAAGTGTAGCGCCGTGTGGATCCTCATGTGGCGAAAGCGGCGCATCCAGTCCAGCTTCATTGTGACGGTCTGGCCGATGGCAGGGATCGGGCCAGGTGCGTCGGGCACAAGGGCAATTCTCGACCGTTCTGCCTTAACCGATGTGGCGATGCCGACCTCGCCCCCTGACCAGATCAGACGACCGGAATCCCCAGGTTGCCCGCCCCCTGTGGCATAAAAGATCGAAGCGGACGGGATCAAGCCGCCCTCCTCCGTCATGTCGATAATTTGGGTTTCAAGCTCTGTCGCATAGGGATTATTTAGAAACAGGGGCTCGGTCATTCGGTCTTGTCCTTGGTAGGCGGGGTCTGTTCCCGGGCAGACAGCGCCTCGGGGTTACGCAGCCAGACATCGCGCTGCGCAAACGGAATTTCTATTCCTTCGGCAGCAAAACGCGTGGCGATTTCGTGGTTTATGTCCGAATGGACGCTGAGCTTCCAGTTGATATCTCGCAAGATCACCCGGATCTCGAAATCCAAAGAATCCGCGCCAAAGCCCCGGAACAACACTGATGGAGGTGGATTCAGCAACACCATCGGATGGTCTAAAGCGATTTCGGCTAAAATTCCTTCGATCCGTTTGGTGTCTGTTCCGTAGGCCACCCCAACCGAAATAATCAAGCGGCCCGACAGGTTGAACCGGGTCCAGTTGGTCACAGCAGCGGAAATCAGATCCGCATTGGGCACGATTACATCAGTGCGGTCGAACGTTTCAATCCGGGTGGAGCGGACAGAGATATCGCGCACGAAACCCATTGTGCCATTAACCTCGATCCAGTCGCCCTCTGATACCGGGCGTTCGATCAGCAAAATGATACCAGCGACAAAGTTCGACACGATGGTTTGCAGGCCGAAACCGATGCCAATGGACAACGCACCCGCCACAAGGGCCAAGTTGCTAAGGTCAATGCCCGCGGCCGTGATGGCGATCAAGGCGGCCAGAAAGATCCCGACATAGCCAAGCCCCGAAATCAGTGCCACCTGCCCGCCTGGGTCGATCTTGGTCTTTGGAAAGACCGAGGATTTGAGCGCCGCCTGGGCCAGCCTGGTCATCATATAAAGACCCGCGAAAACCACTGCAAAGATTAGAAAGTTCGACGGCGAAATCCGTGCGCCACCAAAGGAAACACCCGCCAGAAACCTGACCCAAACCTCGGTCAGATCCGATACGCGCGCGCCCCATGTCAGGGCCAGAACCGGCAAGGCGGCCGCAAGCAACACGAAATCCACCAAAACCGGCCACAGCGCATCGCGGGCTGACTGTAGATCTATGCCCCGGATCGCGGCGTAGACCTGTCGTGTCAG
>SPJV01000097.1 GCA_006844765.1 Alphaproteobacteria bacterium | reverse complement strand
ATCCCGCCGATCGACAGCCCGGCCTTCGAGACTTTGGATGACATTGATGGGATCGACCCACGCGAGCCGGTTGTTGGCCTTGTGCATGGCGGGGAATGGAAAGCCTATCCGCTGCGGATTCTAATGTGGCATGAGATCGTGAATGACAGCATCGGTGGCATGCCGATTTCCGTGACCTTCTGCCCCCTGTGCAATGCGGTTGCCGTGTTCGACCGGCGGGTTGAGGGTCAGACACTCGATTTTGGAACCACTGGGCGGCTGCGGAAATCCGACCTGGTCATGTGGGACCGACAGACGGAGAGCTGGTGGCAGCAATTCACAGGAGAGGCCATCATTGGCAGCCTGACCGGCACGAAGCTGACAATTGTCCCCTCCCGTCTGGAGAGTTACGCCGATTTCACCGAACGCGCGCCGCAGGACGCCTTGGTCCTCATCCCCAATGGCCGGCATATCAGAAACTATGGCGGCAATCCCTATGCTGGCTATGACAGCCTGGAGCAACCGTTCCTTTATGAGGGGGAGGTTCCGGAAGGGATCAACGCCCTGGCCCGCGTTGTCTCCCTAACCGGTAAGAAGCAGGCTTGGAGCCTTGAGCTTTTGCAAGAACAAGAGCGGGTTGAAACACCGGATGGAACCGTTCTGAGCTGGAGACCGGGACAGGTATCAGCCCTGGACGCACCAATGATCGCGGAAAGCAAAGATGTTGGCAGTGTGATCGCAACGAGGGATGGGAAGGATGTTCCTTACTTCGTCGACTTCGCTTTTGCCTTCCACGCCTTTCACCCGGGCGCACCTATTCACCTACCCGAACCGATTAGTGACCAACCAGACCCGATTAGTGAATAAAGCTAGCGGATCGTGTCTGCTGCGATGGCGGCAAAGACGGTATCAAGATCGGCGCCGATAGGGGCAAGGTCTTCCACTTCATAGGCTGCCAAGATCGCGCTTGGCTTCCGGTACGTCAGTGTCGCCGTCTTATCCGCATTTTCGGTGATGTAGAAGCGGATTGGGAATTCGATGCCCGCCGGAACATGAACCGCGAAGGCGCGTCTGGCGAAATCGTTCCGAAAAACGCCCCCCACATAGTTTCCGGGAATATCGAAACCCTGATTCTTGGCGCCACAGCTCCCGCAAGCCGAACTCACAAGCAGCATCTTGTTCTTTTTAACAGCCGCCTTCAGCGCCGACCGTAAATCACCGAAGCTCTTCGACGTGGCATGAACCTGCATATCCGGATAAGGATAGCCCTGATCCGCGAGGGCCATAGACGGTAAGAAGAGACACATGAACGTGGCGAAAAGAAATCGGCGCATGGTTTCTATTCCCTATTAGTGATGGGCGGCCGGCTTGGCGCCGGGCTTCAGTTCGAACCGCTTGTCGCAATAAGGGCATTCCACCCACCCCTTCGTTCCCATATCGAGGAAGACACGCGGATGGCCGAGGGCCCCGCCGCCTCCATCACAGGATACGCGGGTCGTTTCGACCAGTTCTACTTCCGGAGCTTCAATGGATGGTGCACCCATGGCTCTAAACTCTCCTCATCCCCTATAGGCAACGTCAAGAATAGGCAGCTTCAGTTTAGCGTTGCGTTTAAACTACCCACCGCGCTTGCCGCCCGCCATTGCCTTCGTGTATCTAATCGGCCTTAGTTTCGACGAAAGCGGCGGTGGCTTCAAGCCGAAGCTGCCACGACATTTTGCAAAATCACGAAACATTGACCTTGGGGGAGAGAATGGCGGCGGCTGAGCAACAGGACCCGGCAACGGATCACGCGATTGAAGTCGCTGGCCTGACGAAGCGCTATGCCAAATCAGGCGGCAGCGAGGCGAAACTGGCATTGGACGGTGTTGATCTGGCCATCCCACGCGGCTCTCTGTTCGGTCTGCTGGGGCCAAACGGGGCGGGAAAGTCGACACTGATCAACATCCTTGCCGGTCTGGTTCGCAAGACATCAGGCTCGGCGAAAGTCTGGGGCTACGACATCGAAGCGGATCAGCGCATGGCCAAAGCGGCCATCGGCGTCGTCCCGCAGGAACTGAATATCGACCCTTTCTTTTCCCCCGGTGAATTGCTGGAGGTCCAGGCTGGCCTTTATGGCGTGCCCAAGGCCGAACGCCAGACCGACCGGATTCTGAAGCTGATCGGGTTGGAGGATAAACGAAACTCCTATGCGCGCAGCCTGTCCGGCGGGATGCGGCGGCGGCTGTTGATTGGGAAGGCCATGGTCCATGATCCGCCCGTTCTGGTGCTGGATGAGCCAACCGCCGGCGTCGACATCGAATTGCGCCAACAGCTTTGGGAAAATGTGGTCGAGCTGAACAAGCGTGGCACGACCATCCTGCTGACAACCCATTATCTGGAAGAGGCTGAAGAACTTTGTGACCGGATCGCCATTATCAACCATGGCAAATTGGTCGCCCATGACCGCAAGCGGGCGCTGCTCGGGCGGTTGGATGCGAAAATGGTCCGGGTCACGGTGAAGGAGGCCATCACCGACATCCCGGATGTATTAAAACCATTCGAGCCGACCATACTGGATGTCAGTGAGAACGGCGCACCGACCGAGATGACCATCAGCTACCGGCCGAGTGTAACGACTGCCGGCGATATCATCGGTGCGATCAACTCTGCAGGACTGACAATCCTTGATCTTTCCACTGAGGAAACCGACCTGGAAGACATCTTCCTTCAATTGACCAGCCAGCGGAAAGAGTAATCACGGATGCGTTTGAGCCGCATCGGTCTTCTATTCAGCCTGCTGCTCGCAGCTTGTTCGCCGCATGTGGAACTGCCCGGCCCCTCCGTCATGGAACCGCGGATCGAAGCCGACGCCCTGATTATGGCGGATGGATATCGCTTGCCCCTGCGGGTGGTTTCCCCGGAAGCCGCAGAGGTGAAAGGTGCTCTGGTCGCGCTGCACGGCTTCAATGACTATTCCAACGCCTTTGCCGAACAGTCCAAGGCTTGGTCCGCCGCCGGCTTGGCAGTCTACGCCTATGACCAACGCGGCTTCGGGGCAAGCGAGGGGCGCGGGCTCTGGCATGGCGATGACGCCATGGTGGATGATCTGCGCACAACCGTTCGGCTGGTAAAAGACCGACACCCGAACCTGCCCGTCACCATTATCGGCGAAAGCATGGGCGGCGCTGTGGTCCTGGCCGCGCTTGGTGCTGAGCCACCGGTCCGCGCTGACCGCGCAGTCCTATCGGCACCGGCTGTTTGGGGGCGCGCCGTGATGCCCTGGTGGCAGCGTTGGCCGCTGTGGTTCTTTTCCCGCACGACACCCTGGCTGAAGCTGCGACCGCCGCGCGGCCTGAAGATCAAACCATCAGACAATATCAAGATGCTCCGCGCATTGGGCCGCGACCCCTATTTCATCCACGAGACCCGGGTCGATGCGGTACATGGCTTGGTCGGCCTGATGGATCGCGCCTATGATGGAATCCCCCGGCTGGGACCGGTTATTGAAAAGATTCCAACGCTGTTACTGCTCGGCGCCAAGGAAGATGTCCTGCCCGGCAGGACCGTCGATGCGCTTCTGGCACGACTGCCGCAAGACGCCCCCTGGCGATACGCCCTCTATGACAGCGGATATCACATGCTGACCCGGGATTTGAACGCCGATATCGTCATCAAGGATATCGCGTCCTTCGCCCTGGACCCCAGCGCCCCTCTGCCATCAGGACAGGAACGCGACAAGTCCGAAGGTTGGTAAGATATTTACGCGCAAATGCTTTAACCACTTTAACTGCCTTAACCGGCATTCGACGCACGGCGACCCCAATGCACGCAGGACCAGAGCTTTTCATGCAGGAAGAAGGCAGCGAAGCCGCAAAGTGTGCTGACAGCGGCGATTGATCCGCCGGTCTCAATCGATCCGGTGAGCACATAGGCGATCAGGGTCATTACGGCGAGGCCAGACAGCTGCCACGTGGTTGCTTTTGCAGCGGTGCGAAGCGTCGTTTCCATTGTCAATCTCCTCATCCAGCTAAAACTGCTCAATTGCGTTTTGCTCCTTCTGACCTACCCCCAAAGCTTGGCCTTGCCCATTTGGTAAATTCTCTTATTTTATTCTGCATTAATGATTTTTATCTGCATACGGGAAAATAATGGACAAGCGAGAGAGATCTACGATTTTCCGCGAGAGGGTGGAACAGGCGATGACCCGTGCAGGCCTATCGCGAAGTGCCCTTGCCCGGGAAACCGGGGTGGACAGATCGACAATCGGTCAGATCCTCTCCGGCGATGACGCACGGCTGCCGAATGCACAATTGGCCGCTGACGCCGCCCAAGCCTTAGGTGTCAGCACAGACTGGTTGTTGGGCCTGACCGAACGCCCGGAACAGCCGGGAGATTTGATCGATCTCGCCATGTCGATGACGGAAGCCGGACGCTCTGTGGCCGACACCCAGATCTTCGATTGGTATCGGGAGGCATCAGGCTACAAAATTCGCTATGTGCCGGCGAAACTTCCACACGTTTTGATGACAGAGGATGTGTTGCGCTGGGAATATGCCGAATTCCTGGGCCGAACACCGGATCAAGCCATCGCATCGATGCGGGAGCGGATCGATTGGATCACCTCCGGACCGTCAGACCATGAAATCGCTGTTCCCTTGCATGAGATGGAGGCTTTTGCCGAAGGAAGTGGATACTGGCAGGGCCTCGACCCCAAAATCCGTAAGCAACAGCTCGACCGGTTAGCGAATCTGACAGAGGAACATTATCCGTCACTTCGGGTATTTCTTTATGACGCCCACCATGTCTTCAGCGCGCCTGTCACGATTTTCGGCCCGTTATTGGCCGTCCTTTATGTCGGACGGTTCTATCTTGCCTTTCGGGAAGGGCGGCGGGTCAAATCGCTCACCAAGCATTTCGATTGGCTCGTCAGGGAAGCGGCCATCGATGCCCGCCAGGCGTCCAAACATTTCCGCACACTGGCCGCCAGGATCGTGATATAGCTCCTCCACCTTCACGACTTCTGCCCCCTTACGCATACTATCCAAGCGTCCTAATCACGCGCTCTAACAACACACTCGAACCCAAGAGACCCTTTTCGCCATGAACCGCGCCACAGCCTTTTTTTGCCTCTTAATCATGGGGTCGCTATGGGGGCTGCAATTCGCGATGCTGAAGATGGCCGTTACCAGCGGCTATTCGGAACCGGTGATCCTGATTCTGACCATTGGGTCCTTGTCCATCATTTATGCCGTTCTGGCTTTTCCGACCCGACGCGACTTTCCCTTTCGTTGGGATGTCTTTCGCTTCTTTGGGATAGCCAGCGTGCTCGGCTATGTCATCCCGATCCTCTCAGTCCTCTATGTGGCGCCAAGCCTGCCATCCGGTCTGATCTCCATGTTCGCCTGCGTATCCCCCGTCGTCGCAATCCTGATGGCTGCCCTGTTGCGTACGGAGAAAGTGACCCTGAACCGAGCTGCCGCCGTGCTGCTGGGGATTGTTTCCATCGCAATCATCGTCGCGCCGGAATTGGAGTTACCGGGTCAGGGCAACGCAATCTGGATGCTGTTGGCGCTAATCGTCCCCGTCGTTTTCGGTATCGAGTCAGTTTATCTCGCCGCCAATTGGCCGAAGGGCCTGTCCGCAATGCACGCTCTGACCGGGGAAACATTCCTCGCAGCCCTTTTGGTTCTGCCAGCCTCTCTCGTGATCGGGTTTCCTCCGGTCGAGACGATCACCTGGGGCAAGGCGGAAATGGCCATTGGTGTCTTTATCACCGCCGGTGTTGTTGAAAGCATGATCTATTTCCACCTGATTCAGCGAACCGGCGGTGTGTTCGTCAATTTCGGATCATTCATTTCACTTTTCGCCGGAATTGCCTGGGGTATGATCCTATTTGATGAGCGCCACGCCCCGGCAATTTGGATCGCGGCCGCAATTCTGACTTGCGCGCTTTACCTCGCGACACGAGATAAGATGTCGAGCGAATAATCTGCACCTTTCATTCAACCCCAACGATCCCTATTTTGACGCCATGAAACATCTCACACTATTCCTTATCGCCCTCACCTTCGCGATGCCCGCGGCCTTGGCCCAATCCGCCACAGCCCAGTCTGTCCCCGAGAGCAGGGCGGAAATCTCCCTCACCTTCGCCCCGGTTGTTAAGGCAACGGCGCCTGCCGTGGTCAATATCTACGCCAAGGTCGTGGTGAAGACACAGCAACGGAACCCCTTCAACAGCCCGCTCTTTGACGATCCACTGTTCAAGCGCTTCTTTGGGGAAAATTTCGGCAGAAACTTCGGCCGTCCAAAAGAGAGGGTGCAGAACGCCCTCGGCTCCGGTGTGATCCTGTCGAAGAACGGTATTGTGGTCACAAACCACCATGTCATTCGCAACGCCCAGGAAATCCGGGTCGTCCTGGCGGACCGGCGAGAATTTGACGGCGAGGTTTTGCTCTCTGACGAACGCACCGACATTGCCGTGGTCCGCTTGAAAGATGCCGGCGATGATCTGCCAACGGCAAAGCTGGGTGATTCCGATGCGATTGAGGTTGGCGATCTGGTGCTCGCAATCGGCAACCCCTTCGGTGTCGGTCAGACCGTGACCAGTGGTATCGTCTCCGGCCTCGCCCGCACCGCTGTCGGGATCGCCGACTTCCAATCCTTCATCCAAACCGATGCGGCGATCAACCCCGGGAACTCCGGCGGCGCGTTGGTCGCGCTGGATGGGTCGGTAGTTGGGATCAACACGGCCATCTTCTCCAAGAGCGGCGGGTCCATGGGGATCGGGTTTGCTGTTCCGTCAAATATGGTCAGTGCCATTGTCGAAAGCGCGGAGAAGGGTGAGCCCTTGGTGCGTCCCTGGCTCGGCTTCACCGGCCGGGATGTCGATGCCGACATAGCGCATGCCTTGGGTTTTGTGGCGCCAATGGGCGTCATTGTTGAAGGCATCTATCCCGATGGCCCGGCGGAACACGCCGGCCTGTCCATTGGTGATGTGGTCACGGCCGTTTCCGGTCGGCAGATTGAGGACGCCCAGGCCCTGCGTTTCCGCGCTGCAACCCGTGGTGTCGGGGGAATGCTAACGCTGGGTATCATCCGAAATGGTGATAACGTCTCAGTCAATCTGCCACTTGAATCGCCACCGGAAATCCCCCCACGTGACCCGCTTGAGGTATCGGGAAGGAACCCCTTCTCCGGCGCGATTTTGATCAATATGTCCCCTGCTGTCGCGTCTGAATATGGTTTGCCGAACACAGCAACCGGGGTTTTCTTTCAAAGCATCCGTGGCGGCGGCACCGCAGATCGCGTGGGTTTCAAGCCTGGTGACAAATTGGTCGCGGTCAGCGGTGTGAACATCACCGATACAGCTTTCCTGCGACGCGTATTGCAGGATCCCCCGAAGCGGTGGCGCATCACCATGGAGCGAAATGGCAAGGAACGCACATTTGATGTGCGCTGAGGGATCACGGGGCGATGTGCGCTAAACGGCGGAGCGACACGGCAGCGCTGGGCGGTGGGCTTTTTGAAGCAGATGCCCCGCGCCCGCTCGCCGATCGGCTGCGCCCACAGAGCCTGAGTGATGTTGTCGGGCAGGGTCACCTGATCGGTGCAGAGGGGCCGATTGGCCGGATGCTCGCGCAGGGTCGATTGACCTCGATGATCCTTTGGGGTGGGCCCGGCTGCGGCAAAACCACGATTGCCCGACTGCTGGCGGAAGGAAGCGGCCTTGCCTTTGAGCCGCTCTCAGCCGTTTTCTCCGGGGTTGCCGATCTGCGCCAGGTCTTCGACCGCGCGCGTGAGCGCCGGATCGGCGGTCAAGGAACCCTGCTCTTCGTCGACGAGATTCATCGCTTCAACAAAGCGCAACAGGATGGATTCCTGCCCTATGTTGAGGATGGAACCGTCGTTCTGATCGGCGCCACGACAGAGAACCCCAGTTTCGAGCTGAATGCCGCGTTATTATCCCGCTGTCAGGTCTATGTCCTGAACCGGCTCGACACCGAAGCCATGGACGCGATGTTGAACCGGGCTGAGGCAGAAGAAGGGCGTCCCCTGCCGCTTGATGAGCACGCCCGCGCCGCCCTTGTCGGCATGGCGGATGGGGATGGCCGGTATCTCCTCAATATGGCCGAAGCGCTCTATGCCATGGGGACCACCTTGCCGATGACACCGGATGAGCTGGCGAATACCGTCCAGCGTCGATTGCCGGTTTATGACAAGGCTCAAGACAGTCACTACAATCTGATTTCCGCCCTACACAAAAGCCTGCGCGGGTCCGATTGTGACGCGGCGCTTTATTGGCTGGCCCGGATGCTGGTCGCCGGCGAAGATCCGCTTTATGTGGCGCGGCGGATGCTCCGCTTCGCCTATGAGGATATCGGGCTAGCCGACCCGCAGGCCGCTCATCAGGCCCTGATGGCGTGGGACACCTATGAACGCCTGGGATCGCCGGAGGGGGAACTGGCACTCGCCCAGGCCGCGATCTACCTTGCCACCGCGCCGAAATCGAATGCCGCCTACGCAGCCTATAAGGCCAGCCGCGCCATTGCGAAGGACACAGGCTCTGTCGCCCCGCCGAAACATATTCTCAACGCGCCGACCGCAATGATGAAGGATATGGGCTATGGGAAAGACTATGCCTATGACCACGACGCGGAAGACGGATTCTCCGGCCAGAACTATTTTCCCGACACGATGAAGCGGGAAAAGCTCTATTCCCCGGTCGAGCGTGGATTTGAGCGGGACATCCGGAAGCGACTGGAGTATTGGGAGGGCCTGCGCCGGAAGCGCGGCCTTGAATAACGCCAGACGGCAGGGATGGACGCCGGGACATCCTCCGAGACGGCCCTGTCTGACCTCCTCAGGATGAGGGGCCAGGTCGACCAATCGTTCAGGGGCTGAGACGCGGATAAGCGCAAACGGTATATGCCGAGAGAATGGGGAGATTTTCTCATGGAATACTTCATGACACTGATAGCGAGCCCGGAAGCCTGGGCGGCCTTGGCGACACTGATCGTCATGGAGATCGTGCTCGGCATCGATAACCTGATCTTCATATCGATCCTGACCAACAAACTACCGGAAGAGATGCGCCCCAAGGCCCGGGCCATCGGGCTTGGCGGCGCCTTGGTCTTAAGACTGGCGCTATTAGGCCTGCTGGTCGTTATCGTCGGCCTTGTCGAGCCGGTTTTCAGCCTCTTCAACCATGCTTTCAGTTGGCGGGATTTGATCCTGATTGCAGGCGGCGTCTTCCTGATTTGGAAGGCAACGACCGAGATTCACCATCACGTTGACCCGCCGGAAGATGACGAGAGCACCGGCAAGAAGGCCGCAACCGCCATGGGCGTCGCGATCATGCAAATCCTGCTGCTTGATCTCGTCTTCTCCATCGACAGCATCGTGACCGCCGTGGGCATGACCAGAGACCTGCCGATCATGGTCATCGCCGTGATCACGGCGGTCGGGGTCATGCTTGCCGCCTCCGGCCCTCTTTCTCGCTTCATTGCCGCCAATCCGACGGTCGTCATGCTTGCGCTCGGCTTCCTGTTGATGATTGGGATGGTACTGGTCGCCGATGGCTTCGGTGCCCATGTACCGAAGGGTTATACTTATGCGGCGATGGCATTCTCTGCGCTGATCGAAGGGCTCAATATGCTAGCCCGCCGCGCCCGCAAGAGCCGGCAGAGGCAAAGCGCTTGATGGACCGGTCTCGAAAGGCGATTGTCAGGTCACTATGAAAATGATCCTTGCGATAGCGGCAGGCGGCGCCTGTGGGGCCGTTGCCCGCCACTTTGCCGCCGCTGGCATTACGGCGTTGGTCGGGCCCGGCTTCCCCTGGGGCATCTTTGTCGTGAACATTTTGGGATCGGCTTTGATGGGGTTTTTGATCGAAGCCTTCGCTCTGGGCACGCTGGTTGGGGCTGAGCTTCGCGCCTTCCTGGCTATCGGCCTGCTGGGTGCCTTTACCACTTTCTCAACCTTCTCCCTGGACACTGTCTTGCTGCTGCAGCGAGGACAGGCGTTCCAGGCCATGGCCTATATCGGCGGATCGGTGGCGCTTTCTGTTGCGGGGCTCTATCTCGGCATGATGGCCGGTCGCGCCTTATTCGCAGGAGCATAACAATGTCCGGTGTTACAACACTGACAGTAGCAGACGATGAAGACGGCATGCGCCTGGACCGCTGGTTCAAGACCCGCCTTCCGGATATGCCGTTCGGGCGCCTGCAAAAGGCGCTCAGAAAGGGTGAAGTCAGGCTCGATGGCGGGCGGGTCAAAGCAGACAGCCGGGTTGTTGCCGGACAGTCCGTCCGTGTCCCACCTTATGAACCACGGGACATGCAAGCACCGCAGAAACGCTCACGCGATCCATCGAAACCGGGCGGAATGAAGCCGCGCCAGGGCGATGAGGCGCTGGCACAAAGCTTCGTCCTATTCCGCAACCAGGACATCCTGGTCATCGACAAGCCATCGGGGTTGGCCGTCCAAGGGGGCCAGGGGACAGAGCGGCATCTGGATGGGCTGCTCGACCATCTAACCTTTGAAGCAGAAGAACGCCCTCGCCTCGTGCACCGGCTGGACCGGGATACGAGTGGCATCATGGTCCTGGCACGCAACCGCAAGGCTGCAGCCGCCCTGGCAGAGGGGTTCAAGCGCCGGGAAACCCGCAAAATCTACTGGGCCATCACTGTCGGCGTCCCACGGCCAGAGCGTGGAACCATCGATCTACCCCTGTCCAAAGGAGGCCCCGCCGGTAAGGAGCGGGTCCATGCCGACCCGGAAGACGGCAAATCTGCGGTGACGGACTATGTTGTGCTGGATCATGCCGCAAAACGGGCCGCCCTGGTCGCGCTCTGGCCCCGCACCGGCAGGACACACCAATTGCGCGCGCATATGGCAGCACTGGAAACGCCGATCCTGGGCGATGGGAAATATGGCGGGCGTGAAGCCTATCTGGAAGGGGATGAGGCATCACGCAAGCTGCATCTCCACGCCAGAGAGTTAGTCCTGCCACCCGGCGTCGCCGGCGCTGGCGCCCGGTTCATGGCCCCGCCACCCAAACTATTCAAAGATACGCTACGCCTGTTCGAATTCGACCCGGATCTCGCCGAAGAAGATCCTTTCGAGGAGATCGCCTGATGCCGTTCGACAAAGAACTTCGCTTCATCGTCTTCGATTGCGACGGCACGCTGGTCGATAGCGGCCATAATGTCGTCTCCACGATGCAGGGCGCGTTCGAAGCCGAAAACTTGCCCCCGCCTGCAGATTCCGACATCCGCCAACAGATCGGCCTGCATTTGTTGGAAGTCATTGAAAACCTGCATCCGGAAGGCGAACGGGATGCACATTTAAGACTTCGGGAACATTACCGAGACGTCGCCCATGCCAAGCAAGACAGCGATGATTTGAGTGAGCCACTCTATCCCGGCTGTGAGCAGGTCTTGAGAGACTTGCATGCCCGGGGCGCTGTTCTGGGTGTCGCAACCGGGAAAGGTCGACGCGGCCTGATCCACACGCTGGAGAATCATGGCCTGTCCGAAATCTTCACCTGCCTTAAGACCGCAGATGACGGGCCGGGGAAACCACATCCGCAAATTCTGGAAGACGCAATGGCCGAAGTCGGCGCAAATCCCTGGAATACCGTGGTCATAGGCGATACGATCTTCGATATAAACTTAGCGATAAATGCAAAAGCTCACGGATTGGGCGTTTCTTGGGGGTATCACCCACCAACAGAGCTTGAACGAGCCGGGGCGCATGCGGTAGCAAATACTTATGATGAGATACCAAAGTTGCTAGAGACGATTTGGGCGTAATTTCGGCAGTCTCCAGCATAGTTTAAGTGTATTTTTTGAACCTCGCGGGGCGCGATTTGGGGCAAGGGAGTAAACGGTCATGAAACTGTTCCTGAAGATTTTGGCGGGCATTGTGGGCGTGCTGGTGCTCGCGGTTGCGGGTGTTGTCACCTGGGCCACCACAATGTTGGACCTCAATGACTACAAGGCTGATATCGAAGCCCAGGTCGAACAGGCGACAGGCCGGTCCTTCACCATCGCAGGTCCCATCGAGAATGAGATCGGTTTGGACACACGGATCAAGGTTACCGATATCACGCTTGGCAATGCGGATTGGGGATCACGGCCGGAGATGGTCACAATCGCCAATTTCGAAGTCGACCTTAAGCCGCTTTCTGCGGTCTTTGGTTCCCCGGATATCGTGAAACTGCACCTAACCGGCGTCGATGCGCTGATTGAAACCGACGACCAGGGCCGCCAGAATACCGCGATGACCCCAGCAGGCGAGGCCTCAGCAGATGAGGGAGCCGCCGACACGGGCGAAACACATGGCGGCGGACATGGCGGCGGGTCAGGCGATATCATCATCCCGATCCTGCGCGATGTACGAGTTGCGGATATCACCGTAACACTGGCCGATGCGCAGACAGGTGAATCGCACCAATTTGTACTGGATGAACTCACCCTCTCCAGCAATGACCCCAACGAGATTGTTCCCCTGTCGCTGAAGGCCGCTTTCGACGCCGTTCCGATCACCATGAATGGCGCGCTCGGTAAGCCAGCGGCGATTTCCGGTTCCGAGCCCTGGACCATCGACATTAACGGCGACCTTGCCGGTCTGGTGTTGGGCATTGGTGGTCAGATCGAAAATGCGGCGGCTGCGGAAGGCATCGACATCGGTGTCTCCGTGAAGAGTGCCGAAATCGGTGACCTCTCCCCCATCGTGGAGCAATTTGCCGGTCAGAAAGTCCCGGCGCTCGGTCCGATGGATCTGGGTCTGAAGCTTGCCGGAGATGCAGGCGATGGTCTTGCCGTTCAGGACTTTGCCTTCAGCCTGGGCACGGACGCATTGCTCAAAGTCGATGTTGTTGGCGGTATTGCGGATGCGATGCACGCTGCGGGCATCAATCTTGATGTCGCGGTCGCAAGTCCGGAAATCGGGCTGCTTTCACCGATTGCCAAGGATTTCTCCGGCCAAGGCGTTCCAGCCCTCGGCCCGATGGATTTGAACCTGAAAGTTGCTGGTGGCCTGGAAGACGGTGTCGCTGTCCAAGACTTGGCCTTTACCCTCGGCAAGGCAGAAATGCTGACAGTGCTGGCCGAAGGGGGCATCGCCGATGCCATCAATCAAGCCGGCATCGATATCAAGCTTGCGGTGAAATCGCCGGAAATCGGCACCCTCTCCGCACCGGTCAAAGAAGCTGTCGGGCAGGAAGTCCCGGCACTCGGCCCGCTTGATCTGTCGCTCGCCGTCAATGGCGGGATGGCCAGTAAGCTGTCGATGGAAAACCTGTCCTTGTCACTTGGTACGGCGAAAACCCTGCTTGTCGGCGCAAGTGGTCGCGTGGACGATCTGATGAAGGCGAGCGGCGCTGATCTTGGTGTCAGCGTAGATTCACCGGATCTGTCGGTCCTGAGCAAGCTGGCCGGATCTCCAGTCCCGCCGATCGGGCCCGTAGATGTTGATGCCACGATCAAGGGCGATGCGGGTCAGCCGATGACCATCAATCCCTTCACCGCCAAGATTGCAGACAGCGATATCGGAGGCAGCATCGTGCTCGACATGACCGGCGCGACGCCGAACATTACGGCGCGGCTGAGTTCTGAGCATTTCGATACCAACGATCTGACGCCGCCCAGCGAAGGCGGTTCCTCGGCTGGTGGAAGTTCCAGCAGCGCGTCAACAGGCGGTGCGTCTTCCGATGCAGGTGATGGCCGAATTATTCCGGGTGATCCCCTGCCGCTCGATGGGTTGAAAGCCGTCAATGCGGATATCGAATACAAAGCCAAGTATCTGATGGCTGCCGTTGCCGAGCTGACCGACATGGATTTGAAGGTGAAGCTCCAGGATGGCGCTGTCAGCATTGAACCGTTGGATGCAAAAATCGGGGGCGGTGTTCTGGATGGTGCGATCGCATTGGATGGCTCCAAAGAAACGCCAAGCCTGAATATCAACATCAAGGGCACCAAGCTTGATCTCGCCAGCCTCCTCGCCGGGGCCGGATTCAAAGACAAGATCAAGGGACCGATTGATCTGAATATCGGCCTTGCAGGTGCCGGTCAGAGCCCCCGGGCCATCGCCGCCTCCTTGGACGGCCGGAGCCAGATCAGTCTTTATGGCAGCCGCATTCTGAAAAAGGCTTTCGAAGAGAAAGTTGGCAGCACCGTGGCCGGTCTTTTGGCCTCGGAAGGCGGTTGGATCGTCATCGACTGCATGGTTTTCGACTACCCGACCAAAAGCGGGCTGATGGAAACCAAAGCCGGCTATGTCGCATCAGGCCCGATCACAGTCGTCACATCCGGTGAGATTGATCTGAATGATGAATCCCTCGACCTGAATGTGAAGCCGAAAGGCGGCAGTATCGCCAGCGTTCCATTGGTCGTTACCGGTACGTTAGGCAGCCCGTCCGTGATCCCGGATCCGGTCAATATCGGCGTCGGTATTTTGGCCGGTGTCCTGACAGGCGGGATTGCGCCAGCGCTTCTGGCCGTTGTCGGTGATCTGCCGGAAGACCACCCCTGTCAGGCGTCAGTAAAACGCTCTCAGGAACAAGCTGAGCAGGAGCCGGAAAGCAGCACTGGCAGTTCCGCAGTTGAAAACCCTGTTAAGGCGATTGAGGAAGGCGTCGGTGGCGCACTGAAGAGCATCTTTGGCAGCGACTGATCTCTGATATCCATGAAGCGCTTTTACAAGAAAGCCGAAGCCGTCGCCAACAATGGGGGCGGCTTCGATGTTGCGCTCGACGGGCGCTCTGTCCGAACACCGGGCAAGGCGCCCCTGACGGTCCCAACGGCGACCATGGCTGAAGCCATTGCGCAAGAATGGGATAGTCAGGGGGAAGAGGTTCACCCCGCCTCCATGCCCATGATGCAACTGGCCGCGACAACCATCGACCGCGTCATACCGCAACCGGAGGGAGTCGCCGGAGAAATCGCCGGCTTCGGTAGTTCCGATCTGTTGTGTTATCGCGCCGATGACCCGCCGGAGCTGGCGGCGCGTCAGGCAAAAGCCTGGCAGCCGATGCTGGATTGGGCGGCGGAGAAATACGGCGCAAAGTTAATTCTGACGGAAGGGATCGTCCCGGTCGACCAGCCTGCAGACGCTGTCGCAAGACTGGAGAGCGCCGTTCATGCGCTCGACCCGTTCCGGCTGACACCCTTGCATGTTCTGACCAGCATCACAGGCTCTCTCGTGCTCGGCCTTTCGGTGTTGGAGCGGGAGATTGAGGCGGAGGATGCCTTCGACCGAGCCCGAATTGATGAGGACTGGCAGGCGGAACAATGGGGGGCCGATGATGACGCCCAGCAGCGCAGGGACTCTTTGCACTCAGAATGTGCCGCAGCAAAGCGCTTCTTGGACTTGCTCGACAACTAAGCATGTCCATTGCCCCGCGCCATCCTGCCGCGCCTAAGTGTCGCGCGCACTACAGTTACAGCCGGCACAACTGTTTATGCACCTGGATCGGTCGAAGAATCCGGTCTATTCAAAAGTTACAACTATAATTACTGGGGGGTTGGCCAATGCAGGACATCATCCGACAGCTTGAAGAAAAACGCAGCGCCGCGCGCTTGGGCGGCGGCGAGCGCCGTATTGAATCTCAACATGCGAAAAGCAAGCTGACCGCACGCGAACGCCTGGACCTTCTCCTCGACGAAGGGTCTTTCGAAGAATGGGACATGTTCGTCGAACATGATTGCCAAGATTTCGGTATGCAGGAAAGCCGCATCCCGGGCGACGGCGTGGTAACCGGCTTCGGACAGGTCAATGGCCGGCCGATCTTTGTCTATTCGCAAGACTTCACAGTCTTCGGCGGCTCCCTTTCCGCCGCCCATGCGCGCAAGATCTGCAAGATCATGGAACAGGCGATGAAAGTCGGCGTCCCAGTTGTCGGACTGAATGATTCCGGCGGGGCGCGCATTCAAGAAGGCGTCGCCTCCCTAGCCGGGTATGCCGATGTCTTCCAGCGCAATGTGCTGGCCTCTGGCGTGATCCCGCAAATTTCGATGATCATGGGGCCCTGCGCCGGCGGGGCGGTCTATTCGCCTGCCATGACGGACTTCATCTTCATGGTGAAGGATTCATCCTATATGTTCGTGACCGGTCCGGAAGTCGTGAAGACCGTCACCAACGAAACCGTCACGGCGGAAGAACTGGGCGGCGCCTCTACCCATACCTCCAAGAGCGGCGTGGCCGACCTTGCTTTCGAGAATGATGTGGAAGCCTTGTTGCAGTTACGGGAGTTCCTTTCCTTCCTGCCGCAAAACAATCGGGAGAAAGCACCGACACGGGAGACCCATGACCCGGTCGACCGGCCCGATATGTCCCTCGACACGCTGGTCCCGGCCAATCCGAACAAGCCTTACGACATCAAAGAACTGATCCATAAAATCACCGATGAGGGGGAGTTCTTTGAGCTGCAGCCGGACAATGCCGGCAATATCGTGATCGGCTTTGCCCGTATCGAAGGAGAAACCGTCGGGATCGTTGCCAATCAACCGATGGTTCTGGCCGGCTGTCTGGATATCGCGAGTTCCATCAAGGGCGGACGTTTCGTGCGGTTCTGCGATGCCTTCAATATTCCCATCGTCACACTGGTCGATGTGCCCGGCTTCCTGCCCGGCACGGCACAGGAATATGGCGGGATCATCAAACATGGCGCAAAGCTGCTTTACGCCTATGCCGAAGCGACCGTGCCGAAGGTGACACTGATCACCCGGAAGGCCTATGGCGGGGCCTATGATGTCATGGCCTCCAAACATCTGCGCGGCGACGTCAACTATGCCTGGCCCTCTGCGGAAATCGCGGTGATGGGGCCGAAAGGGGCGGTTGAGATCATTTTCCGCGCGGACAAAGACGATCCAGAGAAACTCGCCGAACGTGAAGCCGAGTATCGTGAGAAATTCGCCAACCCCTTTGTCGCCGGGAAACATGGCTTCATTGATGACGTCATCATGCCCCGCAACACCCGCCGCCGGATCGCCCGCGCGCTGCGCATGCTGAAGACGAAGAAGCTCGAAAACCCGTGGCGCAAGCACGGGAACATCCCGCTTTAGGGTGACGATAGGAGCCAAAACAATGTTCAAGAAAATCCTTATCGCGAACCGGGGTGAGATTGCTTGCCGGGTTATGAAGTCGGCGCATCGGATGGGGATCACGCCCGTCGCGGTCTATTCGGAAGCAGACGCGGATGCGCTGCATGTGCGCATGGCGTTGGAACTGGGCGGCGAGGCTGTCGCTGTCGGGCCTGCGCCGTCTGCCGAAAGCTACCTTGTCATCGATCGGATTGTGCAGGCCTGTAAAGACACGGGCGCCGAGGCGGTTCATCCCGGCTATGGCTTCCTGTCCGAGAACAAAACCTTTGCCATGGCGTTGGATGAAGCCGGCATCGCCTTTATCGGCCCGCCGGTCGGCGCCATTGAAGCAATGGGCGACAAGATCGAATCAAAGAAACTGGCTGAGAAAGCCGGTGTGAGTACGGTCCCCGGCCATTTGAAGGCAATAACCGATCCGGAAGAAGCCGCCCGCATCGCGACTGAAATTGGCTATCCGGTCATGCTGAAGGCCTCCGCTGGGGGGGGCGGTAAGGGAATGCGCCTCGCCTGGAATGATGATGAGGCACGCTCGGGCCTGGTTTCCGCGATGAATGAAGGCCGCGCCAGCTTCGGCGATGACCGTGTCTTTGTCGAAAAATTCATCGAACAACCACGCCATATCGAAATTCAGGTTTTGTGCGACGGTCAGGGGACCAGCCTTTATCTGGGCGAGCGCGAATGCTCCATCCAGCGGCGACATCAGAAGGTGATCGAAGAAGCCCCCTCCCCCTTCCTGGATGAGGAAACCCGCAAAGCCATGGGTGAGCAGGCGGTGGCATTGGCAGATGCCGTCGATTACCGCTCTGCCGGGACAGTGGAGTTCATTGTCGACAAGGACCGGAACTTCTACTTCCTGGAAATGAACACCCGGCTTCAAGTCGAACATCCGGTGACGGAGCACATCACGGGGCTGGACCTCGTTGAACAGATGATCCGGGTGGCTGCCGGGGAGAAACTCGCCCTTCAGCAGAAAGATGTCAGCCTGACCGGTTGGGCGATGGAAGCCCGTGTCTATGCCGAAGATCCGGAGCGTGGGTTCCTGCCCTCCACAGGGCGGCTCGTTTCGTACCGCCCACCAGAAGAGGCGCCGGGCACCGATCTGGTTCGTGTCGATCACGGGTGCTTTGAGGGTGCTGAAATCTCAATGTTCTATGACCCGATGATCGCGAAGCTGATCGTCGGCGGCAAAGACCGTGATAGCGCGATCAATAACCTCCGCAAGGCGATGGATGGATATCTCGTCCGTGGGCTCAGTCACAACCTGGCCTTCGTCGCCAATTTGGTGAAGCATGAGGGTTTCAAATCCGGTGATATCTCGACCAACTTCATCGCGGAACACTATCCCGATGGGTTAACCGCTGATCACTTGAGCCCTGATGACCCGCAAATCTTTGCTGCCGTCGCTGCCGCCATCGCGGTTCGCCGCGAAGGCAGAAGCGGAACGCCTGCACCGACAGCCTGGCGCATCTTCTTAGGTGAAGAGAACCGGCAGGATTTTGCCGTGACGGTCACACGAGGCGAAGGTGCAGATATCCTGCAGTTTGACGGGCGGGATATTCATATCGGAACCGCATGGCGCCCCGGTGATGCCTTGTTCGAAGCTGTCATCGACGACGAGGTCCGAGTTTTCCAGGTTGATCGTGACGGCGCAGGCCTGATCCTATCCCATGATGGGGCAAGAATTCGCACCCTTGCGGTCGAAGAACGGCATGCGGGCCTCGCCGCGCTGATGCCTTACAAACCGCCACCCGATATGTCGAAATTCCTTCTCTCCCCCATGCCGGGCATGTTGGTGAGCTTGAAGGTCGCAGAGGGTGATGAGATCAAGGCCGGGCAGGAATTGGCGGTTGTCGAAGCAATGAAGATGGAAAACATCCTGCGCGCCGCTCAAGATGGCACCGTGGCCAAGCAACACGCCGCAGCCGGTGAAAGCCTGGCAGTTGATCAACCGATTCTGGAATTCGACTGACGCCATTCGGGAAGGTCGTTATCCAAAATGCTGGATGACCGTGTACTTCATTTCAAAGATGCCGGCGGCCGCCTTTTAGGCGAAGGGCGGCTGGCTGGCCCGGGTGGCCTCAACTACGCCCATCTTCGCCGGAATGACACGGAAGACAGGGGCAATGGCCGAACCAACATCGAGGCCTATAAGCAGTTCCTGACGAATAAGGATGACGTGCTCGGCTTTGTCTTTCAGGTCCGTCAGCACTGTTTTCCCGACCAAGGTAGGCTGCCCCTTTCACAAGCCCGCCATCTTTCCTGCTGCTTTACAAGTTTACTGGAAAACGCGCTCTATCGCGGGCAACTGACCTTATCTGATGTTTTGCCGGAATATGTATCTGCAACGGTTAAGTCCTTTATGGGCATGAATAAACTGCTCTATTGGATTGATTACCGGCACATGATGGACGGGCTGCCGGACAGTCCCGTCGATCCGGAGCATCTATTGTCCTTTGCACGAGAACAGGGGCTTTTCTGGGATGGCGCAGAACGATGCCCTGTCAGCGGACCGATGTTCCTGGAGGTCGCGCATGTCTTTCTAGATGGCCAAGGAAGCAGCGGCCCCTGCGCAAATACACCCGTCCCTGACGCCTTCCGGTCACTCAATCTCTTAAGCGGCCTTTGCGACTATGCGACACTGGTGGACGCTGTCCTGTGCTGCACAATCGCGCGCCTCCATCTTGCCGAAGATTTGCAACGTCGATTGATGGCGACACCGTCGGACCTCGAAGCCGCACCCTGCAAGAATGAAATCCTTGCCTTTCTTTCCCGATTTGATGCGCGCAGTACCCCCGACTGCGTAACGGACGTGAAACGACTGTCCTTTCCCTACCGTTGGAAGACGGTAAATTCGGTCTGCACTGATACCATCAATGCAAATGCGATACGGATGAAACACCTACTACCCGACACACAATCGCCGTTAAGTAACAAAGATTTAACACATCTATTGCCGGAAACGACGCTGGATAAACTTGCCGGTCGCTTTTGAAAGCCGAACCAGGGGTCATCTGCATAACTGCAGTATACATACATGCCGGATAAGGACCGCAACGGCCTCTTCTCTTATCCAACCACGGGCTTTTGACGCGTTACTGAGCAAAATCCGTCGCATAGAGCTTATTGATCGAACTGAATTCTCGTGCACTATTCCTTCAATCGGACTTTGCGGGTCTGCCTCCGGGGTGGAGTAGCCTTGCAACCGAAACCATGGGATGCGGTCAAATGTGACCGTCAGTTCCACAACAATCAGGCGGGGCGGAGCTGGGCTTAATGCCTTCGTTCCCAAAAACCGTTCAGGGCAAAATGCCCAGAGTGCTTGGAAACACTAGATATCCTGGCAGGACCATAAAGAAGCGAAAGGGAAGCAATCACATGTCAAAAATGGACATCCTCACAACCCAGTTCAAAGACGGCAAAGTTACCCGTCGGCAATTTATCGAAGGCGCAACAAGCCTTGGCTTGACCACCGCCGCCGCGGTTACAATGTCTGCTACGATCGCAAAAGCCTCGCCGAAGAAAGGCGGTAACCTCCGCTTCGGTCTCGGCCATGGCTCTACGACTGATTCAACCGATCCAGCGACCTATGAAAACGGTTTTACAAATACCGTGTTCCACGCAGTCCATGCTCGCCTGACCGAAGTAACGTCGGATGGTGGGATCGGTCCGGAAATGGCTGAATCCTGGGAAGCCTCTGATGACGCAGCCGTCTGGCATTTCAAGCTCCGCAAGGGCGTCGAATTCCACAACGGCAAAACGGTTACGCCAGATGACGTTGTTGCCTCCATCGTTCACCACACCGGTGAAGATTCAAAGTCGGGCGCGAAGGGTATTCTGGGCTCCATCCAAGACGTCAAGGCTGATGGCGACACCGTTTCCTTCACACTTGATTCCGGGAATGCCGATTTCCCATTCCTGATGAGCGACTATCACCTCTGCATCCTGCCGTCTTCTGATGGCAAAGTTGACACTTCCGGTGTTGGTTGCGGTTCCTACAAGCTGGACAGTTTCGAACCCGGTGTCCGTGCGACGCTGTCGAGAAACCCGAACCATTTCGATGGCCGGGGTAATTTCGATAGCGGTGAGATGCTCTCGATCCTCGATTCCAATGCCCGCCAGAATGCCTTGGTTACCGGCGAAGTCGATGTCATCGACCGGATCGACACCAAGACGGCACATCTGCTGAAACGCCGTCCGGGTATCAGCCTGAAAGTGACAGCGGGAACGCAGCACTTCACCTTCCCGATGCTGACGGACATGGCGCCCTACGACAACAATGATCTGCGGCTCGCGATCAAGTGGGGGATCGACCGGAAACAGCTTCTGGAAACGGTCCTGAATGGGTATGGGGCAATTGGTAATGACTCCCCTATCGCACCATCCAACCGCTACTACCATGCGGATATGGCGCCAAAAGAGTATGACCTCGACAAGGCCAAATTCCATATGAAGAAGTCCGGTCTGGGCAACATCACCGTTGATCTGTCCGCGGGCGATGCCGCCTTCGCCGGTGCTGTCGATGCGGCGGTTCTGATGAAGGAAACCTTGGCCCCGGTCGGCGTCAACGTGAATGTCGTTCGCGAGCCGTCTGATGGCTATTGGTCCAATGTCTGGCTGAAGAAGGCTTGGTGCGCCTGCTATTGGGGCGGTCGCCCGACAGAGGACATGATGTTCTCCACCGCCTATCAGGCCGGGGTCGACTGGAACGACAGCAATTGGAACCATGCCAAATTCAACGAGCTGCTATTGGCAGCCCGTGCGGAATTGGACAGCAACAAACGTCGGGCTATGTACTACGAAATGCAGGAAATCGTCTCCACAGAAGGCGGCGTGGTCATTCCGATGTTCTCATCCTATGTCGAAGGGATCAGCGACAAAGTCGGGATACCGGAAGTCACCGCAGGCAACTGGGGTCTTGATGGCGGCCGCGCGCTGGAGCGTTGGTGGTTCGCATAAGTTAAAAAGGGCCGGCCTTTCGGGGCCGGCCTTTATTGCTATCAGGGCCGCCGCCCGCATTGTGCAGTTTTGCATAAATGCCGGCGGCGGTTCTTTTTTGAAAGCCGGATCAATAGGCGTAATGGGAAAGACCCGCTGTCAGCCCCTTACCCGCCCAGCAGGTGATCTTCATACCGATAATTCGTTAGAATCTCGGTACCGGTCTCTGTGATCAGTATCTGGTCTTCCAATTTCACGCATTCGCGCACATCGGTGTTCCCGATCAGACTTTCCACGCACATCACCATGCCCGGCTGGAAGACACCGTCATAGATGTTCTCCCCATGATGCATCAGGGCCGGATATTCATCGCAGAGCCCAACGCCATGCGCCAAGACCGTGTAGCGATAGGGGTAGCAGTCATCCGGAATTTGCCAGGCCTTTTCCGCATATTCCTGAAAACCCATCCCAGGCTTCAGAAGGTCGCTGTTGTAGCGCATCTGCTCACGGGCCAGCTCGAAAACCCGGCGCTGATCATCGCTCGGCTTTTGATCCCCACAAAGCCACGCGCGGGACATATCGGTGCAATAGCCATGCGGCCCGACCAGATCCGTATCAAAGCTGACGATATCGCCATCCTGGATCACCCGCTGATCGGCTTCCCGATACCAGGGGAAGCTTGTCTCCCCGGACTTCAACAGCCGCGTTTCGATCCACTCGCCACCCATTTCGATGTTGGTTTGATGCAGGATCGACCATAATTCGGTCTCGGTCATACCGGGCCGAAGCGCGTCATGCATGCGTCGGATGCCCTCTTCACAGGCGGTAACGCTCTCCTTCATCGCAGCGATCTCGATCGGGGCCTTGATTTCCCGCGCAAGCTCCATGACCTCCTGGCCTTCATGGATATCAATCTGGCGTTCCTGCAACGCCCAGACCGCCAGCGGTTCGGCTTTATCCACCGCTAGCCGTCGGTTGCCACCGCCATGCTGTGTCACAAGATCTGCGATCTCATCCGCCCACTGCCCCGCCACTTCACGCATTTTGTCGCCAGCGGAGAAATAAATGAAGCTCTTCGCACCGCGGATTTCGTCAATTGTCTCGATATCCGCGCTCAAATGTTCGCAGCGATGGAAATCGAACAGAATGACCGGCCCCTCAGTCGGCAGGAAGGCGTAGCGGACAGCGTTATGCATCGTCCAGACCTGCATGTTCGAGCTATCGGTCGCATAACGGATGTTCAGCGGGTCATAGAGCAGAATGCCCATCAAATCCCGTTCACGCAGTTTCTGGCGCACCCGTTCCAAGCGATAGGCGCGCAGGCTTGGCCGGTCGATAGACGACTGATGGAAAACCGTCATTTTACAGAACTCCTAGGCAGCGCTGCTGCTCAATTCCATATGACCAAATTTCGACTGTGCGAAGACTTTCCGCACCAGCGGCTCGAAATGCTCCAGCGGCAAGGTGTCATAGTCCGGGTCGAAGGCATTTTGGTCGTAGACTGCGCAGAACCGCACACAATCGTCATAGAAAGGATGGTCCTTGAAACGGTCCCGGGCATACCGGTCGCCACCGAGGAAATGGTCATAATAATAGCCCTGGAAAAGCCCATGATACTTAACGATCCAATGGGTCTTTTCCGAAACGAAGGGCTTCAGCATCGCGGCTGCGAGTTCAGAATGGTTATAAGGCGAGATGATATCCCCGATATCGTGGAAAAGGGCAGCGATGATCACATCTTCATCCGCGCCGTCGCGCTCTGCCCGGGTCGCGCTTTGCAGGCTATGGACGTAGCGATTGACGCGATAGCCACCCCAGTCGACATCCAGCAGCTTTAAATGATCAAGCACCCGATCCACGTAATCGGCGTTGAACTCTTCTTCCTTCCGACAGAGAAGTTCCCAGGACTCTTTCGTCCCGTCTTCCATTGCCGTCCACTCGACCTTTTCAACAGGCTTGTTCATTGTGAATCTCCGTTACCCCGAAAGATGCATCGAACGACCTTCGTGATTTTCTGTCAATCCGGCATGGCTGCGAAATTTTTTCTATCGCTTATGAGAATTTTCGATGGGCAGGCTATTGTCCTGCAACCTCTCCCGCCAGGCGACGAATAAACCACAGCCCATAACCACGGCGCAGCCTAACCAAGTCAGGCCATCCGGGAAGTCGCCGAAGACCAAAAAACCGAGCGCGGTGGAGGTCACCATCTCAAGATAGGGCATCGGGGCCATTGCGGAGGCCTGCAGACGTGCTGCCGCCCAGATGACCAGTAAGTGGCCCAGTGTCATGGCAACACCTATCGCGGCGAAGTAAACCCAATGCTCCGGCTTCAAGGGCTCCCATACCGTCCAGACAATCGCCGACATCGCCAGCATGCCGGTCAATCCCATCCACCACATACCGATGATCGGTGGCGCATCCTGGCTGACATAGCGCGACATGACGAGATAGAGCGCGAACCCAACGGCGGCGCCCAACACCAGGAAAGACGCCCAGTGGAAGGCTCCAGTGCCCGGCTTCACGATCAGCAGGACCGCGCCGAGGCCGATCAGCACCGCAGCCCAGCGCCGCGGCCCCACATGTTCTTTCAGGAACACGGCCGACATGGCGGTCACCATTAACGGCGCAACGAACAGAACAGCGGTCGCATCCGCCAAAGGAATGAAGGCAAGCGATCCAAAGAAGAATACGGTCGCGCACGCTAGCCCCGCCGCCCGTGCCATTTGCCTGGGCGCATCCTTAAGGCGGACAGCGCCTTTCCCATGGACCAGCAACACGACTGGCGAAATGAGAAGCCAATTGCAGACCCAGCGCCCCCAGGCGATCTGGAAGGGAGATATCCCATCTACCGCCAACAGTTTCCCAAAAGCATCGCCAATCGGCAGAATGAGAAACCCAAGGGCGACCGCAGCGAAGGCGAGGAGCGTGCTATCTTTGCGCAATACCGTCGCCGATCCCTGGAATCAGTCGATCACATATGGATCGCACGATTAGCCACGGCGAGGGCGGCTTCCTTGACCGCTTCCGAATAAGTCGGGTGAGCATGGCAGGTGCGGGCGACATCCTCTGCAGAGCCGCCAAACTCCATGATGGTCACAATCTCATGGATCAAATCACCAGCGCCAGGCCCAATGATATGGGCACCTAGGACCTTATCGGTCGTGGCATCCGCCAGAATTTTGACAAAGCCTTCTGTTGCGTCATTGGCCTTGCCGCGGCTGTTGGCAGAGAAGGGGAATTTGCCGGCCGTATAGGCAATGCCAGCCGCTTTCAGCTTCTCTTCCGTCGCACCAACCTCGGCCACTTCCGGCCATGTATAGACGACGCCGGGGATTGCATCATAGTTGATATGCGGCTTCTGGCCCGCCAGGATTTCAGCGCAAACAACGCCTTCATCCTCGGCCTTATGCGCCAGCATCGGACCGGGGATGCAGTCACCAATCGCATAGATGCCATCGACATTGGTCTTAAACTGACCATCGACCTGGATGACGCCCCGCTCCATCGTGACGCCCAATTCTTCTAGTCCCAGACCTTCCGTATAAGGGCGGCGTCCGATGCACAGCAGGACCTTGTCGCAGTCCATGGTTTCCGCATCGCCACCGGCAGCCGGCTCCATCGTCAATTGGACGCCGGACTTGGTTTTCTCCGCGCCCGTGACCTTGGTCTTCATCTTGAAGGTCATGCCCTGTTTTTTGAGGACACGTTGGAAGTTCTTTGAAACCTCCCCATCCATTGTCGGGGTCACGCGGTCCAGGAATTCAATCACCGTCACATCAGCGCCCAAGCGTTTCCAGACAGATCCGAGTTCCAATCCGATGACTCCGGCGCCAATGACCACCAGATGCTTCGGCACCTTATCGAATTCCAGCGCACCGGTAGAGGTCACAATCGTCTTCTCATCCACCTCAATCCCCGGAAGAGGGGTCGATTCCGAGCCGGTCGCGATGATGATGTTCTTCGCGTCAAGTGTCTTGCCCTTATCCGGGCCTTCGGTGACCGAGACCTTGCCCGGTGCATCGATATGACCGCGCCCTTTCAGATAGTCGACTTTGTTCTTCTTGAAGAGGTATTCGATACCTTTGGTCAGATCGCCGACGATCTTGGATTTGCGCGCCAGCATTTGGGAGAGATCAAGCTTTGGCTTCACCACGATCCCATGATTGGCAAAGCCGTGGGAGGCCTCATGAAAAAACTCAGAGGACTGCAACAAAGCCTTCGACGGGATGCAGCCGACATTCAGGCAGGTTCCGCCCAATGTGCCGCGCATTTCCACGCATGCGGTCTTCAGGCCCAGCTGCGCTGCCCGGATCGCGGCGACATAACCGCCCGGACCGCCACCGATAATCACCACATCATAGCCGCTGTCACTCATCGTCTTTTCGCCCCCGGGGTTTGGAAAATGGCTTGCACCAACTGCGTCGGCACTGTGCAGCAAAGGCGACAAAATCGCAAGTAAGCGGCCTAAAAGCAGGGCATAAAAAAGCCCGCCGGATGCGGGTTCTGCAGGACAAGAATTTGCGAAATTTCGAAAACAATCTCAAACTCATTGTCGACCATATTTTGACGCAAAATTGCAGTCTTGCCAATAATTTATTTCCATAGCTAATCGGGCTTCCAGACACGCAATCCCGAATGACGAGGCAGGGGAAGGAAGACTGAGATGAGCAAGCAGAAAACCCACTCTTTTGCAGTGGCAGCGGTCGTGATCTTAACTGCAATCATGCTCTATGACGTGATGGGGGCCATCGTTAAGCATCTGCGCCAAGACTATCCGACCGCGCAGCTTTCCATGTTCCGAAACATCTTTGGCCTGCTGCCCACTGCCGCGATTCTGTTCTTGTCCAAAACTTGGATCGAGTCGGGCAGGCGCGTCGTTATCCGCCAATGGAAGTTCGCTCTGATACGCGGCGGGTTTGGTGCCTTGGCGCAGATTTGTCTCTACCTGTCTCTGCTGCATCTGGAATTTGCGACAGCCACGTCATTGCTGTTCGCCGGGCCACTTTTCGTCACCGCCCTTTCGGTTCCAATCCTCGGAGACCGGGTTGGTCCCTGGCGATGGGTGGCCGTAACCATCGGCTTCGTTGGGATTCTTCTGGTTATTCAGCCGGCGAAAGAGAGTTTTACCTGGTACAGTGCCTTACCGCTTTGCGCCGCCTTCGGCTTTGCAACAATCAGTGTCACTTCGCGGCTGTTCGATAAAGAAGTCCCGACAGCGCTGTTGAACCTCTATCACACGATCGGTTCACTCGTTGGGTCATTGATCATGATCTTTCTGACGGAAGGGTTTGTGCCCATCGCATCTCTGGAAGACTGGGGCTGGCTTATTGCCATGGGCTTTGCCGGTGGATTGGCAGCCTTTTGCATTGTCACAGCCTATCGGCTGGCAGAACCGAGCAGCCTGTCGCCCTTTGAGTATTTCGCGATTCCCTTCTCTTTCAGCCTGGGTTGGATCTTCTTTGGTGAAGCGCCTTTCGAAAGGCTGATCCCAGGTGTTTTCCTGATTGTCGGGGGCGGCGTGCTGATTGCCTGGCGCAAGCGACTGGAAAGCAGAGCCAACTAGACACAATTCGGGGGCCGGAATCCCGACCCCCGAACTAAATTCGAAATATAAAAAAAAAGAACCTACGCGATCAGTATTGCCGCGTCGGCATACGCCAACACAGGAAGCTACCCATGTTCTTGGCTTCAGCCGGTTCCATCTCAACGAACAGATCGGCGAGTTCGGGCGGCAGCCGCTCATACAACAGGTTCGACATGACCATTTCACCCGGTCCGGACTGTCCCATCAAACGGGCGGAAAGGTTGATACCCTCCCCCAGGAATCCGACTTGGGTTGAGGAAAACGGCCGGAACGGCACCATCGACAGATCGCCGATCGCGCAGCCCATATGGACGCCATGTTTATTCTGGACCCGGTCCAATCCCCGCTGCCAATCCGAGGCAACGGAATAGCCGATATCCGCCAGTGCCCGCGCGCATTTAACCGCTTGGGCCATGTAATCGGTGTTGCTTTCGTGGAGCCCGAAGATGCCCACAACCTCATCCCCAACGATCTGATACATCATGCCGCCGCAGTTATGGATTGCGGTGCGGGCCTTGGAATAAAAGGTTTCCAACCGCAGTCGGGTAAAATCAGGATCGCGCGAATCCCGCACATAGGACGAGAAGCTGCACAGATCCGCCATCAGAATGACGACGCCCTTATAGAGTTTCGGACGCAGAACCGTATGCGGCAAAACATTCTGTTCCTTGGCGATCTTGGCCAGATGCCAGGATGAGAAATTCCAGAGCAGCATATCGCGAAGCGGGCTTTCGGCATGTTCGTCACCGAACGCATAGCGCCATTTTTCCTTATCAATGGCGTCCCGCACTTCCAAGAGAGTGTCCGGCGTGAAGTCGGTAACTTCAACGCCATAGCGTTTCTTGATCTTATCGACCACCGTCTGACGGTCGACGAATTCCAGTTTGAGACCGGGATGAACCTTCTTCCGGCTTTCCTTTTCAACTTCCTTGAAGTCGGAATAGTCCTTCTTGTTAACCAGGACCTTCAGCAGCGAAACACCGGGGTGAAAGGTATCGTCCGGGCCATATTCCCGATGCAGATCCTCAACAACCTCATGCCCTTCCATGCCGAGCTTGATTTCAAGGTAATACTTTTCATGATCGCCGGGCTGAACAAAGACATCGGCATAGGAGCCGCTTTCGCCCAGATAGACTTCCCGCCAGACCTCAACATCTTGCGGTGAAATCTTATACTGCTCCGCATGTTCATAGCGCAGTACTTCGCAATAGACCTCATCCAAGAACAACCGGATGTGACCGTCATAAAGCCGTTTTTTTTCAATCTCTTCTAGCGTAGCCATACCCAAACCCCCACAGTGTGAACTGCAATTCATTGTAACCGCAAAACCCTAAGGCATTGGAAGCCCCCTCGACTTCCTGATGCTAACTTAGACCGGCTTCACCGCAATTTCCATCCGCCCATCGCCTGGAAACGCATTTTCAACACATATTCATATTAGGATACCCGATAAGGCCCCACCTGGTTACGTTTTGATCGTGCCATCCGTTGAATATCCATCACTACTGCCGGCACCTTCCGCCATGACATGACGGATCAGTTTCAGGGCGTCCGGTGAATCCCATGCAGCAGAACCAGTCATGCCACCGACAAGCATCCCACGCCGATCAATCAGATAGGTGGTCGGAAGCCCACGCACCCCAAGAGCCCTGCCCAACTTCAGGCGCTTATCCACGAATGTCTCCAGATTTCGAAGTCCCATGCGCTCTTCCAGAAATGGCTTTGCGACCGCCGCCCCACCGCGATCCTGACTGATGGTCAGCACCGCGAAATCCGGTCCGCCAAGCATAGCCATCACGTTATCCAGATTTGGGAGTTCATGAACACAAGGGGCGCACCAAGTGGCCCAGAAATTCACCAGTAGGACCTTGTTCCCAAAATCGGAGAAATGCCGAACATTGTCATCCGCATCAAAAAAGGGAATTGTCGGCGCCAAGGCCCGATCCTTCAGAAGAATGAACCCTTGCATCTCTCCATCTGTCGGCGGATATTCCGCCGCCGCCAATCCAGGGAGCATCGTCAGCGCAGCCGCGCCGCCGGAAATCTTGAGGATTTGGCGCCGATTGACGGAAGGTAAGGCCTTGATCATCCTGTCGATCCTTTTTCTAAACGACCCATTTGGGCTGACAGTGGAATACATGGCATGAGCGGAAACGAAATGTGGGGCGGCCGGTTCGCCGCCGGACCTTCTGAAGTAATGGAAAAGATAAATGCCTCCATTGGCTTCGACAAAAAACTCTTCCGCCAAGACATCGCCGGCTCGCGCGCTCATTCCGCGATGCTGGCTGCGCGCGGCATTATATCCGAAGCCGACCGCGACGCCATTCACGATGGCCTGAACAGCATTGAAAAAGAAATTGAGGAAGGCCGCTTCGAATTCAAGGTCGCGCTTGAAGATATCCATATGAATGTGGAAGCGCGGCTGCGGGATCTGATCGGGGAGCCCGGCGCGCGCCTACACACGGGACGCAGCCGGAACGATCAGGTCATCACCGATATGCGGCTTTGGCTGCGTGACGAGATTGATGGCCTCGACAAAGGGCTGGAGGCTCTTCAGATCGCCCTGATCGATAAGGCGGAAGCCCATGCGGATGTGCTAATGCCGGGCTACACGCATCTGCAAAGTGCTCAGCCGGTGACGTTCGGTCACCATCTCCTGGCCTACGCCGAAATGACAGGGCGCGACCGTGGGCGGCTCGCCGATTGCCGCAAGCGCTTGAATGAATGCACTTTGGGCGCCGCCGCTCTTGCCGGGACATCCTTCGATATCGACCGGAGCATGACAGCAGAATTGCTGGGCTTTGATCGCCCGACCGAGAACTCGATGGATAGTGTCGCCAGCCGTGACTTCATCATGGAGTTCCTGGCCACGGCGACGATCTGCTCAGTGCACTTGTCGCGATTGGCAGAAGAAATCGTGATCTGGATGACAGACCGCTTCGGCTTCATTGAGTTGAGCGATGCCTTCACGACCGGATCGTCCATCATGCCGCAAAAGAAAAACCCAGACGCCGCTGAGCTGGTCCGTGCCAAGCCGGGCCGCATTCTGGGCGCCTTCACCGGCATGGCATTGGTGGTCAAAGGCCTTCCCATGACCTTCAATAAGGACATGCAGGAAGACAAAGAACCGCTTTTCGATGCAGTTGAAGCAATCGCGCTTTCCGTCGCGGCGATGGCCGGCATGGTGACAGACATGGAACCAAGGCCGGAGCGGATGCGCGCTGCCTTGGAAGCCGGTTTCCCTACCGCAACGGATCTGGCCGATTGGTTGGTCCGGGTCCTGGGCCTGCCCTTCAGGGATGCCCATCATGTGACCGGACGTCTGGTCAAAATGGCGGAAGATAAGGGCTGCGACCTCGCCGATCTATCACTTGAGGAAATGCAAACCGTTGAAGCCAGGATCACAGACGATATCTTCTCTGTTCTGACGCCCGAAGCCTCTGTTGCCAGCCGGACCAGCTTTGGCGGCACAGCACCGGAAAATGTCCGGGCTGCAGCGGCACGTGCGCGCCAGCGTTTTCTGGGTTAAACTGGACACTGTCGGAAAGGGATCATGATGCTGAAAACGGTACTGAAATCCGGATCACTTCTTGCGGTGGCTTTTGTCATGGCACTGTCGGTCGGTGCATGCGGCAAGAAATCCAGCCCGAAGGCTCCAAGCGAAGATTCAAAGTTTCCGCAGCAATATCCGACTGAATAAGCCGGTTAGTAAGACACCCCGGCAACACACATTTGGCACCAGACTTTTGACCGGCCAAGATAGAGATTAAACCATGCATCATTTCGATTACATCGACGGCGAAATGCATGCCGAGAATGTCCCGATCCAACAGATCGCAGACGAAATCGGCACGCCATTCTATGTCTATTCCACGGCAACGCTGGTTCGACACTATCAAGTTTTCGCCGGCGCCCTGACCGCGCTCGGTCTCGATTCCGAAGTCTTTTACGCCATCAAGGCAAACAGCAATCTGTCGGTCATTGCCACTCTGGCCGCCGAAGGGGCGGGCGCCGACATCGTCTCAGAAGGTGAAATGCGCCGCGCCATGGCCGCAGGCGTTCCCGCATCCCGCATCGTTTATTCCGGTGTGGGTAAATCTGAAGCTGAACTGACCTTCGCCCTGTCCGAGAATGTGCATCAAATCAACGTCGAGTCGGATTCGGAGCTTGAAACCCTATCCCGCCTCGCCTCATCCATGGGGAAGACCGCGCGGATCGCCATCCGCGTGAACCCCGATGTAGATGCGAAAACGCATGCCAAGATCTCGACAGGCAAGAAAGAGAACAAGTTTGGGATCGATATCGATCGGGCCGAGGAAATCTATGCCCGTGCCGCTGCACTGCCGGGGATCGAACCGGTGTCGGTTGCCGTCCATATCGGCTCGCAATTGACCGAGCTTGAGCCCTATCGCGCCACCTTCGTGCGGGTGGCGGAGTTGGTGCGACGCCTTCGAGAACTGGGCCATGATATCCGCCATCTTGATCTCGGCGGCGGTCTGGGCATTCCCTATACCGCAGCTCAGTCAAACAGCCCGCCACCGGCGCCTGATGACTATGCGCGGGTTGTCGCCGACACTTTGGGCGATATCGGTTGCAAGCTAGCTTTCGAGCCGGGACGGATGATCGTCGGCAATGCCGGGATGCTCATCGCCAAGACCTTGATCGTCAAACAAGGCGAGGCCCGGCGATTCCTGGTTCTGGATGCGGCGATGAATGATTTGATCCGACCGGCACTCTATGAAGGCCATCATGAGATCAAGCCGGTCAAAGAACCAAATCCGAAGACGCCCGTGCAAGCCCATGATGTTGTCGGCCCGGTCTGCGAAACCGGCGATACCTTTGCGACCGAACGCGCCTTGCCGCTGATAAACGAAGGGGAGTTGGTCGCCTTTGGCAGCGCGGGTGCCTACGGGGCGGTCATGGCATCAACCTATAACTCCCGGCCACTGATCCCCGAAGTCCTGGTATCAGACGACCAATTTTCTGTCGTGCGCCCACGGCAAACTTATGAGATGCTGTTGGGAATGGACCGAATTGCGGACTGGCTGCCGGCAGATCAGGAAAACGCCGACTAAACCAGGACCTAGACGGACGCGCCCTTTTGAAGGGACCGTGTAAAGAGACCGTTATAGGGACTGCGTTCGACAATCAGTCCAGAAGGGATCAATCCAGGGGGGTGGAGCGAAGGAGCGCGCCATGCGGCACGACGTCCGGAACGAAGGCAAGAACCTGTCCTTGAGCCAGCTGCAAGGGCTGGTCTTCCGATCCCGGTTGATCCTTTGTTTTGAGGAAGCCATTGAACGGTTCTGGCAACCGACGGCACTCCTTTTCGTGTTCGTTGCCGCCCTTCTAACTGGCTGGCTCCCCCATCTAAGCGCCTGGCTGCATCTAGCCCTGCTCCTTGCCTTTGCGGCGGTTCTCATCTGGCAACTTCGTGCCGGCGCCCGCGCCTATCGCTGGCCAAGTGAAGCAGAAGCCCGCCGCCGCCTTGAAAAAATAAATGGCTTGGCCGGTCGACCCCTGGAGACACTCGACGACCAGATGGCTGGGGGAAGCCCGGCACAATACGGCATCTGGGAGACCCATAAGCAGCGCCTTTGGAAACAGCTTACCGGGATGGCAACCGGCGGCACCGCACCGCGCCTGACCCGCCGTGATCCCTACGCGCTGCGTATGATATCGGCCTTAATGCTGATCGTAGCCTTTGTCTCGGCCGGATCACGCCCGCTGGACAGGATCGCCGACAGCCTGTTCCCGCAATTTACGACGCCGATCCCCCAGATCCAGCTCGCCATTGATGCTTGGATCACACCCCCGGCCTATACAGGTGAACCGCCCGTCTTCCTGGCCAGCGGCAGCAGCGCTACCCCTGCACTATCGGCAGACGCAGAAAATGATGAGGGCGACGATGAAGCATCGGCTTCCGTAAGTGCCGTGTCGGTTCCCGCCGGCTCCGCCCTCGTCGTGCAAATCGCCGGGGTTGAAGACCCACCTAAGCTGACACTTCCCGATGGAACCATTGTCGAACCGGAACCGCTTGATAAAGGTGCCTACCGTATGGAGGCCCCAATCAACAGCAGTGGGGATATCCAATTGGACCTCTCCAGTCGGGATCACCGCAACTGGTCGGTCGTCGCTATTCCCGATGCACCGCCGGAGATTATTGCGAGCGAAAAGCCTAGGCCGACACCACAACTCTCGCTTACGATCCTCTACAAAGCATCTGATGATTTTGGGCTGAGCACCATATCTGCGGAATTCCGCCGCGCCGATGCGAAACCATCCTTTGAGGATATCGACCACTTCATCGAAACCCCTCTGCCGGTGCCGCCGCCGGAAGCGTATGACACGCCCAGGCGCAGCATTCGAGATCTGACCGCCCATCCCTGGGCCGGTGGGTTGGTTGAAATGACATTGGTAGCAACAGATGTTGCGGGGCAAGTGACCAAGACACGCCCGATGCGCGTCCTGTTGCCGGAACGTGTTTTCCAACACCCGGTTGCCCGCGCCATCATCGCTCAGCGCCGGGAACTCGCCTGGGATCCGGAGCGCAATTGGGAAACTGTTGCAAAGGATCTGAGAGAAATCGCAACGGATCACCAGACCTATGGCAGCGATCTGGTCGTGTTTATGGCGCTCGATATGTCGATCCGGCGATTGGCGCGCGACAAGACCGGGCTGCGTCCGAAGAAAGAACAAATCGATTTTGTTGTCGACATGCTCTGGAAAACAGCGCTTCGGCTTGATGATGGCGGCCTTTCTCTCGCGTTGGCGCGATTACGCGCGGCCGAAGAAGCACTCGCTGAAGCGATGGCCCGTGATGCCGGGATGGCGGAGCTCGAGCGGTTGATGCAAGAGCTACAGAACGCGATGAACGACTATTTGGATGCCATGCGCGAAGATATGCAGCGCCGAATGGCGGAGGGTGAAGAGCCTGAAACCGCGCAGGGCGAGAACACCCAAATGCTGCGGCAGAATGATCTGGATTCGATGCTGGACCAGATACGGGAACTCATGCGCAACGGCATGAAAGAAGAAGCACAAGAGATGCTGGCCCAACTTCAGCGGATGATGGAAAACCTCCGCATGGGCAGCAACCCGCAGCTTTCCCCTGAAGCCCGGGAAGGCATGGAAATGCTGAACGATATGGGCGAGCTGATGAACCGCCAGCGCGACCTGCTGGACCAAAGCTTCCGGCGCTCTCAGCAAGAACAATGGGGTACCCATGGTGAATGGCAGGGGCAACGCGGTGATCAACAGGATGGGCTGAGCGACGGGCAAGTCCCGATGCCGGATGCTGAGGCGCAGGCGGGTCTGCGGCAACAGTTGGGCGACGTCATGCGGCGCTTTGGGGAAATGATGGATGATATTCCCGCCCCCTTCGGCGATGCAGAACGCGCCATGCGGGATGCCGAACAGGCCCTGCGGGGTGGCGATGCAACAGGCGCTGTCGATCCACAATCTCGCGCTATGGATCAACTGCAATCGGCAGCACAGGTCGCTCGCGATATGATGATGGAGCGTTTCTCAAAAGAAATGGGCAATGGTGAAATGATGCCGAGCCAGGGTGGCAAGGCCGGTCTCGACCCATTCGGGCGGGAACCGAGTGCCGACTACCGTGGTCCGTCTCAAGGCGAGGTCGATATCCCCGATCAAGGCACCATGGAGCGGGCGCGTGAGGTTCGCGACGAACTTCGCCGCCGCTCCGGCCAACGCAACCGTCCCCCGAAAGAGCTGGACTATATCGACCGGCTTCTGGATCAGTTCCAATAAAGTCTGAGACGAACCACCGTTATTCTGCGGGTTTCCTCACCAGTATCCGGACCATGCGCGCCGTTCCCTGATGGCGAGGGCCTTCGTTCAGCCACGTCTGCCCTTCGAAGGCTTCAACGACCTCGAAACCGGGGAAACAAGCCAAGGTCTTTTCGACATTCCAAAGACGGTCTTCATCAGCCGGCCCGCATTCGGAAGCGCGCGGATTTCGCGCTGAAAAGCCTTCGATGACAAAGAAACCACCAGGCCGAATCCATTCAACCGCCCGATGCAGCAGTACTTCTCGCTCCGCCCAAGGGGCATGAAGGGCGATCAAAATGACCGCATCCCACTCCCGGCCCTCATCCGGTGTCCATTGCGTAAGATCGGCAGCGATCCGATCACTTTGTATTCCAGACAACCCATCGGCGATCCGTGCCTGAGCCGTTGCGACCTGGGACAGATCGACCGCAGTCACCTCTATTCCCCGTTCCTGGCCCCGGTCCTGGCCCCGGCCCTGGCCCCCTCCCCGGCCTTGTCCTGCCAGCCAGCGTCCGTTGCGGCCATCGCCATCGGCAAGGCACAGGGCGGAACCGATCTCAAAATCGGACCGCGCTAAAACCTGGCGCAGATACTCACTGGGCAGCGTTCCAAAGGGCGGCTCTGTCGCTTCCCGGTAGCGTTTGTCCCAATCGACCACTCCGGCCTCCGATCCTAAAGAGCATCAATCATGGCTTGATAGATCTTGCGCACCACATCGGAGGGGCGGTGCTGCCCGATTTCGAGCTGATCTTTCCCCTCCTCAAGCATTTTCTTGGTCGGCTCCATCGGCACGATCTGGTAGCCATTCTTAATCAACCGTTTCATGACGGAGCGCGCCTGTCGGTTGTAGTTCTCATTGAAGTAGCTCCAATCAGCGCGTTTGATCGCCTTGGCGATTACGAGTTCGAGTTCCTGCTCGACCTCCTTGCGCATTTCGGCACGGGATTTAGACATAGTAACTCCACCGACGGATCGCCTAGACTCGTTCTGATTCGAGACAATCGGCAAGGGGAGCCAGAGCCACGATGCCCTTCGATCAGCAGATTACGTTCCTTTATACCTCTGACCTGGATCGTGGCGCCCAGTTCTATGGCGAGACACTGGGACTGGAGTTGACTTTAGTCCAAGAGGCCGGGTGCCGGATCTATCGCACCGGCCCATCAAGCTTTGTCGGATTATGCAAACCACGTGATGGTCGCGTACCGGAGACAGGCGGGGTCATCCTGTGCCTGGTGACCGACGATGTCGACGCCTGGGCCGGTAAACTGGAAGCCGCCGGCGTGACGCTAGAGAAACCACCCCAGCGACACAGCGACTTCGCAATCTACCACTGCTTCTTCAGAGATCCCGATGGGCATCTACTGGAAATCCAACGCTTTGAAGATGATGCCTGGCCAAAGAGTTGATGCCAATCAGGCAACTACCAACCCCTGCAGCAGATCCCGATAAGCTTCGACATCCGGAGTACGGAGGTCGGGGACCTTGGCGCCCTCATCACAGCGGCGCAGCAGAATGGCGTCTTCGGCATGCGGGTTCTGATCGAAGGTTGCGCGTTCTTCGTCACTCATCGGGCCGCCCTGAAGTTCCAGACTGCGGACCGAGGCGGGAGAGAGACCAGAGAAATAATCCGGTTCCGCCGCGCAGAGATAACGTTTGGCGGCTACATGCAGCCGAACCGGCTCTGTCACCGCAGCCGGGAAGAACCTGGCGAGATAGTCCGCGCCGACATCCTCGTGCTGGCTATCGATCCCATCAGTCGCACAGGCAACCGCGTAGTCATGCAGGAAATGGCCGACATCATGCAGTAATGCCGCCGCGATCAGGCTCTTCTTACCATCCGACAACTGATCGGCCAGGACAGCAGACTGCAAGGCATGCTCTTTCTGGGTAATCGCCTCCCCCAGCTTGGCGGAGTTGTCTTCGTAACCCTTCTCCCCCAGGTCTTCGAACAGTTCCAGCAGGAATTCGACGATGTCTCCTGAACCGACCGTTTCAGGATCACGAGACAGCGTTTCCCGCGCTGTGGCGGCAGCTACAGACATTTTACTCCCCCTTAATGTCTCGGTTCAAAACACGGATGGAACTCATCAGCCCGTCCTTGTCGGCATAACACCCCTGAAGGTGTCGGCGTCCGACAAAGTCGCCGCGCCGGCCATGCAAAACACGCTGATTGTCAAACAGCACGAGTTGCCCCGGCTCCAGCCGCACCTGCAATTCAAAGCGCTCGTCCAGCAAAAGACCCGCAAACTTGCGAACAGCAGCATAGAAGTCAGGCATCTGATCAAAGCCGATATCGAAGGGTGCGATGGACCGGTTATTATATCGCACCGACATCACATTTCCCCGATCATCCAACGCGATCAAGGGACCGCGCGCCCGCAAGTCCGCCGCTTCATCAGCAAAACGGAAGGGCACCCAATGGCGGCTTAACATCTTGAAGGCCATCGGGTCGGACACCCGCAGATCATTGGCAACGGAGAAACCGTCAATGAAAACCGACAAGCCACCTTCATCCGCCTGTTCCAGACAATGCAGCAGCTGCAGCCCCGGCACCGGATCGCGATACGGGTTGTCCAGGTGCACATTCAGGCCCTGGTTGGTGAAGGCGAGGTTTGTTGGTTTACTCTCCGCCCGGACCTCAAAAAGCTTGCCGTAGTTGGTTTCACGCACGAAGCCGAATTGTGAGACGACGTCCAGGATCGCGCCTTCTTCTACCGGGACATTCTCCAGGAAAGACACGCCATCCCGCGCAGTATCCTCAAGCCAGGCCTTCCGCGCCTGACCATCCTTCTGCACAGCATCATAGTCATGAAAGCGAGCCCCGCCATGGGTTGCCCCTGTCCAGAGCCGACGAGACGGCGCCCGGACCATGTCATAGGCATGGGCTGTCAGAAATCGCCGCGGATACCGGCACTCAATACCTTCAGGTGAGAAACGAACGGAAATGCCTTGATCCGGCAGGCCGGCGGCAGAGGAAATCGCAACATCTTCCGGGACGTCAGTAATGTCGAAAAGACGCTGGTCATTGCCAGGGTGCCGGAATTCCGCCTCGCGCGCATTGTCGCGCAGCCACATCGCATGAAAGCGGTGCTGAGTGCCATCCGGCCATGTTATACGAAGAATGGACCCGTCCTGATCGATAGCGACTTCGGGCCCAACCGATTCCATCTCGGCAACCGAGGAATTGACCATGTGACCCCCCGAAAAGACTGTCTCATATCGCGCGCACCCTATGCTGGCTCAACGCCTTTGCAAAGACCTTGTTGGGAAGAATCCGCCACCCATATATAAAATGTGGATGCCGCGAGACGGGTCCGCATTCAGTGCAACTCCGAGCGGTCTTGCTTTTGCATGAAGGAGACCGCGGGTAGAGGTTGAAAGGAAGACCATGAATATCGAAAAATTCACCGAAAGGGCGCGCGGTTTCATTCAGGCTGCCCAAACCATCGCCGTCCGGGAAAACCACCAACGTCTGGTTCCCGAACATCTGTTGAAAGCCCTGATCGATGATGAGGAAGGCTTGGCCGCTACCCTGATCACGTCGGCAGGTGGCGATGCCAAACGCGCCAAGTCTCTCGTCGATCAAGCCGTTGCCAAGCTGCCATCTGTCCAAGGCGCGGGCGCCGGCGATCTGCATCTCGACACCCGGCTGGCCAAGCTCCTCGACAATGCCCAACAGCTCGCCCGGAAGAACAATGACAGCTTCGTCACGGCCGAAATCCTGCTGCTGGCTTGCGCGATGGCAGAAGGCAGCGATGCGGCGCGGTTCGTGAAAGAGGTCGGAGCGACCCCGCAAGCACTCAATGGCGCGATCAAGGATATGCGCAAAGGCCGCACCGCCGATACGGCCGGGGCGGAAAACAACTATGATGCGCTTAAGAAATACACCCGCGATCTGACCGAGGCGGCGCGCGAGGGTAAGCTTGACCCCGTCATCGGACGCGACGAGGAAATCCGCCGAACCATTCAGGTTCTCTCTCGCCGGACCAAGAACAACCCCGTCCTGATTGGAGAGCCGGGCGTTGGCAAAACAGCCATCGTTGAAGGGCTGGCATTGCGCATCATCAATGGCGATGTGCCGGAAGCACTGCGCGACAAGAAGCTGCTGGTGCTCGACCTTGCCGCCTTGATCGCCGGGTCGAAATTTCGCGGTGAATTCGAAGAACGCCTGAAATCGGTGCTGGAAGAAGTGGGCGCCGCTGCTGGGGGCATTGTCCTCTTCATCGACGAGCTCCACACCCTGGTTGGTGCTGGTTCGGCTGAAGGCTCGATGGATGCCTCCAACATGCTGAAGCCTGCCCTGGCGCGCGGAGAGCTGCATTGCGTCGGTGCCACAACGCTGGATGAACATCGCAAACATATCGAAAAAGACGCTGCTCTTGCGCGGCGCTTCCAGGCGGTCTTCGTCTCGGAACCGACCGTGGAAGATTCTGTGTCGATCCTGCGCGGCTTGAAGGAAAAATACGAACTTCATCACGGCGTGCGCATCACGGATGGGGCCATCGTTTCCGCCGCCACGCTGTCCAACCGCTATATCACCGACCGCTTCCTGCCGGACAAAGCCATTGATCTGATGGATGAGGCGGCAAGTAGGCTGCGGATGGAAGTGGATTCCAAACCGGAAGAAATTGATGAGCTCGACCGGCGCATCGTTCAGCTGAAGATCGAACGGGAAGCGCTGAAGAAGGAAAACGACAAAGCATCGAAAGACCGCCTCTCCAAGCTCTTAACGGAACTGGAAGGCCTCGAATCCCAATCCGCAGACCTGACACTCAAATGGCAGGCGGAGAAGGACAAGCTGTCCTCTGCCCATGATCTTAAGGAACAGCTTGAGGCGGCCAGGACCGAGTTGGAACAGGCGCAGCGCGATGGCCGTTTCGATAAGGCCGGAGAGCTTGCCTATGGCGTAGTGCCGGATCTGGAGCGGCGCATCGCGCTTGCCGAGGAGCAAGGCGATGCCGCGATGCTGCGCGAGGAAGTGACAGATAACGACATTGCCGCTGTCGTTTCTCGCTGGACCGGCATCCCCGTCGATAAGATGCTGGAAGGTGAGCGTGAAAAGCTGTTGAAGATGGAAGCGCTTATCGGCAAGCGGGTGATCGGGCAGGAACAAGCAATAGGCGCCATTGCCCATGCGGTCCGCCGCGCCCGTGCCGGTCTGCAAGACCCGAACCGACCTATCGGTTCCTTCCTTTTCCTCGGCCCCACCGGCGTCGGTAAGACAGAGCTTACCAAGGCCTTGGCGGAATTCATGTTCGACGACGATCAAGCCATGGCCCGGATCGATATGTCGGAGTTTATGGAGAAGCATTCCGTTTCTCGGCTGATCGGCGCGCCTCCCGGTTATGTCGGTTATGACGAAGGCGGCGCGTTGACCGAAGCCGTCCGTCGGCGCCCCTATCAGGTGGTGCTGTTCGACGAGGTCGAAAAAGCACATCCGGATGTCTTCAACGTCCTACTCCAGGTTCTGGATGAAGGCAGACTGACCGATGGTCAGGGCCGGACCGTGGACTTCCGGAATGTCGTCATCATCATGACCTCAAACCTGGGTGCAGAGTTCCTGGCCGAACAGCCCGAGGGCGAGGATGTTGAAGCCGTCCGGGGACAGGTGATGGACGTGGTTCGCCACGCCTTCCGACCGGAATTCCTCAATCGCCTCGACGAGATCCTGCTGTTCAGTCGTCTTGATCGGTCGCATATGTCCGGCATCGTCGAAATCCAGCTGGCCCGGTTGCAAAAACTACTGACCGACCGCCGGATTTCGGTAGAACTGGATCAAGCGGCAATGGCCTGGCTGGCGAATGCCGGCTATGACCCGGCCTATGGCGCCCGACCGCTCAAACGGGTGATCCAACGGCATCTGCAGAACCCGCTCGCCGGTCTGATCCTGGATGGCAGCATCGGCGAAGGCGACACAGTCCGCGTCTCCGCCGGCGATGACGGCCTGACAGTCAATGGCGAGGTGTTGGCGGCCGCTGCTTAAGGAATCCCGGAATTGGCGCAGTCTTGTCGTCATGAACACTCTATTCGATATACTCGATATATCCGATAGGACTGCATATTCGATAGGACTGCGCCATGGCCGGCTTAAAGTGAAGAACGCCGCGCCGAACGACAATATCGTCTGATCACAGACTAAGGCGTCGCGTCTGTTGTTGGGCCATCTTGCTCAACCAATGCCCCATAGTACTCCCAGCCGAAATCCGCCTTTTCACGGCTATCGTCATTGAATGGTGGTTTCAGGTCACCCTTGAAATAGGTTCGGACCAAGTCTTGCCAGCGGTCTACCGGATTGCTTCCTTCTATGGTGCAGAGATATTTGAACCAACGGGTTCCGGCGGCGACATGGGTGATTTCGTCGTCGTGGATGATGCGCAACAGGGCCGCGCTTTCGGGATCTTCTGCAGCGTCCAGCTTGTCGATCATGGCTGGCGTGACGTCCAGGCCTCGCGCCTCCAGCACCATGGGCACGATGGCAAGGCGGGCCATGAGATCGTGCGCGGTCTTTTCCGAGGCCTCCCAAAGCCCGTCATGGGCCGGGTGTTCGCCGTAATGGCTGCCCAATTCCCGCAGCCGGTCATCCAGCATCAGAAAATGACGCGCTTCATCATCGCCAACCTTCAGCCAATCTTCGAAGAATGCACGCGGCAAGGGCGCATCGGCAAAGCGGGCGAGGATATCAAAGGCGAGATCGATGGCGTTCAGTTCGATATGCGTCAAGGCGTGGAGCAGCGCCACCCGCCCCTTCGTGCCGCGATTGATCCGCCGTCGCGGCACAGCGCCGGGCCGCATCAGGGGCGGTTCATCAGGTCGCGCGGGACGATCCTGCGCCCCGGTATCTCCCAGCGACATGGCAGGGTCATCCGCATAGGCACGCGCCACGGCCCGCGCCGCCGCCGCCTTATCGCGGGCGCCCGCAGTCTGCAAAACCTGTCGTGAGAGATCGGCGAGCGTCACAGCGTTCCTCTACATGCTCATCAAGGGGGGTGGTGATTCAGAAATCCACGTGCTGAGGATTTGCGTCTCGAAAAATCAACGACACCCCACCCGTTGCTTTCAAGGACCTACTAAAGTGCCTGGACTGCGGCCAGCACCTCTTCCACATGCCCTTTGACCTTCACCTTCCGCCAGACCTTGGCGATCTTGCCATCGGCATCAACCAGGAAGGTCGCGCGTTCGATCCCCATGTACTTTCGTCCATACATGGATTTTTCAACCCAGGTGCCAAAGGCCTCACATACCGCGCCGTCTTCGTCGGAGCCCAGGGTAAAGGTCAGTTCATATTTGGCTTTGAACTTATCATGCTTCGCGACCTTATCCTTCGAGACCCCGATGATCGCCGCCCCAACACCGGAGAAATCGGGCAGCATGTCCCGGAACCCACAGGCTTCCTTTGTGCAGCCAGGGGTGTCGTCCTTGGGATAGAAATAGATCACCGCCGGCTTTCCTTTGAGGTCGGCGAGGCTGATCGTGCCCCCGCCGTCGCTCGGCATGGAGAACTCAGGGCAGGCATCGCCTTCGGATACGGACATGTTTCAACTCCTTAGTCTTAGAGATCGACGATTATCTGTTGTTTGTGGTGCATGAGATGAGCGGGTGATTTTAGAACGGTGACACGGCGCCTCAAGCCTCTTCCCCGAAGCCTGCCGCCCGCGCGGGCTCGATCAGCAAACGATCATGAATTTCCGCGACCTGAGCGGCGACCGTCTCCATACGAGCGGCAAGGTCGTCGAAGCTTTCGAACGATGCGGCCCGGGCAAGTGCCTGCTTTTGCCCCTCCGGCGCCGTCTCCGGGTCGAAGTCACCTTCCGTGGTCAATCGGATCACCGCCTGCAAGCGACGCCATAAGCGCAAAGCGTCCCGAAGCGCGTCAAAGTCAGACTTTTCGAGCAGGCCGGCATTCTCCAGGGCCTCCAACGTCTCGCCCGTATTGCGCTTCAAGATTTCAGGATGGTCCTTTGCGTGACGCAGAACCAAATATTGGACGGTGAATTCAAGATCCACCAACCCACCCGCGCGATACTTGATCGCCCAAGCCGAACGCCCCGGGAACTGACCGCGAATCCGCTCCCGCATTTTCGCGATATCCTTTGCCAAGGGCCCGGGATCGCGTGTTTGGCGTAAGGCTGCGTCGATCATTGTCTCTAATCGCGCCTTCAAGACCGGGCTCGCACAGATCACCCGCGCACGGCTGAGCGCCATATGCTCCCAGGTCCAGGCCTCCCCATCCGGCAGTCTGTAATAGCTCTCAAAAGTCTCCAACTGCGTGGCCAGCGGCCCCGAACGCCCGGCGGGACGGAGGCGGTTATCCACCTCATACAAGCGACCTTCCGCCGTCTCGCTGGCAATCGCACTGACCAGGCGCTGACAAAGACGGAGGTAATAGACCGCCGGCCCCAATGGTTTCTCGCCATCCGAGGCCGACGCGCCCTCCGCAACATCATAGACAAAGACGAGATCGAGGTCGGAGCGATGCAGAAGCTCACATCCCCCCAGCTTTCCAAAAGCGATGATGGCGAAGCCTTCACCGGGAACATGCCCATGCCGTTCGGCAAAGGCTTCGATAACAGCAGGCGTCAGGGCGTTCAAAGCCGTCTCTGCGACATCGCTGATTGTCTGACCGACTTTGTCCCCATCGGCAATTCCGCGCAGCAATTGAACACCGATCTGAAAGCCCCGGTCATTTGACCAGCGCCGGACGCCATCCAACACGTCTTCCAAATATCCGGCATGCGCCAACATCGCGCCCAAGGTCTTCCGCATCACTTCGACGGGCTCATCTGGATCGAAGAAATCAGGGGACATAACCGCATCCAGCAGGATCGGTTTCCGCGCCAGCCACTCAGCGAGCCTGGGCGCATTGCCCATCAATTCCGCCACCAGATCAAGCAACACAGGCTGCGCATGGAAGAGGGAGAATAACTGAACACCCGACGGCAGCCCCTCTAGGAACTGATCAAATCGGATGAAAGCGTCATCGGGATCAGCTGTACGGGCCAATGCATTCAAGAGGGTTGGCTTCAGTTCAGTCAGGATTTGGCGCGCCCGTTCACTGCGTGTCGCGCGGTAACGAGCGTGGTGCCAGACACGAACCCGGGCCGCCACCCTGGACGGGTCCTTGAAACCCATCCCCGCCAGTGTCTCCAAGGTTTCCGGATCATCCTCCGTCCCGGTGAAGACCAGAGATCCGCCGCCCCCAAGGTCGGATGAATCTTCAAACAAGGCAGCATAGTGCCGTTCGACTGTCAGAAGACGTTCCAACAACGCCTTGCGAAAGGGCTCAAACGTTTCAAAGCCACAGAACTGCGAGATCCTCAGCAAACCTTCCTCTGTGGTCGGCAGGGAGTGAGTCTGTTCGTCATTCACCATCTGGATCCGGTGTTCGACCGTGCGCAGAAAGCGATAAGCCTCCGCCATGCTGTCGCGCGTTCCCTCCTCTACATGGCCGGCGTTGGTCAGGGCATTCAGCGCTTCAATCGTCCCCCGTCCGCGCAAGGCAGCCTGACGCCCCCCCCAGATCAGCTGCTGCGTTTGGGAGAAAAACTCGATCTCCCGAATACCGCCTCGCCCGATCTTGATATTATGACCTTCGACAGCCACGGCGGCCCCACCCCGATGGGCATTGATTTGCCGCTTGATGGAGTGAATATCCTCGATGGCCGCAAAATCGAGATGTTTGCGCCAGACAAACGGCCGAATATGGGCAAGGAAGTTTTCGCCAAGCATCAGATCACCGGCGACCGGACGCGCCTTGATCATCGCCGCCCGTTCCCAGTTCTGCCCGACACTCTCATAATAGGTTTCCGCTGCCGACACGGTCATGGCGAGCGGCGTCATTCCGGGGTCCGGTCGCAGCCGCAAATCGGTACGGAAAACATAACCATCCGCTGTGCGCTCATCCATAACCCGCATCAAAAGACGGGTTGCGCGTACCATATCCTGTCGAAGCCGATCCCGGTCAGCATCCAAAAACAACGCCGGATCATAGAGAACAATAATATCGATATCCGAAGAGTAGTTAAGCTCACGCGCGCCGAGCTTTCCCATGCCGAGCACAAAGACGCCCTTGCCATAGGGCTCCGGCGCGCCCCGGACGTCAGCCATGACAACAGCCAGTGCCTCATCCAAAGCCACCGCAGCTGTATCGCTTAGGCAGGTGGTTACCTGCTCCAAAGACCAAAGCCCTGCGATGTCGGCAAGGGCAGACGCCAAGGCAATCCGCCGCTTCCCACGGCGCAACCGCCGCATTACAGATTTTACATCCTGACCGGCATTTCGGTCCTTCATTTCCGCCAAAGTCTTCGCCAGGAACGCATCCGGCCCGATGCGTGACACGTCAAGAAAGACATCTCCATCCCGAGCCAACAACTGACGCAGGTATGGGCTATGCGTGACGGTAAAGCGGGCCAATCGCCCGGCACTCTCATCGGATAGCAAATCCTCAATCGCCGCAGAAAATCCCTCTCCGTCTTCCAAGGGGGGGCGGCACGTGATCTCGGGGACCTCTTCAGCCCCACCATCCGGCAACGGAAATTGCATCGGGTCGAGGTGTTGAAAGAAGCCAGGTGTTTCGCCGCTGCTGATCTCTTGCTCCATCATCGGGACCTATTCTTTCCATTTACGCCAAAAGCCCGGCAATTCTCACCGGATTCTCGTTTTCTTCTGACGCGCGCGACTGATATTGTTCTCTTGACCGTTTTAGAGACTGACACAGGCTTGCCAAAGGTAAAATCCTGACCGGGCTAACATGGCGCAACCAATGGCATCATGCTACAAGCGTCACGATACTGGGATCGATAAAGTAACGGCGTTCTTACGCGCGCCTCGTGGTTTAACATTAGACAGGTGCCGACCGAAGTGACCCGCGCGGCTTTGCGATTTTCTTTTCAGTTTGTGCTGGCTCTGCTTGCGGGGTTGATCATTCTTGCCGGCGGTGCAATCTGGCGCCTTTCAGAAGGCCCGGTTTCGCTTGGTTTCCTGGCCCCTCAGATCGAAGAAGCAATCAACCAGCCGGGGGCGAACTTACGCATTGAGCTTGGCGAGCCCCAATTGATTTGGGCCGGCTGGGACCGGGCAATCGATGTCGTTGCACCGGAAGTTCGCATCCTCTCGGAAGGCACTGTGCTTCCCGTCGCCCGGCTGAGATCCGTGTCCGTTGGTTTTTCTCTTGAAGCCGCCCTCGAAGGGCACCCACGCCTCACCTCCCTTGATCTGCTTTCCCCGAATGTCAGACTGGTTAGAACGCCTGACGGATCAATTCGTCTGCGACTGGATGATGGTGCCGACCAATCAGAAAATGATGCAAACACCAACGAATCCGCGACCACATCGCCGTTGGATATCCTAGGTTTCCTTCGAAGCGAGAAGGACCCAAAGGACCCGCTCAGCGAGTTGAACCGCATCAGTCTTGTCGACGGCTCAGTCATTCTGGATGACCATGCAACAGGCAGATATTGGCGCCTTTCCGGCGTTACCGCCGACTTCACCAGGGACGACACGGGGCTTTGGGCAACGGCAAACGGCCATATTAACCTAAACGGCAGTAAGGCGGGGATGCAGGTGACGGCATCTCTGCCTCATGACGCATCCCGTGTCGATCTATCCGTATCGGCCCACGACGTGCCCCTGTCGGTGTTAACGATCATCGACGAGAACATTGGTGAGGTTGACAAATTAGCGCATGGGTCTGTGACACTCAGCGGCAGTTTCGATCTGGAACACAAGCGCCATGATGCGACCGTCGATGTCCTCACAGAACTGGGCGGCGCCCATCTGACCGCAACAATTGCGGAATCCGAGAACGCCTTCATTGCGGAAGGCAGTTTTCAGGGACTTCACCCCCCGACACTTGCCAAGGCGATCCCGATCCTCGAAGAAATCAGCGCGGTTAATTTGCCCTTAAAGGGAACGTTCAATTTCGCCGGGATGTTGGATGGCACCGTGGAATCCGCGACGCTACTGATCAACGCTGGCGAAGGACGTCTCGTGGTCCCCGAACTCCTTCCCGATCCGGTTCCGATAACGGACGCGACGACAACGCTAAATCTGACCGATGGGGGGAACGGCATCGAGATTGAAAGCCTTAGCCTAGGTTTAGGGGGGCCCCGCGTAGAGGCGTCGGGGAGCCTGAAATCAACGGATGGAGAGGATGCTTCAACGCTTCAGGATATCAATCTGGAAGCCGTTCTAACGACATTCCCGCTTGAGAAGCTGGACCTCTATTGGCCCCCCGCGCTTGCATCACCGGCGCGCGAATGGGTCGTTGGCAACATGCCATCGGCCCGCGTCCATCAAGCCAGCATCCGTTTCCAGGGAACCCTGCAGGACATGGACCCTGATACACTCCGTATCGGAGAATTGGGTGGCGACATCGACTTCGACCAGACCGAAGTTCATTATCTGCGTCCTATGCCCCCTGCCACCGATGTGGCGGGCCACGCCCAATACGACGCAAAAAGTTTCTCCATTGATGTCCAGTCAGGACGTGTCGGCGCAGCAACTCTCAAGGAAGGCCGCGTCGACATCTTCGGCCTCGATATCGGTAAGGAAAACATCGATATCGACATCAAGGTCAACACACCGATCAAGGATGCCTTGTTGCTCCTTGATACGGACCCCTACCGCCTGATCGAAGACCTGGGCATTGATCCGAATGGGATCGCAGGCAGCGCCGATGTAACGGCCCATTTTGCCTTTCCTTTGCTGAACGCTTTGAAAGCGAGTGATGTTGTATTCAAGGCTGACGCCCAACTGGCAGGCGTCAGTATGAAAGAGCAAAACACAGATATCCTTGTCGAGGCGGATAGCCTTTTCCTGCAGGTTAATAACGCCGGCCTCGCGCTATCGGGCCCGGCCCTCCTAGACAGCATCCCGTCTCAAATCGCGATTCAGGAATTCTTTAAGAACACCGGCGCAGAACGCCGCCGGGTGAATGTCGCAACCCGGCTGACACCGGCGGACCTTGTGCCGCATGGATTGGACTTCACAGATTTCACCGAGGGCTCTGCCGCGACCGATCTGAGCCTTGTTGAAATGCGTGACAAGTCACGGCGGTTCGACATTGCGATGGATATCTCTGACCTGGCGATCCTGACCGCCGATTATGGGTTTGAGAAGCAACGATCCGTGCCTGGAAACGCGACGTTAAGCATTGAACAAGTCCCGGGGGCAGAAACACAGATTTCCGCTTACGCAATCAATACCGACGGGTTGAAGGCGCGAGGGGCCGCGCGTTTCACCGAAAACTTCGGGCAATTCCTCGAATTCACCGCAGAAACACTAGAAGTCGGTGATGATAGAGTTGCGCTCCGGGTTTCTCGTCTTCCGAATGATGGTTATCGGATTGATGCAAAGGGTCCTCGCGTGGAAATCCAACCTCTTCTGGACCTCATGGAAGACGACGAAGATAGCGAAGAACCGGAGACAGCGGAGCCACCAGTTCCCGGTCCACCGATCTCAGTTTTCGCAAATATTGGCACCTTGACCGCGGGCGATGCCCGACGCCTAGATTCGGTGCGCTTGGAGGCCCACTATGATGGGCTTCACGTCGACACTTTAAAGCTAGATGCACGGGTCGGTGAAGAACATCCACTTACAATTGCCTATGTTCCCGTATCCGGTGGGCAGCATGATTTAAGTGTAACATCCTCGGATGCCGGTTCCGCCCTCAAAGCGCTTGATGTAACCGACCGGATCCAAGGGGGCTCACTCTCGCTATCGGGCACGCGCCCCACGCCGGATGCAGCGCTGGAGGGAAGGCTAACTGTTGAAAACTACACCCTGTCGAAAGCACCGGTCCTCGCCAAAGTCCTGGAATTCATGTCCTTGACCGGCATTCTTTCCGCGCTTGGGGACTCCGGCCTTTCCTTCGACAAGTTAGAAGGACAGTTTTCATACCTGGATGGTGCCCTCTCAATAGAGGAAGCCCGTGCCTACGGTACCTCCTTGGGAATAACCGCTGAAGGGAAAGTCGATGTCGATGCTGATACGATTGACCTGAACGGAACGGTCGCAACGATGTATACGATCAGCCGGATTTTTGAGAATATTCCGATCCTGAACATTATTGTCGGTGGAAAGGAAGGATTGTTCGGCGCAAATTTCCGCGTTCGAGGTGCGGTGGAAGATCCGGAAGTTTCGGTAAACCCTCTCTCCGCGCTAGCCCCCGGCTTTATAAGAACCTTATTCAATCAGCTTCCTACCGCGGATCCAGACGCCCTGCAGGAAACACCATCGCCGCCAGGAAGCGATTCAGACAGATAAGCTGTGATTGCCGGCCTCTTCGGGAACCATGAGGAGCGCTTGGCGGACCGTTTCAGCCCCCGCATTGCCCTGATACGCATTCTCACTTAGATAGCGCCGCCATGCCCGAGCACCGGGTTGCCCCGCAAATAGTCCTAAGATGTGCCGCGTGATATGGTTCAACGAAGTCCCCTTTGAACACTCACGCTCAATATAAGGTAAAAGCGCCCGCACGATGTCATGCCGGCTAGGCTTGGCAGTTTCCGTTTCGCCAAAAATGCGCTGATCCGCCTCTGCCAAGACATAAGGGGTTTGATAGGCAGCCCGGCCAATCATAACACCATCTGCCCACGCGCAATGTTCCTCCGCTGAATCCAGATCCATCACGCCCCCATTTAGAATGATTTCCAGATCCGGAAAGTCGCGTTTCAGCTGCTCAACGACATCGTATTTCAGTGGCGGAATCTCCCGGTTCTGCTTCGGACTCAAACCTCCGAGAACCGCGATCCGGGCATGTACAATAAATGTCTGACACCCTGCCTCCCGGACGGTTTCGACAAACGTTATCAGATCATCATAACTTTCCCGCCCATCAATGCCGATCCTGGATTTCACAGTGACCGGAATATCCACTGACTCTCGCATCGAAATCACACAGTCCCGAACCAAAGCCGGGTCGGCCATCAAACAGGCGCCAAAACGACCGGATTGAACGCGGTCAGAGGGACAACCGACATTCAGATTGACCTCATCATATCCAAAAACTTCGACAGCGCGCGCGGCCTCTGCCAGATGCTCCGGGTCCGATCCTCCCAACTGGCAGGCGACCGGATGTTCAAGGGAATCAAAACCCAGCAAGCGTTCCTGGTCACCGAAACGAATCGCGTTGGCGGTTACCATTTCTGTATAGAGCAATGTATGTCGGCTAATCAGGCGCAGGAAGTATCTGTCAAACCGATCCGTCCAATCCATCATCGGCGCGACGCTAAGCCGTCGGTCGAGCCGGCCAAACGCTTGCCCGGAGGCCTTACTGTCGTCCAGAGCCTGCATTTTCCTTGTCCTGATGCCTTCATCCGCCTGAAATAAGCTCATTCGGCCCTTCATGAACCGGAACCTAAGTGTGGGTCAAGGTTTCCAGGGAATTTGGGGGAGGTGAATTGTGACCGTGATCACTTGACCTCACCCCGTCCTACTGATGGAATCCGACACGGCTGAAATCGATCTGGCTTCATAAACCAGAATCGGTGAAATGAACGAAATTCCAGAAAAGAAGCGTTTCGATTTCAAATGCGGAGAAGCCAGCTCTTCAGTTGGCAGGAAATTAAAGGCAGCAACGGGTGAGACTGCTCTTAGCGATGGCTATTTCAACACTGCTGCTGGTCGGCGGTGGTTGGCTATTTGCGCAGACCATGAATCAGCGTGCGGACAAAGCCTGGTTGGATAAGGCGCAGCAGGAAGGGGCCTCTCTTACCGATAAATTCGCGCTCACCATCGAACGGGCGGGACGTCAGCTCTACGCGTTCTCCCGCGGCTTGGCCGATGATCGAATTCGCTCTGTACAAGATTTTACCGATGAGGCACGCCGCATCGGCGTTCTTGTCGGTGAGGTCCCTTTCCGAGCCGTCGCCTTTGCCGTCAAGGTTAAGGCGGAGGAACGCCCAGGCCTGGAACAGGCTATCGGCCGGCAATTTTCCATTGTCGGTGAGCCCGATACCCGCGCGGCGGAGCGGGCGGAAAGCTATGTGGTCGTCGGGGCAACAGGCGTCGATAATTTCGTTACAATCGGCACGGACTTGATGACCGACCGTGTTTTGGCATCGATGGCGGAAGGGGCATTCAGATCCCCAACCGAACGCATTGTCGGACCATCTGTGGAAGCGCGCGATGGCGGGCTTTACACGCCAATTTCAGTGCGCGCCGAATGGGGAGATCGCGAAGGCATCGTCATCGGTCTATTCGATTTTCGAGACGCAATAGAAGCAATCACGCAAACGTCTTTGCCTGCTGGATTGGGGATTGAAGTATCAGAGCGCGCGACCGCGGTCGGCAGCAACGTCTTTCGCATTCTGATGGCCATTGAAGAGGCGGAAGATTTAATTGAGACTTACAAAACCAGCTACACGCAAGGCGGAGTCGGTTGGCGCTTCCAGTGGTCGGTTCATGAAGATTTCGTTGGCGGCCCTGATCACAGCCTAGGCACCGCGATGCGTTGGGGAAGCGTCGCCGCAGGCCTTGTGCTGATTTTACTCCTATTGTTGTTCGAGATTTCGCGGCGGCGCGAACGTATGCTCGATCAACACAGTGATCTTCTTCAAACCATGATCGACTGTATGGAGGAAGGAATATCGGTTGTAACACCAGACATGAAAATCGCCGCGAGCAATCAAAAATTCTTTGATCTGTATGGTTTCCCGGCAACCCTTCGAGAAAACGGCCGCCCGGTATCCGACTATGTCGACGCCCGGATTGACCGGGGGGATTTTGGCGCCGTCGATGATCGCAGGACTTTCATTTCAAACCGGATCACGAAAAATCTCGATGCTAACGCCCACAATATTGTGGAGGAACTGCCGGATGGAAGATGTGTCGAAATACGCCGCTCCCGGACTGAGGATGGGCACCTGGTTTCGCTCTATCTCGACGTAACGGAAAGCCGTCGAAACGAAACCATGCTGCTTGATCAGGCACGCGTTACCCAAGCGGCCTTGGACAATATGCATAATGGCTTGCTGCTGATCAGTGCCACTGGTCGCGTCCTCGTATGGAATGATCGGTTGGCGCGCGTCTTGGGCCTGCCACAGGGGCGTTTAATTGTCGGGGCTGAGGCCTGGCCAGCCTTTACGGATATTCCCCTGCTAACTGTCGAACCGGCGGATGGAGAAGAGCTGGTAAACCTTAGTCAGTATCTGCAAGCTCTTGCTGCCGACGAAACAGAAGCAGGTATGATCAAACTTGAAGGCGACCGATGGGTAGATGTGACTTTGCATCATATGCCGGATGGCGGTTTCGCGTTTACTTTCACCGATGAGACCGCGAGGAAACACGCAGAGGACAAGCTTCTGCACGATGCATTGCATGACACGGTAACAGGGCTTCCAAATCGCTCACTCTTTATCGACCGGGTTGGGCAAATGTTGTCTCGCTGGAATCCGGGGGACAGTCTTGGATTTGCCGTGCTTTTCCTTGATCTCGACCGCTTCAAGAATGTGAATGATTCACTTGGGCATGATGTCGGGGACATCCTGCTGGTCGAAGTCGCCCGACGTCTGGAACAAGCCATTGGGCCAGGGGATTCGATCGCGCGCCTTGCCGGCGATGAGTTCGGGATCCTTCTGAGCGATGTCAGCGACCGCGATGATGTCCTGGACCGGGTCCATTGGATACAAAACGATATGTCCGCCGCCTTCCGACTTCTGGATCAGGAAGTCTTTACCTCTGTCTCCATTGGGATTTCGCTTCCAGCATCGAATTTCAGCAATCCGGAAGAAATGCTGCGTGCCGCAGACATCGCCATGTATCGCGCGAAAGACAAAGGCATGGGTAGTCTGGCTGTGTTTGATCCGCAGATGCAAACGCGCGCCATCACGCAGTTGCAGCTTGAAAGCGACCTGCGCCGCGCCATCGAGCGCGATGAGATCACGGTTCATTTCCAGCCCTTGATTGACCTCCGCAGTGGTCGAATCGCAGGGTTTGAGAGCCTTGCCCGTTGGGAAAGCCCAGACAGGGGCTTGGTTCGCCCGGGGCAATTCATTCCAATGGCAGAGGATACCGGGCTGGTCGTCCAAATCGGTGCCATCGCGCTGAAGCGATCACTGCTTCAAATGCGCGAATGGCGACGCACACTGGGCGCCAAGGCACCAGAAAACATCAGCGTCAATCTGTCAGCCCGTCAATTGCTGGACCCCGAACTCGTCCGAGAAATCGAACTGCAACTGGCCAATGCCAATGTCCCGGGGAGTTGCCTAAAGCTGGAAGTGACGGAGAGCATGATCATGCGCAATCCGGAACAAACGGCGCGGACATTGATGGAATTGAAGCAATTGGGCGTGGCGCTCTCTATCGATGACTTCGGCACCGGCTACTCGTCCCTCAGCTATCTGCACCGCTTCCCCTTCGATACATTGAAGGTCGACCGGTCCTTTGTTCTATCTATGGAAAACAAGCGGGAAAGCCGTGAGATCATCCGCACAATCGCGCTGTTGGCGCATACATTGGGCATGGATGTCATTGCTGAAGGGGTTGAGAGCGCTAAACAACGCAAAGCTCTGCTCGATTACGGGTGCGAGTTCGGACAGGGATTCTTCTTCGCAAAGCCCATGGCCGCAGACGCAGCAACCGAGGCTTTGGTGTCCGAACGCAGATGGCACCCCCTAACGCCGTCTTCCGATGTCGAAGATGATCACTCAACGAGTGCCGCAGAATAGGAGGAAGCCATGATCGGAAGCGCTCATATCGACGCTTTGGAGCGCGATGGTTTTGCCATTATCCGCGGCTTTATCCCCCCAGACGAAATGGCCGCACTGACCGAGGCCGTCGAGCGCGTCCAGGCGGAAGGCATGACCCATCATGCAACCTATCGCCACAAGAATCTCTGCTATGAGGTCCTGAAAGATCCGGTGCTTCAAAGTAAGGTCCTGGTGCAGGCCTATTGGTTCTCCTGGATCGAACCGATTCTGGAAAAGCAGCGCCGCGACCCGCGTTATCTGGAGGTCTTTGAGCCCCTACTCGGTCGGGACATCAAACAGATCGCCAATCAGATTCATTGGAAGCCCCCCGGGGCGCAATATTCCGACTATCGTTTCCATCAGGATTTGCGGTTTCGGGAGAAGCCGGAAGATTTCTCCAATCTTACGACCCACAGCTTCACCACCGCGCTTGCCATCGATCCGAATGGCGAGGAGAACGGCGCGCTGATGTTTTTCCCGGGTAGCCACAAGAAAGGCTATTTGGGGCTTTCGGATGGCGGGCCCATAATGAATGACGGCGGCGAGCGGCGCTGGGGGTTAAGCAAGGAAGAAGAACTTGAACAGGCCGGGCTTGATCTCAACGATGCTGTCCTGGCGGAGATGGAACCCGGCGATCTAGCCATTTGGGGGCTGCTGACCGTTCATGGCTCTCGCGGCAATCGATCCAAGACCCTGGACCGGCGCATCATCCTCAACTCCTATGTGCGGGCCGAAGATTCTCCGACGCGTGGAGAATGGGCATTCAAGGACGGTGTCTCCACCCCCTTGGGTGACGACCACCAACTCTGCAAATATGAAGAACTCTACACCCGCCCCGGCCCTTTCTATGACGACACGGATTGGATCGCAGAGCAGTAATCAAACACGGGCTCAGGAACGTATACTCAATGACTGATATCAATTCCCTCCGGCGTGATCTCGCCGCCGCCTTCGTCTTGGCTGACCGTTTCGATTTCTCGGAAGGGATCTGCAATCACTTCTCCGCCGTTATTCCGGGGGAGGATGAGCGCTATCTGATCAACCCCTATGGCGTTCATTGGTCGGAGATGAGAGCGGACACGCTGTTGGAGATTGATGGTTCCGGCAATATCCTCGCTGGCGAGGGCGAAGTAGAAGCAACAGCCTTGTTCATTCATGTCGCCGGCCATCGCGCCAACCCGCGCCACACTGTTCTGATGCACACCCATATGCCTTACGCGACGGCGCTCACCATGGTGGAGGGAGGACGCGTGGAAATGGCGCATCAAACCGCCGTGCGCTTCCTTGACCGCATGGCCCATCATAGTTTTGGCGGGATCGCGTTGGATGATACGGAAGGGGAGCGGATCGCCGTTGCTCAACGGGACAATCCCGATGTCGATATTCTATTCCTCGACAACCACGGGATTACAGTCGGTGGGGAAAGCGTCGCCGTTGCCTTTGATGATCTTTACTATTTAGAACGCGCCTGCCGTCAGCAGATTTTGGCGCAATCGACCGGGCTGCCCTTGAAGCTGATCACAGGGGAAATGCTAATGGAAACCAAACGTCAGATCGAACAGGTCCGAATTCCGCAGGCAGAGGCGTATTGGACCGCGCTCTTGCGTCAGGTGTAGGTCGCCTGAAAAACTGGTCTCGTAGTCTCCAGCGCAAGGCCAAGCATTAGATTGCGTTGAGCGCATTACGCTTGGTATACCAAAACGAACAATATTTAGACTTACCCGGGGAGAAAAAAATGAGCGCCGAGACAAAACCGACAAAACTGCGATCCAGGGCTTGGTTCGACAATACGGCCGACCCGGAGATCACGGCGCTCTATCTGGAACGCTATCTGAATTTCGGCATCTCACTGGAAGAGCTGCGCTCCGGTCGCCCGATCATCGGGATCGCGCAAACCGGATCGGACCTATCGCCATGTAACCGTCACCATATAGAGCTCGCCAAGCGGGTTCGGGAAGGCATTCGGGAAGCAGGCGGCATTGCTATCGAATTTCCGGTGCATCCGATACAAGAAACGGGTAAGCGCCCAACCGCCATGCTCGACCGGAACCTTGCCTATCTCGGCCTTGTTGAAGCTTTGCATGGGTATCCGATTGACGGCGTGGTCCTGACAATCGGTTGCGACAAGACAACGCCTGCTCTTCTGATGGCTGCCGCGACGGTCAATATTCCAGCAATCGCGCTTTCAGTCGGGCCAATGCTGAATGGCTGGTACAAGGGCGAGCGTTCCGGTTCCGGCACCATCGTATGGGAAGCCCGCAAGCAGCGCGCGACCGGGAATATTGATGATGAAGGTTTCATCAAGCTTGCCGCCTCTTCAGCGCCTTCGGTCGGCTACTGCAACACGATGGGCACGGCGAGCACCATGAACTCTCTGGCCGAGGGCCTGGGGATGCAGCTTGCCGGCTCAGCCTCTATCCCCGCGCCCTATCGCGACCGGCCGGAGATGGCCTATCGCAGCGGCAAGCAGGTAGTCGAGTTGGTAAAAGCCGACCGCCGCCCGGCTGAGATCATGACCCGCAAGGCCTTCGAGAACGCCATCGTCCTCAATTCCGCCCTGGGTGGCTCGACCAACGCGCCGATCCATCTGGCCGCCATCGCACGACATCTGGGGCTCGATCTGCCTATGCAGGCTTGGCAGGATCTGGGATACGGCATTCCACTGCTGGTCAATATGCAGCCCGCAGGCACCTACCTGTCCGAAGAATTCTATCGCGCCGGGGGCGTCCCGGCTGTGATGGGCGAATTGCTGCGTGCCGGCCTTCTGCCGCATCCGGATGCGATTGGGATCACGGGTCAGACCATGCAGGAAATCTATGGTGATCGGGAGATTGAGGATGAGGATGTGATCTACCCCGTCTCCCGCCCCTTAATGGAGAACGCCGGCTTCCTGAATATGAAGGGCAATCTGTTCGATACCGCCATAATGAAGACCAGCGTGATCGATAAGGATTTCAGAGATCGCTATCTCAGCAATCCAGACGACCCGAATGCTTTCGAAGGCAAGGCCATCGTCTTCGATGGGCCGGAAGACTTCCACCAACGCATTGACGATCCGGCAACTGAAATCGACGCGAATTGTGTTCTGGTGATGCGGGGGGCGGGTCCTACGGGCTATCCGGGCGGGGCCGAAGTCGTCAATATGCGCCCACCTGCCTATCTGATCGAAAAAGGTGTGCCCTCCCTGCCCTGTATCGGAGATGGCCGCCAGTCCGGAACGTCCGGTTCGCCATCAATCCTGAATGCCAGCCCAGAAGCAGCCGCCGGTGGCGGGCTTGCCATTCTGCGCAGCGGCGACCGCATTCGGGTTGATCTGAACACGGCGACCGTGAATGCAGACCTAACCGATGACGAGATCGCCGCCCGTCGGAAAGAGCTTGAAGCCGCAGGCGGCTATCAGGTTCCGGAAAGCCAGACGCCGTGGCAGGATTATTTCCGCCAGCATGTCCGGCAGTTCGGTGAAGGCATGGTGATGGATAATATTGATAACTTCCAAAACATCGCCCAAGGCCCCCTGCCGCGCGATAACCACTAAGCGTATTTCAGTAAAGTCGGCGAACGGAAAATCATGCGGGTGGCGTTGTGGGACACACAGATTCCTTAAGCGCTGCCCGCAGGCGCCCCTGGTCAACATCACGGCCGGAAAAGTGCTTCCACGCATCGACACCTTGAAAGAAAAAGAGCTCATAGCCGGAGATCGTCTCGGCACCGACATGCGCTGCATCTTTCAAGAACCGGGTTTCAATCGGCTGATAAACCGCATCAAAGACCCAGTCAGCCCCGCGCATTGTCTCGGCCCTGATGGGAGTACCGCCATAACCGACCATGCCCAATGGCGTACCGTTCACTAATCCAGACGCCCCCCTGGCTGCCCGGTCAATATCAGGCTCAACGCAAACATGCGCCGCCCCCGCATGATCCGAGAGGTCGCGGGCCAGTGCCTCCGCCTTCTTGATATCCTGATCGACGAGCCGGAGTTCTGTTGCGCCCAAGGCCAGAAGGGCAAATGCCAACGCCCGGCCAACCCCGCCCGTGCCGACCAGGCAAACCACGCCTGGTTTTTTCTCCCCCCGGCTGGACCGATAGGCTTCCATAAAGCCAGTAAAGTCAGTGTTATGCCCGATGGGACCACGGGCTTCGAATAGGACCGTGTTCACTGCGCCGATGGCGCGGACGTGAGGGTCATCAATGGTAACCTTGGCAATGGCGCATTCCTTATAGGGAAGCGTGACATTGATGCCGCTATAACCCTGCCTCTCGCAGGTCGCAAAGACGCTGTTGAAGTCTTGACCTAACGCTTTTGGAATAAGCAGATCATAACGCACGTCGATGCCAGCCTGCTGTCCCGCCCACTGGTGGAGACACGGCGCCCGGGAAGTTGCGATATTGTCGCCGATCAGACCGAGGCGAAGCATCTGAGGGGCCCTCATTGCCGAGTGAGGTCCAGCGCTGCCTCAACAATGGCGTCTACCGTGATACCAAAATGCTGATAAAGTTCCGGCCCTTTGGCGGAGGCGCCGAAGCCACTCATCCCAATAAAACGATCTGAGCGGTCCAACCACTTTTCCCACCCAAAGGACAAGGCGGCTTCAATCCCGATCCGTGGCGCCGTGCCCAGGACTGCGGCGCGGTAGTCGTCTGGTTGTTCCTCGAACAACTCCCAACATGGCAGGGAAACGACAGCCGCGTTGATCCCGCGTTCCTGCAAGTGCTGCTGCGCAGAAACCGCAAGCCCAACCTCAGTTCCCGTCGCGATCAGGGTAACATCGCGCGGCCCTTCAGCCTCTGCCAGGACATAACCGCCAGCGGCACTGCGGTTCTCCTGACATGTGTCTATGCCTTTATCGGCACGCACCTGTTCCGCATCCTGCCGGGACAGTGCCAGCATCGAAGGACCGGTTCTGTGCGACAGCGCTAATTCCCAAGCTTCCGCTGTTTCCACAGCATCCGCAGGACGGAAGACGCGCATATTCGGCATGGCGCGATAGCTTGCCAGGATCTCGACCGGTTGGTGTGTTGGCCCATTGCTGCCGACGCCAATGGAATCATGACTGAAGACGAAGATCGTCGGCAACTGCATCAGCGCAGCCATCCGCATCGCCGGGCGCTCATAATCGGCGAAGGCGAGATAGGTGACATTGATCGGACGCAGCCCACCATGAGCGGCGATGCCGTCCGTCATCGCCCCCATCAAATGCTCACGCACACCGCAATGAACATAGGAGCCATTCCGCGCCGCACCACTGAAACCCGCCCTGCTGCGCTTGTGGTTGGTGGGCGCCTCCAGATCCGCGCAGAGCACCAGAGTTTCCGGCAATACCGTTACCAGAGCATCGCAGACATCCCCGGAAGACAGGATCGTCGCACGCGGTTGGTCCTTCGGTACTTCGGAAACGATGTCGTTCCACGCGTGTGGCCATGTCTGTGGGAACCCGCCCGCCTGCCATCGATTGAATTCAGCGGATTGGTGATGCGTGGAATGACGGTCTCGCCAAGCCTTGGCCGCATCCCGTCCCCGCGCCATCGAATTGTTCCAATCCGCATAGACCTCCGCAGGCACTTCAAAGGCAGGGTGCGGCCAGTTGCGTAGCGCACGGGCCTCTACCGCATCATCTGGACCTAACGGCGCACTGTGTCCGCCGCGCTGCCCCTGCAACCGGGGAATGCCGCAGGCAATGATCGTCCGGCAGGCAATCAGGGAAGGCCGCGAATCCGCTTTCGCCTTTGTCAGCGCGGCATCAAGGGCGGCGATATCATGCCCATCGACGCATTCAACATGCCAACCGGCGGCGGCGAAGCGGGCGGGGATATCTTCACTGATCGAGAGCTCTGTGTCCCCATCATCCGTGATATGATTGTCATCCCAAAGGAACGTCAGTTTGCCCAACTGCAAATGGCCGGCAAGCGAGATCGCTTCCTGCCCCATCCCTTCCTGCAGACAGCCATCGCCGACAAATGCCCAGGTCCTATGGTCAACCAGCGCGTCCCCGAATTGGGCCTGAAGGCGCTGTTCCGCGACCGCCATCCCGACAGCGCAGGCAATCCCCTGCCCTAGCAGGCCGGAGGTTATTTCGATGCCCGCATCCTGTTCGATCTCTGGATGACCGGCACAGACCGAATGCAGCACCCGAAATGACTTCACGGCATCCAGCGAGACTTTTTCATAACCCGACAAATGCAGCAGCGCGTAAAGCAACATCGACCCATGGCCATTCGACAGAATGACACGATCACGATCCGGCCATAGCGGATCATCCGGATCGGCCTTCACGTGATTGGCGTAAAGGGTGGCCGCAATCTCCGCCATGCCGAGCGGGACACCCTGATGCCCTTCCCCGGCCTTCAGAATTGAATCGAGTGCCAGGAACCGAATGGAATCGGCCATGCCTTGGATATTTGTCATGCTGGAAACTATACTAAAAACCCTGTGCGTTAGGTATCCAGAAGCGCGTTTTGCGCTTCCCGCATCTCAAAGATATCAAGATCGTCGGTGATTTCCACGTCATCCAACGTCACGATCTGATCCTGTTTCACGGGGCGCTTCAGTTTGATGTGATGCGCAAGACCGATGGGCAGCGCTTTCAGGGCTGTAGCGCGGCTTGCGGGAATGGACTTGGCCCAGACCTTGAAGCCACCTTCACCATCCATATAGTCGCCGGCATCAAAGTCACCCTTGGCCGTGGCGACCGCATCGGCACGGTATCGGGTGGAACTACCCGTCGCTTCGCCGCGCAGGACTGCCGACAGAACTGACACCGATGTCTCCAACCCGATCAGGTGGAAGGGACGCCACATGGAGCCATACCAGCCTGATTCGTCAGTCAGCATGCCATATTGCTGGAAACAGGCACGGGTATATTCATCCGGCGCCCGAAAGGTGACGAACATGCCGTATTGAATGTTGTTGAGCACAACCCGCCCATCCGGTTCGCGGCTGGCCGCGATATCAACCAGGCCTGGCTTTTCCAGCAACCCGCCTTCTGATTTCGGTTTGAAAACACCAGCCAGATCCTGTAAGCCCGCCGGGTGGAAGGCCAGACCGTCTTCCGGGCAATCCAAGCCGGTGGCATTGGCAACGGCGGCCATCTCAATCGCCGCCTTCGTCCCATCGGTGAAGGAGTTATACATCTTCGGATTAAAGTCCCCGGCGGCCACTTCCTCATCCGTCCAGCCGAAGAAACCCCAGACCGTATCCGGGGTAGAATACCGGTAATGCGGACAGAAGTTCATTCCCTTACCAGCGGCCACCAGCTCAAATCCGCTGGAGCGAACCCAATCCACCAACTCGCAGATCGCTGCCGGCTGATCCCCATAAGCCATCGAATAAACGACGCCCTTTTCCCTAGCTTTCGCTGCGATATGGGCGCCGCAAAGAACATCAGCCTCGACATTCACCATCACGACATGCTTGCCGGCTTCGATTGCTGCTAATGCATGGCGAATACCGGCGATGGGATGACCCGTCGCTTCGATAACGCATTCGATTCCGTCGAACGCGAAAAGGGAGGCCGCATCATCCGTGATGAAGCTGGTCCCATTCTGATAGGCATCATCCAGGGAGGTCGCCGTGATACGGTCATCTTCCCAATGCACCCGCTTACAGGATTCCCGCGCTTTATTGGTATCCAGATCAGCAATACCAACAATGTGATATCCAGGGATATGCTTCGCCTGAGCCAGGATCATGGACCCGAATTTGCCGGCGCCGATCAAGCCAACGCGAACAGGCTTTCCTTCAGCAGCACGGGCTGCGAGTTTGGTGGATAAATTCATCCCCGGATTTCCTTTCCCTAAAAGGCAACGATGTCATGCAGCAACGTCCTGTTTCAACGTCGTGCAGCATCTTCCAACAAATCTGCTGCCGCTTCTCATATCGGCGATTGAGCGGCGCTAGAGTGCTCAGACAACGCCGTCTTAACCATCAATATTTTGATCATTATCTTTAAGTTTTGCTAAACTGTTGTTCATGAATCGGGGCTTGTCGCTCCCCTTCTGCGCGGGTCATCTAGGCAGATAACGTCAGTGATTTGCGCAAGATGCTCAACTGTACTTCAGGTGCATCGTCTTGCCAGCCACCAACTGTTCAAGGAAGGAGTCCGGTTTGCAGCCTCAATCCGGCACATTAGGATCGAATGTCAGCCTGCCCCGGCGTGCCTGGGCGATCCGTCGCAATGCCCTTTTGATGGGGGCGGTTCAAGGTCAGGGATATATCGGCCAGGCCTTAGGCGCCGCCGATCTGCTGGCTGTATCCTATTTCCATGCCATGAACTATCGGGCGGATGATCCTGAATGGGAAGGTCGCGACCGGTTCTATCTGTCAATCGGCCACTACGCCATCGCGCTCTATGCCGCCTTGATAGAGGCCGGCATCCTGCCGGAAGACGAGATTGAAACCTATGGCATGGATGAAAGCCGCATGCCGATGTCCGGCATGGCAGCCTATACGCCCGGCATGGAAATCACCGGTGGATCGCTTGGCCATGGCCTGGGGATCGCCGTGGGTGCGGCGCTCGGACTGAAGCGGAAGGAAAACCCCGCTTTCGTTTACAATCTTCTGTCCGATGGTGAGCTTGGCGAAGGATCAACCTGGGAAGCGGTCATGTCGGCTGTTCAATGGAAGCTGGATAACCTGATCGCCGTGGTCGACTTCAACAATCAGCAGGCTGATGGCCCCAGCCGCGACGCCCTGGCAGTCGGCGCCGATGCCCCGAAATGGGCGGCCTTCGGGTGGTATGCTCAAGAAGTCGACGGCAATGACCTGGACGCCGTGACCACTGCCTTCGACAATGCCCGCAACCATCCTGAAGCGAAGCCACGGGTGATCATCTGTAACACCAAGATGTGCAAAGGCATTCCTTTCCTGGAAGAACGAGAGAAAACCCATTTCATCCGTGTTGAGGCAGATGAATGGGAAAAAGCCCTGGCCCTGCTTGATGAGGACAAACCGCTATGACCATTCCCGCGATGTCCCGCCGTCAGTCGAAATACACCCCGCGTTCGGTCCCAGTCTCGGAAACCGGGGAGAAACTGACAACCTCCGCCATGATCGCCTCCCTGGATGCGGAGGGGCGCGATACCATCGCCGCCCCCTTTGGCCATGCCTTGGTTGATCTGGCGAAGACCCGCGCCGATATTGTCGGTCTATCGGCGGATCTGTCGAAATACACTGACCTTCATATCTTCGCCCAAGCCCATCCTGATCGCTTCTATCAGATGGGCATGGCCGAAGCCGTCTTGATGTCGGCGGCTGCCGGGATGGCGCGGGAAGGCTTCACACCCTTCGCGACGACTTATGCGGTTTTTGCCGCCCGCCGCGCATATGACTTCATTGCCATGGCGATTGCGGAAGAGAATCTACCGGTGAAGATCGTCTGTGCCCTACCAGGGCTCACGACCGGTTATGGGCCAAGTCATCAGGCAACCGAAGACCTGGCCATCATGCGTGGCATGCCGAACCTGACCGTTGTCGATCCCTGCGATGCTGTTGAGATCGATCAGGCAACAAGAGCCATCGCAGCAACCGATGGGCCCGTCTATATGCGCTTGCTGCGTGGCCAGGTTCCCAATGTGCTGGGCGAATACGGCTACAAGTTCGAACTGGGTAAGGCCAAGGTAATCCGCGACGGAACCGATGTTCTGTTCATATCCTCCGGCTTTATGACCATGCGGTGTTTGGATGCGGCAATGGTGCTGGCGAAGGACGGGGTGTCCTGCGCGGTTCTCCATTCCCCGACCATCAAGCCGTTGGATGCGGAAACCATAATTGCGGAGGCCGGTAAGGGTGGGCGATTGGTCGTAACGGCTGAGAACCACTCCATCACCGGCGGGTTGGGTGAGGCTGTTGCGGGTGCTTTGATGCGATCCGGCACCTTCACCGATTTCCGGCAGATCGCATTGCCGGATGAGTTTCTGGATGCCGGTGCCTTACCGACATTGCATGATCAATACGGCATCTCTGTCGGTTCAATCATCGACCGGGTCAAAGAATGGATGGACGGAAAATGACAACAACAACAGCGTTTATCGGATTGGGGAAAATGGGTCAGGGGATGGCCCGGAACATCATGCAAGCCGGCATCCCCCTCAACGGCTTCGATGTGTCAGAAGCTGCCAGATCTCAGTTTGCGGAGGCCGGCGGCACCGCCTTCGGGTCGGCCCAAGAAGCGGTTATCGGCTGCGACATCGTACTGGTCATGGTCCAGACTGCCGCACAGGCAAGACAAGCCCTGGTCGGAGAAAACGCCTTATCCGCCCTTAACCCCGGCGCGGTTGTTATTCTGTGCTCTACCGTTGCGCCTTCGGATGCCCGCGCACTCGGCGGCGATATCGAGGCTGCCGGTCATATGATGATCGATGCCCCCGTCTCCGGCGGTCAGGTGGGCGCCGATGCGGGAACGCTTACGGTGATGGCGTCCGGTCCCCCTGCCGCGTTCGACCGCGCTATGCCCTGCCTGGACGCTGTGGCGCGCGCCGTCCACCGCTTGGGAGATAACCCAGGCATGGGCGCAACCTACAAAGTTGTTCATCAGCTGGCATCCGGCATCCATCTGGTCGCAGCCGCAGAGCTGATGGCGCTTGGTGTAAAGGCCGGCTGCGATGCGGCAAAGCTGCATGAGATCGTAACCACATCCTCCGGCAATAGCTGGATGTTCAGCGATCGGGTTCCCCGCATGATGGAGGCGGATCCATCCTCAACCTCAAATGTCGATATTTTCGTAAAGGATATCGGTCTGGTCCTGCAAACCGGACGCGAAGCCGGTGTTCCCCTGCCGGTGGCCGCAGCTGCGCAACAAATGATTCAGGCGGCAGCGAGCCTTGGTCATGGCGGAGATGACGACAGCTGCGTCGTTCGCGCCTATGAGGCCCTGATCGGTATGAAGGTCCACGAGAGCTGATCAACCTCTGCCTTCCACACTGAATTTCTAAAGACACGAACACATTTGACGATTGGAAAAGTCATGAGCCTTCTTACCGGAAAAACCGCGATCATCACCGGTGCGGCAAGCCCCCGCGGACTCGGCAAAGCAACAGCTAAGCTTTTCGCTGAACACGGTGCGCGCATCGCTATTCTCGATCTCGATTCCGCGCAGTCCCAAGATGCCGCTGCCGATATTGGGGAGGGCCATTGCGGGATCGCCTGCGATGTGACGATGAAGAAGGATTGTGAAGCCGCCGTCGCCACGGTGTTGGAGGCCTTTGGCCAGATCGATATTCTGGTTAACAATGCCGGCATTACCCAACCGCTGAAGATCATGGATATCACCCATGAAAACTATGACGCGGTCCTGGATGTGAACCTGCTGGGCACGTTGAATATGAGCCAGTCGGTCATTCCTCATATGCGGGAGCGTAAATCTGGCGCCATCGTCAATATGTCCTCAGTCTCGGCCCAACGTGGCGGTGGGATTTTCGGCGGACCGCATTACTCTGCCGCCAAAGGGGGCATTTTAGGTCTGACAAAAGCGATGGCGCGGGAACTCGCCCCGGACGGCATTCGATCAAACGCGATCTGCCCGGGATTCATCGCCACCGACATCACAGCCGGCAAGCTGACTCCAGAATTGAAGGAACAGATTATCGCCGGCATCCCCATGGGACGGGCGGGCGAGGCATCCGACGTCGCGGGCTGCGCGCTGTTCCTGGCATCCGAGCTTTCCGCCTATGTCACCGGATCGGAAGTTGATGTGAACGGCGGATCCCTGATCCACTAATGCTTGGGCGATTTGGGGGATGAGCGGCGTCCGGCATCATAGAGATGCGCGTCGAGCTCGATCTCAACCTCGGTTAATCCATAGGATTTGTAGATTGCCGCGACGTCCCCTTCGAAACGGGCGGCTTCGCCCTTAAACCAATCCAGGAACAGCTGCACGGCACGTCGGCTGAGATAGCGTGCCGGGCAAATCGCCCAATAGGATGGGAATTTTACCACCGGGATTTGGGGAAGGGCCGGAACGAGTTTCCCTTCGGCTATCTCCGGCACCGCCAACGCCATGGAATCGAGGACGATCCCAACCCCATCCTTCGCCAGTTCCAAGGCCATGGACGAACGATCCATCAGGATCGACATATGCATACTGCTCAGGTCTATGCCGTTGAAATGCAGCCAATGCTCCCATTGATACAAAGCCCTCGGCGTGCGGATCAGCCGCGCCTGATCCAGAAAGGCGCCGAGACTTTCCTTCGGCTCCAATCCTGCGAGGAATTCCGGGCTGCAGAGCGGAAGAACCCGATCATCGAAAATCGGCTCCACATGATAGCCCGGGTAATTCCCAACCCCATAGCGGATCTCCAGCTCCATCATCTCCCGGTCGAAGTCAGTCGGATCCGGCGCTGCATCGACGCGCAGGTCCCAATCCGGGTACCGATTTACGAAGTCGGAAAGACGCGGTCCCAACCAGCGGGCGCCGAAGCTGGGCGTCACCCGCATATTGAGCTCATAGGTCTCGCGCGTTTTGCCGAAATGCCGTTGCGCATCCCGCAACATGCGTAATGCAGCCGTCGAGGTCTGAAACAGCTGCTCCCCTTCCAGCGTCAAGCTCAACAACCGGCCCTGCCTGCGGAACAGTTTAACGCCGAGTTGTTGTTCCAACAGTTTTATCTGCTGACTGACGGCAGATGGCGAGACAGACATCTCCTCGGCCGCGCGCGAGATTGTGCCCCGTCTGGCGACGGTCTCGAAATAGAGAAAACCGTTGAGGTTCGGATTACGCGACATGGGATGGTGCCTTCAGAGCATGCGGGGAGCGATGCTTCATTGCGTTCACCGCCCCCGCATAATCCGATGCTACTCAGCCGCGACAGTTTCCTGCCGTTGCGAGCCAAGGCCCTCGACACTGATTTCCATCACATCGCCCGGTTTGACGAATTGCTGAGGGGACATCCCCATGCCCACACCTTCCGGCGTGCCGGTCGCAATGATATCGCCCGGCTGCAGCTTCATGAAGCGGCTCATATAGGAAATGATCTCAGCGACCGTGAAGATCATGTCATTGGTGTTTGAATCCTGCTTCACCTCACCATTAACCGACGTCGAAACGCGCAGGTTCTGCGGGTCCGGCACTTCATCCGCGGTAACCAACCACGGACCGGTCGGGCCAAAGGTCGGGGCCGATTTTCCCTTGATCCACTGACCGCCTTTTTCGATCTGAAAGCCGCGCTCGGACACATCATTGATCGTGCAATATCCGGCGACATGGGAAAGCGCATCGGCTTCGCTGACATAAAGCGCTTCCTTGCCGATCACGACACCCAGCTCAACTTCCCAATCCGTTTTCTCCGAATCGCGCGGGATGATGACCGTATCATTCGGGCCGCAAAGCGCGGAACTTGCCTTCGAGAAGATGATTGGTTCCTTCGGCGGCTGTGCCCCGGTTTCTTTCGCATGCTTGGCATAGTTCAAGCCGATGCAGAAGAAGTTCGGGACAGAGGCAACGCAAGACCCGATTCGACCCGGATTCTCGACCACAGGCAGGCTTGAAACATCAATCGCCCGGATCGCGTCCAAGGCTTCCAGGGAAACGCCGGCACCAGCCAGTTCCCCAACCTTCCCCGACAGATCGCGAACTTTGCCGTCCGCATCGAGAATGCCGGGTTTTTCAGAACCGGCGGGGCCAAATCTTAACAACTTCATTACTCTAATCCTTTCGTTTCAGAAGCAGCACCATCCTTGGTACGCCAAACATCCAGCTGCTCTCGAATATCTTCGGCGAGATGCCAAAGATGGTTATCTATCGCGGTTCGAACCGCACCTACATCACGGGCGCGCATGCCATCCAGAATAAATGTATGCTCGTTTACGACGCGATCCTTGTTACGCCGCTGACGGGCCGCCAGATATCGTGGGTGCCAAAGACGCTGTAGAAAACTCCGATGTGTTTCCGCAAGAGGCCGATTGTGGGAGGCTTCCGCAATCGCTGTATGGAAGGACATGTCGATCTCAAACATGTCGAGCGGATCCGTATCGTTAAAGTGATCCGCCATATGCTGTAAGATCGATTCGATCCGCTTGATATCCTCCGGCGTTGCGTTTGAGCAAGCCAGTTCCGCAGAAAGTTTCTCCAGTGCGATCAAAACCTCGGCCTGATCGGCCACTTCCTTGTAGTCCATTGCCGCGACGATGGGACTGCGCGAGGGTCGAAGAAGCACCAGCCCCTCTTTCGCCAGAATCCGGATTGCCTCCCGCATTGGGGTTCGGCTGACACCCATCTCGGCTGCATTGTCGCGCTCCTTAATCGGTGCGCCAGGAAGCAGCTTTCCGCGCAGGATATCCCTACGCAGTTCATGGGCAATTTGAATTGCCAATATTTCTTCCGTCATACGATCACGCCGCAAATATTTTTTTGGTTGTCGGCTATAAAAACCGATTAATGCTCACAAAACGCTGTGCAAGCCGATGATTTTGGTATACCAAATTGAATTGATTGTCGAGCTATCACTCGATATCGTCTTTGACGAAGGGCCTGTTCGTTGGCGCGGCGTTTGAGTAGAGGCAACAAGCCAAAACCAATCGACGTTAAGACATTCGGCCTAAAAGTGCCTGATAACAAAACGGCGGCGGCAAACGCTGCCAGCCAAAATTGGGAGGTATCCATGAAAGTTAAGTCTTGGCTTATGGCCATGGGCGCATCTGTGCTTATGGCAGGGACCGCAGTCGCGGATCCGGTAACCCTTCGTATCCAAACGCACTATGCGACCGAACACCCGACGGGTCAGTTGTTGGCACAGTGGATCGACGACGTTCAGACCATGTCTGGCGGCGACATCTCGGTTGAGATGTTCTATTCGTCCTCCGTTGTTGCATCGACCGAAACCTTCGACGCAGCGATCAACGGTATTTTGGATTGCGACGCGACGGGCGGTGCTTACCAGACCGGTAAGAACCCGGCGTTCCAGTTCGTCGGTGACATCATGGGCGGTTACGACACCCCGTGGCAGCAGTATTCCTGGCTGTATTACGGCGGTGGTTACGACGCAGCTCAGGAGCTTTACAACGCTCAGAACATGCAGCTGATCGGTTGGTCGATTTATGGTCAGGAATCCCTGTCCTCGTCTCGTCCGATTGCCGGCTTCGAAGACCTCAAAGGTTGGAAGTTCCGGTCTCCTCCGGGCATGGAAACGGAAATCTTCGATAAGCTCGGCGCCTCGCCGATTGTGATGGATTTCACGGAAATCTTCACGGCTCTCGAAACCGGTATCATTGACGGTGCCGACGCTTCCGGTCTGGCGAACAACGTTGGTCTTGGTCTCTATGACATCGTGAAGCACGCGACCTATCCGGGCTTCCACTCGATGCCGTCGGATCACCTGGCGTGTAACCTCGACGTCTGGAATGGTCTGAGCGATCAACAGCGTCGGATCATCGATACGGCATGGCAGAAGCTTTCCTTCCAAGTCGCGCTTGCGAATGAGAAGAAAAATGCTGAAGCCGCTGCACAGCTGACCGCCGCAGGCGTGACGCTTTACAACTGGTCGCCGGCTGACCGTGCGGAATTCCGCAAGGCTGCTCAGGCTGCTTGGGAAGACTGGGGCACCCGTTCACCGGAAGCCGCAGCTCTGCTGAAAAGCCACAAGTCCTATCTGAAAGACTTGGGCCTGATCAACTAATCAGGACGGCTTTAGGTTATTGACCTAAGACGACAGGTGAGCCTCCGTTCAGGGGGCTCACCATCGTCGTTCCTTCGCATAACACGGCCCCCGAATAGTGCGGGGTTGCCCTTTTAACTCGGGCCTTCGGGAATCAGGAAAATGGAAAATAATAGCCTTTGGCTCGGCCCGTTGCGACGTCCGGTGCGTATGGTGGCACTCGGCTCCTTCGGATTGACGGCTTTGATATTTGTTTGGTTAGTGATTAATCGAATTTTCTTCGACGACGCGATTGGGATGCATGAGATGATCCGACCGGAAGGTCGGCCAATCGTCGCCGTAATGCTCATCGCGCTCGCCGCGACCCTGCTTTTCTCCTCGGTTTATTTCTCCGACACAAAGGGCTCGATTGAAGTTCAACCCGCTGGGTTTTTCGACATGGTCTCTCTCGTGACCGCACGGATGGCGATGTTCCTGACCGCCGCAACCGTGGCCGTCATGTTCTACGAAGTCGTTTCCCGCTATGTGTTCTCCCGTCCGACATTGTGGGCGAATGAGTTGTCGCTATGGATCGCCGCCTTCGTTTTCCTGTTCGCCGGTCAATACGCGATGCAGCAGCGCAGCCACATTCGGATCTACGTGATCTACGATATGATGCCGCGCTGGATTCAGAAGACCGCTGATGTCGTCTCCCTCGCGTTGCTGCTCGGCTTCACCTTCGCTCTGGTTTGGGGCGGTTATGGTGACGCGAAGACGCGCTTCCTTCGGATGGAGACTTTCGGCACCGCGTGGGATCCGCCCATCCCCGGGATCGTGAAGCCCGCTATTTTGCTCATCATCGTGCTTGTTGCCATCCAGGCGATTTCCAACCTGATCGCCGATTGGAACAAAGCGCCTGAACATCACAGTTACGACGAGGTCGACGAGACCGACATCGAAAACATCCGCCGAACCCTGGAGGACTGACATGGAGTTCCTTGAATTATTCGCGTGGATGAAAGTCGGCGATGTCGCGACTTTGAGCGTGTTCTTGTTAATTGGTATGTTCATCCTGTTGGCGATTGGCATGCCGCTTGGTTTCGCATCAGCGTTTCTGGCCGTTGCCGTATTGCTTATGAAGTTTGGTCCGGAACTGCTGTTCGGCAATTTTGGACGGGGACCGCTGTCGGTCCTCGGTCAGGCCATCTATCGACAGATGACCAACTACGTCCTGATATCGGTGCCCTTGTTCATCCTGATGGCGGCATTGCTGGAGCGATCCGGTATCGCCCGGGATATGTATAACTCGCTGAATGGTTGGTTGAGCCGGACGCGCGGCGGGATTGCCATCGTCACCTCCATCATGGCGGTGATCATGGCGGCGATGTCGGGCATCATTGGGGGGGAAGTTGTTCTCCTCGGCCTCATCGCCCTGCCGCAGATGCTGCGCCTGGGCTATAATCAGAACCTCGCGATTGGGACGATCTGTGCCTCAGGGTCGTTGGGGACGATGATCCCGCCCTCCATCGTGCTGATCTTCTATGGTCTGGTGACGGAGACATCGATCAAGGCGCTGTTCACCGCGTCCTTCCTGCCGGGATTCATGCTGGCGTCTTTCATCATTCTCTACATCGTTACCCGCACCCAGTTGAACCCGTCACTGGCGCCCTTGCCGGAAGACGATCCAAATGATCCAAAGGGTAAGGAAAAAGGCCTGCGTTTCCTCGGGTTCATATGCAAGTTTGCGCTGTGGATCACCGGTGCCCTGTTCATTCGCGCCGCATTCTTTACGATCACCGGGGACAATGACGTCCTCAAAGGGGTCGATCCCATCGCGCTCGGCATGGTATCGGACATCCCTTATATCGTCGGTGCGTTTGTGCTGTCCTATATCACCATGCGTTTCGTCGTGGGTAAGGAGCGGACGGCGGACGGATGGGAAAAAGGGAAAGGCCTTATCGCGCCGGTCATCGTTATCGGGGTTGTCCTGGGATCGATCTATATGGGGATCACCGGGATTACCGAGGCAGCCGGCATGGGGGTCGTTGCGGTCTTCGTCATCGGCCTGATCCGCCGCGAAATGACGTTCGAGATCGTTTGGGACAGCCTGATGCGGACCCTGAAATCAACCGGCACCATCATCTGGGTGACGATTGGTGCCGCTTCCCTGGCAGCGGCCTATACGCTGGCCGGCGGGCCAACCTATGTCGCCAATCTGATTGTCGCATCGGAACTGCCGACCATGGGTGTGATCCTGGTCATGATGATGATCTTCTTGGTGATGGGCATGTTCATGGATTGGGTTGGTATTGTGTTGCTGATCATGCCGGTATTCCTGCCCATCGTCCTCAAGCTTCCGGTGCAGGAGATCGGATTCTTCGGCGCATTGGAGCCACGGCACGTCGCTGTTTGGTTCGGTGTTGTCTTCTGTATGAACATGCAGGTCAGCTTCCTGTCGCCACCATTCGGACCGGCAGCCTTCTATCTGAAGTCAGTTGCGCCGCCTCATATCTCACTCACCGACATCTTCCGTGGCTTCCTGCCGTTTATCTTGCTGCAGATCGCGGCCTTGTCGGTGCTGTTGATATGGCCGCCAATCGTGTCGTTGTTCTTGTAAGGCATTCGTGGGTGTAGGGTGCAGTTGGGTACCCCCCTTCCTCTCTGCGTCATTGGCGCCGGCTCGATCGGAGCGCGACATATCGAAGTTGCGTCCCGCTCGAGCCACGTGGCGCTTACCGCTGTGGTCGAGCCTGATCCGGCGCGTGCAGCGGCGCTATCGACGCAAGGCCTTCCGATGGTGGAGTCAATCGATGACGTCCCTGCCGAGACCCGCGCCGCCATTGTGGCAACACCAACGCCGGACCATCACGGGACCGTCCTAGCCTGCTTTGCCAAGGGCTGGGGCGTGTTGGTCGAAAAACCATCTACCGATACGCTGATGCACAGCCGTGACCTTCTCAACACCGCAAGTCAGGCCGACCTGCCCTTCTACACAGGTCATCACCGCCGCATGCACCCCTTTTCCATTGCCGCGCGAGAGACAATCGGGTGTATCGGCGCGCCGGTTGGATTGCAGGGAATGTGGGCGCTGCGGAAACACGACAGCTATTATGACGTCGAATGGCGCCGCCTTCCCGGTGCGGGTCCGCTCCTGACCAACCTCTCCCATGAGTTGGACTTGTTGCGCTTCCTGGTTGGCGAGATGACAGAGGTCTCCGCCCTGGTATCTTCCGCACAACGAGGTTTTCAGATCGAGGACACAGCCGCCCTTTCCTTCCGTTTCGCGAATGGCGCCCTGGGGTCTTTCTTGATTTCCGACGCAGCGGCATCTCCCTGGAGTTTTGAATCCGGCAGCTTCGAGAACCCGGCCATTGCCGGATCGGGCCAGGACTATATCCGCATTGCCGGTACAAAAGGCGCCTTGCAGTTTCCCTCATTAACCCGATGGAGTCGGGATGACGGAAGCGAAGTCGAATGGTCCAAGCCCTTAATGCGCACCGATGCGCCAACCTTCGAAAGGATCGATCCTTTGCTGGCCCAGATAGAACGCTTTGCCGCTGTCATGGCGGGAGGTGAAGATGACATCCTGTGTACCGGTGCTGATGGGCATGCAGCATTGGCCCTGACGTTGGCGGTCGCATTGTCGGGAAAAACAGGTGCGCCTGTCCGTCCTGACGAGGTGCCGGAGGATTTTAGCGGCGTTTAGGGTGAATGGGTTCTTACTTAGCGTGAGTGAGTTCTTAAACTATTACGAACGATTTGCGTTAAGCGGTCACAAACCGGGTAGGGATAACCGACATGAGTGTCGAACCACGTGAGAACCGAACGACGGCCGGCGTTCTGCTTATGACACTGGCAGTCGTGTTCTTCACCGGTATTGATACATCGGCTAAGTGGTTGAGCCTGGTAGGTCTACCGATCATTCAGATCGTCTTCGTCCGCTATTTCGGACACTGGATTTATTCCATGATCATTTACCTGCCACAGGAAGGGACAGCGGCCTTTCGATCGAACGCCCCCAAAAAGCAGTTTTTTCGATCCGTACTGCTGTTTATCAGCACGATTTTCAACTTCATGGCCTTGAAGTATCTACCCATCACACTCACCACGTCGATTGCCTTCGCGCAGCCGATCCTGATTACGATCCTTGCGATTCCAATCTTGGGAGAGAAGGTTGGAATTCGTCGGATAATGGCGGTTTCCGTCGGTTTCGGCGGCGTGTTGGTTGTGATCCAACCCTGGAGCGCTGAGTTCCATCCGGCGATCTTTTTCAGCCTCCTGACCTTGCTCTGCGCGTCACTCTACTTCCTGATGACCCGCATGCTGGCCGGCGTGGACAGTAATGCAACGAACCAAATTTGGTCGGCTGGTCTGGCCTCTATCGTCCTCGCCCCCTTCGCGATGTCAGTCTGGGTCTGGCCCGAGACTGGCCTGCAATGGGTCATCTTCGTCGGTATTGGGGCGTTTGGCTGTTTGGGGCACATCTCCGCGACAACCGCCCACCGCTGGGCAGATGCATCGATCCTGGCACCGATGATTTATTCACAGATTTTCTTTGCTGCCTTTGTCGGCGTGCTGGTCTTTGATACAGCGCCAACGATATGGACGTTAAGCGGCGGGATCATCATTATCGCTTCAGGCCTCTATATCTGGCATCGCGAGCGCTACCTTGCCCGGCAATCAAAAGAAGCCTCATAGAAAACCCCTGGGAAAGCCTTATGTACCCAACCGCAGAAACCGAGAGTTAAGATCGTCCCATGACCATGACCACGCATCCCCGCACCCGCCTCAACACCGCGCTCCTATTTGCAGGTGTCTGTGCCTTGGCCGCGACCACGCTGTTTTTGACGCCCTATGCAAAGGCGGATGAAGCGCTCGACCGCGCAAATACCTGTATCCTCGAAGAGACTGAGGCAGGTCGGCAACCAACCAATTGCATCGATGATGTTCAGAAGGAATGCCTGGCGGTGCCCGAAGGAACACCTGCTGTCGCAACCCTCTGTTTCCGGGAAGCCAAGGACCGTTGGAATGGCGGAATCCGGGGGTTGATGGAAAAGATCAAGGCAACCGGCAATCAAGACATGGCCATCGTGGCTGGGATAGAGGTCAAATACGACATACTTTCCGGGCTCATCCAATGTGACCGAATTGAAGAGCTTGCCCGGACCGTTTCCGGGAAGTCGCCGGATGTCATCCAACGGCAGAAAAACCAATGTATCGCGACAACCTCCGGGCTGGCCTATGCCCGATTGAAATGGCGGGCCCGCGCGCTTCCCTAGGCGTGCGCCATTTCTCGCCTCCCCTACTTAAACAACTGTGACAAAGGAGTAAGGACCATGATCGAAGAACCCCCCATGCTGACCATCAAAGAGACATTCCCGCGCCCAACCGCTGACCAACTGGCCGCCTTCAAAGGCGTAGAGACCGGTGTAATTTGCGATGCGATGAGAGGCCGTGGTGCGCTCGACAGCAGCATCAAGCCCCTGGGCTTTGGCCGTGACCTTCATTGCGAGACGGTCGGCGTTGCTCTGGTGGCCGAGAATGGTCCAGCCGAGATTCTGGCGACAATGGGTGCCTTGCACATTCTTCAGGCCGGCGACGTCCTGATCTCCGCCGTGCATGGACATCGGAATTGTTCTGCTGCCGGCGACCAGTTTTGCGGCATGCTGAAGAATAAGGGCGCCGCCGGCTTCGTTACCGACGGAGAAGTCCGCGACTATCCCGGCATCGTCGAAACCGGCTTGCCGGTATGGTCACGGGGACTGAGCCCCAATTCCCCCTATGCCCACGGCCCGGCCCGCGTTGGCTTTGGCGCGGTCGTTGGCGGCTGCCGGATAGACAGTGGCGACATCATCGTCGGTGACCGCAATGGCGTCGTCGTTGTCCCCCATGCCGAGATTGATACCGTTATCGCCCAGGTCGCGCATGTCCAAGCCCTGGAGGCTGAACTTGCGGCCAAGGTCAAAAATGGCTTCTGCCAGATGGAAAGCATTGAGCAGATGATCGCTGATGGCCGGGCGGTCGTCGTCGACTAGCCGTTGGATCAGCGCTTCTTCGCGACTTCTTCCCCCAGATCAATGCCATTCAATCGGCCAACATGATTTGACAACATGGGGACGAAGTCGCCGCCGGCGCCCACCGCTTCGGCATGCGTCAGATAGTGTTTCGCGGCAGAGGCCATGACGTTCAACACACCTGCATCGGTCGCCATGGAATTCACATAGCGTATGTCTTTCGACAGGTTCTCGATGGTGAACAGATGGGCGTTCTCATCCCGGTCGCAGACATATTGCATAAAGGTGTTGAAGAAGCCGGAACCGAGCCGGCTGGGACCAATCACGTCCCGGAATGTATGCGGGGAGATTCCAACCTTCGACCCCAGAACAGCCGCTTCCGAATAGAGCGCCGCATAGGCCGCGCCCAGGAAGTTCATCAACAACTTCATCTTATGACCGGAGCCAACCGGCCCGATATGGGTGATCGTCCCGGCCCAGCAATCGATGACCGGTTTTAAGGTTTCAAAGGTCGCCTCATCACAGCCGACCATCGCATCGAGATTGCCTTCTTCCGCTTCCTTCGGTGTGCGGCCAAGCGGGGCATCGACCATAACCACACCCTTGGCTGCCATTTCTGCCGCCAGGGTCAGGGTCGATGTCGGGTCTGCCGTCGTCGTGTCGACCACAATCAAGCCCTCCCGCGCACCAGCGAGGATCCCATCCTCACCGCGGATAACGGATTCAACTTGCGGCGAATTGGACAGGCAAAGATGGATGATGTCGCATTCCGCCGCCATTTCCTTGGCAGAGGCGGCTTCCTTCGCGCCCATGCCCTTCAGGCTGTCGACAGGCGTGCGGTTCTTTCGCCCCATGATCCAGAGCGGGTATCCGCCCCCCAGGATATTCTTGGCCATGCCATGACCCATGAAACCCACACCGATAAAACCTACTACGGGTTTGTCGCTCATTGCTTGTTATCTCCACTCCGCTTTCAGGGATATGTTTATTGTCTTTCTTCGCCAAACTGGCGCTGATAAAATGGTATACCACATAAGACACAGCGCAAAGCGCAACTGCATTATCTAGGCACCGGAGAAAAATCGTGGCGCATGAGGCAGCAATTTCTGAGATTTCAGCTCTGATCGGCAACCGCTTGGCAACCAGCAAGGCGGATAAGGATCAACATGGTCAGAATGAGACCTATTATCCGGTGACACCGCCTGATGCCGTGGCCTATCCGGAGACTACCGAGGAAATCGCTGCCATCGTTCGGATCTGCAATCGGCATAAATGCCCCATCGTTGCCTATGGCGCGGCAAGCTCTCTGGAAGGTCAGCATCTGGCGACCGAAGGCGGGATCTCGCTAGACCTCAACCGAATGAACCAAGTCCTGGCGGTCAATGCAGAAGACTTGAATGTCGTGGTCCAGCCCGGCATTACCCGCAAAGGCCTGAATGAGGAACTGCGCGCGACCGGACTTTTCTTTTCCGTCGATCCCGGGGCCGACGCCTCCATCGGTGGGATGACAGCAACCCGGGCCAGCGGCACCACCGCCGTACGCTATGGCACCATGCGCGAGAATGTCCTCGCCCTGGAAGCGGTGATGGCCGATGGCAGCATCATCCGGACCGGAAGTCAGGCGCGGAAGTCCTCCACGGGCTATGATTTGACCCATCTGCTGGTCGGCTCTGAAGGAACGCTTGGCATTATCACGGAGATCACTCTCCGACTGCATGGAATTCCGGAAAGTATCTCTGCTGCGACCTGCCGTTTCCCGAGCGTTGAGGACGCGGTTAACTGCGTGATCCTGACCATCCAGTCCGGCCTTCCCATGGCACGGATCGAGCTGCTGGATGAGATGATGGTGAAGGGCTTCAAAGCCTATTCGAAGGCTGACCTGCCGGAAGTCCCGCATCTGTTTCTTGAATTTCACGGGTCGCCTAGCACGGTTGCGGAGCAGACCGAAGCCTTTGGCGAGATCGCCCGAGAATTCGGGGCAGAGGGGTGGGAAACCGCGTCGTCGACCGAAGAACGGAATGCGCTGTGGGCCATGCGGCACAACTCACATTATGCCAGCGCTGCCCTTGGCGAGGGGGGGCATATCTGGCCGACCGATGTGTGCGTTCCGATCTCTCAACTGGCGGAAGCCGTGTTGCAAGCACAGCAGGATGCTGTCCGCCTTGGCCTGACATCAACCATCGTCGGTCACGTCGGCGATGGGAATTTCCACGCCGGTCTAAGTGTGGACCCAAATAATCCGGAAGAGATGGCCCGCGCGGAACATTTCACCAAGGCGCTTGCCGAAACCGCCCTGCGCCTTGGCGGGACGATTTCGGGAGAGCATGGTATCGGGCTTGGCAAACAGGGCATGATGGAAGCCGAACATGGCACCGCCCTGCCCTTCATGCGCGCCATCAAGACCGCGTTTGACCCCAACAATATTCTCAATCCCGGAAAGATGCTCCCACCCGAGATTGCGAATGCTGAGGCCAACGCGGCCTGAGGTCACACGCTTTTAGTCAGCGCAGATATCCTCAACAGATTTCTTGATCGCGTCCAAGTTAAAGACCTGATCCAGCCAGTCCGGCTGGAACACCACAGACTTGGCTTTGTCGATGGCCAACAACGCACCATCAGAGAACCGGCCATCATAGATCCCGAAGGCAATGGACAGTTCGATCTTTAAGTGACCGAGCAGGAAGTCATGCGCGGCTGCTTCCGGCACACCCATAGATACGGCCCGATCCGTTGCTTCACGCATGGCAAGTGCGAAGGTCGCACCTACGGTTTCAGAGAGTGCGGGCTCCAGAACCGCGATATTCTCCAACGAACAGCGGTGCGAGCGGGATACCGGTGAATAGATCACCTTCGCCACTTCTTCACACAGCGCGTAATGTTCCTCCGGTCCCTGGAACAAGGCGCAGACGATACCTTGGGGTGCGGCGACGCCACCAAAGTAATCTTTCTGCGCTTCGATGCTATCGTGCGCTTCCAGAATATGGGGGTGGCAGGGATGGGCGCAGAAATACGTGACATCCTCACGCTTCGGCATCTCACCGGCATAGGGTGCGGCAGCATCCAGGACAACCAGCGCCGTGCCGGGTTTCAGTTTGTCGACAAAGCTATGGGCGATCTTGCCGATCAGCTTATCCGGCACCGCCATCACGACCACATCGGCCCCGGCAAGTGCCGTATCCTGATCCACGGCGTCGAGACCGGTTTCCTCTTTCAGCCTTTCGCGGCCCACATCGGAGATCTCTACCGGATCCACATCAAATCGTGAGTCTTTCAAATTGGATGCAAGCCGAACACCCATTTTCCCGCCGGCTCCAAGCAGTGCCACTTTCGTCATCGTCAGTTTCCTCGTTTCATTCTATTGGTTTTCGGCGGACCCACCGCCACGTTTGATCCAGCCGAAGTAATCGGGACTGCCCATCTGACCGCCCTTAAGCGCCAGTTGCAGACCGTCATAGGCTGGGTCGTCGGAATGTGCTCTCAACAAGGCCGCGCCCGGAATGGTCGGGCTCAACGCTGTGAAAGCAAAAATATCGAGTTGTCGGGATGCGTAGCCGGATGTATCGCCGCCGGAGATGATGGCGCGGCGAATCCCGGTTTCTCGCAACAATCGCTCCAATATTCGGCCAAGCGCCGCGCCGATCCGTGCATTGGCTTCATCTTCCGCAACACCGCTCTCAGCCACCGCCGCCCGCATCCGGCCCACGGCAGGATCGTCAGGCCCCCGGGCACTACAGACGAGTGGGTCTTTGCCGGATGACAGGGCAGCAAGCGCTTGCGTCACCGCAGCCTCTTCTACTGCCGTGTCCCCCCGAACCACCGCAGCGGCATCAAGCGCGATCACTGCAAAACCATTCTCCCCTGCCCAGGCGATCTGCGCCGCGGTCACAGGAGAAACGGAACCCGATACAGCCACGATGCGGTCAACCGGGCCGGCACCGGCTGTTTTATCAACGGTTTCGATCTGACCAGCCGCGCGCCAATGCGCGACAAGGGCATATTCGACGCCCTGCGAACCGATGGCGAGTGTCTGTTCGGTGGCATTTTCCCAAATCAAGGCGCCACAACGGGCCGCGTCTTCCATCGTCATCGTGTCCAAGGTCACGATTTCCGCACCGTTCCCCGTCTCCCGCGCCAGCGCGGCTGCTGGGTCGGCAGCCAAATCTTCAAGCGTGATCAGACCGAAAGGTTTCTCGGTTTGGTGAGAAAGATGCGCGCCAACATCCGACTCGGTCATCGGCGTTACCGGATGCCTGGCCATGACCGGGTGGCGATCCAGTCGGAATACTCCTTCCGGCGCGCCTGCGAACAAATGCCCGAACGCCTGATAGCGGCGCAGCGGCGGTGCGGCGACCAGGCAGGGAATCCATCTGCCCTTCACATAGGCCACGCCAATATCGGCAGCCTTCCCGATTGAGCCAACATGCGGTGCACTGTCCAGGGTGGAACAGGTCTTGTAATGGACGACCGGCGCACCGGTTTCTGCCAGGAACTGAAAGGTCTCCGGCAAGTGCTGATCCATCCATTCGGGTCCATATCCCCGCGCCGTGGTCGCAATGCCGATCCCCCGGCTATCCGGGAAGCGCGCCAATTGTTCCGCTGTCGGGACATTCAAGAACAGGACCGCGGGCAAGCCTGAAAAAGCCAGAACCTCCAGCGTTGCCGCTGAACCGGTAAAGTCATCTCCCAGCCAAGCGACAAGCACACCATTGGGAAGTCCCGTCATGCCGAATAGCTTTCCAAGGCACGGGCCAGTGCAGGGTGGCTCTTGGCATAGTCATGGGCATCAATTCCGGCGATTGCCGCATCCCAGGCATCACGCAGCGATTCCACACCCGCCGCCGGTCCATCGGGATGGGCGACGATCCCCCCACCCGCTGCGTAGATGCAATCGGCAGAACCCAGCCGGCGATAGGTCTCCGGAGGCTGCACAGCGGATTGCCCTGAGGAGAAGACCGGCATTGGAATGCAAGGCGCGTCCGCAAACATTGGCGTCAGTAGCGACTTGGCCGACATCATGACACTGTCATCCGGCTCACTGAACTTATTCTGCAAGCCATTCACATGCATGTGGTCTGCCCCGGCGAGACGCCAGAACTTCGACCAGGCGGCATAGTCCCACCCCAGCATGGGGGCGCGGCTCAGATATCCCCAGCCATTCCGATGCGCATGGATCGGCAGCTCCGAGTGCCGGGCGAGCGCCAGCATCCCGGTCAACCCGACTGAGTTCAAACTCGCCATCACACAAGTGCCACCCAGTGCCTTCACCAGATCGTGCCGACGCCGCATATCGTCGACCTCACCCGTCACGTTAAAGGCATACATGACCTTCTTACCGGTCTTATCCGCATGGTCGTTCAAGACCCGCATGACGGCTTCAGCACGCTCATCAAAGGGGCAGTTTGGCCCGTCCGCCTGTAACTCGTCATCCTTGATAAAGTCGATACCGGCGGCGGCAAGCGTTTGCACCAAATCGGCTGTCTGTTGGGCATCAAACCCAACCGACGGTTTGACGATTGTCCCGATCAAAGGTCCTTGATCAACGCCGGCCAGCTGTCGCGTTCCGGCGATCCCAAAGCGTGGGCCCGGGTTTGCAGACGCGAAGGCACGCGGCAACCGCATGTCCAGAATTCGGAGGCCCGAGAACTGCCGCAACTCAAATAGATTGCCCGACACGGTCGCCATCAGGTTCGGCAGGTCAGGGCCGATATTGTCCAAGGGCCAGGACAACGTCACCTTCGCCCTGTGGTAAACTTCCCCTGTCGCACCACCTGGCAGAGAAGGGGCAGAACAGTCCTCCAACGCGCTCAGGGTTTCAACGCGCGCCGTGGATCTTTCGCGCAGCGCTTCCGTCTCACCGGGCACTTTTACAAAGGTGCCCGAGCTCTGTTCCCCCGCCATCGCTTCCGCCGCGCGGGCCGGGTCAACTGGGGTCTCAATCAAATAATCCGCTTCGATGCGGTCGCTCACTGTCACTTCCTCCTGAAACAATGGGGCGATTTTGCCCTTCTTATTTCTGCGAAACGAGTTCTAGCTCACTTCGAAGAATTTTGGTATACCATTTTTCAAGAAGTGCACAGCACCAAAAAAAATCTCCGTGGGGAGGCATATGAAGATTGTCAAAGTGGAGAGCCACGTCCTGCAGTATGACCTGCCGGAAGTGCTTGGTTATTCACAACAATATTATACGAAACGCAGCACCCATCTGATCGAAGTGACAACAGATGAGGGGATAACCGGCTGGGGCGAATGCTTCGGGCCGGGGAATATCGCGCTGGCGAATAAGGCGATTGTGGAGCGGGTCATCCAACCGATGATCCTGGGCGATGATGCGCTTTCCCGCGATGTCATATGGCACAAAGTCTATAATCTGCTGCGAGATCATGGGCAGAAGGGAATGTCGATGCAGGCCTTGTCCGGTGTCGATATCGCCTTGTGGGATATCGCCGGGAAGGTCGCAGGTCTGCCCTTGTCATCGCTGCTGGGTGGGGGTTTCCGGAAGACTGTCCCGGTCTATGGCTACGGCATGATGCTGCGCCCGGAACCTGTCACGGAACTGGCCGCGCGCTTTACCGAAGAAGCCGCAGCGATCCAGGATATGGGCTTCGCTGCGACCAAGATGAAAGTGGGCTTTGGGCCCCGTGATGATATCACGCTGGCAACAGCGGTGCGCCGGGGCATCGGCGACGATTTCCGCTTCATGGTCGATGCGAACCATTGTTACACGACGAGCGATGCTTTCCATGTCGGCCGTGCGCTTGATGAACTGGACGCCTATTGGTTCGAGGAGCCAGTCGCCCCGGAAGATCACGACGGCTATCGGGAATTGCGGCAAGGCCTAAAGGTCAATATCGCAGGCGGAGAAGCGGAATTCGGGCGCTGGGGTTGGCGGACGCTGCTTGAGTCTCGCGGTCTGGATATAGCCCAGCCGGAAGTCTGTGCCTTGGGCGGCATATCGGAATATCTGCGCGTGCTGGCATTGTGCCATGCGCATTTCACACCGGTGATCAATCACGTTTGGGGCTCCGCAATTGCAATTGCCGCAAACCTGCATCTGCTGGCAACGATCCCGCCCCTTCCCGGCGGCTTGCATCCCTGGGAGCCAATGCTCGAATCCGATACGACGGATAACGCATTTCGGGACGAATTGATCACCGAACCGCTCGACATTAAAGGGCAAGTGAAACAAAACGGAGGCAGGGTCTCCATCCCAACCGGTCCAGGCCTGGGCGTCGAACCGGATCGAGACTTCATGCGATACTACGAGGTAACCTGAACTGATGGCCAAGATCACCAAACTGCAAAGCGATTTCTACCGGCTTCCGCTCAAGGAGGTGCTGGTTGATGCCATGCATGGCGAACACCATGCGTTTGAAGTCATCACGATCCAGGTCACCGATGCGGATGGAGTAACCGGGGTTGGTTATACCTTCACCGGCGGACGAAACGGGCACGCGATCCATGCAACAGCACGCCATGAGTTCCCGGATCTCGTCCTTGGTCAGGATGCAGAGTGTATTGAAGCGATTTGGGAGAAGGTCTGGTGGGCGACCCATTACGGCGGTAAGGGCGGCCCGACGGTCTTAGCGCTTTCCGCCCTGGATATGGCCTTGTGGGACCTGAAAGGTAAACGCACCGAGCAACCCCTTTGGCGTCTTCTGGGCGGTCATGATAATAAGGTTTCCTGCTATGCTGGCGGGATTGATCTGCATCTTTCCGCCGCCGAGTTGATCGCGCAATCAGAGCGTAATGTCGAGCGGGGCTTCCGCGCGATCAAGATGAAGGTAGGCCGCGACAAGCTGTCGGAGGATGTGGAGAAACTGGCGGCGATGCGCGCCCATTTCGGCGATGGCTTCCCGATCATGGTTGATGCCAATATGAAATGGACGGTCTCTGAAGCGATTGCCGCCGCGCGGGCTTTTGAACCGCATGCCCCCCGCTGGCTGGAAGAACCGATCATCCCGGACGACCTGGAAGGTATGGCCCGCGTCGCGCAAGAAGGCGGGATCCCGATTGCCTGTGGGGAGAACATGCGCACGATCTGGGAATTCAAACATGCGCTGACCGTTGGCAAGGTTGCCTTCCCAGAGCCGGACGTCACGAATTGCGGTGGCATCACGCCGTTCCTTAAGATCGCGCATCTGGCAGAGGCGTTTAACCTGCCGGTGACAAGCCATGGCGCCCATGATGTAACTGTTCATCTGCTCGCCGCCGTTCCGAATGGAACGATGCTTGAGGCCCATGGCTTTGGCTTGGATGACTATGTCGAACACCCGATGCAGATCGAAGACGGATTGGCGATAGCGCCGGACAGGCCTGGACATGGCGTTGCCTTCGATTTCGCGTCTATGGAATCACTAAAGGCAGAAGCATGACACTGACCGCCGCCCAACAAACCGCGTTCGAGCGGGATGGATATCTGGTCGTTGAGAATGTCCTCGACGAAGAAACAGTCTTGCGCCCGATTGAGGCAGAATATGACGCTTTGCTGAACCGCCTCTATGCCGAGTGGGTTGCAGAAGGGCGCCTTGAACCACCGGAGGCCGGGTCACGGTTCGAAGAACGACTGGTTGCCGCCTACCGTGCCGGCTGTGATTGGTTCCAGCCGATGGATATCTCCTTGCCCGGGGATCAGATTTCAGCGGATACGCCGATGCATTTCGGACCTGCCGTCTTTGGTCTGGTTACCGCTCCAAAGCTGCTTGATCTGGTGGAAGGTTTTGTCGGGCCGGAGATTTCCTCCAACCCGATCCAGCATGTGCGTTTGAAGCCGCCTTCCCTCGACCTTCACAACACGGAGACACGCGCCCATATCACGGCCACCCATTGGCATCAGGATCGCGGCGTGACCCATGTCGAAGCGGATAATACCCGGATGGTCACGGTATGGTGCGCAATCACAGATGCGAGCGAGGAAAATGGCTGCCTGCAGGTGGTAAAAGGCGGACACAAGGGCGGCTTGCTACCGCATGGGGTCGAGACCCAACCCTTCATCAGCAATGACAATCTGGACCAATCGGCAATCACGCCCCTGCCGGTCAAACGCGGCAGCGTGATTTTCTTCCACCCCTTGGTCCCGCATGCTTCCCTGCCAAATCTTAGCAACGGTATTCGCTGGTCCTTTGATATACGCTATCATCGCACCGGGGAGCCTTCCGGGCGTAGCCATTTTCCGGAATTCGTTGCGCGGAGTGGCGCCGCGCCGGAGAATGTTCTCACGGATTGGCAAGAGTGGCAGCATTTATGGGAAGACGCCCGCGCACGGCTGGCGGAGACCCCGCATATCGACATTCATCGCTGGTCGAAACAGAAGGTCGGCACGGCAAAGATCGAAGGATAACTTCAGCCATGGTAGACTTTGTCAGGCTTTCAGACGCGGATAATGTGGTCACTGTAACCCGGTCCCTTCCCGCTGATCATCCAATTGAATCTGTGAAGACGGTCAAGATGATCCCGCGCGGGCACAAGGTCGCGACGACTGCCATCGCGAAGGGTGAGACGGTCCGGAAATACGCACAAATCATCGGCTACGCGACACGCGATATCGAGCCCGGCGATCATGTCCATGTGGACGAGATTGAATTTCGGGGCACGTCCCATGACTATGAGTTTTCAACCGACCTTAATCCGCCGCCGAAGGTGCCCGAGGCCGAGCGGGATAGCTTCATGGGATTCCGTCGCAAGAATGGCACGATCGGCACGCGCAACTTCATTGCCATCGTGACCTCCGTCAATTGCTCCGCAACCGCTGCCAGGATGATTGCGCAGGCCTTCGGACCGGAAGAACTGGCAGACTATCCAAATGTCGATGGTGTCTGTGCCTTTGTCCATGGCACGGGCTGCGGCATGGCACCGGATGGTGATGGGTTCGAAGCACTACAGCGGGTGATGTGGGGCTATGCTCGCCATCCCAATCACGCTGCTGTTCTGATGGTTGGCTTGGGCTGCGAGACGAACCAGATCGACTGGCTGCTGGAGGCCTATGGTCTTGAAAAAGGACCGACTTTCCAGACCATGAATATCCAATCGGTCGCCGGCTTGCGAAAGACAGTGGAGATGGGGATCGAAAAGATCCGCGCCATGCTTCCGGAAGCGAACAAGGCGGTGCGGGAACCCTGTCCGGCGTCCGAATTGACCGTGGCCCTCCAATGCGGTGGCTCCGACGCCTGGTCCGGTATTACAGCAAACCCCGCCGTCGGGCGCGCCTGTGATCTGCTGGTTGCGCAGGGGGGCGCGGGTGTCCTTGCCGAAACGCCGGAGATTTATGGCGCCGAGCATCTGTTGACCCGCCGCGCCGTCAGCCAAGAGGTTGGTGAGCGCCTGATTGAACGGATCAAATGGTGGGAGGATTATACCGCCCGGAACAAGGGCTCGATGGATAACAATCCATCGCCCGGCAACAAGAAGGGTGGGCTGACCACGATCCTGGAAAAATCTCTCGGCGCATCGGCCAAGGGCGGGACGGCACCGTTGGAAGGTGTCTATCGATATGGACAGACAATCACCACGCGCGGCTTCAACTTCATGGACAGTCCCGGTTACGATCCGGCGTCCGTCACCGGGCAGATCGCAAGCGGCTGCAACCTCGTCTGCTTCACAACGGGAAGAGGCTCTGCCTTTGGGTCCAAGCCTGCACCGACAGTCAAGATCGCCACGAATTCCGAGATGTATGGCCGGATGATCGAAGATATGGATGTCGATGCCGGTGCAATGCTCTCCGATGGCGTTTCCCTGGATGATAAGGGGCGGGAGATTTATGAACTCTGGCTGCGGGTTGCATCCGGTGAGAAATCCAAATCGGAAGCCCAGGGGCTTGGCGACTATGAATTCGTGCCCTGGCAAATCGGCGCGGTGATGTAATGCCTGAAACACTGACAACCGACCAAATCGAAAACTATCGGCGGGACGGCTATCTCGTCCTGGAACGGCATATTCCCCTGCCCATCATCGAAGCGATCCGATCTGAAATCACCCGGTTCGAAGGTGAAGCGCGTGGCATGACAGCCTCGGATGAGCGGCTGGATTTGGAAGAATCCCATCAACCGGATGCACCGCGCATTCGACGGGTTAAGCAACCGCATCGGTTGAGTGATGTGATCAAGGATCTATTGTTCTCAGATCACATCCTGGCGCCCGCCCGTGACCTGCTCGGCAACGATATCCGCCTGCACAACACCAAACTGAACATGAAGAGCAAAGGATACGGGGCTGCGATTGAATGGCATCAGGATGTCGCCTTTTACCCGCATACCAATGACGATGTCTTAGCAATCGGGGTCGTCATCGATGATATGGCTTTGGAGAATGGTCCCCTGACCGTCTTTCCTGGCTCGCATCAGGGGCCGACCTTCGATCACCACCAAGATGGGGTGTTTGTCGGGGCGCTTGATTTTGAAGGCTCAGGCCTGGATATGGCGAATTCAGTGACCCTGACCGCGCCGGCAGGATCTATCTCAATCCATCATGGGCGGATGGTGCATGGCTCAGCCAAAAACACCTCTGACAGAGACCGGCGAATGCTGTTCCTGGAAATGATGGCAGCGGATGCCTTCCCGGTCATGGGGTCCATGACGACTTTCGACAGTATCGAAGAATACAATACCCGGATGCTCTGTGGGGAACCGACATTGCATCCGCGACTATCCGACTGGCCGGTCCGCATTCCGCAGCCGCAACCGGAACTGAACCGGTCGATATATGAAGTACAATCCGGCCTGAAGCGCCCTGCTTTCGGCCGTTAATCCAATCGCATTGAAGGAGAGAGTTCATGTCGAACCCGACAATCGGATTTATTGGTCTCGGCCTGATGGGAGCCGCCATGGTGGGCAGGCTACAGGATATGGGACATGAAGGTATTCGTGTTCTCGGCAATCGGGATCGCAGTGGAATTGACGCTGCCATCGCACGCGGCGCGATTGAGCCAGCCAATGCCCGCGAAGTAGCGGAGCAGAGTGACATCATCATGCTGTGCATGGGCACCTCTGATCATGTGGAGTCCCGCATGCGCGGCGAAGACGGCGTGATCGCCGGTTTGTCTGCGGGCAAGGTTGTGATCGACTTCGGAACCTCCCTCCCCGGATCAACAAAAGCACTGGGTGCGGAAGTGGCGGAAAAGGGCGCGCAGATGCTGGATGCTCCGCTGGGCCGGACGCCGTCACATGCGAAGGATGGCCTCTTGAACATCATGGGCGCCGGCGACAAGGCGACCTTCGATCAGGTTGAACCGATCCTGCAGCAGTTGGGCGAGAACGTGTTCCATCTGGGCCCGCTTGGCTCCGGTCACACGATCAAGCTGATCAACAATTTCTTCGCCATGACCACGGCGAATGCAATGTCGGAAGCCTTTGCCATGGCGGATCTGGCGGAGGTGCCACGCCAGCAGCTTTATAACGTTATGTCGGCGGGTCCACTGCATTCCGGGATGATGGATTTTGTTGCTGCCTATGCGTTGGATGGTGATCGCAGCAAGCTTGCCTTCTCTATCCAGAACGCCCTGAAGGATGTCGGCTATTACGGCAAGATGTCCGAGGATCTGGGGTTCACCTCAATCATCTCGACCGGGCCAAAGGCGGCGCTGACCGGTGCTGTTTCTGCCGGACAAGGCGATAACTATGTTCCGCAAATGGTGGATTTCTTCGCCGACAAGTGACCGGAGTGCCGAACGAGCTCAGCGTTGCTCGTGACGATTGTGCCAGGGGCCATGGAAGCCGGTCCCTGGCCGATCTGTCCGCTCAAAGCCATGCGCGCCAAAGAAATCACGCTGACCCTGGATCATATTGGCTGTGCTACGGGCCGAGCGAAGCATGTCAAAATAGCTGACCGCCGCACTGAGGGCCGGTGCCGGGATTGCATTCTGCATTGCCAGGATCGCCGTCTGCCGTAAAGCGGGCTGCGCGCCAGAAACCCGCTCGGCTAAGGCGGGAGCCAGCAGCAAGTTCGTCTCCGGGCTATCCTCTAAGGCCGCTGCCATGTCATTCAACATGCCGGACCGAATGATGCAGCCGGCCCGCCAAAGCCGCGCAATGGCAGGCAGGGGAAGCGACCAATTGAAGGCATCACTGGCCTTTGCCAGCAAGTCGAAGCCTTGGGCATAACAGATGATTTTGGCCGCGATCAGTGCCTGCTCCAAGACTTCCAGTGTTGGTGTATCACTCTCGCCCAGGGGTCGACCGGCGCCAGGGAACCGCGCAGCACCCGCTTGCCGCAAGGGAAGCTCCGCCGACAGGTTACGCGCCGCGACCGCAGCTTCCACCACAGTCGGCGCAGCACCCAGATGCTGTGCTTCAATCAAGGTCCACCGGCCCGTACCCTTTTGCCCGGCCCGATCCTGAATGATGTCCAACACCGGCGCATCACTTTCGGGGTCAACCGTGCCCGCGACTTCTGCCGTGATCTCGATCAGATAGGATTGCAGCGGCCCCTCATTCCAACGCGCGAAGATCGCCGAAATCGCTTTTGGATCAAGCGCCAACCCATCACGCAAAATACCATAGACCTCTGCAATCATTTGCATATCGGCGTATTCGATACCGTTATGGACCGTCTTCACGAAATGCCCGGCCCCATCCGGCCCAACCCAGGCTGCGCAAGGCTGCCCATCAGACTGTGCCGCAATCGCGGTCAGGATCGGGGACACCCGCTCCCACGCGTGCTTGTCACCGCCCGCCATGATCGCCGGCCCGAAGCGCGCCCCTGACGCACCGCCGGAGACGCCAATTCCCAGGAAAGGGTGCCCGTTTTCAGCTGCGACTTCCGCACGTCGGACGGAATCGCGGAAATTGGCGTTTCCTGCATCAATGACCAAATCCTGATCGTCCAGATGATGCGACAGGGCGGCTATCAGGTTATCGACAGGCGCGCCAGCCGGAACCAACAGGATGATGGATCGCGGTGGTTTCAGGGATTGGACGAAATCCGCCAGGGTCTCATGCGCCTGCAGCCGATCGGCCAGATCACCTGCGGAGGTAACAAATTTGCGGGATGTTTCCGGGTCAAGGTCATAGACCGAAACACGGAAGCCATTCTCAGCCATATTGAGGGCCAACATCGCCCCCATGGTCCCGGCTCCGACCAGCCCGATATCACATCCACTCGCCATAAAAGCGTTCCTTCAGCTCCTATGAAGCGGTGAAATCGATCTGGGTCTTCAAGGCACGCGACCGGTCATTCGCAATATCAAAGGCATCATGCACCTGAGCGAGGGGGATCGTGTGACTGATCACCGGCGTGACATCAATCAACTTGGAGCGCATCAGGGAGACCGCCGTGCTGAACTCCTCATGGAAACGGAAGGATCCTCGCAGGTCCAATTCCTTCGCGGTCAGCGCCATCATCGGGACTTCCATGTCCCCACCGAGACCGAGCTGCATGATAACCCCGCGCGGCGCCAAGACCTCAATGCCCATCTTCAGGGCAGCCGGCGCTCCCGAACATTCGTAGTGAACGTCGAAATAGCCCTTGTCCTTTTTATAAGGCTCCAGAGCATCCGCGTCTGTTGCGACATTGATCACCTTATCGACGCCGATCTTCTTTGCTGTCTCCAAGGCGTTATCCGCCAAATCCGTTGCAACAATTTCCTCTGCCCCGGCGCGCCGCGCTGCCATTGCGGCCAAAAGCCCAATCGGCCCGCAACCGGTTAACAACACACGCTTGCCCAGCATCTCCCCCGCGCGTCTTGTGGCATGCAGGCCAACAGAGAGAGGTTCCGCCATTGCGGCCTCTCCCGGCGTCAAGCCGTCTGCCGGAACGCATTGGGTCGCATCGACAATCAATTCCTGTTGGAAGGCGCCTTGGATATGCGGGAAAGGCATAGCGCTGCCATAGAACCGCATATTGAGACAGTGATTGGGCAGGCCTTTCAGACAATAGCTGCATGTCTTGCAGGGGCGGCTTGGACAGATCGAAACCAGCGTTCCTGCTGCAGGTCCGTCAACGCCCGGCCCAAGCTTATCAACAAAGCCGGAGACCTCATGCCCGAGTACCATCGGCTCCTTCAATCGGACAGGCCCGAAGCCACCATGATTGAAGTAATGAAGATCCGAGCCACAGATACCGCCGCTGGCAAGACGGATGCGGATTTCGCCCGCCCCCGGCTCGCGGGACGGCTGATCGTCCAAACGCAGATCTTTCGGTGCATGAATAACGACGGCTTTCAATGTCTGAACTCCTTTAATCCACCAAGCAGGATCAAACGACTGGCGTCAGCAGATCGCGACCGTCGAAATAGGCTTCCAGATTTGCGCGCATCAACTCACCCATCGCCTGGCGGGTTTCCGTCGTTGCTGAGCCATGGTGTGGAGACAGCAAAACATTGTCGAGCTTCTGGAACCGCGGATCAATTGCCGGCTCGCCTTCAAAGACATCGAGAGCGGCAAAACCCAAACGTCCGTCTTCCAGCGCATCCAACATAGCGGCTTCATCAACAACAGCACCACGGGCAACATTGATCAACGTGCCGGTGGGGCCCAATGCCTCAATCACCGATTTACTGACGATCTGCTTGGTCTCAGCATTGGAGGCCAGGGTGACAAAGAAAAAGTCTGCGTGATCTGCAAGCGCAACCGGGTCTTCAATGAAGGTCCATCCGTCAGCTTCATCCTTCGCAGAGCGGGAGCTGTAAGCGATATCCATTCCGAAGGCAGCGAGACGCCGTCCAACGGCCATGCCGATCGCACCCAGGCCCAAAATACCGGCTTTCTTGCCATGCGCCCGGCGTACCAGAGGGAAACTGCCGTTCTTGCCCCAGTTGCCACTGCGGGCCCAGGCTTCCGCCGGCACCATCTCGCGGGCTTGGCAAAGCATCAATGCGACAGCAAGGTCAGCCACGTCTTCGGTCAGAACGCCCGGCGTGTTGGTAACCCGGATGCCCTTCTTGCTGCACAGGTCGATATCGACCGCATCAAAGCCGACACCGAAAACAGAAATGATTTCGACATTCGGCAGAGCTTCGATCAGCGCCGCGTTCGCTCCCCGGTCGCCAGCCGTCGCAACCGCACGAATTTTCGCGCCATGTTCTGCGAGATATGCGGTGGGGTCTTCCGCTTCGAAATATCTGAAAACGTCAAATTTTTCGGCGAGCCCTGACTCATCACGCTCAGAAAGCGGACCGACCTGTAACAACGCTACCTTTGCCATATCGTAATCTCCAGTTTAGGACAGTGCTTGATAGCGTTCTTGACAAGGAAGAGGCAAGCATGACGCAGGGAAATCAGGGAATGGGTTTGGAATTATTTGATCTCAGCGGCAAAACAGCCCTGATAACCGGCTCGTCCCAAGGGATTGGCTACGCCCTGGCGCGCGGTTTGTTGGACGCCGGCGCGACGGTAATTTTAAACGGTCGGGACGCCGCGAAACTTGCTGACGCAGCAGCCTCTTTGGAAGCACCGGAAGACCGGATCAAGCAATTGCCCTTCGATGTCACGGATCACGATGCGGCGCGTGCGGCGATAGATGGGTTTGAAGCGGATAACGGGCCCATCGATATTCTGGTCAATAATGCCGGCATGCAGCATCGCTCCCCTCTTGAAGATTTCCCAGCTGATGCTTTTGAGCGTTTGCTTCAGGTGAATATCGCCAGCGTCTTCCATGTTGGTCAGGCTGCCGCCCGTCACATGATCGAACGTGGTGCCGGTAAGATTATCAACATCGCCTCCGTGCAGACCTCGCTGGCGCGTCCCGGTATCGCCCCTTACACAGCGACAAAAGGCGCCGTCGGCAATCTAACCAAGGGCATGGCAACGGATTGGGCCAAGCATGGGCTGCAATGCAACGCCATCGCGCCGGGCTATTTCGAAACACCGTTGAATGCAGCCCTGGTCGCTGATCCGGAATTCAGTGCCTGGCTGGCGAAGCGGACTCCAGCCGGCCGCTGGGGCAAGGTCGAGGAACTTGTCGGCGCATGTATTTTCCTTGCCTCTTCAGCCTCGGGATTCGTCAACGGGCACGTGCTCTATGTCGATGGCGGAATCACGGCGTCTCTCTGATATGCCCCAGAAAATCGTTATTATGGGCGTTGCCGGATGCGGAAAGTCGTCGGTCGGGGCGGCGCTGGCGGAAGCGCTGGGCGCCACATATCGGGACGGCGACCGCTTTCACCCGGAAGAGAATATCCGCAAGATGTCAGCGGGCATCCCGCTGGAGGATGCCGACCGCTGGCCATGGCTCGACCGGATCGGCGATGAACTGAGGAATGAACCCGGACAGCTGATCATAGGCTGTTCGGCCTTGAAACGTCGCTACAGGGATCGTATCCGTTCTGTCTCTGGAGAGCCGGTGTTGTTCATCCATCTACAGGGGCC
>SPJV01000160.1 GCA_006844765.1 Alphaproteobacteria bacterium | reverse complement strand
GGCCTTGATCATGGCACGATAACGGCGATAAGTGCGGGGCGTGGGTTTGAGATCACGACCCTTCGGCGGGATGTGTCGACCGATGGACGGCGGGCGACGGTCGCATTTACCACGGATTGGCGGGAAGATGCGGCACGCCGGGACTTCACGGTCAATGCCATGTCGCTGACCCGCGACGGCGGGCTCTATGACTATTTCGATGGGATGGGTGATGCCCAGGCGGGGCGGATTCGCTTTGTCGGGGACCCGGGCCGGCGGATTGCAGAGGATGTGCTGCGGGTCTTCCGCTTCTTCCGATTTCAGGCGGTTATGGGGCGCGAAGACCCATCCGCAGACGCCTTGAAGGCGTGCCACCTAGCGCGTGATCGATTGTCCATATTATCGGCGGAGCGGGTTTGGACGGAGCTTCGAAAACTCCTTGCCGCTGAGGATCCGGATTCTGTAATCCAGCTTATGCGCGACGCAGGGTGCCTGGATTACTGGTTGCCGGAAGCTGTTCAGGCACCCCCTTTTATGACGTCAGCGATAGGGGGGTGTGACCCTATCCAACGCCTGGCGCTTGTCGCGGGAATTGCTGTATCGGGAAATAGCGCGGCTGCGGAAACTATTGCGACGCGTCTCAAACTCTCAAATTCGGATCGGGATCGCTTAGTCTGTTTTGCTGATCCGCCGATCAAACCGGGGCAAGAGAAACTGCCTCGTACCCAAGGGCTTTACGCGTTGGGCGCTGCGTCTGCGCGGGATGTTGCAGCGCTTGGTGTTGCAGTCGACCCTGGGGCGTGGGAACAGGTACTGGTCGAGGCGCAACGATGGGGTGATCCGGTCTTTCCAATAGCGGGCGCGGATGTCGTCGCGGCTGGCCTCACCCCCGGACCTGAGATTGGGCGTATCCTGAACGAGGTACAATCCTGGTGGTTAGTCCGGGATGGTGTGCCGGATCGCACTGCCTGTCTTGAGCAACTGGCTCAGCTGTTGTCAAAATAGCGGTCAATGAGGGTTTGTTGGGCCTGCCTATTTTGGGCCTGACTATGCGGCCCGATGGTAATGAAGGGGAGCGACACGCCGATGGCGACCTATAGGATTTGTTTTGTTGGTGACAGTATCACGGCTGGAACCGGGGATTTGGCGTTTCTTGGATGGCCGGGGCGGTTATCTGCCTCCATGGCGTCAGCGGGACATGATCTATCCTGCTATAACCTTGGGGTTCGGGCAGAGACGAGCCGGGATATCCGCGCCCGCTGGCTGGCGGAAGCAACACCCCGACTGCCACCGCATTCGGATGGCCGGCTCACCTTTATGTTCGGGGTTAATGATTCGGCCCATTTCAATGATGAAGGGCAGCGAATCAGTCGTGACGAATCGCTCGATAACGCACGGGCGATCATGGCAGCAGCGCAGGCCATGGCACCGACCCTGTGGATCAGCCCGACACCGGTCCGTCGTGGCGGTGTCGAGATCGTGCCGGGACCCGGCGTAACCTACCAGTTCACGCGAGAGCGCATTGCCGCCTTGAACAGTGATTTCAAGGGTTTGGCGGCGGAAATCGGGGTGCCGTATTTCGATTTATTCTCCGTACTTGATGCGGATCCTGAATGGGATCGCGCGATGGCGGAAGGGGATGGCGTTCACCCGACTGCCGGGGGCTATGCCGGGGTTGCTGCCCGAATCGCGGACTGGGATGCATGGCGGGCC
>SPJV01000159.1 GCA_006844765.1 Alphaproteobacteria bacterium | reverse complement strand
AAACCTTCTGCAAGCTGGACATCAACGGGGACGGCATCCTCGAAAAGTGCGTCATGTGGTACTCCCCGGAGCACGACATCGTCCTCTCGACGGTCGAGCACCACATGCCATTCTCCGACTGGCCGGTGACCACGTTCCTCTTCGAGCCTCACGCTGAGACTCCGACAGACTCTCGCGGCATCCCTGAAATGCTATCCGAGCTCGCCAAGCTTGTCAACTCATTTCACAACGCGCGGGTCGACGCCGCCCAGATCGTCCTCGCGCCCGTGATGCAGAAGCGCGCGCTCTCCGCCGACTACGGCCAGAAGATCCAATGGCGCCCCGGCGCGATGATCCCTGTCCAGAACGTGGGCGATATCCAGCCGATCCAGCACGACCTCCGCATCCTCCAAGGCCTTCTCCAAGAAGAGCAGGTCAACCAGCGCACAGCCGAGTCGTTCATCGGAACCTTCGACGCGACAATCAACCAGCTCAACCAACCCACGGAGCGCCGCACCGCGGCCGAAGTCAATGCAATCACCCAGCTGGCTCAGAACGTGTTCGGCCTGGACGCGCGAATGTTCCAGGTCTCTATGGGCCGCAGTTTCAAGAAGATCTGGAAGCTCTGGCAGGAGTTCGGCCAAGATGAGATCTTCTTCCGAGTCCAAGGCGTCAACCGACCCGTGCTCGCTCGGAAGTCTGAGATCGAGGGCGACTTCGACATTTCGCCCGCTGGAACTCCAAGCTCGACTAACAAGTCCTTCCTCCTCGCCTCCATGGAGCGAATCCTCCAGATCGTCATCAACGACCAGTCCGGACGATTCGACGTCGGCGCGCTCCTCGAAGCCTACTTCAAGCTGATCGACCTCAACCTGGCCAACACCATCGTTCGCAGCCCAGAGGAAACTCAGGCCGCCCAAACGGTCCAGAACGCCGCCGCGCAGCTGGGCTTGGACAACCCCCAGATATGACCGACAAAGAGCTCATCCCCAAAATCCGCACCTGCCTCGCGAACCGGGAACTCATGGAGGCGCTCAACGAACTACTGAATAGAGACGATCAAGCGGCCGTGCTCACCATCCGAGCCGGCCTCGACACAGCAGAACCAATCGAGATCATCCGCAACAACGAACGCTTCCGTAGGTACTTCACGGCAGCGCTCAAAGAAGGTGAGAGGAATCCTTTCAATGCCTGACGACGTCACACCAGAAAACACCCCGAGCCCGGCCGAAGAGCGAATCGCCGCCATTATCGCCCAGCGCGACAACGCCGCGACCCAGGCCGGCCAGCTCGAAGAACAGAACAGAATTTTGGCCACTCGTTTGGCCGCACTCGAGAACCAAGTTGCACACCCACCCAAGCCGACGTTCAGCTCGCAGGAGAACACCCAGCCCGCTGAAAACGACAAACCGTTGGCAGGACAGGACATTGCGGCGATGGTTCAGGCTACGGTACGCGACGCGCTCGCGCCCGTAACCGAAAAGATCCAAGCCAGCGAAGCTCAGGCCGCCCTGCAAAATCAGCAGGCGGTCGCGTATCAACAGGCGGTCAAGACGTACCCGGGTCTCGAAGACTCGCAGTCGCCCTTGTCGCAGGTTGCTCAGAAGATCTGGAATGGACGACCCGACCTCGCGAGTCTTCCCGACGCCCCGGTCGTCATCGCCACCATGGCGCAAGGCGCACTGGCCGAAGCGAAGCTCGCGGATAAAGTCACCACGGAACGCAAACAACAGGCCAGCATTGTGCAGCCGGCGCCCGTGTCTGACAAAGTCAATCAGCCCGAAGCAGGTTCTCGCCGGGAGGTGATCAACCAAGTTCGGGAAAAGGTTCAAAACGAAGGCGTCCAAGGTTCGAGCGCCAACAGGTT
>SPJV01000158.1 GCA_006844765.1 Alphaproteobacteria bacterium | reverse complement strand
AACGCATCTACGGCCAACGCCCCGGCGGGTTCCAGAACAATGCCTTCGACATTCAACATTTCAAGAATCGTGCCACAAATCCGGTCCTCGGGCGCGGCCAACACATGATCTACTTGTGTCCTGCGTAGAAATTCAAAATTCTTGGCCCCAATCCTTGCGACAGCAGCACCATCAACGAACCCATCAATCGGGCGAACCGTGGAAGGTGCGCGATCTTGCAAAGCAACCGCCAAAGACCGTGCGCCAAGTGGTTCGACCAGCCGAAACTCCGTTACCGGTGCCATGTCAGCCATGTAAGTTGTTATGCCTGACGAAAGACCGCCGCCCCCAACAGGTAAAATCATCATATCTGGGGCTTTGGGTAAACCGGCAAGGATTTCTACCGCGACGCTGGCTTGTCCTTCTATCACGTCCAAATCATCAAACGGCGACAGAAAATGCGCCCCGACAGATGCACAGTAATCCTGCGCCGCCGCCAGCGTGTCGTCGACATAGTCGCCCACCAGCTTGATCTCGATCACGTCACCGCCAAATGCACGGGTCTTGTCGATCTTTTGCTTGGGCGTCGTTACAGGCATGAAAATCACGCCATGGACCCCAAAATGCGCGCAAATAAACGCCACGCCTTGGGCATGGTTGCCCGCACTTGCGCATACAAACCGGGTTTGGTCAGCTGCGACCTGCTTGCTCAGCGCATTATAGGCCCCGCGAATTTTATAAGACCGCACTGGGGACAGGTCTTCGCGTTTTAGCCAGATATCCGCGTTGTAGCGATCCGACAGAAAAGCGTTGCGTTGCAAGGGGGTGGCGGCAAAGACACTGCGCATTTCCTGAGTGGCATCGCGTGCGGCTTGCGCAAAATTATTCAACTTCTGACCTTTTCAGTGACGGGGCAAGTCCCCGGCGGACAGGGACCCCACATGTGCCGAAAACGCTATTGCAAAACACAATTCGGGGCAATCTGCAGGACTGTCTAAAACAAGCGTCAAATCGGCCTATGCAACGGCGTTGCCTTGCACGCAAGGCTAAAACCCGCTAACGCGCGCGCTAAGTATAAGGAAGGAAATGCGATGGCCAATGCCCCGAAAAAAGTCGTGCTCGCCTATTCTGGCGGCCTGGATACCTCGATCATCCTGAAATGGCTGCAAACCGAGTATGGGTGCGAGGTTGTAACATTCACCGCCGATCTCGGCCAAGGCGAAGAGCTTGATCCCGCCCGCAAAAAGGCCGAGCTGTTGGGCATCGCGCCAGAGAACATCTATATTGAGGATGTTCGCGAAGAATTTGTCCGTGATTTCGTCTTTCCGATGTTCCGTGCCAACGCGGTTTACGAAGGTCTCTACCTGCTTGGAACCTCTATCGCGCGGCCACTGATTTCCAAGCGTCTGGTTGAAATCGCAGCCGAAACCGGGGCCGACGCTGTGGCCCATGGCGCGACCGGCAAGGGCAATGATCAGGTTCGGTTTGAACTGGCCGCCTATGCGCTGAACCCTGACATCAAGGTTATCGCCCCCTGGCGCGAATGGGATTTGTCCAGCCGGACCCGCCTGTTGGAATTCGCTGAAAAGCACCAGATCCCTATCGCCAAAGACAAGCGCGGCGAAGCGCCGTTCAGCGTGGACGCGAACCTTCTGCACACCTCGTCCGAGGGCAAAGTGTTGGAAGACCCCGCCGATATGGCCCCCGATTACGTCTACCAGCGCACCGTTCACCCCGAAGATGCGCCGGACACACCCGAATTTATCGAAATTGGCTTTGAAAAGGGTGACGCCGTATCGATCAATGGCGTGTCCTTGTCCCCAGCCGAGGTGTTGACCAAACTGAACGAACTGGGCGGCAAACATGGTTGCGGTCGTCTCG
>SPJV01000157.1 GCA_006844765.1 Alphaproteobacteria bacterium | reverse complement strand
CGAACCAGTAAATGTCGCCCGGAATAAAGGTGTCGAGCAGGTCCTCGAAGCTGGAAGGGTCGTCATCGGCCTCATGTGTGCCGCTCAATTGCCAACCGCCCGTATCGGTCCTGAGCAGGGAAAGCGAGATCGTCCCGCCGTTTTGGATTAATATCTGGCCGCCGAGGCTGGCTTCAGTCAACTCCGGGGCGGTATTCAAATTGGTAAAGGTTAATTCGAGTGAGAGTCCGCCCACCTCCGGCAATTCCGGCACCAGCACGAAGGAATCCGTTTTGGCGAGCCCTACATCAAAAGCCTGCAGCTCCTTTTGGTAGGGGTTGTAGGTCACGATGAAGCGGGTCAAACTGATCTCCGCAATGTCTTCCACCAGATCGGGAATGGATGCGATCAAGTCATTGTTCGCTATTAATCCCAGCAGGGTCGCCACGCTAATCGTGTCCGTGGAAGAGGGCGTAGAATCAAAGCCAGTCGTCCAGGGCACGTCTTTGTCCCCATAAGTGCCGCGGGTGAAGAAGTTCGGCAGGGAGACCCCATCGATGATGATGCCACCCAACACATCGAAGTTGACGGTGCGCCCGTCCTGGGCCTCCGAGGCATTTAGAATCTCAAAGGCCAATGTGATCTGGCGCAGCGACAAGCCGGAGAATATCTCCCAGGCATTGGGGTCATTGGTCGGATCATTAGCTGTTGAAGCCAGCCGGAGGTCAATTTCGTATTGATTGGCTTCATTCTCTGTTTCGTTGACATCAATGCGCAAGGCGTGGATGCGTAGCTGTGTGTCTTCATCTGCCGGGAAGAGGATATCCTGCAGGGGTTGGGGAATGAATTCTTCAATGCTACCGGCGCCGGTTCCGCTGGGCAGATCGAGCAGAAAAGCCAGGTCGTTCAGGTTGAGCGGCAAGCCGTCCTCGGCCACTGATTCGTCGAGCGCCACTTCCCAATCGGCGCCCCCGAAGATCGCCTTGCTCATGGTGACCGGCACCAGCGAGCCACCCGTCAGGGTGATGCTGCCCTCCCGGGATTCTCCGAAATCAAGCGTGCTGTCATCGATGCGGGTCATGGTCAGCACGGCAGTCACGGTTGCCGGCACCAGCCAGGTGATTCCGAAGATGGTGATCTCCTCGTCCGTGGGATAAGTTGCCCGTAACTCTACTTCCAACACATCGTCCGCTTCCGTGGTGCCGGGGATTCCGCGGAGTAAGATCCGCAGGTCCTTTTGCGAGGTGCTGAACAGGTCTTCAACCGTTGCAACGATCTCCAGCGATTCCTCGTCATCAGCGATAGTGGCAAAAGGAGGAGGCGTACCGGTCGTCTCCCGCGTAATCTGCAAAGCCCCATCATCGGCCAGGCCCAGTGCGGTTTTGAGGAATGACCCAAAATCCGCCACTCGAAGATGCGGGTCTTCGATAGTAGGGTCAGGCTCTAAGTAATCATTCGGGCTCAGGTCCAGGGAGAACACCGTCTGATTCGCATGCTTATCTATAATCTCAAAAAGATCTGTTATGAGTTTCATTTCGGTGGCTTTAGGCGATTAGAGTTTCATAATGAAGGCGACCACGTAAAAGGGCGGGCGATTTTCATGTGGCTGATTACTACCCTGCGTTTGCATCCTTCCCCACCAGCGTAGGTTATAGCGATTACTATTACTGGATCCGCCCCCATTAAAGGCCTCCTTCTCTCCGCTTTTCTGTTGCCGGACTGATCGATCAAATTCCTGGTAATTGTGGCGGTGAGCCGGCATTTCGCTCTTCGTTAATGTTACCTTTCGCTCACCACCGCGATCACCAAGATCTCTATATTCGTTCCGGTTCTTTTCCGAGTTGGAATAGCCGCGGTTATGACTATCGCTATTACTCTGTCCGACGATGAAGCGGCCGCGCAGGTCAGGCGTGTTGTTAAGGCCATTG
>SPJV01000096.1 GCA_006844765.1 Alphaproteobacteria bacterium | reverse complement strand
ATGTCAAAGAGAACCAAGAGCTGAGCGGCGCAGAATTGTCTGTGTACTACTTGGTTGGTCAGGCAGCAGCGCTTGTTGCGGCGACTGAGGCCGTCGGTAAAACCGATCATGCAAAATATCTGGAAGCGCAAAACACGCGGATCGCGAAGGCCAAAGAGGTTTTGGGCGGCATCAGCGAAGCAGCAACGCTTCTCGGTGCCCCGACGGTCGAAAACGGCCGTGCCTTTGCCGACTCGATCAAGGGCAAGGATTTCACAGGCCAAGTCGGCAGCATGCTCCCGACCGAATACAAATAGGCCTGGCCGACATACTGTTCTCAGAACTGAAGGAAGAGGGGAAATCTCAAGGAGGTTTCCCCTTTTTCTGTTTGCGTCACCGGCCCCGCATAACCTCTTCCCCCTCCGTTTTTTGAGCAACAAACTCTTCAGTCATCTGTCATCATCGGGTAACCATGGGCCAGGATAGTGCGACCGCGCTGCGCTCAGCAGTCGCCATTCCCTAAAGGAGCCAATCCATGACCGAGACGCATCTCGATATTCCGTCCTTCGATGACTATGACGAAGTGAACTCTCCCCGTCCCGCCGCAACCGATTTCGACACGGTTGTCGATGGTGCCATGTCCCGTCGCAACTTCTTGGGTGGTGGCGTTGCCTTTGGTGCCGCCGCTCTTGTGATGGGGTCCACCGCCCTTACCCCGCTCCGCGCGCAGGCAAGCGACCGTTTAGGGTTCAACGCTGTTGCCACGAACAGCATGGACACGGTGACAGTGCCGTCAGGATATAACTGGCAAATCGTCGCCAAATGGGGTGACCCGCTGTGGAGTGGCGCCGCCGATTTTGAGCAAGAAACCCGCGGTACCGGAGAAACCCAAGAGCGCGCCTTTGGCGACAATAATGATGGCATGGCGATGTTTGCCTATGGCGAGCGCACCATCCTCACGGTCAATAATGAATATACCAACCGCTCGATCATCTATGGCAACCGGGACAGCAAGCTGCCGGAGAATGCCGACGATGTTCGTAAGGGTAAAGCAGCCCATGGCGTCAGCGTCGTCGAAGTTGCTCAGGACAACGGTCACTGGTCCATCGTGAAGGACAGCCCCTTCAACCGCCGAATCACCGCCGATACGCCGGTAGCCCTGACCGGCCCCGCCGCCGGCCACGATCTTTTGAAGACCGAAGCAGATCCGAGCGGGTTGAGCGCGCTTGGTACCTGGAATAACTGCGGAAATGGCCGCACCCCCTGGGGCACCTATCTGGCCTGTGAAGAGAATTTCAACGGCTATTTCTCTGCCAGTGCCGATGGGTGGGAACAGGACGCCGCCCAGAAACGTTATGGCATCAACAAGGAAGACTGGGGCTATGCCTGGGCAACAGCGGATGAGCGCTTCGATGTCTCCAAACATCCGAACGAGCCGCATCGCTGTGGGTATATCGTCGAGATTGATCCGCTCGACCCGACATCCACGCCGAAGAAACGCACGGCACTTGGCCGTTTCAAGCATGAGAATGCCGAAGTCGTCCTCGCCAACAACGGCCAGGTCGTTGTCTATATGGGCGATGATGAGCGTGGGGAATTCCTCTACAAATTCGTCTCCGCCGGCAGCTATACCGTTGGCGGCGACAACACGGATCTTCTGGAGGATGGCACGCTCTATGTCGCCAAGTTCCATGATAATCTGCGTGGCGAGTGGCTCGCCCTGACCGAACCGGCAACGGGTATGAACAACAAGGCGGAAATCTGTGTGATGACCCGCCAGGCAGCCTCCGCAGTCGGGGCCACCACCATGGATCGGCCGGAATGGATCTCAGCCAATCCGAACAAGATCGAAGCCTATTGCTGCCTCACCAACAACAAGAACCGTGGTAAGAAACCGAATAAGGGGGGCGACGAAACCCCGGTCGGTGGACCAAACCCACGCGCCGGCAATAACTATGGTCAGATCGTCCGCTGGGTTCCGGATGGCGGTGATCACGGCAACACGGCCTTCGCCTGGGATCTCTTCGTTGTTGCAGGAAACCCGCATGTTCACGAAGACGACTATGCCGGATCGAGCAACATCACGAAGGAAAATACCTTCAATTCCCCAGATGGTCTGGCCTTCGACAGCACCGGTTTGCTGTGGATCCAGACGGACGGCAAATATTCGAACGAAGGCGACTATGTCGGTCAGGGTAACAATCAGATGCTGGTTGGTGATCCGGATAGCGGTGAAATCCGCCGCTTCATGGTTGGCCCGCGCGAATGCGAAATCACCGGTATCACCTGGAGCCCGGACCGCCGCAGTCTCTTTGTCGGCATCCAGCACCCGGGCGAGAAAGGCGACAGCCATTATCCCGATGGTGGTTCCTCAGTCCCACGTTCGACCGTCATCGCGATCCGCCGCGATGATGGCGGTTTGATCGGTTAACGCTCACGCAGACATGAAATTGAAAAGGGGAGCGTCCAAAGCGCTCCCCTTTTTTTGTCTGTGGGCCGTATTGCGTTACACGGACCGCGTAATACCGCCATCTACCCGCAAGTTCTGACCAGTGATATAGCCGGAATCCTCGGAAACCAGGAACGAGACCGTCTTGGCAATTTCATCGGTCTTGCCATACCGCCCCATTGGGATGCGTTGGCGAAACTCCTCCTTCTCCGGCAGGCTGTCGATAAAGCCTGGCAGAAGGTTGTTCATGCGGATGTTATCCGCCGCATATTTATCCGCGAAGAGCTTACAGAAAGCCGCTAACCCCGCCCGGAAAACACCAGACGTCGGGAAAACTGGATCCGGCTCAAAGGCTGCGAAGGTTGAGATATTCACAATCGCGCCGCCACCTTGGGCCTGCATGATTGGTGCGACAAGTCGGGAGGGACGCACGGCGGACAGGAAATAGACATCCATGCCGGTGTGCCAATCCTCATCCGTCAATTCCAAGACCTCAGCCCGAGGCCCATGGCCGGCAGAGTTTACAAGGGCGTCCACCCTGCCCCATTTATCCATCGCGGCATCGACGAGGCGCTTCAAATCATCGGCATTCTGATTAGAGCCTGTCACGCCAATGCCACCAAGCTCCGCCGCAAGGGCTTCCCCCTTACCGGATGAGGACAAAATACCAACGGAATATCCGTCTGCTGCGAGCTGACGCGCCGCGCCTGCCCCCATGCCACTGCCACCGGCGGTTACAAGCGCCACTTTCGCCATGATTTCCTCCTTCAGGGAAACGTCGCAGTTCATTCCGCGATCTGTACAGGTCAATCTGTGGGTTCGGTCTTTCGATTACAAGGACTGCCGGGCGCCGTCGAATGATGACGGCTTCGCAGAGGGGCAACGACTTCTGCCCGCGTTCCCCGCAAGATCACGACCAGACCACCGCAGACAATCATCGCAAAGCCCAGCATCGCAACCAGATCCGGTACATCGCCCCAGACCAAAAACCCCCAGAAGATCGCACAAGGCAGGGCCGCATACTCAAAGGGGGCAACCGTCGCGACCCGTCCCAGCCGGTAAGCCTGGGCGAGGAGATAACCGCCCACAGCATTCAACAACCCAATTGCGCATAGTCGTGGCCAGTCCGCCATCTCCGGCCAGTGCCAGGCCCGCAGCAGGAACTCGAGGGACTTACTCTCCCCAAACGCATCCACAAACCGCCCATCCCCGATAGAGAGACCGATAGCGCTGCTTATCAAAACAAAAGTAAATTGGATGTAGAACGCCATGCTGGCGGCGCCATCGGTGCTGCCGAGTACCCGGGTGGCAATCTGCATCAGGGAGTAAGCAACAGCGGCACCAAGGGGGAAAAGAACCGCCAGTTGGAAACTATCCTGCCCCGGCCGCATGATCAGCGTGCAGCCTGCGAGACCGATTGCGACGGCAGACCAGCGGCGGATTCCCACCTTCTCCCGCAGCAACAAGACGGACAGACCGGTCATCAAAACCGGCGCAATGAAGAAGATCGCGGTCGCTTCGCCAATTGGGATCGAGGCAACGCCCATAAAGAACAGCGAATTTGCAATGACAACGAAAACGCCCCGCGCCAGATGCAGCGGCGCGCGCTTCGTCCTCAATAAATGGAATCCCCCTTCCATCCGCACCAGAAGAAGGCTGACCGTCAAAGCGATGCTCGCACGGATCAAAACGATTTCATGCAGGGGGAAATCGCCGCTCAACGTTTTGATCAGCATGTCCTGCGCCGTCAGGAATCCAACCGCCCCTACAACACAGAGGACCGGCTTGGATTCTTCGCGCATGGCCTGGTTCCGGTTTTGTATCTAGGGGTCTAAACAGAGAAAGGTAACGCGCACGCGTTTGCTGATCGGGCATTCATTGAACAAGGTGTCTTCCTCCCAAACCCGCAAGCCGCTATTTGGGTTCGGACAATTCTCCCGCGCCAGAGCCGCAAGAAGATCCTTGGTCGTGTTCGAGGCATTGTAGCAAATGGAGACAACAGGCGCAGGCGCTCCGTCCTTAATACCATAACTACTCGTTACCGACGGTTCATTGGCACAAGCGCCCAGCAAAACCACCAATCCTCCGAGTAAAAACTTCGAGCGCATAAACACCCCTCTCACGCTGTTTCGGCAGGCAGACTGCGCCCATCCGATCCGTTGGTCAATTCAGCTCCCGCATCGCATCATCAAGGCCACGCAGGGTCATCGGATACATCCGCCCTTCCATCTGGTCATTCAGCATGCGCAAGGACTGGTGATAATCCCAGCGGTCGACCGGCTGTGGATTGAGCCAGACTGTCTTAGAATAGTGTTGCAGCAAGCGGTCGAGCCACACAGCGCCCGCTTCTTCATTCCAATGTTCCACACTACCGCCCGGATAGGCAATTTCATACGGGCTCATGGTCGCATCGCCGACGATCACCAGCTTGTAGTCACTGCCATAGGTCCGCAGGATATCCCAGGTCGGCACACTGGCCCGCCAACGCTCGCGGCTATTCCGCCAGACCGATTCATAAACCATATTGTGAAAGTAATAGAATTCCAGATGCTTGAACTCTCCCCGTGCCGCAGAGAACAGCTCCTCACAGACTTTGACATGGTCGTCCATTGATCCGCCGACATCGAACAACATCAGGATCTTGATCGCATTCCGACGCTCCGGGACCATCTTCAGATCCAGATAGCCAGCATTCTCAGCAGTCTGTTTAATCGTTCCTGGCAGGTCCAGTTCTTCGGCCGCACCATCGCGTGCAAATCGGCGTAGGCGGCGGAGGGCCATCTTGATGTTCCGGGTTCCGATCTCGACATCCCCATCAAGATTTCGAAACTCCCGCTTGTCCCAGACCTTCACAGCCCGGCGGTGGCGGCTCTCATCCTGCCCAATCCGAACGCCCTCCGGGTTATAGCCGTACGCGCCAAAAGGCGACGTGCCCGCGGTACCGATCCACTTGGAGCCCCCCTGATGCCGCTTTTGTTGTTCGGCCAGGCGTTCCTGCAAGGTTTCCATCAGTTTCTCGAAGCCACCCAAGGCCTCAACCATCGCCTTTTCTTCTTCGCTCAAATGCTTCTCAGCGAGCTTTTGAAGCCATTCCAGAGGCAGCTCACGGGCAGACACGCCCTCTCCCGCCTCCAAGCCTTTGAAGACATGTGCGAAGACTTGATCGAACCGATCGAGAAACCGTTCATCCTTCACGAGGGCGGCGCGGCTCAAATAGTAAAAGCGTTCCGTATCACCTTCGGCGACACCGCGCTCAACCGCTTCGATCAGCGTCAGATATTCCCGTAACGACACCGGCAAGCCAGCGCCTTTCAGGCTGAAGAATAGGTTCATAAACATAGCCCACAGCGATACAATCTGGCGCCCGACGCCGCAAGAAGGATGCGTCCTCACCTCGCGTTTTACCGTTTTATGACGCGTGAATTTCCATTTATTTTTATTTACGACAATGACTTACTCTTTCCAGTTAAACCTAAAAATTCATATGCATTGATACCGGACTATTTCAAATACAATTGTTTTTTCATTGCGCTTGATTGAGACGCATGAGACACGAACTAAAGAGGGGCATGGGAGGAGACGCCGCGAATGCGGAAAGTGTCCGTTTCGGAACTTGTAGATGTTGCGCGCAGCGCGAAACCGGAAGACCGGGGAGTTCTCGTCGATTCCCTGAACGATCTTTGTTTGCGTTCCGGCCGACATCTAAACGATTCCGAAAAAGATCTCGTCTATGATATTCTGACGAACCTCATCCAGGATGTTGAAATGAACATCCGTCGGGAACTGGCCGAACAACTGGCTGATCGAGACGACGCGCCCAAGGGCCTTGTGAACACCCTCGCCACCGATATGATTGATGTTGCCCAACCCGTCATCGTCCGCAGCATGGTCCTGGATGATCACGACCTGATCGGGCTGGTCCTGGACCACGCGGAAAGCCACCAACTAGCGGTCACGATGCGACCCAGCCTGTCCGAACAAGTGACAGAATCCATCGCAGACACCGGCAATCCGACCGTTATCAGCGCAATGCTGGAAAATGAAGGCGCGGCCATCAGCCGGCGCACCATGCAGCGAATCGTCGAAGCTTCTGCCGATGAGCCTCGCTTGCAGGAACCTTTGATCAATCGCTCCGATCTCAGCGAAGATCTTGCCAGACGCATGTATGGCTGGGTCGGTGACGCAATGCGGGACTATATTGAAGAGAAATATGCCCCGCCTGAAGACATTGCATTGGATGATGCGGTAACAAAGGCTGTGTCGAGTGCACTTGGAACCGATATCTTCGAGGCCGAGGAGCCCGAAACCGAAGCGAAACCGCATTTCGGGTACCGTCCGCATCCTCGATTGCTGGTGAAAGCTTTAGAAGAAAATGATGTCTTCCGCTTTGAAGAACTGTTCCGAGAACTAACGGACCTATCGGGCTCCAGCGCAACACGGGTATTGTATGACTCCGGCCCTGAAGCAGTCGCAATCGCGTGTAAGGCATCGGGCATGGACAAGATGAACTTCGGAAAGATCATCGGTTTTCTGCAAGGTGGCGGCGAAACAGATACCTATATGCAGACCCCCGCGTTCTCAAAGATCATGGACTATTTTGATCGGATCGACACCCCAGGCGCCAAGCGGGTCTTGCATGTTTGGCGCGACGCGCCCGGCGACAGCTGGAGCCCGTAAGTTCCATCGACCGGAACTCCAAACTGCTAACGGCCCATCGATTATGCATCCTTGTTCGCCGCTCTTAGCCGATGTTTCGGGAAATGAACATGCACCGTGGTCCCGGCGTCGATCTTACTTTCAACCTCCAACTCGGCATCATGCAGTTTTGCAAGTTCTCTTGTAATTGACAGACCGATCCCCGTCCCCGGTTGGCTGGACAACATCGGCTCGCCCACCTGCGTAAAAGGCATCAAGACGCGGTCGATATTTTCTTTCGAGATGCCAACGCCGGTATCCCGAATGGCCAAACAGCCACCACCGTCGACCGTACGTTGCCATATAACCAATATCTGCCCCCCATCAGGTGTGAATTTTATGGCATTGGATAGGAGGTTGAGAACGATCTGACGCAGCGCGCGGGCATCACCCCAAAGTCTTATACTGGGATCGCATTCGGCGCTGAACCGAAGCTTTTGCTTTGTTGTATTCCCATGGGCGATTTGGATGCATTCGCCAGCCAACTCGGATAGATCAACAATCTGCTCATCAAAGTCATACAGCCCGGCCTCCACCTTCGACAGATCAAGGATATCGCCGAGTAATCCCATCAAATGAACGCCGCTTCGATGAATATCATCGACATACCCATTGTATTTTTCATCGCCGAGCGGTCCGAAAAATTCTGACCGAAGCATCTCGGAGAAACCAAGTATCGCATTAAGCGGTGTTCTGATCTCATGGCTCATATTTGCAAGAAAGTCGGACTTCGCGCGCGTTGCCTCTTCTGCCGCTTCCTTCGCCGTTATCAGGGCCTCGGCAGATTTCAGCTCATCCGTCACGTCCACTGCGATCCCGCCAACGCCGACGATTTCCCCAATCGAATTCCGAAGGGGAAACTTGATGACTCGAAAACTGCGTTCATCCGGACCGAACTTGAACTGCCAGGTAATGTTCTCCCCCGTCCGTATGACCTTCTCGTCCGTTAACAGGGTACTTTCAGCCAATTCCGGAAACACTGAACTGACCCCCTGCCCGATAAGATCTTCCTCAGAAACGTCGAAAAACTCCAAAAATTGCTCATTCGCCAATATGAACTTTCCATCCAGCCCCTTCAGGAAAATCGCAATCGGCACGTTGGACAGGATTGCTTCCATCCTTCGACGCGATTCTTCCAACGCTTCCCTAGCCTGGGTTGCTTCTGAGACATCGATTTCAATGGCGCCCACGCCATCTATTTCACCATGTTCATCAAACAGGGGAAATTTAACTGATTGGAAATATCCTTCTTTTTGATCTGTTTTTACGACGTAAAGATCCTCAATCACCTCCCCCGTTTCTAAAACCAACCGATCGTGTTCCAACATAATTTTTGCTATCTCGGGGGGCCAAACATCTTCAGGAAGTCTTCCAGAAACTTCCGATTTCTTGATGCCCAGGAATTTCTCAAAAGCCGCATTCACGCTCTCATATCGGCCGTCCTTGTCTTTCAAGATAGCAAGAGCGGGGGAGTAATCGAGCAAGGCTTTGAGGCGGTTTTCCGTCTTAGCCAAAGCATTTCGGGTGGCGTTTACTTCTGTTAGATCCGTTACGACCAGACCCAGGCCATCTATGTCTCCCTTTTCGTCGAATATTGGGAAGCGGACCGTATAAAAATCCCGAAGACCGGACGGTAAATCCACATGTATCTCTTCCTCAAGGGCACGGCCTTCATCCAATACAATCAGGTCTTTGGCACGTGAGTTTCTAGCTGCATCGCTATCCATAAACTCACTGGGGATCAATCCAACCACATCATCATTCGTGGCCCCGAATAAACGCTCGAATTCCTTGTTCACCCGTTCATAGCGTCCCTCACAGTCCTTCAGAAGTATCTGGAAGGGAGCATTATCCAGTAGCGCATGAAGGCGCCGGTTTGTCGCCTTCAGGTTCAGGCTGCTCTCTGTTGCCTCGGTGACATCCAATTCAATGGCGCCCAGCCCATCAATCTGACCATCCTCGTCAAAGATGGGAAACTTCACGGTTTGAATATAAAACTTTTGGGATGAATTCTCAGCGGAATAGATTCCCTTAACCACGTCGCCGGTCCGCATTACCTCCCTATCAAAGCGCCTGACCTGATCCGCCGTCGACTTGCTCCACAGGTCATGGGGTAGTTTCCCGATAACATCGGATTCTTCCCGGCCGACCAGTTTCACAAAGGATTCGTTCACGCTTTCATACCTGCCCTCACGATCCTTAATGATGGTAACGGCCGGAGAATACTTGAGGAACAAATCAAGCCGCTGCTGGGTTCTCCGCAGCGCCCGCCGTGCCTCATGCAACTCCGTCACGTCAGTGACGACACCAGCCACTCCATCGACTTCCCCAGTTGCGTCGAAAATTGGAAACTTGATCAGGTAGAAATCACGGGTATCGCCATCAACTTCCGCTTGATGATCTTCAACGATCGTAAGCCCCTCCCGAAGGACTTTCAGGTCTTGCTCTCGTGTAATGTCACTCAAATCATCCTGGGAATATTGCTCCGGCAGAAGACCGATCAACTGTCCAGGCTCCGTGCCATACATCTTTTCAAAATGAGCATTCACGCGTTCAAATCGACCCTCCCGATCCTTTAGGAATATTCCGACCGGCGCGTTCTCGAGGACGGACTGCAAGCGGTTTTGGCTTCTAGACAGCTCTTCTTCAGCCCCCTGGACCTGCTGATCCGTCCGGCTGAGGACTCGTCGCATCGCTGACTGGCTCATGACGGTGACCACAACAAGGACTGTGAGCCCTGAAAGGGCGATACATAAAGCCAGCGTTCTTTGCCAGCCGCTCTCCGCGAGCCAATCTTGTTCTTGCGACGCCTCATCCACAGACATCACGTTGTTACGGGCAATGGGTTCCAAGGCCAGCAAAGACGGCATTAGTCGAGACCCGACAAAATCAAGAACGGAAGAAGATGGTCCCTGTAAAATCAGCCGGTGCCGGGTTTCCCGATCGAGTTCCAGCAAAGTCTCAACGACTGTCGAATCGACCTGAGGGCTTATCGCAGGATCCGCCTGCAATTTTTTAAGGGTTGCCCGCATTTCAGCAAGAATGGAGAGAAGTCTCGGCTCCCATACAGCCGGATCAGTTGCTGCGTCCGAGTGAATGAGCTTTCCAAGGGCAAGCAGGTTTTGTTCTAGACTGATGGCTGTCTGAGTGATCCCCATCTCGGAATCACGACTATCCTCATTCAGTCCTTCTGTTTCCAGCCGAAAGGAAAGCCAAAATATGGACGCGATTACAGCGCCAGTCGAAACAGCAACAATAAGCAAATACTTCAAACTATTGCGTGCCACGCCACCTCACACGGGTTTCTACAAGCCCCGATATTGAGTGACCCATTTCGACAAAAGGCAACCGCTGCCTACTATCGCTCCCCACAATCATCACCCTTGTGTTATTTACTAATTACTCATTAATAGATTAGGGGTTAACAATCTATTAGCGGGAATGACATAGGTTTCAAAAAAAGCCGTCACGATATTCCCTGGAGCCCATTCTCATTCAATGCCCGCATCTTTGACGTTGCCAAGCGGGCAACCACGACTATAGTGCCGCGCTGATGAACGCGGGCTCGGCAATATCCTTTCCACACCGGCATTTGCTTGGGATCGAAGGCCTATTGCCGCCTCAGATTGAGGCTATTCTGGACTTGGGCGACAAATATGTCGAACAGTCACGCCGCGTGGATAAAAAATCCAACCTGCTGAGCGGCCTCACCGTCATCAACCTTTTCTTCGAGAATTCAACACGGACGCGCACATCCTTTGAGGCTGCAGCAAAGCGCCTGGATGCGGATGTCATCAATATGTCCGTCTCCACCAGCTCGATCAAAAAGGGCGAGACGCTGATCGACACCGCGATGACGCTGAATGCGATGCATCCGGATGTCTTGGTTGTGCGCCATTCCGATTCCGGTGCAGTCCAGCTATTGGCAGAGAAAATGCGCGGCGCCGTCGTCAATGCCGGTGATGGTCGTCACGAGCACCCGACACAGGCCCTCCTGGACGCCTTGACGATTCGCAGACGCGTTGGGCGTTTGAGCAATCTGACCGTCGCAATCTGCGGGGACATTGCCCATAGCCGCGTTGCGCGCTCGAATATGCAGTTGCTCCAGATCATGGGAGCACGGGTTCGGGTCATCGCACCGCCGACCCTGCTACCTGCCGCGATCGACCGCCTCGGTGTCGAGGTGTTCACCGATATGCGTGAGGGCCTGCGAGATGTCGACATTGTTATGATGCTGCGCCTGCAGTTAGAGCGCATGCAGGGGTCCTTCGTCCCCTCTGTCAGAGAGTATTTCCGGTTCTTCGGCCTGGACCGTGAGAAGCTGGCCTATGCCAAGCCGGATGCGTTGATCATGCATCCGGGTCCGATGAACCGGGGAGTCGAAATCGATTCTGATCTGGCGGATGATATCGACCGATCTCTGATCCGCGATCAGGTGGAAATGGGCGTCGCTATCCGTATGGCGGTGCTCGATATCCTCACCAAATCGCTCAGGACTGAGGCGGGGACAACACTATGAATGCCGAAGGCCGCACCGCCTATCTGAATGCCCGCCTGCTTGATCCGGCGAGCGGCCTGGATGTGACTGGTGCCTTGCTGGTCGAAGACGGGCGGATTGCTGATTTCGGCCCCAATCTTTTTCGCTCCGGCGCGCCGTCTGTGAACGAAGTCGTCGATTGTGGCGGCAAATGCCTGGCGCCCGGCCTGATTGATGCACGCGTGCAGTTGAGGGAACCCGGCGACGAGCATAAGGAAACGATTGCATCGGCAAGCGCCGCAGCCTCAAAGGGCGGTGTCACGACTATGCTTGCCCTGCCAAACACAGAGCCACCGGTGGATGATGTCTCTGTCCTCGAATTCGTTGCCAGACGCGCACGAGAAATCAAGAAAACCAAGATCCAAAGCTATGCGGCGCTCACCAAGAACCTGGCCGGGGCGGAAATCACGGAAATTGGCCTACTGAGCGAAGCGGGAGCCGTTGCCTTCACGGACGGAGAACGCGCTCTTGCCAATGCAAAGGTGCTCAAACGGGCCCTGAGTTATGCCCGGACTTTTGATGCCTTGATCGTCCAGCACCCGGAAGAACCAACCCTTGCAGAAGGTGGTGAAGCGAATCAAGGAGAGCTCGCAAGCAGATTGGGCCTGCGCGGGATTCCGACACTCGCCGAAACCCTGCAGGTCGAACGCGATATCCGGCTTTTAGAATCATCCGGGGGCCGTCTGCATTTCTCCCATGTCTCAAGTGCCAGCGCGTTGGAGGTCATCCGCGCCGCCAAGGCGAGAGGGCTCGATGTTACCTGTGACACAGCCCCGCCCTATTTCGCACTCAATGAACTGGCAATAAGCGAATATCGGACATTCGCGAAAGTCACCCCACCGCTGCGGGCGGAAGAAGACCGGCAGGCGGTTGTCGCTGCGATCGCGGATGGCACCATCGATATTGTCGCCAGCGATCACAGCCCCCACGACCAGGACAGCAAGCGTCAGACCTTTGAACAGGCGGCTTTCGGTATGGTTGGCTTGGAGACCCTGCTGGCGCTCACGCTTGGCCTTTACCACGCCGGGCATATCAGTCTGATCGACGCCCTGGGTCGCATGACCTGGGCCCCTGCAAAGCGCTTCAAACTTACCGGCGGCCGGTTGAAACGCGGCGCGCCTGCTGACCTCGTCCTATTTGACCCCGACAAACCTTGGCAGATCGATGAAGATCGTCTGGTCAGTAAGTCGAAGAACACCGCATTTGGCGGACGCCCTGTGCAAGGGGCTGTAATCCGTACTGTTGTCGATGGACGCACCCTCTATGATGCAGAAGACGGGTAAGGAGCGGTTCCAATGGACGCTACGCTCCCGACCGTAACCACGATCCTGTTGGCCACCGCGCTGGGGTACTTGCTGGGCGCAATCCCTTTTGGATTGGTATTATGCCGCATCGCCGGCTATGGCGACATTCGCAAGATTGGATCCGGGAATATCGGCGCAACGAATGTCCTGCGCACCGGAAACAAGCCGCTTGCCTTCGCCACATTGGTGCTCGACAGCGGCAAGGGGGCAATTGCAGCTTTGGCAGCCGGTCTACTTTTGCATCCAGTGGCCGGCGTTATCGCCGGTGTCGCCGCAGTGGTCGGACACAACTTCCCGATTTGGCTTAGATTCAAAGGGGGAAAAGGCGTTGCAACAACTCTCGGAACATTGACCGCCTTCGCCTGGCCGGTTGGCTTGTCGTGCTGTCTTACTTGGTTGGTCACCGCAGCGATCTTCAGGATGTCATCCCTGTCCGCGCTGGTCGCCCTGGCCTTGTCGCCAGTTTTTGCGTGGTTCCTGATCCCCATCGCGATGCCAAATGCCGTTGGATATCTAATCCCAATCACCTTAGCGGCGACAGGGCTTGCGGTCCTTGCCTGGATTCGGCACGCGGCGAATATCCGGCGTATCCTTACCGGCGAAGAACCAAAGATCGGGGCATCAAAGAAATCCTAAGCCGCTGTTTTTCGGCGCATAAAGTTAGCTTGAAGGCAATCCCCAAGCATTCCCCACCCGCTCCAACAATTCGTTTTCTTTGGCGTGGAATTCATCATCCGCGATGGCAACTCGCATCATCAGCAAGAACAAATTCCGCCGCAGGGCCGGATCGACAATCTTCGCGATAAGCCCATCGAGATAGGCCGTAACCTCTTCATCAGAGGTCATGCTGTCCATTTCGTCATAATACATATTGAGGATCGGCATCAGAGCTTCGGCGGAAGATTCATCCGCCCCATCCGACAGATATTCGTCCAGATCAACCAAACAGGACGCGACCATATCGAATTCCGCCTGCTTGCGGACCCCATCGGTATCCAGGGTCAACATCATCAGCAGAAACGCTGCTGCACAGGAATCCTCACGCAACGGAAACATTCAGGTTCTCCCAAGCCAATTTGGCCAACCATATATAGATGACGTCTCTTTTATTGGAGTCAAGCTAACCGGTGTAATTCCGTCAAGGTCTCCTTCTGAAGGCGCGATGAATTTATTTGCACTTCAAACGTTTTGTTGAAAATATACAACCATGATGGAAAACGCGTCAGATACACTCGACCGAAAGGAGCGACTTAACCGTCTTCGATTGATACGAAGCGAGAATGTCGGCCCGATCACCTACCGGCAACTCATGGCACGCTACGCATCAGCTGGCGAAGCACTGGACGCCCTGCCTCGTTTAGCACGTCGAGGGGGGCGCCGCCGCGCCATCGTCCTGTGCAGTGAGACAGAGGCGATGTCGGAGCTTGAGACGCTGGAGAAAGCGGGCGGCAAACTTGTTATCCTCGGCGAGGAGACTTTCCCATCACCACTTGGCGCGATCGAGGATTGCCCGCCAGTGCTGCAATGCATCGGGCATCTCCATCTCTTGCAACAGCCGACCGTAGCGATTGTCGGAACACGAAATGCCAGCACGAATGGCCGCCGTATGGCCGACCGTTTCGCACGCGCCATCGGTGAAGCCGGTTTCACCATCGCCTCCGGTATGGCGCGGGGCATTGATGCAGCGGCCCATAGTGGGTCCCTGGATACGGGCAGCATCGCTGTCCTGGCCGGGGGCGTCGACAATATCTACCCGAAGGACAACACGGACCTCTATCGGGAATTGGCGTCCCGCGGACTGTTGGTCTCAGAGGTTCCCTTCGGCACAGTTCCCCAGGCGCGGCATTTTCCGCGTAGAAACCGAATCATCTCAGGACTATCACGCGCGACACTGGTTATCGAAGCCCAGTTGAAGTCCGGGTCGCTGATCACGGCACGGCTCGCAGCGGATCAAGGGCGAGAGGTTATGGCCTTGCCGGGCTCTCCACTTGACGCACGGGCGAGAGGCACGAATGACCTGATCCGAAAAGGCGCGTTGTTGGTTGAAACACCGGATGAAGCAATTGAGGCGCTGCGGGCAATCCCAGCGTCTCAAATGGAAGAACCAAGCCTGCAACCACCCCTGCCCTTCGCCGGAGATTCGGAGGAAAGCCCGGAAATGGACCGACTTCGCACCCGCCTTCGGGAAGCCTTGACGCCAAGCCCGACAGAGCTCGATGCCTTGATCCGCGATTTGGATGCCGCGCCAGGCAAAGTAAACGCCCTGATTCTGGAGCTGGAACTCGCCGGCGAAGTCGAACGTCTTCCCGGCAATTTGGTGGTCCGAGTGATCGCCGCCGATGATGCGGGTTCTTGAATCGATTCCGCTTCCGGTTCAGGACCTGCGTTGCGGCACCGCTTCAATAGGACTAAGAGACTGACAAATTGTCTCATTATTGCAGTAAGTTATCTCTGCCTTGTTGACGCACACCCACGGCAGTGCCAATCCTGTGCGGCATTTCAGTCTACGAAATAGGTCTGATCAATTTATGGGTGCAAAAAATCTCGTAATTGTCGAATCTCCGGCAAAGGCGAAAACAATCAATAAGTACCTCGGCAGCGACTATGAAGTTGTCGCCTCCTTCGGGCACGTCCGGGATTTACCGGCAAAGGATGGCTCGGTCGCGCCGGACGAAGATTTCGCCATGCGCTGGGAAGTCGACAGCAAGTCAAAGAAGCGCATCGACGATATAGCGAAATCGTTGCGCGGCGCAGAAAACCTGTTTCTCGCCACTGACCCGGATCGGGAGGGGGAAGCCATCTCCTGGCACCTGGCCGAGGAGTTGGAGCGCCGAAAGGTTCTGAATGGCCTGGGCGTGCGCCGCGTTGTCTTCAACGAGATCACGAAGAACGCTGTATTGGCCGCCATGGCAGAGCCGCGCGACGTCAATCAAGAACTTGTAGAGGCGTATCTTGCACGCCGGGCGCTTGATTACCTTGTCGGTTTCACACTCTCCCCTGTTCTGTGGCGCAAACTGCCCGGTGCTAAGTCCGCCGGCCGCGTCCAATCCGTCGCCCTGCGCTTGGTTTGCGAACGGGAAGCGGAGATTGAAGCCTTCCGCGCACGCGAATACTGGCATGTCGAAGCGACAATGCTGACACCGGCAGGCGCACCCTTTGTTGCGCGTATGACGCATCTGGAAGGCAAAAAGCTCGATAAGTTCGATCTGGCCAATGAGGATGATGCATCCCGGGCCGTCGCAGCTGTCGAGGCCGGTCGGTTCACCATCGCAGCTGTGGAACGGAAGGCGGTAAAGCGTAACCCCGCCCCGCCCTTCACAACCTCGACCCTTCAGCAGGAAGCCAGTCGGAAGCTCCAGTTCGGGGCGACCACGACCATGCGGACGGCCCAGAAGCTCTATGAGGGTATTTCCCTGGATGGGGAGACGGTGGGGCTCATATCCTATATGCGGACAGACAGCACCAGCCTGTCGCAGGAAGCACTAACTGGTGCCCGTCGCCTGATCGGACAGGACTATGGCGAATCCTATGTCCCAGATGCGCCCCGGATCTATAAAACAAAGGCAAAGAACGCGCAGGAAGCGCATGAGGCCATCCGCCCGACTGATGTTTCCCGCCGCCCGGATGCGGTACGCCCCTATCTGGATAAGGATCAGGCGCGGCTTTATGAGCTGATCTGGAAGCGCACGGTTGCCAGTCAGATGGCAAGCGCAGTCTTTGACCAGACCGCGGCTGACCTTACGGATGACCATCGCGGCACAACATTGCGCGCCACCGGTTCCGTCCTGAAATTCGACGGCTTCCTCAAGCTCTATCTCGAAGGCGTTGATGATCCTGAGGACGACAGCGAGGACGGCAAACGACTGCCGGCGCTGGAAACCGGCGAAAAGCCCGAGCTTCGCGAAGCCCGTTCGGAACAGCACTTCACCCAGCCGCCACCGCGCTATAGCGAGGCAAGTCTGGTGAAGAAGATGGAGGAACTGGGCATTGGCCGTCCCTCCACTTACGCCTCGATCCTGAAGGTTCTGCAAGACAGGGAATATGTACGGCTCGACCAACGACGCTTCATCCCGGAAGACCGTGGCCGGCTGGTTACTGCTTTTCTTTCAAGCTTTTACGAGCGGTATTTCGAGTATGGATTCACCGCCGATCTAGAGAATGATCTCGACCTGATCTCCGATGGGAAGATCGATTGGAAGACGGTTCTGCGCCGCTTCTGGGATTCGTTCTCGACCATCGCGGAGGCAACGATGGGCCTGACCGGACAGCAGGTCCGCGACACGATTGATCGGGAACTCGGCCCGCATTTCTTCCCCGTGGGGGAAAATGGTGATGTGGAAGCGGCGCGCGCCTGTCCCTCATGCAATGATGGTCGGCTGGGACTGAATTTTGGCCGCTTCGGCGCCTTTATCGCCTGCTCTAACTATCCCGAATGCAAATACACCAGAAACCTGGACGAAGCCGCCAATGACGATGGTGATGGCGCCACGCTTGAGGAATGGCCGAAGCTATTGGGTCCCGACCCGGATAGCGGTGAGCCGATCAGCGTGCGCAAAGGCCCCTATGGTTTCTATGTTCAGGCCGGAGAGACCAAGCCGGTTGAAAAGGGTAAGAAGAAACTAAAGGACAAGCCACGCCGGGCGTCCTTGCTGAAATCCATGACGCCGGTCGATGTCGATTTGCAGACAGCCCTCCGTTTGCTGTCCCTGCCCCGTCTGTTGGGCGACCATCCGGAATCCGCAAAGCCGATCCTGGCCGGTATTGGCCGCTTCGGCCCTTATCTGAAGCATGGTGATGGCTTTGTCTCCCTGCCGCCGGAAGACGATGTCCTAACCATCGGTATCAACCGTGCCGTGACGGTCATTGCGGAAGCCGCGACTAAGGGCAAAGGATCCGCAAGCCGGCGTCTCGGTGAACATCCGGACGACGGCAAGGTGATAACTCAAGGCGCGGGCCGCTTCGGGCCCTATGTCCGGCATGGAAAGATTTATGCTTCCATACCGCGCGGCACGGAACCGGAAGCGGTCACGCTTGAAGAAGCGATTGCGATGATCGCTGAGAAGCGCGCCCGGACCGGCGACAAGGCAGGCGGTGGCAAGAAGGCTGCGGCGAAGAAATCTAAAGCCAAGAAATCTTCCGCAAAGAAGGCGTCGGCTAAGAAATCCTCTGCCAAAAAATCCTCTGCCAAAAAATCCTCTGCCAAAAAATCTGCCGCGAAGAAGTCCAAAGCCAAGAAAAGCAGTGCCAAAAAGGCCGCTGCACGGAAGCCCACTCAGGACGCCGGATGATCGGCACCGCCGATAACGGTGCCGGAGATGACTTCGGCGATCCGGATGGTGAGGACTGGGACCCGCTTGACGATGACACACGCCCGACGATGGACATGCCGGATCGTGATCGCGTCCTCGCCTTCATCCGGGAAGCCAACGGCCCCGTAGACAAGCGTTCAATCGCCCGCGAGTTCGGCTTGAAGGGTGCTCAACGCGCGGCCTTGCGGGATATGCTGAAAGGCTTTGAGGCGGATGGGTTGATTGATCGCGGCAAGGGGAAGCGCATTGCCCCCGCCGGCGCGCTGCCGGAAGTGGCCGTCCTGGTGATCGATGGTCTGACCCGGGATGGAGAGCCCCTCGCCCGTCCGACCGGCGCTCAGGGAGAGCCATCCGAAGATAACCAGGTTCCGCATATCCTGGTGACCAAAGGGCCACCCGCCGGGCCGGCGCCGCGCGAAGGCGATCGGGTGCTGGCGCGCCTTCGCCGCATTGGTGACGACAGCTATGAAGCCTCGGTTATTCGGACACTTAAGGCCGGGCCCGCCAAACTGCTTGGTCTGCTTGAATCCGCTAAAGGCGGTGCAACACTGGTGCCGGCCGACAAGCGCGCTTCCCGAACCTATTTCATTGACCGGGAGGATCTGAAGGGGGCCCGCCCTGGGGATCTGGTCCTTGCGGAGAGCCTGCCGGGGCGACGCATGGGGCCACGCGCCGCACGTGTCACTGAAGTCATCGGTGATGTCGAACAACCACGCGCCTTCAGCCTGATCGCAATCCATCAGCAGGGCATTCCCGTCGAGTTTCCTGAAAACGCAATGGCAGAGGCGGAGAAGGCGTCAGCACCAACGCTGGGCAAGCGCGAGGATCTGCGCAACGTGCCCCTGGTCACAATCGATGGCTCGGACGCGCGAGACTTCGACGATGCCGTCTATGCAGAGCCGGATGAGGATCCGAAAAACCCGGGCGGTTGGCGCATCCTGGTCGCCATCGCCGATGTTTCCCACTATGTCCCGGCGGAAGGCCCCCTCGACAAATCAGCCCAGTTGCGCGGCAACTCCGTCTATTTCCCGGATCGGGTCGTGCCGATGCTGCCGGAAGTCCTCTCCAATGGGCTCTGCTCCCTGCGGCCGGCGGAAGAACGCGCCTGTCTGGCTGCCTGGATAACACTCGACAAGGATGGCCGGATGAAAGGTCACCGCTTCCTGCGTGGCCTGATGCGCTCTCAAGCGCGGTTGACCTATGAACAAGTACAGCGCGCGCGGGACGGTGTTCCAGATGATATGACCGATCCGCTGATGGATCGGGTGATTACACCGCTTTATGGCGCCTATGAAGCCCTGACGCGCGAACGCGCGGCGCGGGGAACGCTAGAGCTTGACCTACCCGAGCTACAGGTCGTGATGGGTGATGACGGCAAAGTCGCCTCTATCCGCCCAAGAGACCGGCTAGATGCCCACAAGCTGATCGAAGAGTTTATGATCGCCGCCAATGTGGCGACAGCCGAGGCTTTGGAGGCAAAACGCGCACCCGCGATCATGTATCGTGTTCATGAACCACCCCCCCTTGATAAGATGGAAGCGTTACGGGATTCCCTGAAGGCGATGGACTTGAAAGTGGCGGTCTCAGGTTCAATTCGTCCGAGCCACTTTACGGGTCTGTTGGCCCGGGTCGCGGGAACGGACAAGGCGCAGATTGTCTCCGATCTCGTGTTACGCTCGCAAAATCAGGCGGTTTATTCGCCGGATAATCAAGGGCATTTCGGTTTGGCCCTTCGGCGATATTGCCACTTTACCTCCCCGATCCGGCGTTATTCTGACTTGCTGGTTCACCGTGCCCTAATCTCGACCCATGGCTTTGGCAGTGACGGCCTGCCGGCGGAGCAGGCAGAGCGCTTCGAAAACCTGGGGGAGCAAATCAGTAAGACAGAGCGCCGTGCCATCGCGGCGGAGCGGGAAGCAACGGACCGTTACCTCGCCGCCTATATGGCGGATCGGGTCGGTGCGGAGTTCACGGGCCGCATCACCGGGGTGAAGCATTTCGGGCTTTTTGTTCGGCTGGACGAAACCGGCGCCGATGGCCTGGCACCCGCACGAATGCTGCCCCCTGACCGCTATTGGCATGACGAAGTCGGACAAAGACTGGTGGGGGAAGATAACGGTCTTGCCTTCACACTTGCGGAACGGGTCACGGTAAAACTGATCGAAGCAACCCCTGTTACCGGCGGTTTGACGCTCGAAATCGTGGACGGCGGCAAAGTTCTGAAGGACCGGAAATCCCGCCGCCCCCCGCGCGGCAGGAAAAGGCCCGGTGGTGGCTTTAACAAGAAGCATGGCGGAAAACCCGGAGGACGCAGTCGCGGCGGGAAAACACGTCAGCGCTAGTAACAATATGCCATTGCAACCAAATACACTTTCGGTATTATTTTACTAGGAAGTTCATCTACCGGGGGGAAATGTAATGGATTTGGTCATCCAAGCACTTACCAAGAAATACGCAACATTTACGGGGCGCGCACGCCGGAAAGAATTCTGGCTCTATACTTTGGTCATAATGATCGTGTCCGTAATTCTTTCGATCATTGATGGAGCCTTGGGGCTGGCGGATAGCGTTGCACCAGGGCTGGGTCTCATTTCATTGATCTTTACCTTACTCGTTTTCATTCCGGGGTTGGCGATTTCTATTCGCCGTCTGCATGACACAGATCGGAGTGGTTGGTGGGTGCTTTTGGCTTTTATTCCCATCATCGGCAGCCTTGTCCTGCTGTTCTTTTTGGTCACAAAGGGGACCGAAGGCGAGAACCGGTTCGGGGCAGATCCCTTGGCCGGCGAAGAGTAAGGCTTTTCCCTCAGAGTTTCTGATTTACAGGGGCGCTTCTGGCGCGGCACTTGCATTGTCTATACGCAGCAAGACAAACAAGATTGCCGGGAGTGCCCCATGTCGAATCAAAATGGCATTAACATCGCAAAATCAATAGGTTTCGCTACAGCGCTGGGCCTTTCCCTTGGCGCCTGCGATGTAACAACCGGCTTCGTTGTCGCCTCCGCTGCAACGGCAAACATTATCGCCGAGGATAAAATGCCGACCGATTATCTGGCGGAATGGGCAACCGGGATGGACTGCAACTATATCCGCAAGTTGGATGACAAGGGCCCGTATTGCCGCCCGCCGCATGAGGAACTTATTGAGCGTCCCCGCTACTGCTATCGGGAACTTGGCCGGGTCACCTGCTATAAGAATCCGAACCTCCACGCGTCCTCATCCACGACCGTGAACTGAGAATCTTCATTCGTTTGAAATTTGACGCTTCCGTGACACGCCGACTTTAGGCTACCATTCCTTCATTGCAGGTCTGCATTACACTGAACAAAGCAAGGGGCATGGCATGACGGAACTTATCGACTTGTCTCAGCACCGACGGTCTGCCAAGGGCCAGAAGCGGGTCTTTTTTGACAAGACAGAGTTCCGAAGGCTTCTCGATGTATATTCAAGGCATGTCGCTTCCGGTGAGTGGCGCGACTATGCGATTGATGCGCTTGGACCCATGGCAATCTTTTCGATTTTCAAATCCAGCTATGACAAGCCGGTCTTTGCCATCGCAAAACGCCGTAATGGGAAGCACAATGAATTCGCCGTCCTAAGCGGCCCCCGGACAATCAAACGGAGTCGCTCCCTGAATGAGGCGTTAAAGGTCTTCGATAAGCCACTGAAACTGGTCGAGTAACCGATAAATCTGATAAGGAAAAATAATATGCTGAAATCAATTCTCACCATCACAGCATCAATTTGCGCCGCTCTCTTTCTCAGCGCATGCGACCCGGAGGTTGGAAGCGAAGAATGGTGTTCGGCATTGAAGGAAAAGCCGAAGGGCGATTGGACGGCTAATGAAGCTACCGATTTCACAAAGCACTGCATTCTGTAAGGCCGGGCTCCCCATGACGATCTTCAAATTTTTGTCCAGCGCAGGGGCATTCTGCGTCGTCAGCTTTGCTGGTTTCTCGGCATCGGCCCAAACCACATCTGTGGGTGAAGCCGTTGAGAACGCCGTGAAAGACGTGGCTGGGGCCGCTGCCCAAGCGGCATCAGAGCGGATCTTCACTGAAGAGGAACGGAAGATCATCCGCGATATTCTGGGCGGAGGTTCCGGGTCCGATACCCCCCAATCCAGCCGAGAGGAGGATGAGGGAGACGAAGAAGACGAAGGTTCAAAGAAAGCGAAGAAGGATAAGTCAAAAGGCAAGGGTAAGGGGCAGAATAAGGGAAAAGGCAAAAGCAAGGAATTGCCTCCCGGTCTTGCGAAGAAAGATGGGCTGCCCCCCGGCCTTGCCAAGCGTGAAACCCTTCCGCCAGGCCTCGCCAAGCGATCTCTGCCGGACGACTTGGATGCGAAATTAGGGCCGCCGCCGGAAGGCACGGAGCGGGTAATCGTCGATAATGACGTGCTTTTGATCGAAAAGGGAACCGACATCCTGTTGGATGTCATTACCGATGTAATTTTGAACGCAGGGAACTAAAGCCCGTTGCAAAGGCGCAAAGACTTCAAGGGTCTGAACCCAATTCCCTAAAGCATTTCCGCCTCTAACGAATGCGGCAACGGCCGACTAAACGTGACATGCTTTAATTCCAGCCGACATTCTCAACCTCGGCCTCTTCGGTGTCGTGGTAGTTGCCGGAGACGGAGGCGATGTGGTCTCGGGCCAGGTCGACATAATGCTCCCCCGTCCAACGCATCATCTCCCTGTCTTCATCAGTCAAGGGGCGGCGGAATGTTGCGGGCCAGCCTGTCCAAAGCTCCCCTTCCTTGATGACCTTGCCAGGGGTGAGTAGCCCACCCGCAGCAAGCATGCCACCGCTTTCAACCCGGGCTTTGTCCATCACCACGGCCTTCATCCCGACAAAAGCGCGGTCTTCCAGCGTGCAGGCATGGAGGAGCGCCTGATGACCGACCGAGACATCATCCCCGACATAGGTCCCCTGTCCGTGGGTCGCGACATGGATCACGGTGCCATCTTGGATATTCACCCGCGCGCCAATCCGCATCTCATTCACATCGCCGCGCAGCACACAATTGTACCAAATCGAGCTGTCCTGACCGATTTCGACATCACCAATAATGCTGGCGCCATGACCGACAAAGACTGACGGGTCGAGCTTCGGGCGTTTTCCCTTAAATGGCAGCAAGTGGCCATGGACCGTCGGGTTGCTCATGATGTTTTCCTCTCGCCTAGTATGTGATGTCGTCGCCAAGCTACAGGATAGGCGGCTATGGCATGAATTTGAAGAGGGTGATTAAGGTCCTTCCGGCGCCGCAGGAGCAGTCGAAGGCTGAGCACTATCTGCAGCTGCCTCTGTCCTGGACCGGGCCCGAGGATGCCGGAATTCGGGCGCCAGCTCCGCCGCGAACCGGGCAGCAGCTTCTGTCACATTCTCCGGATCACCGCTGGTCAGATAAAGCGTTCCTGCAGGTTCCCCTTTCTGTCGACGGTATTCAGGGTGGCGATCCAGATAGGCGCGAAACGCATCGGCGACGAGCGTCGGCTGATCCAGGATCAAGGTGCCCGGCGGCATTTTTGACCTAAATACATCCGCGACAAGCGGATAATGGGTGCAGCCCAGGATCGCGGCATCGGGGCGTTTGATGCCCAACTTTACCTTCAATGCACCGACATAGCGGTCAATTCCACGCGCGATATCACTGTCTGACCATCCAACCTCGATCGCTTCCGCCAGACGCGGACAGGATTGCGCGAAGACCGTGACCTGCGGGGCCAGGCGCTTCACCTCCGCCGAAAAGGCACCACTATCGACCGTGCGCCGGGTCGCGAAAAAGGCCACATGCTTGATGTTGCGATAGCGCCATCCAGTCAGCGGCGCGCCGGACCAATCCTTGCCGGTCACCGCTTCAATCAGCGGAATGAAGACGCCGAGAAGCCGCCGATCCGGATAGGCTGTCGGCAGCCAGTTCTGCTGTAAATGCCGCAATCCGCAGGCCGCCGCCGTGTTACAGGCGATAATGACCAGTTTGCAGCCTTCCCGAAACAGATGATCGACACCGCGCTGGGTCAGGAAGCGCACCTCCGCCTCCGTCCGTCGGCCATAGGGGGCATAAGCGCTATCACCGTAATACATGAAACGCTCGTCCGGCAGAGCCGCTTGTAGCGCCTTCAAGACGGTCAGACCGCCGATCCCGGAATCGAAGACACCAATCACGCTTGTGCCTCCGTCAGAATTTGAACACCGGGCCAGCGGCTAACCCAGCCTTTTGAGGCAATACGCTGTGCCAATTCTTGAGGCCGCGCCAGGCCACTTGCGGTCAGACGCAGGACACCGGCCATCAGATCTTCCAGGCCATAAGCGCTTATAATTTCGATCCGTCCCATACGGTCCAGCCTGACACCGATTCCAGTCGCTGTTTCGAGCCAAAACGACATCGCATCAGAAATATCTTTATAGGGCTGATCGCCATTGCGCAGATGCATCCGCGCCTGGTTTTTGACTGACCACGGAATATCCGGGGCGCTGCGAGACAATTCGGCTTCAAGGAGCTTTTCCGGGGCGGCTGGGTCCGCTGCCTCCTGATCCATGATCAGGACGTCCACATCCTCGAGCGGTCTCGCGCACCCAGCCCCAAAGCGGATATCCCAGACCAGATTACGGATAAAGCCCGCCGCGACCCAGGCGTATGGGGCTCGCTCCCTCAAGGTTGAGAGAACAGCCATACGCCACGGATCTGCGTTGATCAGCGCTATCAGGTCTTGCTGCTGCTGCCGTTCACGCTCGCCCACCGGGCTCACGCGGCATCAAGGCTCTGATCAAGACCGGTTTCTTCCGAAAGGCCGAGCATGATATTGAGGTTCTGAACCGCCTGACCGGATGCGCCCTTGCCGAGATTGTCCAGCAAGCCCATCACCACGGCCTGATCACGCTCTTCATTGCCGAAGACATGCAGGCGCATCTCATTCGTGCCATTCAGCGTTTCAGGCTCCAGCTTTTTCATGCTGGCGGTCGCAGTGCCATCGGCGACGGTCACGAAGCGCTGCCCCGCGTAATGCGAGGTCAGGCAAGCGCGAACATCCCCAACACTCGGCTGCCCCGGTAGAGACCAAAGCTGCAGCGGTACCTGCACGATCATCCCTTGAGCAAAACGCCCAACCGACGGGACGAACAAGGGGGCATGCGCCAACCCACTGCGGGCCATGATCTCCGGTACATGCTTATGAGACAATGTCAGCCCATAAACCCGGAAATTGTCATCCGTTGCTTCAGAATTCTCCGGCTCTTCAAAAGCCGCGATCAGCTTTTTACCGCCACCGGAATAGCCGGATATCGCATTGATCGTCACCGGATGATCCGCCGGCAGCAGTCCTGCGGAGGTCAGTGGATGCAGAATGGCAACGGAGGTGATGGCATAGCATCCGGGATTGGTAACCCGCTTAGCCGATGCGATCCTTTCCGCCTGGCCGGCATCATATTCCGGCATGCCATAGACCCATCCGTCCGCCACACGATGTGCGCTGGAGGCGTCGATAACCCGGACAGCCGGATTATCGATCATCGCAACTGAGTCCCGCGCCGCATCATCCGGCAGGCAGAGAATAACCACATCCGCATCATTCAAGGCTTGGCGTCGGCGGGTCGGATCCTTGCGCTCGGAATCGTCCAACCGAATGAACGAGAGCTGGTCCCGGCCTTCCAACCGGTCCCGAATCTGAAGGCCGGTCGTCCCGGCTTCCCCGTCGATGAAGATTGTCGCCACCATGATATGTCTCTTGTGCTTCTCTGCTTTCAGGGTTGTGATCTGATTGATGAAAAATTGCGCGCTATGAATAGCGCAAGCAGCGCCGAACGCAAGAAATCATTCGGCCAGCGCCAAGATCCGCGCCGCCTCGTCCAGGTCTTCCGGCCTGTTGGCGTTGAAGAAGGGATCAAAGGGCTCGGTCTCAAACGCGGCCACAGCAAGACGGAAGCGCCCGGTCCAGCGGTCGACCTTCTTGATATCCTCGTCAACCATCGCCCGTCGCAAATCCGCGGCGAGAGAGACCGGCCAAAGCCCGATCACCGGGTGGTCCCGCCCCCCCGATTGCGCACAGGCCATATCAGCCCCTTCCGCATCAATTGCCCGGGATAGTCTTTCGACGAGATCCTTCGGCAGGAAAGGCGCATCAGATGGAAATGTCGCCACCCATTCGCATTGGGGGGCTTCCCGCGCCGCCCATTCCAGCCCAGTCAGCACGCCGGCTAAGGGACCCGCGAAGCCATCCACAACATCCGGCAGGACGGGTAGATCGTATTCAGCGAACCGTGCCGGATCGCCATTGGCATTGAGTGCCAGCGGGCCAACCTGCCCGCGTGTCCGGTCGATAATCCGGCTCAGGATCGGTTCGCCGCCGAGCGTCCGCAGTCCCTTATCACCACCACCCATGCGCCGCGCCAATCCGCCAGCCAGGATCACCCCGGCGATTTCATCACTCATGCCAGTTGCTCCAATAAATCGGCCGTCGCTTTTGGGGCGCTGACCATCGCATCATGTCCCGTCGCCAGCTCATGGATCGGCATTCCCACCTGTTGGACAAATTCCCGACTGGGCGCCAGTGCGGGATAGAGCGGATCGCTGCAAAGAATATAGTTTGTGGGCAGCCCATTTCCGGGGACGCCCTCATACGTGATTGCCGTCTGATAGGTCCGGATTGGATGGGGGGTTAGCCTCGGCATCACCCAATCGATTTGGTCCTGCTCGAAAAGGCCGAGGGCTGCAGGCTCCGGCGGTGGCAAAGCGAGACCACCTGTCGTGCTTTTCGCCAAATCCAGTCTTTGCGCCACGATGTCAGCTGCATATTGATCGAAGGGGGCCTCCCCCGAACGGGGCATCAATGAATCCAGATAGATCAAGGCGCGAACCCGACCCGCCAGGCGATCTGCAACGCCCGTAATGGCGCATCCGCCGAAACTATGTCCGACAAGGACCACGTCTGTGAGGTCTTCGAAAATCAGGTGGTTTTCGAGATCGCGAACGAAAGTTTCCAGCGTGATGTCTGCGGATAGAAGATGCTGACGCTCCCCAACGCCTGTTTGGGTTGGTGTGGTGACCTGGTGCCCCCGGGCGCGCAAGATGTCGGCCACCCATTCCCAACACCACCCGCCATGCCAGGCGCCATGCAATAGGACGAAATTGCGCATAACCGCCATCAGGCGCCCCCCGTATCCGGAGAGCCCTGTTCGGCATCAGACGCTGCGTCCTCTTCTGACGTTGCGTCCTCTTCTAAAGCGTTGGACCAGGGAACGACGCGGTTCCGCCCTTCTTGCTTCGCCTTGTATAGCGCCTGATCCGCCCGCTCGATCACCTGTTTCAGATCCAAGCCGTCCCAAAGCATCGCCAGCCCAAATGAAGCAGAGACTTCAAGTTCTCGCCCATCTTCCAACACCACCGGGCGGCGGCACAGATTGGTTCGCAGCCGCTCTAACACGCTGATGGCGGTTCCGGTATTGGCGTTCGGCAAGGCGACCAGGAACTCTTCCCCCCCATAACGATAGATCGAATCATAGGGGCGCAGACAGGCAATGAAGCGGGAAGCCGTTACCGACAGCACTTCGTCCCCCGCCGCATGGCCATAGGTATCATTTACTTTCTTGAAATGATCGATATCGGTGAGCGCCAGGCAAAGCCGCGCGCCCGACCGCAAGGAGCGATCAGCCTCAACCTCCAACTCATCCATCATCGTCGCCCGGTTTGAAAGGCCGGTTAGGGGATCAAGCTCGCTGACCGCCTTACGAAAGGCATCGCGCATCCGCCGTGCATTCGACAGAAAACGGTCGGAACTATTGACCAATTTGTCGTAGATCCGGTCTGAGACCGCCTGCCCTTTCGCAGCCTTTAGAACCTCTCTGCCCGCATCATGCATCGCGGCGAAGGAGATCCAGAGATCGCGGAAAACCTGTTGCCGAAGCAATGGGTCATCACCATGTCTCGCAACCCAATGTCCAAATTCGGACAAGGCTTCCGATGTCTCGGCGATCAATTCTCCCGGTGGATCGGTCCGACAGACAACCGCGCGGTGCAGACTGGCAAGCCATTGTCCCTGTTCCGCAATCGCATCATCGACAGCGGCGAGCATCTCCTGCGCATTCAGCGGTTCCCGTCCAAGGTCGGCGCTATCACTAGCCTCAGCGGGACTCATTCGCGCGCCCCTTTTCGCCCCGCGCGCTTCGGCTCATCTTCCTGCACATCACTATCCGCGTCGAAGACAATCCGGTCTTCCCCCGCAAGCGCCAGGAAGCGCTTCCCACGTGCGCGACCGACCAACGTCAGACCAGCATCGCGGGCAAGCTCCACCCCCCACGCCGTGAATCCGGAACGCGAAACCAGGATCGGGATGCGCATTTGAACGGTCTTGATCACCATCTCAGATGTCAGACGGCCCGTCGTATAGAAGATCTTGTCCTCCGGCCCTATGCCCTTCATGAACATATAGCCGGCGATCTTATCAACCGCATTATGGCGCCCAACATCTTCCATATAAATCAGTGGCTTGTCCTGATGACATAAGACGCAACCGTGAATCGCACCAGCCTCCAGATAAAGGCTGTCCATGGTATTGATCGCCTTGGTCAGCGTATAGAGCCAGGACGTCTTCAACTGTGCTGCCGGATCGAGTTTTATATCCTCGAACTTCTCCATCAAATCGCCAAAGACCGTGCCTTGCGCACAGCCGGACGTCCGGGTCTTCTTTTTGAGCTTTTCTTCGAAATTCGTCTCACGCGCGGTTCTGACGACGACGATCTCCAGATCCTCATCATACTCAATCGCCTCGATCTCATCATCGGCTCGAAGCATGTTTTGGTTCAGGAGATAGCCAACAGCCAGATATTCCGGGTAATCGCCAATCGTCATATTCGTGACGATTTCCTGCCCATTCAGGAACAGGGTAAGCGGTCGCTCGACCACGACGGAGGCGGAGACACGATTGCCCTCATGATCCAGCCCTTCTACCGGGCGGGTCAAACGGGGATCCTTTGGATCGGGACGGACTAAGAGATCACGCATGGCTCAAATATGTGTCCTCTGCCGCCAACCGGCAACCGTTGTCCTGGTGTCGCGTATAAAATTGACTAGTTGACGGTCCGGGGTAGATCATTCGCTGGATCCGTTCGGGGCTGGGCACGCGTTGGTCCCGCCTGATGGTGGCTCATCAACCAAAGTCCCGCCTCCCGAACAAAGCCGTTGGTCGCGATCAAATGACCGTTGCCAACACTCTCGAAGCAAACAACCAGCGCGGCATCCTCACTCTGTTTTTGGACGATCGGGTCGCGACACATGATATTGGGCGGCGATTGAAGAACACCACGCCAGCTTTCCATGATTTCCGCTCGATCCGTCAGCACGCCCCAACCGGGATGGATACAAGACACCGGCGTTTCCGCAGCCCACAGCGTTTCCATGGATGCGGCATCACCATCGGCAAAGGCCATATAGAAGGCCTCATTGGCGAAAAGAACCTGCGCCTTAAACGCACCGGGTGATAATGAGGGAGCCTCTGTCATCGTGCCGGCGACAGTTCAATACGATGCGCGAAATCGCGACCATCACTGGCGGTCAGTCTTTCGAAACCGAGAGACGCAATGAAATCGAGAAATGTCAGTTCCTCAGGGTTCGAAGCATTGGCGAAGATCGGGGAGGCACGTGCCTCCGCTGTCAAGCGCGCAAGGAAACCACGCATCCGAAACAGAGTGTTCAACTCCCCTTCCCGCAAGGCAACGATGATGAGCTTCTCGGCCTGTGTTCCCTTGGCAAAGATCGCAACCATCGGCGCGCCAGGGCCACTCGCCAATTGGTTGGATATTCCGGTGGTGACAGCGACGCGGGCCCGTTTACCGGCGTCCTGTAGTAAAGGGGCACGCCCGGTAAAGGCCTCTGATGTTTGTGGTTCCGGATAGTAATAGCCCGCATGCCTGTCATCGGCATGAACAACACTGACCATGCAAACGATGCAAACCATGCTGAACGCGTATGTCGCGACAAAACATGCTGAACGCAACCTTGTAACCAATGGCGACAACCGAACCATAAACCCCCCTCTCAAACCACAACACTGCCCGTGCAGACATAAAAGCGTCCGCAATTCTTTGGCATCCTTCCATAAAGGCGCTAGGCTGTCGACAAATGGGGCGGCACGGACACGCGAAATCAGGCGGGATGTTCTGATCGCGATTGTTAGAGGGTAATGCAGTCCAACACGGGTTGGGGCAGTTCTTGGGGAAATCCGGCTTCGAGACCGGAACTTCGGAGATGGGGAATGACATCAAGGTCGATCGAACGGGTCGCTTTCCTGGCGTCAGATGCACCACGTGCCAAACGTGCGTTAAACAAACTGGCCGAGCGCTATCAGGGCACGACAGAACCGGAAAACGCAGATGCCATTGTGGCTCTGGGCGGTGATGGCTTCATGCTGACTGTGTTACGCCAGTTTGTCGGGTCGAAGATTCCAATTTATGGGATGAATCGGGGCACTGTCGGCTTTCTGATGAATGAATTCAAAGATGACGACCTTCTCGAACGCCTGAATAACGCAGCGCTTCTGAAGCTCCACCCACTGCGCATGCAGGCGCAAGTGCAGTCCGGGGAAGTCTTTGATCATCTAGCGATCAACGAAGTCTCTCTGTTCCGGGAAACCAGGCAAGCAGCCAAGGTGGAAGTCCATGTCGATGGTATTGCCCGGGTGGATGAATTGATTTGCGATGGGGTTCTGCTGGCGACACCGGCGGGAAGCACCGCCTATAACCTGTCGGCCCACGGTCCAATCGTCCCGCTGGGCTCCGAAGTTCTGGCGCTCACGCCGATCAGCGCTTTCCGCCCCAGACGGTGGCGTGGCGCGCTCTTGCCAAGCGCCGCGCATGTCGAATTCACGGTTCGGGAGCGAAAGAAACGCCCGGTCAGCGCCGTTGCCGATTCGGTCGAAGTTCGGGATGTGACCCATGTTTCCATCCGACAGGATATGAATGTCGCCGCCAAACTGCTTTTTGATCCGGAACATCACCTGGAAGAACGCATCTTGAACGAGCAATTCCAGGCCTGATGCGACAACGGCCATAATTTGGGCGCAAAATCGTGCCAAACATGGCGGAGGCCTAGCCAAGGCCGGAGGACGGGGCAATACTGTCCCAACGGATTTGACGAGCAAAAATCGGGGGAGAGTCGACGTGGAACGGAATGCTTTGCAGAAGAGTTGCCGTTATTCGCCCGGACACGGTTTTTCACGCGGACACAGTTTTTCGCGCGGGCACGGCTATTCAAAGGGCCATAGCTTTTTTCGAACACTCCTGGCATGTGCTGTCGGGTTCGGCCTGTGTGCGGTGTCGATCGCAGCGAAACAGGCGGTAGCCGATGAACCGACGGCAATGGTCGAAGATATCACCAGCGACCGGGACGATGTACAGTTGATGGACTATCTGACAGCCGGACAGCGTATTGATCTGGCATCCGGGGAAACCCTGACACTCGGCTATCTTCTGTCTTGCGTGCAGGAGACCATTGTCGGCGGCACCGTCATCATTGGTGAGGATGAAAGCACTGTCGAAGGGGGCGAAATATCCCGCGAATGGATCGATTGCGATGGGGGCTCCGTCGTGCTGAACGAGGGCCAGAACCAGGAAGCCGGTGCTATGGCCTTCCGGAACAGCCCCGGAAAATGTGATGCACCCAAGCCTGATCGCGTAATCTACGGCGTCAGCCCCGTGATTAAGTTTCAGACCAAATCTGCCCCCATTACGATCAAGGCCGCCTGTGCGGGGACGGGTTCAGTCCCGATCACATTGAACGCATCCGGCAAAGTCGCCGATGCTCGCAAAGCCGGGATTCGCCTGACTGCCGGCCAGACCTACCTGTTCGAAGCGGGCGGGCGATCTTTGGTCGTCAAAGTATCGAAACTTGCTGAAGATGATCCGCTCTCCACCATCTCTCGATTGGTGCCGATGTAAGGCGCGCCCCGAGTATCGGAATCCGATATGGCCAACGGCGAAACGAATACCAATAAGCCGGCCGGCAAACCGGGCGCCTTTCCGGGTATCGGCGCATTCAACAAGCAAAGCATCATAGCCGGTGTCCTGATCGCCGTTGTCGTCGCAGGTATTCTGTCCCTTCCCCTGTTTGATCGGGTAGAACGCGCGGACACAGATATTCTGCACTGGCTTCGGGCAACAGTTGCCCCGCCTACTTCGTATGCTGTTTCGGAGGTCGTCGTCATTGCCATCGACGAGACGACCTATGCAACACCGCCCTTCAGCACTATTCCCAAGGCGATGTGGACGCCGCATATCGCATCCGTGCAGAACGCAGTCTTGCAGGCTGGAGCAACCGTCGTTGGTTGGGATTTGGTGCTTCCAACGTCAGCCAACACCTATGTTGCCGATACGCGCTACGATAAGACGTTACTGGCTAGCCTGCTCAAAAAAGGCAGAAAACAGGGCAAGGTCGTTTTGGGTGAAGTTGATCTCGGCAATGCGCCTCTTCGCCCGTTCCATGCATTCCGGCGCGCCGTCGGCGAAAAACAGAATATTCGCTCCCTCAATGCCTTTGTAGAAGAAGACGGCATCCTGCGCGGTCTACCATTGCTTTTGGAATATCAGCGTAATGGCACCTCAGAATGGCGCCCCGGCTTTGCTGGTGAGTTGGCTATGCGCCACACTGGACGGACCCTAGAAGTGGCGGAAAATGGCACCACAGCCCTTTTTGGCGGAACGCCGGTCTCGACAGAGGCAGGTATGAACCTGCTACTCAACTTTGATCCCAGACCGGGGGCCATTCCAACCCACTCCTTTCAGGATATCCATCGATGCATTGAGAAGGGAGATACCGAATACCTAACCCAGCACTTCGCCGGAAAAGCCGTCATCCTTGGCACGGTACTCAATCTTGAAGATCGGAAGCTCGCCTCTAACCGTTTCATCACCCATCCGGATTTCGCCGGTGCCCCGCCCTCCTGTACGGATATTGGCACAGCCCCCTCAGATTTCGCCCGGAATGCGACCGCTGGAGTCTATACACACGCCACGGCATTTAATAACCTGATCCGGGGCGATGCGGTTGATAGACCAAATGACGTTATGCAGATTCTCTTCAGCTTTGGTGCGGCGGTTCTTGCGGGCCTCCTGTCCCTCGCCTTCCGCCCTATCCGATCATTGGCCGCGATCCTGGCGATGGGCGCGCTCTACGCAGGCATATCAGCATGGATGTTCGGCACCGGGTTAGAGTTACCACTACTCGACCCACTACTGGCGACCGGCCTCGCTTTCACGGCGGGAACAGCCTACCGCTTCGTGACGACGGATAAGGAGCGTCGGCGGGTGCAGGCGACCTTCTCGCATTATCTGGATCCAAAGGTCATCAATGCCATGCTGGATGCCGGTGATGTACCGGAACTGGGCGGGGAAAGCCGGAAACTCACCTGTTTCTTCTCCGATATCGCGGCCTTTTCTACGATATCGGAGAAGATGTCACCGGCCGAGCTGGTGGAGTTCCTGAATGAATATTTCAACATAATCGGCAAGGAAATCGAGGCCCATCACGGGATCATTGAACGTTTTCTGGGCGATGCGGTTTGCGCGGTCTTCGGGGCCCCCGTCCGGGATGAGGACCACGCGGCGAGCGCGATCTCTGCGGCGATTGCCATCGACCTTGGGCTCGCCGCCGCCGCCCAACGCTTCAATGTTCCAGAAGGGATGCAGGTTAAAACCCGAATCGGGATTAATAGCGGCGCAATGACGGTCGGCAATGTCGGGTCCCGCCGCCGCTATACCTATACCGTCATGGGCGATGCAGTGAACCTGGCTGCCCGGCTGGAAAGTGTGAACAAACAATATGGTACGCTACTAATGGCCGGTGATGACACGGTCGAGCTTTGCCGCGACCGATTTGAATGGCGGGAAATCGACAGGGTGCGTGTCGTCGGACGCGCAACGCCGGTGACTCTTTACGAACCGCTTGGTAAGAAGGGTGATGTCGGGGCTGATGTCTTAAGAACACGTGATCGATATGAAGCAGCGTTAGCGCTTTATCGCGCACAAGATTTTTCTGCTGCGAAGGACGCATTCCAAAAGTTGGCTGCGGAAGGCGATGGCGCCTCGGGTAAGGCGGTTGAACGGTGCGACAGAAGAATGACGGGACTACCAACACCAAAAAACTGGGATGGTGTTACTGACCTGACAAGCAAGTGAAATCGGGTATAGTTCAATTGGGGAAATGAGTACTCGCCAGCCGGGGGGCCGTGCGAGAGCAGTGTTTGGGGGATTTCATGGATAAGAGTATGTACCGCTTCATTTGGAAGCACAGTAAGGCGCAGCAGATTGCGACCTTGATCCTCATCGTGGCTTCATTTCCATTTACGTATTTTGGATTGGATGTGCCAAAGACAATCGTGAACAAGGCGATTGGTGACGGCGCTATAGAAGGCGACGTGCCCGTCGTCGTGTTCGGCATTGATTTCACCGATTTGCTCGGCCTCTCGATGGGACAGATCCCCTATCTGTTTATCCTCTGCGGCATTTTCCTGGCGTTGGTGATCGTCAACGGCATGTTCAAGATGCGCATCAACACGTTTAAAGGTGTGATGGCAGAGAGACTGCTGCGCCGCCTGCGCTTTATGCTGTTGGAGCGCACCATGCGGTTCCCCCTACCGCAATTCCAGAAGACATCCTCCGGCGAAGTCGTAACCATGGTAACCGCCGAAGTGGAACCCCTCGGCGGTTTCTTTGGGGATGCCTTCGCCTTGCCAGCGTTCCAAGGTGGTTTCTTCCTGACGATCATCGCGTTTCTGTTCATTCAGAACCCATTCATCGGTCTAGCGGCCATCGCGCTTGTCCCGGTGCAGGGCTATGTCATTCCGAAGCTGCAGAAGAAAATCAACCTGCTGGGTAAGGATCGTACGAAGAATGTTCGCGCGCTTTCCAACCGGATCGGAGAGGTTGTCGGCGGCGTACAAGACGTCCGCGGAAGCAGTCATTCCAACAGAATCCTAGCTGATTTCTCCAAGCGACTTGGGACGATCTTCAAAATTCGTTTTGAGATCTATCAGCGCAAATTCTTCATGAAGTTCATCAACAACTTCATCAACCAGATGACACCGTTCCTGTTCTTCACGATTGGCGGTTACCTGGTTATTGAAGGCGAATTGACGGTCGGGGCTCTTGTCGCAGCACTTGCCGCCTATAAAGAACTGGCAGCACCTTGGAAGGAGCTGTTGAACTATTACCAGCGCATGGCCGACGCGACGATCAAATACGAGCAACTGACCAGCCAGTTCCAGCCGCAGGGCATGCTGGACGAGGACCTGCAGCGCGGGATGCCGGACGAGATGCCGCGTCTAAACGGAAAGATCGAAGCAGCCGGCCTGACCTGGGCCGACGAAGATGGTGTGCGGGTGATCGACAGCGCGACATTCACGGTCGAGCCCGGGCAAACCATCGCCCTGACAAGTACAAGCGGTGCCTCACGAGACGTATTCTCGCGGCTTATGTCCCGCATTCTCAGCCCGACAGGCGGAAAGATCCAAATTGGCGGTACGGACATCGCGACCCTGCATGAGAACGTCATCGCCGCCCGTGTTGGCCTTGCGACCAGTGATCCTGCTTTCTTCAACGGATCCATCGCCGACAATATGTTGTTTGGCCTGCAGAGCCAGATTCCGGAAATTGAGCGGGATGATGTCTCTGATTCCAGAAAGACGGAAATTGAGGAGGCTATCGCGTCCGGCAACCTGCCAAACAGCTTCGACCTCGATTGGACGGACTACCAAATCGCCGGCGTATCGGGACGTAACGAACTGCTGGGGCGTTCGATCAGCCTGCTGACTGATGTTGAGCTGGAACCGGATATGTATGGTATCGGACTTCGACAGTCCTTGGATCCAGGTGCGGAGCCCGAACTGGCGGATCAAGTCCTTCAAGCGCGCAACCGGGTCCGCGATATCCTGAGCGAGCGCCGCCTGACGGAACTCGTCCAGAATTACGATGCGGATAAGTACAACACCTATACATCCGTTGCCGGGAACATCCTGTTCGGTAAAGCGATGGATGATGCGTTTGAACAATCGAACCTGTCATCCAACCCCATCATCCTGGAGCTTCTGGAAGAGCACGGTCTGACGACCACCTTCCAGGAAATCGGCCTCAAATGTGCTGAACTGATCGTCGATCTGTTCAAGGATATCCCTGCCGGACACCCCTTCTTCGAACAGTATAGCTTCGTCGATGAAGAAGTGCTGCCGGACCTGAAACTGCTGGTCCGCCGGACCACACAAGAAGATGGTGGTGAGTTGACGTCCGAAGACCATCAGATGCTGATGTCTCTGCCGTTCAAACTGACCGTTCAGCGCCACCGCCTTGGCCTGATCGATGATGATCTGCAAGCAACGCTGCTGCAGCTTCGTCATGCCTTGCGGGAAAAGAACCCCACGCTGTTTGAAGACGGTGGTCAGATTTATCCTTATGTCGACACCTCAGTTAACCCTGGCCTCAGCATTCTGGACAACATCCTGTTTGGCCGCATCGTGCATGGTCGGGCCGATGCCGCAGAGAAGATCAACGCGATCGTTGAACAGGTGGTTGTGGAACTCGGCATGCGGGAAGCGATTGTCCGCACCGCCCTCACCTTCCAAGTTGGCCTGGGCGGCGGGCGGTTGGCATTGGGACAACGACAGAAGCTTGGCTTGGTCCGGCAGATTCTGAAAAGCCCGGACATTTTGATCTGCGCCGAACCGATGAATGCCGTCGAACCCGCGGCCCAGGAACGGATCGCAGCGCGCATTCGGGAGACTCTTCCGAATACAGCGCAAATCTGGACAGGCAGCGAGCCACAGGCCGGCCTAACCTTCGATTCTGTCTTGGAAGTGAAAGGAGGCCGGATCGCCGCTTCTGGCAGCAGCGAGGCTGCGGCACCGAGACCCACGAGCACATCTGAAGATGATGCGCTGGGTGGGGAAGCCCGGAAGCTCCAGGAACTACCACTTTTCGCGAATATCGATCCATCCCGCCTCAAATTCCTGGCCTTTACGGCGGAGCGCCTCAACTACATGCCCGGTGATGACATCATGACCCAAGGGGATGATGGCGATGCCGCACATGTCATCATGAAGGGCAGCGCAGCCATCGTTGTGGGCACAGGCAAAGACGAGTCAAAACTGTTTGTCGTTGGCGAGAACCAACTGGTTGGTGAGATCGCGCTTCTCTGCGACACCAAACGGACAGCGACCGTCCGGGCAGAAACCGAAGTCACAACACTACGCCTCAGCCGGGAAGTCTTCAGCGAAATGGCACGGCAGGATGCGAACTTCGCGTTCGAGATGACCCGCGATATGGGGGATCGTCTGGTCCGGACCACGGATCAGCTGAACCAGGCTCGGGATCAGATCAACACGCTTTCGAAGTAAGACCGAGTTTGGACAAGACGGCCTCAGCCGCAGCCGTGCTGGGTGCGGTCCCGGCGCCGGGGGAAAGCTGTTTCAAAGGAACCTCCAGCGCCGCTGTCTGCTCCTCTCCAGCCGGTCCGAGCAGCAACTCTATATCTGTGGTTAACCGATCAGGCGTACAGTCAGCCTGCAAACGTTCAGGAACAATTGCTTCACCTGCCAGGTAATTGAGCAAGTGAACGAACTTAACCTTAATCAAACGGCGAACAATTTCGTAAGTGAGCCAGCTTACGCGATAGGCAATGACTGTCGGCACGCGCTCCAATGCAAGCTCCAGGGCCACTGTTCCTGAGGCTGCAATCGCCGCATTGGACGCCGCCATTGCATCAAATTTTTCAGCCTCATCTGAAACAAAATAGGCTTCAAGACCGTGACGCCTGAAACCATCGCGAACCGTCTCGGCTAGGGCCGGCACTGTCGGCACAACAAACCGCGCGGTTGGATGCGACTGTCGGACCCGCAAGGCCGTCTCTATGAAGCAATCCAGAAGTTTCGAAACCTCACCCGGCCTGCTACCCGGCAAGATACAGATCACAGGATCATCCGGCGGGATATCATGCTTTTCCCGAAATCGCTTACCATCCCCAGCGTCCGCGCCTGACTCGAGGACGGAATGTCCGACAAACGCGGCCTCCATCCCAACTTCATGGAAATAACGGGGTTCGAAGGGAAGCAATGTCAGCAACATATCGAAACGCCGCTTAAAACCATGAACGCGCCCAGGACGCCAAGCCCAAACGGTTGGCGCAACATAGTGAATTTTCGGGCATTCAACCGCCGGAGGCAGAACGTCGACGACACGTTTACAGAATCCCGGCGCATCAATCGTAATCAAGACATCAGGCTTTACCGACGCTATATCCTCAGCAGTTTGACGAATACGGCGGCGGAGATTCGGAATATGCGGCAAAATCTCGACAAGCCCCATAAGGGAAATCTCTGACATATCAAAAAGACTATTGAGCCCCTGGGCGGCCATTGACGCCCCGCCAACCCCACGGAATTCAATACCTCCTGAAACGCCATTGTGAAGCGCCTGCATTAGACGACCGCCAAGCGCATCGCCCGACTCTTCCCCTGCGATTATATAGACTTTGAGACTTTGTTGCTTTGCCCCATGACGCGTAATACCAGCTGCAACCGTGTCCGACGACAATGGGCCGTCCACATCTGCTCCAACGGCAACAATGAATAAACCGGCATCCTCAGCAGCGGCGACAGTATCTTCCCGATCAACGATCAAGGAACCACCGGCCTCAATTGCAATGCCGCGCAACCCGGCTTCCGCAGCATTCTTTACCGTTGTAACGCCAATCGTCGGTAAATCGACCCGACGCTCCTGTCCCCTCTTCCGCATCTTGACCAGGACTCCGCCAGGCCCACGTCGGCGTAGGTCTCCACAACGAGAGAGCAAACCATCCGTCCCTTCAATGGCCTCAATACCAAGTACGAGAGACTCTTGAATTACGACGGATTGCCCCACATCCGCAGCAGAAAATAAATCAAGTATTCCTCGTCCGCGTTCAATATCGCGCCAAGAATGCTGATCGGGGATGCAAGAGGTTAACACACCGAGTTCAGGCACAAGGTCGTCCAAAATCTGATCCACACCGACGACCTTCAGACCGGCTGCATCCTCCAGGAACCGAATAACCGCACGAAGCAAGCCATCATCGCCAGAAAATGCGACACCCCCGACCTTGCCTAAAATTTTTAAGGTGGTCGCATCAGGCAGTAACGATGTGAATGAAGGACGACGCACAGCGCCCGCCATGACGATTTCCTCGACCCCCTCCCGCTGGGCCAGGGCTATCGAGTCTCCGGTCCGACCAAGCTTAATCCATGCATGAGGCACATCCTGAAAGTCGGTCTGGCTAGCGTGCCCCTCTATCGCGAACACGAAAAAGGAGCGACCGTCGACAAGGCACTGATCGACCAGCCGCCGTGGCAAATGACCGGCACCCGCGACAATACCAATTTTTGGCTTAGTCCCCATGCGCGGCCGAACCGCGTGGCTGGGTTAGACCTCTAGACGACGAAGCGCGAATGAAATTCAGAATCTCCATCACAACTTCGATATTCGCAAAGTCTTCCGCCACGTCATCCACGCGCTCGCTCAACGTTCCCTCATCTGCGAACAGAATACGGTAGGCATTGCGAAGTGAATGAACCGTGGTCTTGTCAAAACCACGACGCTTCAGGCCAACAATGTTCAGACCGCATAAATCTGCACGGTCTCCCATGACAGATCCATAAGGAATAACGTCGTTCTCGACACCAGACATGCCGCCGACCATTGCGTGGCGGCCAATGCGAACGAACTGATGGATCGCGGAGAGCCCGCCGATGATTGCATGATCGCCCAACTCTACATGTCCGGCCAAGGTTGCATTATTTGCCATGATAACATTGTCGCCAACGATGCAATCATGCGCGACATGAGACCCAACCATGAACAACCCATTATCACCGACTTTTGTAAGAAGTCCGCCACCCTCGGTCCCGGGATTCATTGTTACATATTCACGAATTCTGTTGCCTCTGCCGACCTCCAATTTGGAAGTCTCTCCCCGAAACTTCAAATCCTGCGGGACCAATCCGATGCTGGCGAAAGGAAAAATTTCCGTGTCATCTCCAATGACAGTATCGCCGCCGACAACGACATGACTGTGCAATCGAACCCGATCTTTAAGAACGACCGCCCCCCCAACTACACAATATGGGCCAATTGAAACATCAGCCCCAATTACCGCGCCATCTTCAACAACTGCTGTGGCGTGAATATTGTTCATGATTATCCGTCTCGGATCATCGCGGCGAAGGTAGCTTCGGCGCAGAGTTTACCATCCACTTTGGCCTCACCGTGGAACTTCCACACGGGCCCGCGTTGCTGCTTCTTCGAAACGTGGATGTACATGACATCCCCAGGAACGACTGGCCGGCGAAATTTCGCATCTTCTACACTCATGAAGTAGACGAGCTTGCCTTCAGATTCCGGGCCAAGGCTTGAAACAACCATCACAGCGGCAGTCTGCGCCATGCTTTCAACGATTAGAACACCAGGCATAATAGGTTTATCGGGGAAATGCCCTTGGAAATGCGGCTCACCCATTGAGACGCATTTTAGCCCAACAGCACTTTCATAAGGAACAAGGTCTACAACCTTGTCGATCATGATAAACGGGTAGCGATGTGGAATTCGCTCCATAACCCGGTTTATATCGATTTCACTATTGTAGTCTGCGTCGTCCATTGAAATCCCCGTCACTTCTTTCTACCAGCACCAGGACGTGAGAGCTTTTCCAACACAGCATGCTGACGAAGCCATTGCTTTATTGAAACAGCAGGTACACCCCCCATACGCGCGCCCGGCGGCACATCCCGAATTATTCCGCATTTTGCTGCAATCTGTGCACCGCGCCCAATTCTAAGATGTCCCGCGATGCCAACTTGTGCCGCAAGTACGACATAGTCCTCAAGCACAGTACTTCCAGCAATTCCGGTCAAAGCAACAATAACGCAGCCCTTCCCGACTTTGACGTTGTGCCCGATCTGGACAAGATTATCAATCTTGGTTCCATCGCCGATTACAGTGTCTTCGCTCATTCCCCGATCAATTGTTGAATTCGCCCCGATCTCCACACCGACACCAACTTGAACGCCGCCCAATTGAGGAACATCAATGTGGCCGGCCTCATCCATCGCAAATCCAAATCCACGAGTACCAATCCGCACGCCCGGATGAATTAGGCATTTCGATCCTACTTCACAAAAACCAAGATAGGCACCTGCGCCGACCTTAGTTCCATCCCCAATCCGAACATTCCGATCGATAATGGCGTTATCTTCAATGACACATCCAGCACCGATCCGGGCACCATCCTTCACGACAACCCCGGCCTCAACAACCGCAGTCTCATCAACAATGGCTGACGCATCGATTACGGCGGTAGGATGGATTGCACCGGATTTTTCCGCATTTTGGTAAAAAAACTGCGCCGATAAGGCGAAAGCGCGATACGGCCGATCGGAAAGCAGGGCTGTAACCCCCTCCGGAACACGGTCAGCAAACCGTGGATCAAGCAGGACGGCCGCGGCCTTGGTTTGCTCTAATTGTGATAGATACCGACGGTTCTCAAAGAAACTCAGGTCTTGGTCGGTTGCTCGGTCCAATGGAGATACATCAGCAATTAGTTTTGATGCGTCCGCTCCATCCGGCAGAACAGCACTGATATGGTTCGCAAGTTCACCTAACGTGACCGGCTGTCCACATTGGAAAAAAAGTTTGTTTGGCAATTTCCGCCCTACTGCGCGGTTGCGGGAAGATCAACGCGGCTGAGCGTAGTGTCCAACCGTTTTGCAACAAACTTCGAGATATCAAGCGCACTGTGGGCTAATACGACATCCGTCACGGCAAGGCCGTCTGGAGACGACGGTACTTTGGGGCTATTGAGGATCAGATTTAAACTCTTCTCTTTCATCACTTCTATGAGCACTGACCTAATGGCATTTCGGATTGCGACCCGGGCAGTCACCCGTGCCCTGTCCAAGTCCTGCAAGCGCTGTTGAGCCGTTTGTTGCAATTGGCGTGTTTCATTTTGCAGAGCCTTTTGCTTCTGCTGAAATGCTTCAGCAGAAATAATCGCCCGCTCGCTTTCCAGGGCCTTGAACTTTTCTTCCAGCGGTTTCTGCAATTGCCGGATTTGCTCTTCATATGCAGAACGTCTTGTCTTGAGTTCTGCAATAACACCCTTCCATGCCGTTGAGTTCCGCTCTACGCCTTCCACGTCAATGACCGCGATAAGTGGAGCAGGAATTGTTTGGGCGCTTGCGTCATTCGATAGAGCTAAGGCACTGATTAAAATGGCGAAGGCGCAAGTTATCTCGACAAGACTCTTTGGCCCGACAGTAAAGACGGAGAGCCTATTTCCGCATATCATTTTCATGCTCCCATCTACAGATTGCTGCTTAGAAACGTGTACCGAAATTAAACTGGAAGGTTTCAGTCTTATCGAAGTCTTCTTTGGTAACGGCAGTCGCGAAATCCATGCGTATCGGTCCAAATGGCGATGCCCAAAGCACCCCGACCCCAAGCGAAGAGCGTATTGAACCGGTGTCGCGGATTGATGCAGAACTTTCGGGAATACTGGATAGGTAACCAATATCGCTAAACACAGCGCCCTTTAAGCCGAATTCCTCCGGCAGTCCTAGCGGAAACTGGACTTCAACCGATGCAACGGCCAAATGCTCGCCTCCGAGGGCATCTTCGGTCGACGTATCGCGAGGTCCTAATCCACCCGATGCGAAACCGCGCATACTTCGGCCACCAAGAAAATAGCGATCGAGAATACGGGTATCTTGACCCAACCCGACCAGTTGACCGACCTCACCTTCAGTGATCAACAAGACATCCTCATTAAATGCGTAGTAGTTGCCGCCACTGAATGATGTCTTGAGGTAATTTACGGTCCCGCCAATCCCTGCAACCTCGTTCTGCATTGTTACAAAGTAGCCATCAGTCGGATCAATTCGACTATTTCGGCGATCAAATGTAAGAGTATGACCAACTGCCGAGATTACTTCCTCGCCTTCTTGAGAACGAATAAAAAGGCTCGCAGAGCTAGAAACATTTGTAATTTCTTCTCGAGCAATCCGGTAAAACAGACTTTGCCGCCATTCGTCGGTCAACTCATAGCCGGTGCGAAGTGCCAGACCCGTCCTCTTACTGTCAAAAGAAGACTCATCTTGCTGATCGTCAATTGCATGGAATACGTCAAAGCCCGCCGAAAGTTCGCGTTCCAAGAAATACGGCTCAGTAAACGACAAATCGACATTCTGACCATTTTGCGCCAACCGTGTTGAAAGGCTCAAATCTTGTCCGCGCCCGAGCAAATTACGCTCCCGAATTGCCAGCTCTGCCAAAGCGCCATCGTCGGTGGAGAAGCCGGCGCCGATAGTCATCTCGCCGGTTGATTGTTCTTCTACATCAACCTGAACGATTGTCTTATCAGGCCCCGATCCAGGAACATTAGACACTTGAACGTCAGAAAAGAACTGCAAATCCCGAATTCGGCTTCGTGAGCGCCGCATAAGGGACGAATTAAACGCATCCCCTTCGACAAGTTTGAATTCCCGCCGAACGACCTTGTCCAGAGTTCGCGTGTTCCCGCGAATATCAATTCGCTCAACATAAACACGCGGCCCTTCTTGGATTTCGAAAGTCACGTGAATTGTGCGCGCGTCACGATCTCGATCAACAATCGGCCTAATATCAACGAACGCATAGCCTTGATCACCAACAGCGTTTGTCAAAGACACAATCGTATCTTCAACAATATCCGCGTCGTACCACCCTCCGGCTTCAATTTCGACAATCTCTCGCATCGGCTCAGGGTCGATGTCAGGGATTTTCGACACAATATCAAATCCGGAGAATGTGTAGCGCTCCCCTTCTTCGACTGTGAAGGTGATGAAGAAATTTTCGCGATCGTCAGTAAGCTCTGCAACTGCTGACACGACATTAAAGTCAGCAAATCCACTTGAAAGGTAGAAACGGCGCAACAGCTCCCGGTCGAACGTCAAGCGATCTGGATCATAGGTATCGCCACCGCTTAAGAAGCGGTACCAACGAGATTCCTTTGTCGCGAGTTCGCCCCGTAAAGCACTATCCGAGAAGAATCGGTTTCCAACAAAACTGATTTTCTCAACGCCGGTTTTCGGGCCTTCATCAATCTCGAAAACAAGGTCAACGCGGTTTTGTTCCAGCTGGATAACCTTGGGTTCCACCTGAGCTGCAAACCGACCAGACCGGCGATACACTTCAAGCAAACGCTGAACATCAGACTGAACACGCGTACGGGTATAAACGACACGAGGGCGAAGCTGCACTTCAGCATCAAGCTCCTCATCGTCGATCCGCTTATTCCCTTCAAAGGCAATGCGGTTGATGATCGGGTTCTCAACCACGCGGACGACCAATGTATCTCCGCGCATTTCCATGGTGACATCTGCAAACAGGCCGGTTCCAAATAGCGTCTTAAGCGCCTCATTCACGCGGCGCGCGCTCAAACGGTCACCGGCATTCAACCCCATGTAGGATTTAACGGTAGCCGGCTCAATCCGCTGGATTCCCTGAATCTCAATATCACCGAGGACCGGTTGGCCAGGCACAGCAGGAGCCGCGCTGCCGCTACTGCCACCCTGACTTGGTGTTGGAGCAATGATTGTCGGCACGCTTTGTGCCTCAGCAGCATCAAGGGGCCACAGCAAGGCAGCACCAACCCCGGCGACGATAACGCCACCGCAAAGCTTTTGCGCCACACTAGTCCATTTCATCGCCAAGCCGCCAAATGTCACGTTCAACACACCCCGCACCTTTTCCAGTGCTGCGACAAGATTCTCCCGATTCGCTTCCCCCTGCAGCCCTTAACACAAACCGGAACACCAGCGTTTGAGTCAAAAAATCGACCGCCGAATGCAGCCTACATAAAGCTGCCCGGAAGTCGAAGCCGCAGGCAAAAAGTTCCGAATCGGTCGGAACAACGCCCCAAATACCACTACTGGACAAAACTGTTTGTTTCCAGACCACCGAAATCGATTCTAAACGATTTACTTCGGAAAAACCAAGCCCTTCATGTAAACTTAGGTAAAAAGCCTAGCAAACATCAAGGCCTGGAGCGTCTTTCATCATCACGTCACAACGCCCAGCACGTCATTTACCGTAATAAAGACCATAAGCATCAATAGCAAGGCCAGTCCGAAGCGCATCAGGTATTCCTGCGCCCTCTCACCAAGCGGTCTGCCGCGCACAGCCTCGATCCCGTAGAACAGCAAATGCCCCCCATCCAGCATCGGGATAGGAAAGAGATTAAGAAGACCGAGATTGATTGAGAGAATTGCCATAAAGGTGATGACCGACACCCACCCTATTTGTCCAACCTCCTTGGACATTTGGACGATTTTCACCGGCCCGCCCATTTCGTCAACGCTTCTGGAGCCAGAGATGATTTCACCGACAGCGGACAGGGTCATCCACGTCATGCGCCCGGTCTCGACGACACCAGAAATCAAGGCGGTGTGCGGCGCTTCACGCACATACTCAGGCAGTGGTCGCGTAACGCCCAAAAGATAGATGGGTTCTCCGGCGGCGTTTTCTGCTCGATCCGGCGCGACTGCGATGTCCAAACGGGCGCCGGCCCGGTCAATGGCCAACAAAAGTTCCCGCCCATCACTACCGAGGACGGCCTGACGAAGGTCTTCAAAATTCGAGAGGGCGGTACCGTCGACGGAAAGGATACGGTCACTGGCCTTAAGCCCGGCCGCATGCGCTGCAGACCCTTCGCGCACCTCCCCGATCCCATACTCTGCAAAAGGTCGATCCTGCGGACGCCCAATTCCACCGAACAATAGGGCTAGAACGACGGCTGCAAAGAGGAAATTCGCTGCCGGTCCGGCTGCGACAATCGCGGCGCGTTGACCCAGCGTCTTATGAGAAAAGGAAACCGCGCGTTCTTCAGACGACATCACACGATCCGGGGTCCCATCCGGTGCGGTTTCAATCGAGTGTTCGCCGAACATCTTCACGTAGCCACCAAGTGGAATCAGTCCAATTTTCCACCGTGTCCCATGCTTATCGGTCCAACCGTAGATTTCCTTCCAGAAACCGATGGAAAAGACTTCAATTCGCACACCGCACCACCGCGCGACCATGTAATGGCCAAGCTCGTGAATAAACACCAACGCGCAAAAAATAATGACAGCGTTAAAGTATCCGATTGACCCGAAAAACCCGTCCATCGGGGTTCCTTTCTCTAAAGACCCGGTTCTAAAGTCAGACCGGGTTATAAGCTACGCCAACCGGGCTAACCAATAGCCCGCGTGGATGGTGACAGAAACGCCTCTGCCTGCCGCCGCCCCAGAGCATCAAGTGCGAAAACATCGTCCAGCGATTGCGGCACCGGGGCATCCGTCTTTGACAATACGCCCTCCACCATCGCCGCAATATCCAGGAAACCGATCTTGCCATCAAGAAAGGCCGCCACCGCAACTTCATTCGCAGCATTTAGTATAGGTGGCGCCCAGGCACCAGCATTCAAGGCCTCTCTCGCCAGTCGAAGCGATGGAAACCGCGTTACATCAGGTTCAGAAAAGCTGAGTTCTCCAATGGCCACAAGATCCAGCTTTTCTGCAGGACCTTCAATCCGTTCCGGCCAGGCTAACGCGCTTGCAATCGGTACCCGCATATCCGGCGGACCGAATTGCGCCAATGTCGAACCATCCCGGTACTCAACCATCGAATGAACCACCGATTGCGGGTGGATCAACACATCAATCCGATCCTGGGGCATATCAAAGAGGTATCGTGCCTCTATAACCTCCAGACCTTTATTCATCATGGTTGCAGAATCGACCGAGATCTTCGCGCCCATGTCCCAGTTCGGATGGGCGACGGCTTGTGCAGGTGTCGCTTGAGCCATCTTCTCCATCGACCAATCGCGAAACGGTCCGCCAGACGCCGTCAGGATCAACCTGGCAATTGCGCTGCGGTTCCGCTCCTCGAAGACCTGGAAGATCGCGTTATGCTCTGAATCCGTCGGCAAGAGTGTCGCGCCATGCGCGGCGACCTCCCGCATCATCAAATCCCCGGCAGAGACCAGGCATTCCTTGTTGGCAAAAGCGACCGCCGCCCCGCGACGCACAGCCGTCAATACAGAGGAAAGTCCTGCGACCCCCACAATGCCGGCGACGACAATGTCACTATCCAGAGCTGCCGCTTCATTGAGACCGTCACACCCCGCCGCGATAGAAATACCGCTGCCGGCTAACGCTTCCCGCAGGATCGGCAATTGGTTTTCATCCGATATCACCGCGAGTTCGACTTGAAAGCGACGGGCAATCTCGGCCAGTTGTTCCGCATTCCGATGCGCCGTCACCGCCCGCAGCTTGAACCGGTCCGTATGGCGGCCAATCAGGTCAAGGGTGCTCGCACCGATTGACCCGGTCGCACCAAGGATTGTCACACCGCGCGGGGTATCGCTCATCCCGCCGCCTGCCCCAATGCCGGCATCCCGCTTAACTTCAGAAGAAACAGGACCAAGGCCGCCGCCAAGAAGCCATCGAACCGATCCAGCAACCCGCCATGCCCTGGAATAAGCGATCCTGAATCCTTCGCGCCCGCTCTGCGTTTCAGCGCACTCTCCGCCAAGTCGCCTATCTGGGACGCAGCCGACAACAGGGCGCCAACGCCAAGGGTAAGTGCATCGGGCATCGCATCTGCAAAACCATAGCGCACGCAGATAAGCACAACTTCTGCAGCGACAACGCCACCAATGGCGCCACTCCAGGTTTTGCCGGGACTGATCCGCGGCGCCAGTTTTGGCCCCCCGATTGCCCGACCAACGAAGAACGCGCCTATATCAGTCGCAATGACGACGGCGAAGACCGACAACACTGCCAAGAGCCCACCCTCGCTCGCGCGGATCAAAGTAAGGCCAAGCACCGACAGCATGATATAGCACAGGCCAATAACGGCGATGGGGTACCCGCCCCTATTCCCGCGCGCGGACAACCAAGCGACCAATATCGCAATAACCGGTAACATAGTCGGGATATGTCGATAACTTTCCGGCAAGACGCCTTGCAATGCCAAACCACCGACAGACAAGCCGGCAAGAAGGCTGGCAATCAGCGCAAGCCGCTGATCACGCTCCGGCATCGATAGCTTCAGCCATTCATGGCTAAGACCGGCGGCAACCGCACTCATCGCGATCGCAAAGACGTGCCCTCCCCACCAGACAATGCCAATCCCGACCGGCAACAAGACTGCAGCGGAGATGATCCGCAATTGGAGTTCCGATCCTTTAGACACTATCCGCTGTGGCCCCAAAACGCCGATCACGGCGGGAAAAATCGGAGACTGCGTTTTCGAGATCGTCGCGCCCGAATTCTGGCCAGAGCTTGTCGACAAAGACAAACTCCGTATAGGCACATTGCCAAAGCAGGAAATTACTGATGCGCATTTCCCCACTTGTTCGGATCAACAAATCCGGATCGGGGATACCGGCCGTATCCAGATAGGCGGAAAAATGATCCTCATCGACTGCATCCGCACGCAGCAATCCCAGCTCTACGGCGCGCGCCATCTTATGGGCCGCCCTGGCAATTTCCGACCGTCCGCCATAGCTGAGCGCAAGAACAAGCGTCAGTCCGGTATTCCGTTCTGTGGTCGCTTCCGCATCTTCGATCAGCCGCCCAATGTCGGGATCAAGCCGATCGCGTTCCCCAATCACGCGAAAACGGACATTCTTCGCATGAAGGTCGGCAATTTCGGATTTGAGGTAGCGGCGGAGCAATCCCATCAGGTCGCCGACTTCCTGAACTGAGCGACGCCAATTCTCCGACGAGAAACTGAAGAGTGTGAGATATTGAATTCCGAGCTCAGCCGCCGTTTCAACGGCCGTACGGACTGCCTCGACCCCTTTGCGATGCCCGGCAACACGCGGCAAACCGCGCGCTTTCGCCCATCGCCCATTCCCATCCATGATCACCGCGACATGGCGCGGGACCGCAGTGTCCTTACTTTCGGATGGGGGGGTCGGTATCGCCATGAGTTTTGTTGCAGTCAGCCAAAGGCCTTAGACCTGCATGATTTCCTCTTCCTTGGTCGCCAGCGCCTCATCAATGACTTTGACAGTTTCGTCCGTCATTTTCTGAATGTCATCTTGCTGACGATGCATCTCGTCTTGGGAAATGTCGCCATCCTTTTCGGCCCTTTTAAGGCCGTCCATGCCATCACGGCGCACATTTCGGACAGCAATTTTGGCCTGTTCGGCATATTTGCCCGCAATCTTGCCCAAATCACGGCGACGCTCTTCATTCAGTTCCGGGATCGGGATGCGCAGCATATTGCCTTCGATCATCGGATTGAGACCGAGATCGCTTTCCCGGATCGCCTTTTCGACCGATTTCACATTTGCCTGATCCCAGACCGTCACTGAAATCATTCGCGGCTCCGGAACGCTCACGCTCGCCACCTGATTAATCGGCATGCTGGCGCCATAGACGTCTGCCGTGATCGGATCCAGCAGGTTCGGCGATGCCCGCCCGGTTCTGAGCCCCGCAAACTCGGATTGAAGCACTTCAACCGCGCCGTCCATCCGACGTTTAATATCCTTCATACTTATGGACATTTCTCTCTCCTGTGAGCCACCTCAATTGCAGCTCTGGTACGACCGGCTGCCTGCACATGCCGGGATTCTGATACAGCCGGACTTATAGCGTCAACGCTTAGCTTTCGCCACCATCTACGACGGTATAGCGGCCTTCGCCGCGCAGCACATCAGCAAAGGCCCCTTCGGCAAAAATCGAGAAGACTAGGATCGGGATGCCTTTATCGCGGCTAAGCGTAATCGCAGACGCATCCATGACTTTGAGATCGCGGGTCAGGACATCCTGATAGCTGAGCCGCTCATAGCGCTCTGCACTTGGGTCCTTGACCGGATCGGCGGTATAGACACCATCCACCTTGGTGCCCTTCAGCATTGCGTCGCAATCCATTTCGGACGCCCGCAGAGCCGCTGCCGTATCTGTCGTGAAGAAGGGGTTCCCGGTTCCCGCCGCAAAAATAACGATCCGGCCTTTTTCCATATGCCGAACGGCGCGGCGCCGGATATAGGGCTCACACACCGTCTGCATGGGGATTGCGGATTGAACCCGCGTTGGGATCCCGGATTTCTCCAGCGCAGACTGCATGGCCAGCGCGTTCATCACGGTCGCCAGCATGCCCATATAGTCTGCGGTCGTCCGCTCCATCCCTTGAGCGGCAACGGAAACGCCGCGGAAGATGTTACCGCCGCCGATGACGAGGCAAACTTCCGCGCCAAGTTCCCGGACGGAGGCGATCTCCGCAGCCAGACGATCAACGATTTGAGGATCAAGCCCGAAGTCCCCGCTTCCCATCAGGGCTTCACCGGAGATCTTCAGAAGCACGCGTTTGTACTTCAAGGGCATGTCGCTCATCGTTTATCGCCTTATTGCTGCGGTCCCGCCTTACCTATCCGATTCGTGGGCGATCAGCCCTGAACTGCCGCTGCAACTTCTGCAGCGAAGTCGTCTTCTTTCTTCTCGATGCCTTCGCCAAGCACATAGCGGGCGAAACCGGTGAGTTTGATCGGTGCGCCGGCATCTTTCGCGGCGTTTTCGATGACCTTGGAGATCTTGGTCTCACCATCGATCACGAAAATCTGCTCGTTCAGAACAACTTCTTCGTAGTATTTGCGCAGACGGCCTTCGACCATCTTGGCAATGATCTCTTCCGGCTTGCCGGAAGCGCGTGCCTGTTCGGACAACACATCGCGTTCCCGATCCAAAGCGGTCTGGTCGACATCATCTTTGGTCGTGAAGAGCGGTTGAGCAGCCGCGACATGCATCGCGAGTTGCTTGCCGAGCGCCTGGAGCGCTGCCGCATCACCGGTGGACTCGAGACCAACCAGAACGCCGATCTTACCAAGGCCCGGTACCACTGCACTGTGAACGTAAGCAGCAACGACACCTTCAGACACCGACAGGGCCTCTGCGCGGCGGAAGCTCATGTTCTCGCCGATGGTTGCGATCTTGTTGGTTAGCTCGTCAGCAACATTCCGGCCTGTTTCCGGATAATCCGCTGCGAGGATCGCTGCATCGTCGCCATCAACAGAAATAGCGATCTTTGCAACTTCCGACACGAAGCCTTGGAACTGATCGTTCCGCGCGACGAAATCGGTTTCCGCGTTGATCTCAACCAGCGCGCCCTTCGTCCCATCGGCAACAGCCGCCACAAGACCGTCAGCCGCAACGCGGCCTGCCTTTTTAGCAGCCGCAGCAAGGCCTTTCTTACGCAGCCAATCAACCGCAGCATCCATGTCGCCATCGGTTTCGTTGAGCGCTTTCTTGCAATCCATCATGCCGGCGCCGGTCTTCTCCCGAAGTTCCTTCACCGCGCTTGCCGTAATCGCCATCTCGTCCACATTCCTTCTCAAAAGTCAGCGAATGCCGCCCCATTCAGGAGCGGCATCGCGATTCGTCCAGTATCGTACCCAACCGCTTCTTTTAAGCGTCTTTCTTTTCTTCCTCAGCCGGTGCTTCTTCAGCTGCAGGCGCTTCCGCCGGAGCTTCTTCAGCCGCAGGTGCCGCTTCAGCAGCCGGGGCTTCTTCAGCCACAGGCGCAGCTTCAGCCGCAGGCGCTGCTTCAGCAGCCGGGGCTTCTTCAGCCGCAGGTGCTGCTTCCGGCGCCTGATCATTGACCGCTTCCGGGATCGCTTCCATCACCGGCTCAACGGCGGCACCGACATCAACACCCGCTTTGGTCAGCGAGCTTTGCAGACCATCCAGGATGGCGCCAGCCAGCAGATCGCAATAGAGCGAGATCGCCCGCATCGCATCATCATTGCCCGGGATCGGGAAGGTGATGCCGTTCGGGTCAGAGTTTGAATCGAGAACCGCAGCAACCGGGATACCCAGATTGTTGGCTTCCTGAACCGCGATTGATTCTTTCGTCGTATCGATGACGACGATGATGTCCGGCAGGTTGCCCATTTCCTTGATGCCGCCCAGTGCACGCTCAAGCTTCTCCAGCTCGCGTTCCAGGCCGAGGCGTTCACGCTTGGTGAGGCCTTGAACTTCAGCTTCGTTGCCGAGCTGTGCGTCGAGCGCTTTCAGGCGCTTAATGGAATTGGTGATGGTTTTCCAGTTCGTCAACATGCCACCGAGCCAGCGGTGGTTAACGTAATACTGACCGGATTTCTGCGCGGTATCGCGAACGATTTCCTGTGCCTGACGCTTAGTGCCGACAAAGAGCACGCGGCCACCGCCAGCAGCAACTTCGCGCACCGCATCCAGGGCGCGGTTCAGCATCGGAACCGTCTGTTCAAGGTCAAGAATATGCACGCCATTGCGTTCACCAAAGATGAAAGGCTTCATCTTGGGATTCCAACGACGGGTGGTGTGTCCGAAATGAACGCCCGCTTCGAGCAACTGGCGCATGGTAAAACTCGGCATCGACATGGGATGCAATCTCCTATTTCTCCGGTTAAGCCGCCACGGAGGAAAAGAGCCGGATGCTATCAATCTTTTTAAGCATCAGACACCGGATGGAGACATGACCCTATGACGGCCATTTCCCCGAACCCTCCGTGTGTGAGTTCGCGCGTGCCTATAAGGGTGTGGAAGGGTGAATGCAAGCACAAAGCCCCCAAAACGCCAAGGAAAGTAGACGCCCAAGTATGTAAACGCCAAAAGCAAGCCGCCGGGAACTGATTTCTCAGCGGTCCCGACGGCTCTACGTCTCATGACAACAGGAGTGGCTAAGCGTCCCCGGCGCCTTCCTTCGCAAAGGGAAGGATCGTGCGGCGGTTGCCGGTCGCGGCTGCCAGGGCATTGGCTACAGCGGGAGCAGCGGGTGGCGTGCCAGGCTCCCCAACCCCTGTCGGCGCTTCAGCGGAGGGGACGATATGGGTTTCGACAACCGGCATATCGGTAATCCGCATCGGCTCATAGTCATGGAAGTTCGACTGATCGACCTCGCCCTCGGTCAGGGTGATCTCGTTCCGGATCGCATGACCGAGGCCATAGCCGATACCGCCTTCCATCTGGGCTGCGATATTGTCCGGATTGACCGGGATACCGCAATCGACGGCACAGATAATCCGTTCTGCCTTGAAACCATGGTCGCTATCGGGGTCGAGCGAGATCTCAGCCACTTGGGCAACATAGCTGTTGAAGGACTTATGGAGTGCGACACCCCGGAACCGCCCTTCGGCAACAGGCGTACCCCAACCGGCCTTCTCTGCCGCCAGTTTGAGAACACCCGCATGACGCGGCTTATCCTTCATATACGCCAACCGAAATTCGACAGGATCGCGTCCGGCAGCCGCCGCCAGTTCATCCATCATCGTTTCCATGACATAGGCTGTATGCGTATGCCCGACCGAGCGCCACCACAATCCGGGAATACCGGATTTCACCGTATGAAGTTCGCCCCTGAAGTTCGGGATTTCATAGGGGGAATCAAGAACACCTTCGACCGAGGTATGGTCGATACCATCATGCACCAAAGCCTGTTCAAATGGCGTTCCCGTAATGATGGACTGTCCGACAATGCGATGATGCCAGCCCGCGATTTCTCCGCCTTCATTGAAACCAACGCGGACTTTATGAAGATACATCGGACGGTAATAGCCACCGCGAACGTCATCTTCGCGTGTCCATTGCACCTTGATCGGTTCCTTGCGGCCCGAGATTTTTGCGATCTGGGCTGCCTCCCCCACAATGTGAGAATCGTAGATCGCGCGGCGACCGAAGGAACCGCCAGCCCAGAGCGTGTGGATCTGGATGTTCGGCATCTCGATCCCGAGGATCTGGGAGGCGACATAGTGATCAACTGATTGCAGCTGCGAGCCCGTCCAGATCTCCGCCGTCTTCCCATCGAATTCAATGGTGACGTCATGGGGTTCCATGGGTGCATGGGCGAGGAAGGGAAATTCGAATACTCGTTCGATATAGTCGGAGGAACGGCTAATACTGCCGTCCGCATCCCCTTCATCGCGGAATACCTGACCCGGTGTTTCGGCGAGCGCACGATACTCCGTCCATAACTCATCCGAGCCCCGGTTCTCCGATGTCGAAAAATTCCAGTCTACAGATAGCGCGTCACGCCCCTTGATCGCCGGCCAGGTCGACGTGGCGAGGACCGCGATCCCTGCCGGGATCTGGATCACATCAACGACCCCGTTTACGGCGCGGGCTTCCTTGTCATCGAAGCTTTTGACCGTAGCCCCAAAGCGAGGCGGGCGGGCGATGGTCGCAACCAACATGTTCTCCCGCTTCGTATCCAACGCATAGATCGGTGCTCCCACCGTCTTGTCGGGGATATCAAGCCGCGGCACATGCTTGCCGATCAGGGTGAAGTCTTTCGGATCTTTCAGTGACGGTTTTTCTGGTACTGCTATCTTTGACGCCGCATCCGCCAAATCGCCGAACGAAGCGCGCTTGCCCGAGGCATGGGACAACACACCCTTGGCAACAGAAATCTCCGCCGCCGGAACGCCCCAGGCCTGAGCCGCGGCCGCAACCAACATTGCCTTGGCGGTGGCCCCGGCTTCGCGATACTGCATGAAGGAATTCGCAATGGCGCTTGAGCCGCCAGTCCCTTGATAAGGACCCCAGTGGAGGTTGTTGTATAGCTGTGGGTTCGACGGCGCGAACTCAACCTTCATCTGGTCCCAGTCCGCATCCAGCTCTTCCGCAACAAGGGTGGTAAGGCCTGTTGCGGCCCCCTGCCCTTTGTCGAGATGCTTGGACAGAACCGTGACACTGTTGTCCGGTGCAATGATAACAAAGGGATTGATCATCGCTGGCCCTGTTGCCGCATCCGCCACTTTGATAGCGTCTAACCGTGACCCGATCACCAGACCGGCCCCGGCGCCGCCCATGGCGACCAGGAATTGCCGGCGTGTCGGCTTCACTTCAGGGGGCAGTCGTTTCGTTAATCCTTGGAACATCGCATTAGCCCTCCTGAATTTCGGCGGCGCGGTGAATCGCGGCCCGGATACGGTGATAGGTGGCGCAGCGACAGACATTCCCTTCCATCGCCCCGTCAATGTCTTCGTCCGTCGGTTTCGGTGTTTCGGCCAAAAGCGCAGAGGCCGCCATGATTTGGCCGGATTGGCAGTAACCGCATTGCGGCACCTGCATCTCGGTCCAGGCTTGGCGGATCGCCGCCGACGCCTTGCCAGACAAACCGTCGATGGTGGTGATTTCCTCCCCATCGATGCTGTCGATCGGCGTCACGCAGGATCGTGTCGGCAACCCATCAAGATAGACAGTGCAGGCCCCACAACTCGCCACGCCACAGCCGAATTTCGTCCCGGTCAGGCCAAGTTCATCCCGCAACGCCCATAAAAGCGGTGTGTCGCCATCCGCGTCGACACGCCGTGTCTCACCATTGATTTTCAGATTGAAGCTCATCGTTTCATCCCCATGGTCGATCCGCCACACCAGTCCAGGCTGGCTTCCGATAGGCTCAGATATAGCGTTGTTCTTGTCACGCACCAGCGGCATTTCTACGGAATGCTTGCCCAAAACTCCGGAGCCCCTTGATTGCCTCTGTCGCGCGCGACATCTTCGTCCTAGTGCAGAGGTGATCGCTGTCGTCCTATCAATGCAGCGATGCCGCTGCGCGCAGACTGGAGGAGGAGTGCATGAGTAACTACATGCCGCAAACGGCCCGCCTTGCCCAAAAGATCCTGGACATTGTGCCGGGCGAAGGCATGCATTTGACGCCCATACCCGGGGTCGGCCTCTACCGCGCCGACAGCAAGACCCAATGCGTGCCGACCCTCTATGAGCCCTGTCTGGTCATTGTCCTGCAAGGGGCCAAGCGCGGCTATTTCAATGGAAAGCCGTTTGACTATAACCCCTCGACATTCCTGACGTTCACGCTACCGATCCCAGTTGAGTCGGAAATCGTGGAAGCGAGCCCGGACCGTCCCTTTGTCGGCATGGGCGTGAAGTTGGAGCCGGCGGAGATCAGCGACATCCTGTTGCAAATCGACGAAGACAGTCTGCCCCCGATGAATGAAGACAGCGTGATTTCCGCCTCTCCCCTGACCGGCCAGATGCTGGACGCACTGGACCGTCTGTTCGCCAGTTTCGACAGCCCTTCCGACGCACGCGTGCTGGGCAATATGGCCAGGCGGGAGTTAATCTATCGCACGATCTTAAGCCCACAGGGCGGGACATTGCGCGCCGGCTTCAACAGGCATAGCCACTTCCGCCAAATCGGCGACCTGATGCGGGACATCCTGCAAGACCCGGCCCGCCCGCTTACGACGGAGGAGATGTGCCAACAGGTCGGCATGTCGAAGTCATCGCTGCATGAGAGCTTCAAGTCGGTTACCGCGATGTCGCCCCTACAATATGTGAAATCGATCCGCCTGCATCAGGCCCGCGCCCATATGCTGAATGACGGCCTGCCCGCCAGCACCGCCGGCTTCCAGGTCGGTTATGCCAGCCCCAGCCAGTTCAGCCGGGAATTCAAACGCATGTTCGGCGTCCCGCCCAGCCGGGTGGCGGAACTGGGGTAAGGCTCAAGAGGTCGACCGTCCTTTAACGAATGAAAAGCCGTTAGAGAGCCGACCAAAACGCAGAGAAGGCGCAAAGGCCACCGAGAATCTAAAATTCTTAGCGGCCTTCGCGCCTCCTCGACGCATTGGACTTAGCTAGTCACAAATCAGCAAGCAGCAACGGCCCGCATTGTCAGAACACCGACCAAATGCGCCCGATAATCGGCAGAGCCATGCATATCGGAGATCAGGCCATCAGCCGATACCGACAAACCTGCGACCGCGTCAGCGGAGAAGTTTCCGTTCAGTGCTGCTTCGGCCTCCGACCAGCGGAAGACACCGCTTTCCGAAGCACCGGTGACTGCCACACGGACCCCATCGTCAAACTTCGCCACCATGACGCCGACCAAGGCGAAACGGGACGCCGGTTGGTCGAACTTCTGGTAATTGGCGGCGGAAGGTGTCGGGAAATCGACCGAGGTGATGATCTCCCCTTCCTCCAACGCGGTTTCAAAAAGACCGACGAAGAAATCATCAGCAGCAATCGCGCGTTTGTTGGTGTTGATCGTCGCCCCGGATGCCAAGGTTCCACAAGGATAGCAGGCAGACGGGTCATTATTAGCAAGACTGCCCCCAATCGTCCCGCGATTGCGGACCGCCGGGTCACCGATCCCATCGGCAAGAGCCGCGAGAGCCGGATAGCTGCCCGCAACTTCCTTTGCCACCGTGGCATGGGTTGTCGCGGCACCGATGCGAATGCCGCCAACGGCGCTGACCGCAACGCCCTGCATTTCCTCAATACCGGCCAGACTGACCAGTTTCGAGGGCATGGCAAGGCGCTGTTTCATGGTCGGGATCAGGGTCTGACCACCGCTCAGTGCTTGTGCATCTTCATCCCCCAAGGCCGCCGCAGCATCGGCAACGCTGGAGGGTTTGACGAGTTCGAAATCGTACATTGTCGTTTCTCCTAGATCCGAGGCTTAGCCGGCTTGGTTCATTGCAGCCCAGACGCGCGATGGCGACAGGGGCATATCGATATGGACGACGCCTTTATCGGCCAATGCGTCGATCACAGCATTCACCAAGGCAGGTGGCGACCCAATTGCACCGGCCTCCCCACAGCCCTTCACGCCCAACGGATTGTGAGTGCAAGGCGTCAACGATGAATGATCAACCTCAAAGGACGGCAGGTCATCCGCACGCGGCATGGCGTAATCCATAAAGGACCCGGTCAGCAGCTGACCGTTTTCGTCATAAACCGTGTTTTCCAGCAAAGCCTGGCCCAACCCCTGGGCAAGACCGCCATGAACCTGTCCTTCAACGATCATCGGGTTGATGACATTGCCGAAATCATCCGCCGCCGCGAAGGAGCAAATTTCAACCTTACCCGTATCCGGATCGACTTCTACCTCGCAGGCATAGGCGCCGGCGGGATAGGTGAAGTTGGCCGGATCATAGAAGGCTGATTCCTCCAACCCCGGCTCGATCTCTTCCAGCGGGTAGTTGTGCGGAACATAAGCGGCAAGACAAACCTCGCCCCAGGCGACGGACTTGTCCGTCCCGGCGACCGAGAACTGGCCATCCTTGAATTCAACATCGACCTCTGCTGCTTCCATGAGGTGGGCCGCGATCTTGGTTGCCTTCTTGATGATCTTTTCCGTCGCCTTGACCATTGCTGACCCACCGACAGCGAGCGAGCGAGAGCCATAGGTTCCCATGCCGAACGGAATCTTGGCGGTATCGCCATGAACGATCTCGACAGCGTTTTCTTCGATCCCAAGCATATCGGAGACCACCTGAGCAAAGGTCGTCTCATGCCCTTGGCCATGACTGTGCGACCCGGTCATCACGGAAATCGATCCGGTCGCATTGACGCGGACCGTTGCGCTTTCATAAAGACCGGCCCGGGCACCAAGAGCACCGACCAGACTGGACGGGGCAATCCCGCAGGCTTCGATATAGCTGGCAACACCGAAGCCACGCAGCTTGCCATTGGCAGCACTGGCAGCCTTGCGGGCAGCAAAGCCGTCCCGGTCCACCACTTCAAGCAGCTTCGCCATGGTTCCCTGGTAGTTTCCGGTGTCATAAACAACGGCGACCGGGGTCTGATAAGGGAACTGATCCGGCTGCACGAAGTTGCGCATGCGCAGCTCAATCGGGTCGATCCCCATTTCCCGCGCAGCCATATCAATGACCCGCTCCAACTGGAAGGTCGCTTCCGGCCGACCGGCGCCCCGATAGGCATCAACCGGCACGGTGTTGGTAAAGACCGCCTTCACATTGCAATAGATAAGCGGTGTCGTGTAGTTCCCCGCCATCAGCGTCCCATGCAGCCACGTCGGCACACAGGTTGAGAAGGTAGACAGATAGGCCCCCATATTCGCCATCGTATCGGTGCGAAGGGCCAGGAACTTACCATTCTCATCCATCGCCAGTTCGATCTTGGTGACATGATCGCGGCCCTGAGCATCCGACATGAAAGCTTCAGAGCGTGACGAGGTCCATTTGACCGGACAGCCGAACTGTTTCGACGCGACGGTGACGATGGCTTCTTCGGCGTAGTGATAGATCTTGGATCCAAAACCACCGCCCACATCCGGCGCCACAACCCGCAATTTATGTTCAGGAATGCCGAGCACGAAGGCGCCCATCAGCAAACGAATGACATGCGGGTTCTGCGAGGTTGTGTAGAGCGTGTGATCATTGGTCGACGCATCATAGTCGCCGATTGCCACGCGCGGCTCCATCGGGTTTGCCACGAGGCGGTTATTCACCAGCTCCAAGGTGGTGACGTGGTGGGCGCCCTTGATCGCCTCATCCACCGCGTCCTTGTTTTCTTCAACAAAGCCCCAGTCGTAGCAGAGGTTGTTTGTCAGGTCGTCATGGACCTTCGTAGCGCCATCCGCCAGGGCTGCCGCCATATCGACGACCGCCGACAGTTCGGTGATGGAAACGTCAATCGCTTCCGCCGCATCCCGGGCTTCCGCAAGGGTGTCGGCAACCACGACCGCAATCGGATCACCGACATGGCGTACCTTACCATGGGCGATAACCGGGTGTTTGGGCTCTTGCATCGGCTCACCAAAACGGTCGGTTACCTGCCAACCGCAGGGCAAACCGCCGACTTCGACAAAATCCTCACCCGTCAGAATTCCCCGAACGCCCGGCATATCCGCCGCCGCTGAGGTATCAACGCTATCGAGGGTCCCATGCGCAACGTCTGAGCGCAGGATATAACAATGCGCCTGTCCTTCGACATTCATATCATCTGTGTACTTGCCTTTCCCTGTCAGGAAACGCACGTCTTCGCGCCGCTTCGAACTGGCGCCAATGCCTGAATCCTTCGGCATATCACTTCTCCCTGTTCTGCTAGGCCATTATGTTCCGCAAACCTGCCGCCGCGATTTTTCAGTCCAAGATCGTGCGGGAAATGCGGTAGCGAGATTACTGGGCGTCAGAGGCGGCTTGGATCGCCTTGACGATGTTGTGGTAGCCCGTGCAACGACAGATGTTGCCTTCCAGATACTCGCGGATTTCCGCCTCACTGGGATTCGGGTTGTCCTTCAGCAAAGCCGCTGCGGACATCACCATACCGGGGGTACAGAAGCCACATTGCAGACCATGATGGTCCTGGAATGCCTGCTGGATCGTACCAAGCGACCCATCGGCATTCGCCATGCCTTCGATGGTTGTCACCTCTGCGCCATCCGCCTCGCCGGCGAACATGTTGCAGGCCTTCACCGCCTCGCCGTCGACATGCACAACGCACGCCCCGCACTGGCCGGTATCACAACCGACATGGGTGCCGGTCAGTCTGAGTTGATCTCGAAGAAACTGGACAAGAAGCGTCCGGCCTTCGACTTCACCGCTCACAGCTTTGCCGTTCACGGTCATCGAAACCTGTGCCATTTAAATCCTCCCTGGCTCGACAACGCCTGATAGCCAACATGTGTTGACCCGACGTTTGTTTGGTTATTACCCGAAGCCTATGACAGCTTTTATGCGCCGTCCAGGGAAGACGGTGTTACATCTTCATAAGAAATCATTGCTGCCGCGTTAATAGAGCGTGCCATCGAGGCCACTTCCCCCGTAAAGCCAGGCGATAGCGTCATACCAATCATCGTCCGACTTCGCGCCAAGGACGGCGTTGCGAAGCGCGGCATGCGGGCCTGCGGGATGGTAAATATGATCCCCAATCGCACGGGATTGAAGCTGCACGCGGGCGGTTCGAAGACTGCGTTTTGCCTGATAGGCGGCAAAAGCGCTTTCGATCGCCCCCTCCGCCGCTGCCATTTCATGGGCCAAACAAACCGCATCCTCCATCGCCATGCAGGCACCTTGCGCAAAATACTGCAGCATTGGATGCGCCGCATCGCCGAGAAGCGTTACCCGACCATCCGTCCAATTAGACACCGGCTCACGATCACAGAGCACCCAGAGCTTCCAATCGGTGCCGAGATCGATGATCTGCCGGGGCAGATCGGCGATATGCTCAAAGCCTTTCTCAACCTCTTCCTTGCCCACCGGTTGGCCCGCCACCGGCGCAGGCGCGTCATTGTGATAGGTCACGACAAGATTGAAGAGCTTCCACCCGGAGAGCGGATAGTGAACGATATGGCATTTTGGCCCCGCCCATAACGTCGGAGCATTCCAGCGCATGTCTTCCGGCATTTTGTCTACCGGTACAACAGAACGATAGGTCGTATGCCCGGAAACCCGCGGCGCGCCGTCACCGACCACTTTCGAGCGGATCTTGGACCAAAGCCCATCGGCCCCGATCAATGCCGCGCCCTTTATCCTTTCACCACCAACAAGTTGGGCTTCGACCGCATATCCATCCTGATGGTAACCCTCAACCTCGGCAGAGGTTCGCAGGGTGATCAGTTCATGGGCTTCGCAGGCTGACAGAAGGACCCCATGGAGGTCTCCCCGGTGAACAACAGCATAGGGATTACCGAAACGCGCCCTGAATTTCTCCCCCAACGGAATGCGCGCGATCTCTTCAGCGGACATGGCATCCATCAGGCGCAGGCTATCAACATAGACGGCCGTTCGCCGCGCCTCTTCGCCAATGCCCAGTTGATCAAAGGCATGGAAAGCATTCGGGCCGAGCTGAATGCCCGCGCCAATCTCCCCAAGCCTGGGAGATTTTTCCAGGACAATCGCAGGAATGCCCTTCTGCGCCAGCCCCAACGCTGCCGCAAGACCACCAATACCGCCGCCGGCAATGAGAATCGGGAATGAACTTTTTGTCATGGCCTCGCCTATCCAAGAAAACCAAATGCATAACCACACGAAAGGAAGGCAATCTTATAACAGCAAGGCTAGGTCCAAACAGTATGCAAGGGCAACATTTCGGGCGTTTCATCGCCCTCCGATTTGGACAATTGGAAAAACCCAAAGACGATGAAGAGAACATCTACGTCATCCGCCTCACCACGCAGCGGCGTAATCAACCGCTCGTAACGCAAATGCTCGATGCCATTCTTGACGAGGGAAATCTGCCCGCAGGTTGGGACGCGTTTTTCAATGGTTTCGAGATAGGCCGGCAATTGATTCTGGAGATGCTCTGCAGTGTAGTTCTCGTCAAACCACTTCCCTGTCGAAGAACGCTTAAAACGTTCGACGATTTCGCTTCCTTCCAACAAATGGCGAAGTCGGACCGGTCCGGATTCCTGGCGGAACACACCGACCAGATTTACATAGGGAAGCAGCATCGGGATATCCCAAGGCTCTACCTGCCGACGACGTGGCAGCTCATCACCCAACGCCAAAGATTGCCAGTATTCCAACCCGGCCTGGGTGAGTTCATGAATCGGCGAAACCATCATCCAGCACCATCAAAACGAGCGAACCCACCATCCCCATCACGCATTATGGGTCATCACTCCCGTTTTCTCAATCAATAAAACACTGTTATAGTTCCAATCTAATGCACACCACTACCTTAGGTCCGGAATGCACAGGAAGGTCGTTGACAAGCCTTAAAGTCACAATATCGTGAGGTGCCCGCGAGGGCATGGGGGAAGTCAGGGAAGGAATACGCATGACAGGGGCATCTGCGTCCTGCGCAATGCATGCGCTTGGTCCGATCAGTGTGCCGGTCTGGCCAAACGATACGGGTATTACTCATATAGACCCTATGGTCTGTGTTGTCTCCTTTTCGGACAATGAGGCAATACGCAAAATTGCCGAACCGAAACTGCTGGAAGCTGCTGAGGTGGCCCGGGAGGCTGAGCCGGACCGGTGGCCAGGAGGCGGCGGTGCCAAAATCAGGGACATCGGTGAATGGCCCTGCGCAGCGATGACGCTGTTACATAAGCGGGCCCAAGAGGCATACCGACGATTAACAAAAGAACAAGAGGCCCATATTGATGATTGTTGGGCCAGTGTTTATGAGCCCGGTGACTTTATTGGACCACATGCGCATCGGCGTACCAATGTCAGCGTTGTCTATCACCTGACACCACCGGATCCTGAAGATCGCGAGAACTTCGACGGGGCATTAGGGATTGTGGATCCTCGTGTCGCCCGCTGCTGTCCCACAAAGCCGGGCTATGTCACAACACAGCTCTACCCGCCACTCGACCCGGGAACCATGGTGCTGTTTCCCAGCTTCGTGACGCATTACGTCACCCCGCACCGAAGCAAGTCTCCCCGGATCAGCATCGCCTGGAATATCGATGGCAAAGAAATCCCAGGCAATGTCGCCGATGAGCCACTCCTGTAACTTCCCCTAAAACTTCTAAGTCAGCAGCCCCGCGTTTCGCCGCCTGTCATAGCGCATCGAAGGGGACCATTGGAATGAAGCCGGAAAGGCTTTCCATCCGGGCGAGCCAATGTTTGATCCCCGGATAGGCCGCCAGATCATACCCACCTTCATCCGCCACACTTGTGTAGGAGTAGAGCGCGATATCGGCGATAGAGGGTTGCGAACCAACCAACCAATCAGAGTACGACAACTGCAGTTCCATGACCTGCAATGCTTTGCGCCCCTGTTCGCGCTTTGCCTCTAACGCTGCCAAGCGTTCCGGCGTCAACTCCAAATGGTGACACCAGAACCGGGCAACAGCGACATTGGGCTCGTGATTATATTGCTCAAAAAACATCCAGGATAGAACTTGCGCGCGTTCAAACCGGTCGTCCGGCATCCAAGCGGTGCCTTCTGCAAGATAAGACAGAATAGCATTAGATTCCGGAAGGTGCCGGCCATCCGCCAGGACCAGCAATGGAATGCGCCCATTCGGGTTCATTGCCAAAAACTCGGGCGTCCGTGTTTCGCCGGTATGGATGTCCTTTTCGATAAGCTGATACTCTGTTCCAAGCAGGCTTAAGAGCAGTCGTACCTTGTGGCCATTTCCGCTTTCAAGATTGTCATAGAGCGTCAGCATCGCGTTGGTCCTTTCCCGATGGGTATCCGCCCCTTATCGCCAACGGATCGGGATCGCGCAACTGAGCATGCCTGTGCGAAAGACCAAGTTTTACTGACGCTAATCTTCTAGGAATAAAAAGAAAAACGCGTGCCACCCGGTTGGATGACACGCGCTTTCGATCTCTGGTTAAACCGCTTAAGCGGCTTTCTTACCTTGTATCGTCTTCGGGGATTCGCCCTTCCCGATTGTAATCGTCTTTGGGCGGGCCTCTTCCGGGACGTCGCGTTTCAGGGCGATATGAAGTAGCCCGTTCTGCAGGGAGGCATCCGCAACCTCTATATGCTCGGCGAGGCGGAAACGGCGCTCAAATGCGCGCTCTGCAATGCCACGATGCAGGAATTCGCGTGTCTCACCTTCAGTCGCCGCAATCCGGCCCGATACGGTGAGGGTATTTTCCTTTACCACGATCTCCAGATCATCATCCCCGAAACCGGCAACAGCCATGGTAATACCGTAGCGGTCATCATCGAATTTCTCGATATTGTAAGGGGGATAGCTGGGAGCCGTTTCCTGGGCCAGACCTTCAAGGACATTGGCCATCCGGTCGAAACCGACAGTGTTGCGGAAAAGCGGCGTTAAGTCGAACGTACGCATAAGCGTATCTCCTTCTAAGAAGCGAGTTGTGATTTGGTTCTTCCCGGTCATCCGGCGCGGAACCATTTTCTTGCGATAGACAGTGCCGAAACCCCGAATGGGCATTTCGTGTCTCTCACATCTCGAAGGTGGGACTCCTGTTCTCCTCTTTCAAGAACCCGGTACAGGAATCACAAATAAAAAAGGCGGCCGAAGCCGCCTTTCCCGATACGCGTTCCAATTCGGCTTAGCTTTTAAGGCCGAAATTCGCAAAACGCTTGTTGAAGCGATCCAGCTGACCGCCACCGACCAGGCGCGTTCCGCCGCCGGTCCAAGCAGGGTGCGTTGTCGGATCAACATCCAGCTTCAAGACATCGCCCGGCTGCCCATAGGTGGAGCGGGTCTTATAGGTCGTCCCGTCGGTCATCTCGACGGTGATTTCATGGTATTCAGGGTGAATGTCCTGTTTCATCGGGACTAGCTCCTTTTCGACGGTCGCCGCCCCAGCGGGCATTGGGACCTGTCAGATCACGTTAGAGAGCGGGTTTCTAGTCGAGCCGTTAGCCCGGTGCAAGAGAAACTTTGGTCTAAACAAGTAAATAGACCATCCAGACAATTCAGTCCGATCATCCAGACACAGGGACCGAAGGCTCCGCAGGTTCTTTGTCTATCAGCTTTTCGCGATAATTTGTCAGGAAGGCATCAAATTTCTCCGTGCCCGTGACCTGATTGAGGACAGTTGAGAAATCGTCCCCGCCCTCGCTTGCCGGATCAACAATGAAACTGAAAACCTCAGCATAGTTCGAGTTTACCATCGCAGCCCCATAGGCCTCACGAAGATGCTCGATCCCGCGCTGATCATTATCCATATGCAAGGCCGCAGCCCAAGAGATCGCAAAACGTGCGGTCGCGTCCCCAATACCTTCAACTGGATTATCAGGCGGCGGGCCCGTCAATCGCTGCAATACGCGCGCGGCCTCCGACCATTCCTCTGTCTTCCAATAGATATCACGGCGCAACATATCCGCTTCGCGGCCAACATCGCCGGCCAGCAGTTTGATGGCTTCCGCCGGATCATCGATCTCAAAATTGGCTCGGGCAAGAATGCGGCGGCGGTCATCCTGAAGGGCGCGGGGCAAATCAAGTACCCCAGTTGAAGAGATTGTTCGGATCGCCTCCAAAGGCTTCTCATCAAGGATTTGGATCAGCGCCAGCTTCGTGCCGAGACGTGCACGCTCCTCTCCTTGAACGCGCTCACGGATCAGATAGGCGAATTGATTGGCGGCGCGTTCCAAGAGATCCACCTGCACCAATCGATCACCAAGTTTTTCCACAAGCGTATCACCATCCGGACCGGAAGGCGTAAGCTCGCGAAACTCTTCATAAAGAGCCAGCGCCTTGAGCGGGGGCATCTTATCCGCTTCATCATCCAGGAACAGCGCCCGGAATGTATCCGTCATCTTCTGTGCTAACTGTTCGGCAACCGGATCATCCGGGAAGAACGTCACCGCAGAGCGATAGTTCCTGAGCCCTTCAAAAAAGTCTTCTTTTTCGAAGTGAAGTTCACCCAACCGACGCAGCACCATGAGTTCGAACCGATCACCACGCCAGCGATATCGAAGTTTCTCCAAACGCTGCAACGCTTCATCAAGCTCAATATCGTCTTGTTTGTACTGAAGGTTGATGAGGTTTTGTTCAGCCCGTGCCGAATTATATCGGTCCTCTCCTTCAGCCAGTTCTTCCCACAGTTCGACGGCTGTATCGAAGTCCGTCTTCGCCGCAGCGACACGTCCTTTCAAGAATGTCAGATCCGCCTGTTCACTACGGCGCAATCTCTCAAAGTCTTTTTCAAGCTGCTTGATCCAGGCATTGGCCGAACGTACATCGCGGTTTGCCAAAGCCGTTTCAATACGGACCAACCCAAGCTTTCCCTTGATCGGGTACGGATAGCGGCTCAACACGCTTTCCCCTTGGGAGAACCGTTCCTGTGCTTCCTTCTGCTGACCGGCTCCGGCAAGCACAGCGCCCCGCCAAAGCGCTGTTTCTGCAAACCCATCCAATCTGGGGTCATTCCAATCAGCTAGCGCTATTTCTTCGCGTCCAGCCAATGTCAGGGCTGCCGCGCGAAGGGCTTTGGTTTGATTGTTCCCCAAGGCTTCATCATCAGTTCCGGTGACGACTTCGATAACGCCAATCGCTTCCTGCGGCAAATCGTGGGAAAGCAGGAACCTGGCAAATTCCAACCGTGCTTCGTTGCGCCGGTCTGCGGGCACCTCTCCCACCGCCAGCAACAGTTTCTCCCGCTCATCCTCGTAGGCAGTCTCCTCACCACGCTGCCAGGTCTCGAAGTCAAAGAGGCGGCGAGAACTGAGCGTCACCGCCCCGCTGGACACCGGCGTTTCAGGCGACACTGCTGAGATGTGCAATCCTTCAGGGGCACTGATCGAGAATCCCTGGAAATGCCTGTCTAGCAGGATATCATCTCCACGCGGGACCATCGCCAGCCCTTGGGCAGAAGCGAGTAATTCAAATTCCGGGTAGCGGCGCAGGCCATCTATCCCAACGCCATTCCCTTTGAAGGCCGCAGCAAGGATCGTGTCCCCGATAGAAGGGTCCAAGAGGGCCATTACACGTCCCGGATTCTCGGTCAGGAAAATCAGATGAGGCCCAACATCAGAATCCGCCTCAGCATTGATTTCTATTTGTTCCCGCGGCTTGATTGGACGACGGCGGAAATCCACGACCCAATCAAACCCTTCCCGACGCACAAGGGGACTGACCGCGCGGTCGGGTACGCGAAAGCGAAGCGATGTGGTGCCGCTGATTGGCAGTTGCTCTATGCGGTCAATAATAGGTTCACCCCGCGCCCGGAGCGGCGCCAAATCGAGGGTCGTGCGCTGGTCGAAAACGACCCAGATATATTCCGCACGACGGAAGACGACCGCCCCCACCTCTTCAGGCCATTCGAAAGTATAACTGACCAAAGGCGGCCCTTCCGCCGCGTCATCCTGCTCCGGGCGCAGAAATTCAACGGTACCATCGGCAGCCGCGTCGCGCGCAGCCTGATCCTCTAACGCTATCCGGTCGAGACGGGCTTGCTCTGCAAGCTCTTCCTCCGTCGGTTCTGGTGGTGCCTCAGGTTCGGCTACCGGCGCCGGTGTCAGATCTTGCGGGGCTTCTGCGACGACTGGTTCCGGTTCTGCAACCTCTTCGGGGGCGGGTTCCGGTTCAGCCACGGGCACGGGCTCTGGTTCAGGTGGGGCTTCTTGCACGGCGACTTGAAGCGCGAGGTCCGGCAAGGTTTCATTTGGCGCGGGCGCAAGCACCACCGCATCTGCCGGAGAAGGCGAGTTCGGACTGGCCCCCCGTAACACGTCGATCACGACTTTTGGGCTAAGCGGGAAATGACGCACGCCGACACTACCAGGAATGTTTAAAAGCAACGCCGTGCTGCCATCCGGCCGTTGGACAGTCGCACCGGAAACACGATCCGGTAGCCGATTGTTTAATTGCCCAAGATCGAAATTGACCGGTTCCTCAAAGACCGCAGCCATCTGCCCCCCCGCACTGAGGACCCGATACCCGACAGGGCTCGTGAAATCGAACACGATACGAGAGTAATCCGCATGCTCCCCCAAGCGGATCGCGACAGTCGGCGCATCGGCAACATTCGCTGCCGAAGGCGCTGATGGTGTTGATGGCGCTGATGGGGTCACTTCAGCCGGTGTCGCCGGAGGCTCAGGTGCCGGCGTTGGTGCTGCTTGTGCCGCCTGAGCATTGGGATCACGTCTTAGGTCAATGACGATGGAATTGCTGGATCGGAAGTTGGAAACGGCCATCGGACCCGTCAAAGACGCCGTGACTGTTCTGCCATCTCCGCTCAGTGATACACTGGATACGTAGTCTGAAATGGTCGATTGAATAGGCGCCAAGTCCGTCGTCATTGCCGCGTCAAACACAATGGATAGCGTCTGACCTTCTGCCTGCGCTGTAAAACCTACCTGACGCGGCCAATCAAAAACCATTCGCCCGTAGTCCGGATGCAGACCAGCCCTGGTCGTGACGGCTTCCTGCGCAGATGCAACGCCTGAGCCCACGAAAACAAGCAAAGCGATGATACTTACAAACTGCATATAGGATGGAAGACGGAACCGACCGCGCATGACTACTGCCCCCCGGCCTGAGGCAAAATGACGATATCGATCCGGTCCGCAAGCCGATAGCGCTCCGCTTCTGGAAGTCTTTGGTCAAGGAAACGGAAGCGGGAGTCGCCAAGGCCCAAAACCGTTGGCATCGCTTGGTATCCTGCTTCTTCCAAAGCGCTGGCAACCGTCATCGCCCTGGCCAAGGATAGCGCCCAATTCGACCCAAACCGTTCGCCGCCATCCTGTGGCCTTGCCGGCGGATCGGGGGTGGTGTGCGCTTGAATATTCACCTGGTTCCCAAACTGCAATAAGACACCGGCCAACCGGGAAAGCGTCTCCCCCCCCTCTTCCTGAAGTTTATCTGAACCGGCAGCAAAGAAGGCCGCTGCAGGAAGAGAGATGATCACTTGACCGTCCAGACCAGAAACCGGTGCCGATGACAAAACCGCGTCACGGGCAAACTTTTCCTTCAGGATGCGCATCAGATAATCAACCGGCAAAGCGTTGAAAAACGTCACACTTGCAATGTTCTTCTCACTGACCGGCTTGGGTTTATCGACACGTTCCGGCCTTTCGGTCGTCGAAATCAGCGAAACGATCGCATCCCATTTCTCTGTCTGCAGATGGGACATCGAAAACAACATCACGAAGAAAGTCAGCATCAAAGCTGTCACATCACCAAAACTAAGCAACCAGATCGGTGACTTTTCAATGTCGTCTTCGAACATGCCCTCATTCTCGGAGGACATGACCTCATCCGGGGCGCGATCATGCATCATTGCGCAATCCCCGGAACAAGGTCGGAGAATGTCAGTCGCGCCGTCTCTGCATCCCGGATCAGAAAGCGCATACGAACCCAGCCCGCGCGACCGGTCATTAAGCCAACCTGAATATTCCCCGGTGGCGCGCCATATTCGACCAGGGCTTCGGCGAAGACTTCCTGACGCGCGATGGCAAGCGCCTTGCCTTCCAACGCAGAAGGGAGTGTCAGGGCCGCATCAGGATTATCCAGATCGACGGTCCCATCTGCCTTCAGACCATCCAACACAGCTTGCCCAGGCACAGGTTCAGCCGCCTCCAAAGGGGGGATATCCGCCCCGAGATCATCAACAAAAATTATGGCCCGGAGTTCCGTGATCTGGCCGGGAATTCTGGCCGATAAAGCGGACGCTGTGGACGCAATCAGGTCATCCCTGTCCCCGCGCACCCCAGGCTCCGCCCCAACAAAGAGCTGGGTTGTCGGCACCTCTACCATCATGGCATTGCCGGATGTAAGACGTTCGACCTTTGTGATCGGCACCGCGGTCAGCCAAAGTCGTTCAACTTCGTCCAAAACCTGCTCTGGCTCTGGAACCGGGCCGAGCGTGGAGATCAGAATTTCAGGCGATGTGTCTGACGTGGTCTCCGCTTGGAAGGTTGAGGCGACAGAGGTCAGCACCGCGCGCGACTTGGTTTCCCGGAGTGATGAAATGGAGTTCAATAAAATAAAGAACGCAAGAAGTAAGAGAAACAGGCTCAAAAACATGATTGGGCCCATTTCTTTTCTTGGTTTTTTATCGAGTTCTTGATTGAATTCCATGGTTTCTATTATGCGGGAACGCTCGCCCCCCTCGCAACGCTATTTTAGTTAGGGACAATTCGACTGATGTCCCCGGTCAGATAAATCTGTATCCGGATCAACGCCTACCAGATCAACTCCTATATGACGCCTCAATAGAATCCAACGCGGCAACGCACCTGCCGAGGCAACACAACTCTGATAGTCCATAGAACCCAGTCGCTGCGAATGTTCACTTCCACGCGTTGTTCTCATCATCGACAAAACACTGATGATGGACAAAACACTGCGGGAAACAGACCAACGGCCAAGTATTCGTAGAATATCTCTTGAATCGGCAAATCATTACAGAAAAAAATGGGGCCCGCCGTGTCTCCAACGGCGGGCCCCATCTTGTACCTGAATTACTTGTTTAAAAGGCCGTCGGTCACGCCAGCTGTTGGGAAGCTTCCTTGACCTTCTGAGCGCTTTCATCGACCGCCTGAGTAGCCGAGGCAATCTCGTTATTTGACTGCGCGATCTGGTCGACACCTTCTGATGCCGTCTGCATATTCGCCGACATTTCCTCGGTAACCTTCGACTGCTCTTCCACCGCAGCCATGATCGCGGCAGAGACCTCGCTGATCTTTTCGATTGTTGAGGTGATGCCTTCCATCGCGTGAACCGATTCATCGGTGGATTCTTGAACGCCGGCGATCTGACTGGAAATTTCCTCAGTCGCCTTCGCCGTTTGATTGGCCAGGTTTTTAACCTCTGAAGCAACAACCGCGAAGCCCTTACCGGCATCACCTGCCCGAGCCGCCTCGATAGTCGCGTTCAGCGCGAGGAGATTGGTCTGTGAGGCGATATCGTTAATCAAGCTGACAACATCGCCGATCTTTTGCGCTGCCACCGCAAGCGACCCAATTGTATCATTCGATCGTTGGGTCTGCGTCACCGCATCTTGGGATACGATCGATGCCTGCGATACCTGCGAGCTGATTTCACGAATGGACGCAGACATCTCTTCCGCAGCACTGGCAACCGCCTGAACGTTTCCAGAAGTCTGTGTTGCAGCGCTTGCCGCCATGGTAACGAGTTCAGTCACGGTTGAAATCTGATTGGTGATGTCACCAAGGTCCTCATCAATCGTAACCATAATCCCCGCACGACGCTGCCGTTCATTGACTTGATCGGTGATGTCGGTTGCGAACTTGACCACTTTGAACGGCTTTTTGTTCAAATCGAGGATCGGGTTATAACTCGCCTGGATCCAGACGACCCGGCCACCTTTGCCGATCCGTTTGTATTCAGCGGATTGGAATTGACCCGCTTTCAGGTCTTCCCAGAACTGCTTATATTCATGGCTCGCAACGAATTCCGGCTCTGCGAAGATGGAGTGGTGCTTACCCTGAATCTCGTTCAGCGTATATCCCATCGCGTTGCAGAAGCCGTCATTCGCTGTGATGATCGTGCCGTCCAACTCAAACTCAATCACGGCTTGAGATTTCCCAATCGCTTCGATCTGACCAGCAAAATCAGCGTTAGCCAGTTTCTGCTCCGTCACGTCGGTCGCAAATTTTACGACCTTAAACGGCTGACCATTCGCATTCAGGATTGGGTTGTAAGTCGCCTGAATCCAGACTTCTTTTCCACCTTTACCGATCCGTTTGTACTCATCGGCCTGAAACTTTCCGTCATTCAGATTGGCCCAGAACTCCGTGTACTCACGGCTGGCAGCGAATTCCGGTTCTGCGAATATGGAGTGATGTTTGCCCTTGATTTCGTCGAGCGTGTATCCCATCGCGCTGCAAAAGAGCTCATTCGCCGTGATAATCGTTCCATCCAGGTGGAATTCGATCACCGCCTGTGATTTACCAATGGCTTCAACCTGACCTTCAAAATTAGCCGCGCGCTCTTTCTGCTCTGTAATATCGCTGGCAAATTTAACGACCTTTGTCGGACGGCCGTCCGGCCCCAAGATCGGGTTATAGGATCCATGGATCCAAACCTCGTTGCCGGCCTTACCAATGCGCCGAAATTCACCAGAGGAAAACTGCCCCCCGTTCAAATCGGCCCAGAACGATTTGTATTCTGGGCTTTCGGCATAGCTCGGATCGACAAAGATACGGTGGTGCTTGCCTTGAATCTCACCAAGCGTGTAGCCCATAGCGCCGCAGAACAAATCATTGGCCGTGATGATCGTGCCATCCAAATTGAACTCAATCACCGCTTGCGACCGGTTAATCGCCGTGATGACTGCCTGCGTATCCCGATCTGCAGCAGGCGCACTTGGCGCGCTCGGGGGATTTGCAAGACTAACCGGCGGTGATGTCTCACGAGATCGATCGGCCAAATCCATTGCACTGGACCCAGCGCTCACACCATCACCTTGCGGAGGTACCTGATTGTTCATTGTCGTTCTCCAATTCCTTCATCACAGCCGCCATAGCGGTTGAATATCTGCTGCGCATATTGCGCTCTTAGGTTCCCACCCAACGACTTACTCTCAACAAACGCATCGCCTTTAGATTGGGTAGTGCTAAGGCTCTCTGTAAAGCTTCACCCAATCTGCCGGTATTTGGTTAAAAAACCATTTATGCCCTCAACAATTTCAGGCCTTTCTCTGCCTGCATGTTCGTTATTTTTGCACAGCCATAGGCAAACGAAACAAGGTCAGATGGCGCATCACCAAATGGCACCCCATCAGACGATACGATAAAAATGCCGCGTTTGCCCTTGCAGTCGTCAACAAGCATGCGCAACCAGTTAGAAGGGGCCTAACACGCTGGTTAACTTGGCTTTCAACGTTGCTGCATTGAAAGGCTTAACAATGTAGTTGCTAACACCAGCTTCTTTCGCAGCAATGACGTTTTCCGTCTTACTTTCCGCCGTGATCATGATGAATGCAGTGTTTTGAAGTTCTTCATCCGCACGGACTTCACGGAGCAATTGGATCCCCGTCATGGGCTCCATGTTCCAATCAGAGATTACGAGCCCGTATTTCTTTTCCTTCATCTTCCCCAGCGCTTCACCACCGTCACTGGCTTCGTCGACATTATTGAACCCGATCTGCTTCAATAGATTGCGGATAATCCGCAGCATGGTTTTGTAGTCATCGACAATCAGGACATCCATATTCATGTCAACGGCCATAGAAAATCTCCGTCTTTTATCTCTCAACCTCGGTCTAAGCACCGTCACTAGGCAGAGAACAGTTTCTAACGTCGCACCGCGATCACAATGCGTCCACAATGGGGGCGAGGCAGCCCAACGAGGTAACTGCCTACGCCATATCGTGTCAGGTTTATAACCGGCAAAAGGTTTCCACAAGCTTAACAGAATTGTGGATATTGAATTTATAAGAACAAATTTGGTCGACCGGATCTAGATCGACAATCCCCTATTGCGGGGCCCTATTGCGGGACGTCTGGGAGCGACTCTCTACGATTGAGCTCCTGTGTGACGACACGAGCCCGCTCCGGATCCATCGATTGAAGAATTGGCGCAAGTCGCCGTGGTGCGATTCCCCGGACAACACTCATCGTTGTTTCCAAATCCAAGTCATTAAAAATGGCAGCAGCCGATTTTGGCTTCATCTTCTCATATGTTTCTCGCAGCGCACTCGTTTGTTCGTCCTGGATACTGTCAAATTTCTTAATCAAATCCTCAATTTCCTGCTTAAGAATTTGAAGTTGCTGCTGTTTTTCCTCGAGCTTCAGCGCCGCAGCAGCCAGAACAGCATCGCGTTCATCAAGCCGCTGCTCGCGCTCCACCAACAATGCACGACGCGCTGACAAGTCATGGATCAGCCGCATTTCGGCAGGGGAGACATCGTCGCCGCCAAGAATCTCAGGCGCCTCTTTCTCTTCCAGCTCCATCGGCGTGAAATCATCGCCAAGTTCTTCCGGGACGCCCGCCAATGGGTCATCTTCGGCACCGTCACTGTCTTCCGACGACGCCTCATCACTATCTTGTGCCTGCACAGGGGCTACTTGTGCCACGACGGGTGCCGGGCTGGAGGTTCGCGAATCACTACCATCCCAGAATGACCAAATATCGCCGAGTTTAACACTCAGCAATAATGCTGCCGCAAAAAGGACAATCGGGAACAATCTTAACCGCGACATACAATCGCTCCATCTTAATGGCCAACGGAAAGGGCGTGCCTTGTTCAATCCGCGCAGCCAAGCCCTTAGCGGTTCACCGCATGCCTTGCAAAGCCTTAAGAAGCTCAGACTTGGATTTAGCCCTCGCCTGTTCACGCTTTTCGTCTAAGGAGGGTTCCCCAGAGTCAGTCTCGGACCGTGGCTCTGATTCAGTCGACATCGAAAGCGATGGCCCATCAGGCAATTGCGAACCAGATGAACGAGGCATCCCACCTGCGGGTGATCGCGGTGCCCCGCCCCGTTTCACAGCAGCCTCCAAGCCGTCGGCCAGTGTTTCCCCGCGACGAATTAGAAATTCGAGATCATCGGCAATTGTTTGTGCTTTTGTCGTGGTTGCAGCCATGACTTCCGCTTGCGCACCGGTTCCGGACTTAAGCTCGGAAAGCGCTTTTTCCGCGCGTTCCGTGGCGGATGTGAAGTCCTGAAGCAACTTCTGCAGTTCCTCACGTCCAGAACGCACAACAGACAGGTTCCGGTTCAGCCGCACCCCATAGGCCAACACTGCCGCCAGAAGAAGCACCATAAGGATGTCGAGAAACGTTGATATCGAAAAGGCTTCCATGGTCGGATCCGGCCAATCCAAAGTTCGAGGTTAAGTCGGCTTGCGTGCCATTTACCATTGCCATCGTGAAATACTGAAAGCCTAGACGGCTCTGTTAAGCGATGACCATGACCAGCATGCGAGCAACGTACAAAATATCTAAAGCACATGAAGCCGCAACAGCTTCAAGTTACAAATGGGTCTTACTCGACCAAGTTTACGCCGGATTCGCTGCATTCGTCGAGTGCTCGCCATGCAGCGATCCTTAATCGACGTCTATACGCTCTTCGATCTTCACGGCGATATTGCCGCCCTTCCGCCCCATGCTGCCGGAGAACATCGGAATATTGCCGCACCGCAAGGAAACCGGACTTTCATTCGTGGCCGTCAGCGGCAAGAAGGTTCCCTTCTCCCAATTCAGCACTTCACCAAGTGATCGGCTGAATTCATCAAGGACAACCTCGATATCAACATCCGTAAACCACAATTCTGTCGCCAGGTGGTTCTCCCAGATCGAATCTCGCCCAAACTTCTCCCCCATGAACATTTGCAGGAGGAGTTCGCGGACCGGTTCGAGCGTTGCGTAGGGCAGTAGAAGTTCCAAACGCCCACCGCGATCTTCCATATCAATCCGCAGGCGAGCAAGAATGGCGGCGTTCGCCGGACGCGCAATTGTCGCAAATCTCGGGTTAGTCTCAAGACGATCAAAGCGCATCGTAACCGAGGACAAGGGATCGAAAGCGGCAGACAAATCGGCGAGGACGACTTGGATCATCCGCTCAACCAGATTTCTTTCAATCGTCGTATAAGGCCGGCCTTCAATACGCATTGCTGCCGTTCCCCGACGCCCGCCAAGCAGCACATCGACGATCGAGTAGATCAAGGAAGAATCAATCGTAATCAGGCCGAAGTTATCCCATTCCTCCGCCTTGAAAACGGTCAGCATCGCCGGCAATGGGATGGAATTCAGATAATCGCCAAAACGGATAGAGGTGATGTTGTCGAGCGAGACTTCAACGTTATCCGATGTGAAGTTACGAAGGCTGGTCGACATCATTCTGACCAGACGGTCATAGACAATCTCCAACATCGGCAGGCGTTCATACGACACCATGCCTGAATCGATGATTGCCTCAATGCCGGAGCGCTCTTCGTCCCCGTCACCGCCTTCTTGGAAACCAAGCAGGCTATCAATCTCATCCTGGTTCAGAACACGGGCAGCAGCACCGGCGCCGGGATCTTCGCCATCTTCCGCCATCGCGGCCCATTCAGCCGCAAGGTCATCTGCACCGTCAGCGCCGGCACCAACCTCTTCATCTGCCATAGCCGCCCATTCATCGGCCATTGCGTCCTGATCTACTTCTTCATCCGCCATCTCGAAATTCCGCTACTCGCCCATCGCTGCACATAGGCACAGCCGGCCCGTTAAGACTATGTCGAGATTAAAAGCAAGTTCGGGGCCAAGTCAGCGTTAGTGCCACAAGGCCAACAACCCCGACCGCCCCTACTGCACCAACATATCGGTAACCAAGACGTTTCGTACTTTAATTGGAGATACTGATTTATTAACCCGCGCAAGCAATTCTTCCGTCACCCGATAGAAGCCCTGACTGCCTTCCAACTCCTCAACCCTTAACTCTCGCAAAAAGGCCAGGAAGCTATCCTTGATACGCGGGATGGCTTGGTTGATCGCTGCCTCATGAATGGGATCTTCCAATTCCAGCGTAATCTGAAGCTTCAGAAATTTGGTCTTCCCGCCAGGACCGCGAAGATTGGCGCGGATTTCATCGAGCGGCATATAATACCCGGGCACATCAACTTCAGGCGCCGCTTCTTCTTCAGCATGCTCCTCCGCATGCTCCTCTTCACCGCCGACACCAGGAATGAGCCCCAAAACAAGCGCGGCCCCCACGCCACCGCCAATCAACAGCAATGGCAAAACGATCAGCAAGATCAGTTTCTTGCCGCTGACCTTTTTCTTACCGCCCTCTTCAGCGCCTTCTGCAGCTTCTTCGCTCATCCCAGTCCTCGCGTATTAACAGTCTTCGCGTTTTACCAGTTCCCGCGCATCTTAGGAACGCAGCCCTTTCCAGGTTACGTCCCCTACCAGGTCACGTCCCAGATCAGGTAGCGCCCCTTGTCAGGTAACGCCCAAGCCGCCCGTCGCGCGGCTTCAATATACTATGTACAGCCCGAATTGAGCAGGATTCGGGCCCAGCGCGCAAACCGAAAGCGGATTGCCTCCCCAACCCTTCTCGCTTTTTGCCCGGTCGTTATTGCCTCCGAAGGGTAGAGCTTACCGCCCTAATCCGTGAGTTTACGACCAATTCCGTTGTTGCGCGACAAGTTACAAACCAGAAAACATCTCGTAACATATTGTTTTCACATGTTTTTTAAAAGTGGCACGGCGATTGCTGTATTCCGGTTGAGAGAGAATAAAGCGTGTTCATTCAGACTATATGACGCTCCGTGATTTCGGAGAACGGGATTGGTCGGCCACGCTCCAGAGAAGACTGAGAGAGGGGGCATAACGCCCATGGAATCAACAACCTATATCGCTTTGTCCCGACAGATGGGATTGCGCCGCGAGATGGATATCGTCGCGCATAACATCGCCAACGCGGAGACCCCTGCCTACAAGGCGGAGCGAATGATTTTCCGTGAATTCATCACGAAGCCGGAATTTCGCGAAGAGCTGTCCTTTGTTCAGGATATTGGTCAGGCCCGCGATCTTTCGGAAGGCCCATTGAAGTCGACCGGCAACCCGCTGGACCTGGCAATCAATGGCGAAGGTTACTTCGTAATCGACACGCCGCTTGGTGAACGCTTTACCCGCCACGGTCGCTTCCAACTGGACGCGCAGGGTCAGATCGTAACTGGCTCGGGCAGTACTGTTCTCAGCGATGCGGGTCCAATTCAAGTCTCACCGGAAGCCGGTGAAATCAGCATCGCTAGCGACGGGACAGTCTCGACAGCTGGGGATGGTATTATCGGCAAACTGCGTGTCGTTAGTTTCGAAGATGAACAACGACTGAAGAAAGGGGCGAACGGCCTCTATCGTGCCGAAGAAGATCAGACTCCGGTTGATGTCGGAAACCCGACTGTCGCCCAGGGCATGATCGAAAGCTCGAACGTCGAACCGATCCTGGAACTGACACGGATGATGAAAATCATGCGCTCTCACCAGAGTGTCGGGAAATTCATTCAACAAGAAGACGATCGGGTCAAACAGATGATCCGAACCCTCGGCAAGCAGGCAGGCGCTTAACAACGCCCCATGGCAACCGGGTTACTGAAGATTTGATGGCATTGTCCAGATGAAAGTAAGGAGAGAAAAACCATGCGATCACTAAGCATCGGCGCAACGGGGATGTTGGCGCAACAGCTGAACGTCGAGGTCATCTCGCACAACATCGCCAACATGAACACCACCGGCTTCCAACGCCGCAGGGTAGAGTTCCAGGATCTGTTGTATCAGAACCAGAGACGTGTCGGCTCGGACAGCTCAGACGCAGGAACCGTCGTTCCAGTCGGCGTGCAGGTCGGCCTCGGGGTTAAAACCGCGGCGGTCTACCGGATCAGCGAGCAGGGAAACCTGACCTTGACTGAAAACCCATTAGACGTTGCGATCAACGGCGAAGGGTTTTTCCAGATTTTGCTGCCAAATGGCCAGACCGCCTATACGCGAGCCGGTTCCTTCCAGCTCGACAATGACGGCGACATCGTGACCGTGGATGGTTTCACAGTACAGCCGGGTCTGACTGTTCCCAACAACGCAATTGACGTTACGATCAACGCTTCGGGCGTCGTGCTGGCATCAATTGATGGGCAGACGGCACAACAGAACCTCGGCCAGCTTGAACTCGCCCGCTTCCCCAACGAAGCCGGCCTGCTCGCCATCGGGGATAACCTTTATCTGGAGAGCCCGGCGTCCGGCACCGCGACGACAGCGGTTCCTGCTTCAGCAGGTTTCGGCACGATCCAACAGGGTTTCTTGGAGACGTCAAACGTCAACGTGGTCGAGGAAATCACCAACCTGATCACCGCGCAGCGCGCTTATGAGATGAACTCGAAAGTGATTGAGACCTCGGACCAGATGATGGCCTCGCTCACGAACCTGAGATAATCGCAAGCCCCACCGGCTAACTGAACCGGGGAGAAGAAAGATGATGCGTTTGAAACTTGTATATGCCCTGCTGCTTGCTGGATTGCTTTTGGCACAGACCGCCGCCGTAATACTCGGTGCCGGTGCTGTCCAAGCAGCCAGCAAAGACACGGATGCGGAGACCGTCCGACAGAGCACCGACGAAGGCGAAGACGTCGCACCGGGCATTGTGCAGCTCAACCCCATCGTCGAGGTCGATAATGACTTTATCCGGGTTGGCGATATCTTCACGAATGCTGGCAAGGCAGGTGCGAAAGTCGCCCTGCGGGCCCCAAAACCCGGCAAAGAAACAACACTGACTGCTGTTTGGCTGTGGAAACTGGCTCGCGCCTATCGCCTCGATTGGCGCCCGACCAGCAAACACGACTTTGCCATGGCATCGCGCAAGAGCCGGACCATCGATACGGACACGATCAGCCGCGCCATCGGGGATTCGATGTTCGATCAGACCGGCGATGATGACTTGATCGAACTCATCCTGGATGACCCGCGTGCCAGCCTGCATCTGCCGATGAACGTAGAACCGACAATTCGGGTCGACCGGTTTCGCTATGACAGCGCAAGCGGGCGTTTCTCTGGCGTCGTCATCGCCCCGGCAGAAGGCAGAGCCCTTGAGAAACTTATTGTCGCCGGACGGGTTCACCGCATGGCCGAAGTCGCTGTCCCTGTCGGGCGGTTGTCGAAAGGCCATGTCATCCGCAACCGAGACCTGGAAATCATCCGCTTCCGCGCTGACAAACTGGGCCAGAATGTCGTGTCTGATCCGAGCATGGTCGTCGGCATGGCTGTCAAACGGTCACTTCGGGCAGGAAAACCGATCCGGTCTTCCGATGTCCATCCGCCAATCTTGGTGAAAAAAGGAGACCGGGTCACGGTTGTCTATCGTACCGCCAAAATGGTGTTAACGACCCAAGGTCGTGCCATGCAGAACGGCGCTGCGGGTGAGACAATCCCAGTTCAGAACACGCAAAGTCTGGCTATTCTCGATGCAGAGGTGGTCGGCTCAAACAAAGTCTCCGTTCATATCGGTGACAGGCTCGCGCTTAACTAAGTGAATGTCGCAGGCAGGTTTTGACGTGAACGTTGTGGTGGCCGCGCGCCAAAGGAAACGCGGTGGGTTCGGAAAGGAGCCAACGATGAAAACGACAATCATGATGAACGACGTAACGAGAACGATGACCGCTAGTCTTCGCGCTGGATTTGAAAAGGCCGCGCTTGTTCTGTCAGCCCTACCGTCATCCAAAAAGGCCTTTCGGCATCTGCTCCTGGCCGGCGTTGCAACCTTTTCACTGGCCGGCTGCAACACCTTCAGCCGTCTCGCTGAGATGGGGCAGCAACCGGATTTGAAGGAAATCGATAATCCAACACACGCCCATGACTACAAGCCCGTCAGCATGCCAATGCCGGAACCGATTACGACAAAGCGGCTTGCAAATTCACTCTGGCGCCCTGGTAGCCGCGCTTTCCTGAAGGATCTGCGCGCCAATCAGGTCGGTGACATTGTGACTGTCGTGATCAGTATCGATGAAGATGCAAGCTTCGAGAATACGACGACGAGAAGCCGAACGACGGCGGAAAACGTCGATGTCGATTCCATTTTGGGATATGAGGGGGCCCTTAACTCGGTCCTCCCGGAAGCCGTTAATCCGGCAGATATCCTGGCCTATGACGGAAGCACGACAAATACCGGGGCCGGCTCAATTGAGCGCGATGAAACGGTCAATCTGCAAGTCGCCGCGATTGTCACCCAGGTCCTGCCAAACGGGAATCTAGTCATTCACGGCAAGCAGGAAACACGGGTTAACTTTGAGGTCCGGGAATTACTGGTCGCCGGCGTCATCCGCCCGCAAGACATCTCATCAAGCAACACGATTACATATGAGAAGATCGCTGAAGCGCGTCTCGCCTATGGTGGTCGTGGTCAAATCACCGACTTCCAGCAACCACGCTGGGGGACACAGATTGTTGATATCCTGATGCCGTTCTAACGACGGAATTGGATACAGCGAATTCAGAAGAGCTCATACAAGTTTCAGAGATAAGGTTACGCCCGCGTCCTCTCTCCTCTCTCTCCTCTCAAACGCGGCGTGACCTAGAAGGGCCCGGCTTCAAAAAGCCGGGCCCTTCCCTTTAGTCCGCATTCTTCTGTGTCAGGCCGTAGCCAAGACAAACTGATGAATGATTAGTCGTCCCGGTGCAGACGCTCATCCCGTTCGTGACGTTCCTGGGCCTCCAGGCTAAGCGTCGCGATTGGGCGCGCTTCTAGACGACGAAGCGAAATCGGTTCATCCGTCTCAAGGCAATAGCCATAAGATCCGTCAGAAACCCGTTCGAGCGCCGCGTCGATCTTCGAGATCAATTTGCGTTCCCGATCCCGGGTTCGCAATTCAATGGCACGATCCGTTTCCATCGAAGCGCGGTCGGTCAAGTCTGGTTGTGCCAGACTTTCCTGCTGCATGCTTTCAAGTGTTTCAGATGACTCTCGCAACAATTCCGACTTCCAATGCAATAGTTTCTGCCGGAAATATTCCAGCTGCATTGGATTCATGAAGTCTTCGTCTTCGGAAGGTCGGTAATCGGGAGGCAAAAGGGTCGAGGTAAGACCATCAGTAGATTTAAGCTCTGTCTCAGAGGCTTGTTCCCGCGACATCACATACTCCCAGGGTGTGGTAACATGTTGATGGGGCGGGCTTATAGGGCGCATGGTCGTAGCGCACAACTCCTTTTTTTATGATGGATTTTTGAAGGTTCGTCAGAGCCCCTCACGCAAGACTTCCAAAATGCTTGGTAAGCCGGGTAAAAACCGCGCCATCTATCCTGACCGGCGCAGCTTCGCTAGCTCAACACGGGCGCGCAATTCAATCTCACCCAAGATATCCTTAAGGCCCGGATCGTCAGCCTGCGCCTTGCGTTCTCCAATCACCTGAGCAAGTGTCGCAAGTCGATCCGGCGGCACCGCACCATGCAAAAGATCCCGTCGAATTTCTTCCAAACCATCCAGCATTTCCTCTCCCCACTGCCGGGCAGCCCTGTTACCGGATCGTTTTTCCTCGGTCGCGTCAGGAACCGAATCCACGCCCTGGATTGCGAGAAGCGCATCCAAGCTCGTCGCCGGGGCAGCGCCGTGGGCGGCCTCAACCGAATCTTCGCCGTCACCGGCAGCAGATCCTTCCGGTCCCTTGAGTGCATCAGCAAATCCAGCTGAGCCAGCAGAGCCGCTCCGAGCCGCCTTTCGAGGCGCCGCTGTTTTTGAGGGACCACGGGGGCCATCTACCTTCATCACACATCCTCTTTCAGGATCATGGGCCAAGCCAATGTATAGGAACTGGACACCGCCTTCGTGCACCATAGCGAGACGAGGCGCTGCTTGAGCCTAACCCAATTTGCGTGCGCCGCAAATCCACACAACAACGAAGATGAACCGGCAAGAGTTGCCGACGGTTTGCGCGCGCTCCCGTTTCGATCTCCTCACGTAGTAAACGCGCGAATTAAATTAATACTTTCAGCACCTTACATAAATATCCTTGTTGGCATGAAACTCGCATCGGGCTCTCCCGAGAGAGCATAAGTCCGAATTGAGAGAAGGACGTTATACAAAATGTTAAAGAGCCTATTCATCCCTGATCGTGACTTTAAGAGTCGCCTGCAGCTTGAGCGCCTGGGTCAAGCCGTCTTCGGTTTGATGGCGCTTGCGATCTTCGCCCTATCCCTGATCGCACCGGCCAATGCCCAATCCAGGATCAAAGACATCGTCGATGTCGAAGGGGTTCGGGACAACTTGCTGGTTGGTTATGGATTGGTCGTCGGTCTGAATGGCACCGGAGATTCCCTGACAAGCGCTGTATTCACCCGGGAAAGCCTGATCGGGATGCTGGAACGGATGGGTGTCAACGCAGATGACACTGCGCTTAGCACCGACAATGTTGCAGCGGTCATGGTCACCGCGACCCTTCACCCCTTTGCCAGACAAGGCAGCCGCGTCGATGTCACTGTTTCGGCGCTGGGCGATTCATCAAGCCTGCTCGGTGGCACGCTTCTGGTTAGCCCGATGCTAGCAGCAGATGGGGAAGTTTATGCGGTTGCCCAAGGGACTATTGCCGTAGGTGGATTTAGCGCCCAAGGGGCTGCGGAAACCGTCATTAAAGGGGTGCCCACAAGTGGCAGAATTGCCAGCGGGGCTATCATCGAACGCGAGATCCCCTTCGATATGGCGGGCATGCAGCAGATCCGGCTAAGCCTTCGCAATCCAGACTTCACGACCGCGCGCCGCATTGCGCAAGCTATCAACGCCTTCGTCGGTGTAACCGCCGCCAAGGTTACTGACCCGACTACGGTCGCAATCGTAGTTCCAGACACCTACCAGGGTGAAGTGGTCGAAATGCTGACCGATATCGAACAGCTACGCGTCGAACCCGATAGCGTTGCCAAGATCATCATTGACGAGCAATCCGGCGTCATTGTGATGGGAGAGAATGTTCGTGTTGATCGTGTCGCAATCGCGCAAGGGAATCTGACCATTCGCGTGACGGAGACCCAACAGGTTTCTCAACCTCAACCCTTCTCCAACACCGGGACGACAGAGACCGTTGATCGCACAAATGTCGAGGTCGATGAGGGTGCTGACCGGCGCCTTGGGATCGTCGGTGGCGGGGTTAGTCTGCAAGAACTGGTGAACGGCCTTAACTCACTTGGTGTCGGCCCGCGCGACATGATCACAATTCTGCAGGCGGTCAAGGCGGCCGGCGCCCTGCAAGCTGAAATTGCGGTGCTGTGATGTTGGATCAAGGACAAGGTCTTCTAATCGACCAAACAGCATCCTTCACCGCGACCAAGGCACGCGATCAATCGCTCAAGGCGCGGATCGACAATGTTGCCAAATTTGGTGATGGGGAAGGCGATTACCGCAAGGCGAAGGAAGCGGCAGTCGACTATGAAGCGACATTCATTTCGCAAATGCTGGAACACATGTTTGAGACCGTGCCGAGCGATGGATTGTTCGGTGGCGGCCAGGGGGAACGTGTCTTCCGATCCATGCTGAACCAGGAATACGGCAAGGCAATCGCCAATCGCGGCGGCATCGGTGTCGCAGACAATGTGATGGGTGAGATCATTCGAATTCAGGAGCAACAGCAATGAATGCTACAGTAAGAGCGCAAAACCTAATGGATCTGATGCGTGACCTGAAAAGCGTCCTGGAGCGGGAGAATGAAATTCTCGAGCATCCACGCATGCACGACCTTTCACCCATCGTTGCGGAAAAACAGGCCCTGTTCCGGATGTATGATGAACAGATCATCTCGCTCGCCAAGGATCGGGAATTCAGCGCAACCCTGACGCCTGAAGCGCGCGAAGAGTTGCGGGCCGCCAGCGCCGATTTTGAGGCTGCTGCGCGGAAGAATGAAAAGCGCCTTTCCCTAATGGTCGATGCCGGTCGCCAGATCGTTTCCCGCATCACCGACGCCGCACGAAGCGCTGCTGGATATGTGGATTCCTATGGCTCCAACGGCGTGTCACGCGCCGCGCCCAAGGCCGCACCAGTCGCGTTGAACCGATCGCTTTAAGCAGAGCGGCACCATTCCACTCGTTTCATGGCACGCGTCCTGCATGGACAAGAGTGACCGTAGAAACGGAAGGATCGACCCATGAGCCTTTTTGGCGCACTCAACATAGCCGTCTCTTCAATTGGCGCGCTGAATACCGGGATCAGAACGGTCTCGGACAACATCGCCAATTCGACGAACGAAAATTACAACGCGCGGCGCGCTGTCTTTGCAAATAATCAGTTTGGTGGTGTCGAAATCTCCGACATCGAACGCCGCACGAATGATTCACTGCAAAGAGATTTGTTCACAGCACAGCGGGAGGCCACGGCAAATGGAACCCGCAATCGGCTGTACGAGCAGTTGGAACAACTAACCGGCACCATCTCCGGCTCAACACCGTTGTCCGATGCAATGGAAAATCTGCGCACGGCTTGGAAGGCTTTTGAAGCCGCCCCAGAGAGCAATGCCGCAGAATCCGAGGTGATCTTATCCGGTCAATCATTGGTCTCGGAAATTGAGCGGATCAGCAACGGCCTCGACACAATCGAATCCGTCGCCGAGCAGGACGCCGTCGATCTGGTAACCGAATTGAATGAGGTTCTGAGCGAGATCGACCGCCTTAACACAGACATTGTCGGCGACAAATCTGCCGGTCGTCCCACATCAGCCCTTGAAAACTTGCGCGATGGTCAGCTAGAGCGGCTTAGCGAGATCATGGACATCAAAACATTCGACCGCGCGGATGGCGCAACGGTTGTCTATACGACGACAGGCCTTGATCTATCCGATGCGGTCGCGTCGACCTTCACCTATTCAACGGCGAATGGAAGCCTCACAAAATCCGGCTCCCCCAGCACGAACCTGGTCACAGACGGCAATCTGCCGGACGGAGAGTTGAAGGCGATCCTGGACTTCATCCGCCAGGACTTTACCGGTACCAGTTCCAACACCGAGGGTGTCGCCACAATCCAAAAGCTGCGCAAACAGTTGGATGAGTTCTCGTTCGATCTGGTCGATGATGCCACCCGTCAAACCGTTGGCACTGTAGGCGCCGATCCTGCGTCAGACTTGGTCGCCGCAGGAACTATCAATGCAGGAGATCAATTCACGATCGATGTCGGTGCCGGTGCCACAACAATTACCATCGGTGCTAGTGATACATTGAATGATATCGCGACATCGCTCAATGCCGTCGCCAATGTGCGGGCCCGGGTTACCGCGTTCGACACGCTGGAAATTTCGACCGTCGCCGGTACGACGCTTACGCTGGACGATACAACAGGGACTCCTCTGCAAACACTCGGCTTGATTTCAACTGATCCGCAGACCTTTGCAGCTCTTGATCCGCCGACACTTGCGAGCGCCTATAACAATGCGACTTTAGGGCCTGATCAATCACCGGCTGAAGCGGGTAACTTCTTCGAGGTGGAAACAGGCACGACACCGGACAGTGTGACCCGGCTCAATTTGCGGGTGAATGACACACTGTCGGCCGGGACTGAACAGTTAAAGAAACTGTCCGGGAATGCTGTCGTTGAAGCCTTGAACGGCAATAACCGCAGTTTCAACGGAACCGGTGTTTCGCTGACGAACAAGGATTACACGAGCCTGTTGACCGGCATGTTGACCGATGTGACGAAGCAAGCGGAAGTGGTCACGCGGCTAACCAATACCTCAACCGTCCTTAGGGATGACCTGAAGAACGCCTTGCGGGACGAGCTTGGTGTCGACATCGACGAGGAAGTGGCGCGATTGACGATCTTCCAGAACTCCTTCGCCGCCACCGCCCGCGTGATCGACGCGACCAACCGCATGCTGGAGCAGCTGGAGAATGCAGCCCGATAACACCCCGTCCCTGCGCACCGGGGTCATCGGCCTCGGTGTAGGGGAACAGCATGTCATCGGATACAACGCGATCCCAGGCGTCAGCGTAAAAGCTGTTTGCGATATCAATCCGGAACATCTCAACGCCGTCGCAGACCGGCACGACGTCTCAGCACGCCACAATGACTGGCGCAAGATTGTCGATGATCCGGAGATCGATGCCGTTTCTGTCTGTTCCTATGACAATTTCCACGTAGAACAGACAGTCGCTGCGTTCGAAGCCGGTAAGCATGTCTTCTGCGAAAAACCGATTTCCCTGGATCGAGACGGGTTGGAGCGTGTCATGCGCGCCTGGTCGGACAGTGGCAAAAAGCTGTCTTCCAATCTGATCCTACGACAGAGCCCCCGCTTTCAAGCCGTGCGCGAGATGGTTCGTAACGGAGAGTTCGGCGATCTGCACTATATGGAAGGCGATTACATCCATCAGATCCTCTGGAAAATCACCGAAGGCTGGCGCGGGCAGATGCCGTTTTATTGCGTGACCTATGGCGGCGGCATTCACCTGATCGACCTGATGCGCTGGATCGCGGGAGAAGAGGTGGTCGAAGTGACCGCCATGGCCGCCAAAAAGCTCACCGCCGGAAACCAATTCCCCTACCCCGACACGATGACGTCCTTGTTACGCTTCGAAAGCGATCTGATGGCGAAATCCACGACGACCTTTGGCCCGCAGCGGCAGAAGTTCCATAGTCTTAATATCTATGGCACCAAACTCAGCTTTGAGAATGCCAATGGTCCGGCGCGTCTTTATCGCGGTGACCAGCCAGAAGATGAAGAACCCTTCGATGTTCCCTATCCCGGCATTAAGAAGTTCGACCTGCTACCGGATTTTGTCGACGCCATCCGCGAAGACCGGGATCCGAACGTCGATGCGGCGGACGTCTTCCAGGTCATGAACATCTGTCTGTGCGCCTGGGAAGCAGCAAACACTGGCCGGGCAATAAAGGTGGGACGGGTCCTGTAAGCCAAAGACCCGCCCCTTTAAAATCATGCAGACCTATCACAATCATGCTGAAATGATGTTCCGCTCCGGCCCATAGGGGAAGCCGGTGATGTTCTCTGCGCCGTCTTCGGTGACGACCAGGATATCATGCTCCCGATAACCGCCGGCGCCTGGTTGTCCTTCCGGAACCCAAAGCATCGGCTCCATTGAGACCACCATACCCGGTGCCAATACCGTGTCGATATCCTCCCGGAACTCCAGCCCTGCTTCCCGGCCATAGTAGTGGGAGAGGACACCGAAGCTGTGGCCGTAACCGAAGGACCGGTACTGCAGCAGGCCTTCCACCTCGAAGAAGCGATTGATGCCATCGCAAACCTCTGCACAGGACGTCCCGGGCTTGATCAGGTCGAGCCCGATCTCATGGGCGCCAACATTGGCGTCCCAGATCCGGCGGGAGGCTGCGTCGGGCTCTCCCAGGAAAAGCGTGCGTTCGAGCGCGGTGTAATATCCCGAGATCATCGGGAAGCAGTTGAGGCTCAGGATATCGCCCAATTCCAATTTACGCGTTGTGACCGGATTATGGGCGCCATCGGTGTTGAGACCCGACTGGAACCAAACCCAGTTATCGCGCATTTCACTGTCCGGATGGGACCGCGCGATCTCCGCCTCCATCGCATCACGGCCCGCCATGGCCACATCGATCTCCCGCGTTCCTTCGCAGATCGCAGCCCGGATAGCCTCGCCACCAAGATCGGCAATGCGGGCGCCTTCGCGGATCAAGGCGATTTCCTCATCCGATTTCAGCATGCGAAACGCCATGCTGGCGGGTGCAATATCGATGATTTCCGGATCCTCCATGAACTCGGCCAACACGCTGCGCTGCGCCAGGGTCATGTGATCCGCTTCGATACCCAAGCGACCAGGCGCCCCGGCAATCTCCACCACCGCGCGCCAGTAGTTATTTCGCCGCCAGTCAGTGTAGATCACATTCTCCGCGACGGACCGACGCCACGGCTGCCCTGCATCAATATTGGCGGAGATCGTCACACAACGATCTTGCGTCACCACACAGCCGTAAGGGCGACCGAAGCTGCAATAAAGGAAGCCGGAATAATAGGCGATCCCATGCATTGAGGTTAAGAGCACCGCCGGGATATCGCGCGCGGCCATCGTCTCGCGGAGACCCGTCAGCCGCCGTTCATATTCGGCAGTGGAGAATGGCAGCGCTGCCTTCTCCCCATTATGGCTGACAAAGAAATCGGATCGGCCTGCATCACTCAGCCGAGCTGCACCATCCGTTTCGAAATTAAAGCGTTGGGAATTCATTTATGCTCTCCTTTCCCACCGGACGGAGAGCTGTTTTCCCGCCCGGCACGACAACCGGGCGTTCAGGCCGAAGGGTGCATCTGCCCCACTAAAAGCGCGGGACGGAAACACCGGAAAGCTCTTATGCGGCGACGCCATCGCCGCGAGCAGGTTCCGGATACCCGAAACCCGCGTCGCGAGTCAATGCTGCCGTCGTTAGATTTTCACCACGGGATGGCGAAGTTCGCCGATGCCTTCCACACCGCATTCGACAACATCGCCGGGCCACAGGAATTCCTGTGGATCACGCCCGGCGCCAACACCTTCAGGCGTCCCCGTTGCGATAACATCACCGGGCTCCAACGTCATACCGGTGGAGATATCCGCGATTAATGTCGGGATCTTGAACAGCATATGCTTGGTGTTGGAGTTCTGTTTCTCCACCCCATTCACGGTCAGCCACAGATTGAGGTTCTGCGGCTCCGTCAATTCATCCGCCGTCACGATGCAGGGGCCGAAAGGCGCATAGCTGTCCTGGCCCTTGGAGAAAATCCACTGCCCGGCCCGCCGGTTATCACGGGCGGAAACATCGATCATAACCGAGTAGCCGAAAATCTTCGACATCGCCTCAGCTTCCGAGATGCGGGTGGCATTGCTGCCGATAATGACTGCCAGTTCGACTTCCCAATCAAGTTGTTGGGTCATATTCGCATTATGCTGGATCGGCTCCCCCGGTCCGATGATGGCGGTCGGTGGCTTGGAAAAGACCACAGGCTTTTCCGGCAGATCCCGGGAGGTATCGAGACCCCGGGCGGATTCCTCCACATGCTCCAGATAATTCAATCCGATACCAAAGATGTTCTTCCGGGTTCGCGGGATCGGCGCCAACAACCGGGCGTTCGACTGCGGGATCGCAACCCCGATTGGCCAGGAGGCGCGATGCCGTTCGACCATGTCGCGAAGGACCGGGATCGCTGTCGGCCCCAGGTCGATCATCTCCAGCATCGTCGACGGCATAACCTCGCCTTCCGACGCGCCCAACAGCTCTACATCAACGACCAGTTCATCGACCAAGACGCCGAGCCGCCCTTGATCATCCGGCATTTCCCGATAGGTCACGAGTCTCACGTCTTAGTCTCCAATCCTTGGTCTAGGCATTGCCCGTCACGGGCTGATGGCCATCATTGTCGCGGTAGGGTTCTTCCCGATAAAAGCCGAGCTTTTCCATCACCGGGAAGTCGTTGAAGGAAAACAGGCAGGCGTCTTCACTGTCCGACATATTGGCATGTTCGTGCCAGGTCCAGGCGGGAACGCAGAATATATCCTTTTCCGTCCAGTCATAGCGCACCCCGCCAATGACGGAATAACCCGACCCCTTGGCTGCGTGATAGATCACATTGCCGGTATGTCGATGGGCCTTGGTGGCTTCTCCAGGGCGTAGCATCTGCATATGCGCGCCCATTGTCTGCATGACATGGCCGCCGGTCTTCGGGTTGGTATAGCGCATGATAACGCCGTCATAGGGCGAGCCGTCGGTTGCCTTCGCATAGTTCAAGACCCCCTCATAAGTCGGCTCCCACGCGAATTTCATCAACGGCGAGTAGGCATGTTGCCAGGTATCATCGACCGGCAGAAGCCCCGGCGCGCCATAGCTGTTCGGCGAGTCATTCAATGGATAATTCGGTTTCTGATACAGGTCTGGGTGAACCTCGTAAAAATTCGCTTCCAAGGCATTGGTCAACGGGATGTCCAGCCCATCCTGCCACATCGATATCTCACCATCCTCCCGCACGCCATGGTCATGCCAGGTCCCATTCGGGGTGATCACAAAGTCCCGCGCGCCAAGCGTAATCTCATGCCCATCCACGACCGTATATGCCCCCGTCCCTTCCATAACGAAGCGCAATGCGGAGGCCGCGTGGTTATGCGCGCTCGTACGCTCCCCCGGGCTCATCACCTGAATGCCGCTGAAGAGCCAACCGCAGCAGGCACTGACATCACGGCGTTTGGGGTTCCGCAGATAGACAACCCGGCGTCCTGCCTGCTCCGGCTTCACCAGTTCCAATGCCCGGAAAATACGCTCCCGCAAATCCGCATGACGCCAGATTGTCGGGGCAGAGGACGGTGTCGGCTCCCAAGGTTCGATCTCATTCGCGACGGTCCATAGCGCGCCGGTCTCGAACCCATCAAGCTCCTCATAGTAAGCTGCAAGCGCCGCATCATCCTCGACAATCGCGCGGCCAACCTGATTATCCCGCTCGTCTTTTGGCACCATCACACATCCTCCCTTATCATTGCGATCAAGGTGACGCCCCTAGGCTCCAGGATCAACCCACTCCTGATCTCGCCCCAGCGCCCGCCTCTCTTAGCGAAGCGTAATCAAGTCCCAGGCCGAGCGTGTCCCAACCCTTACCGGTATTAGACTTGCCCCAAGCCCTGCCGTGACCCACAGCAGCCGCCCCTCATCCTGATACAGCCCGCAATGGGCGGCGGCCGGCGCCCTGGTCGGCACCCAAAAGGCGCCCAACAGGGGCACACGCAGCTGACCACAATGGGTATGCCCTGCCACCATCAGCCCAGGATAGGCCGCTTCCATAAAAGCTGCCATTGGATCATGCGTCATGGAGAGCTTCCGCAGCTCTGCGCAACCCGGTGGAAAAGTCGTTGGGCGATACTGACGGGAATAAACATCCCCAAGGCCGCGCAAACAAATCTGGGTCCCCGCAACGTCAATCAAAGCAACACGGTTATCCATCATTGTAATGCCAGCACCGGTCAGGACGGAGTCCCAAGCCTCAGCACTGTCCCAGACATCATGGTTTCCCAACACCGCGAAGACCGGACCAGCCTTCGTCAGCCCCCCCAGGCGTGCTGCAATGGCTTTGCGCCCAGCTTCCCCACCTCTAACAGCGGTGGCCGCCGCAATGGTATAGTCGCCGACAAGAAGGATAATATCCGGCTTGGCGGCAATAACCTCCTCTACGACAGCGGAGAGACGGTCCAGGACTGCCTCCTCCGCCGAAACATGGATATCACCCAAGATGGCAAGGTGGAGTTCTCTCTCTCCCGCGCCCTCGTCCTCAATTACGACCCGTTCCATGGTCGAAAGATAGGTATCGCGCAGGCCAAGACCGATCAGCCCCAAGCCAAATAGGAACGCGCCCGCAAGCACGATCATGAACCGATTTCTCAGAAATCGCATCTTCCCCTCCCTACTTAACGACAAGGGTGCCGCCCTCTTGGAAGACGATCAAGTATCAATGGGCGTCGCGGAAAGCCTTAGACCCTTGGCGCGAATCTTGCTCATTATTGCCTTAGGACTTCCAGAAAGGAGGAACACCTTATGTCTGAGACGATACCATTTGGCCGTCCGATGCTCGATGACGCTGCCTTTGAAGGCGTGCGCCGGGTTTTGGAGAGTGGGCAGCTTGTCCATGGCAAGGTAACCGAAGAATTCGAACGCGCTTTTGCCGCGCGCATGGATGTTGCTGAAGCAATCGCTGTTTCCAGCTGCTCATCAGGGTTATTCCTGATCATCTTCGCCAAGGGGATCGGCGAGGGCTCTCGAGTTGCGGTTCCAGCCATGACCCATGTCGCAACCGCCCATTCGGTCGAGATGCTGGGCGGCGAGCCCGTCTTCATCGATGTCGATCCGGAGACCGGTTGCATGGACCCGGCGCGCTTGGCCGAGGTTGAAGGACCGCTCGACGCGATCATTCCTGTCCACTATCTGGGTCTGCCTGCCGACATGGATGCCATCCACGCGGTGGCGGAGGACAAAGGTGCCTTCGTGATGGAGGATTGCGCGCTCGCGCCTGATGCGACCTATGACGGGCGCAAGGCGGGAGGGCTGGCACTGGCAGGCAGCTTTTCCTTCTATCCGGTCAAACACATGACCTCCATCGAAGGCGGCATGGTGACCACCGATGACAAAGGCCTGGCGACCGCAATCAGGAAACGTCGGGCTTTCGGCTATAACCGCATGTTGGGCGACCGTGCGCGACCCGGTCTTTATGACGTCGATGCGCTGGGGTTCAATTTCAGGATGAGCGAAGTGGAAGCCGCTGTCGGCCTATCGCAGCTCGCCCGATTGGATGAGTTCCAAAAGAGCCGCGCCGCCAATGACGCCATATTGCGTGGGGCCTTAGCCACGCTGCCCGATCTGACCGTCTTCCCAAACAGTTATGGCAAAGCACAGAGCTGCCATTACTGCCTGAATGCCGTGCTGCCGAAGGATGGCTCCGTCTCCCGCGAAGCCGTGGTTGATGTGCTGAAAGCGCGCGGGATCGGTTCTTCCGTTCATTATCCGGGACCAGTGCCTCTGTTCACCTATTACACCCAAAAATATGGCTATCGCGACGGGCAGTTCCCGGTCGCAGAATGGCTGGCAGCACAAACCATCTCTCTGCCCGTCGGCCCGCATCTGGGCGACGATGGCGCAGAGCGGGTAGCAGAGGCCTTTATTTCCGCCTATACTGTCGTTGCGGGATGATGGCAGAAGGCCAGATGCTCCCGTAGGCAGGGGCAATAAAGGCGCACCAGAAGGAGCATCCGACGATGTCTCAAACACCGAAATCTCATATTCCCTATGACAGCCTGAAACCGAAGCTCGCGGATCAACGGATCCTGCTGGTTGGGGGGGCTGGCTTCATCGGCCATAACTTCGCGCTGGAACTGGCTGCGATGGGGGCGACGGTCCAGATTGCCGACAATCTGATGATCAACAGCCTGATCGAGAATTCATACAATTCGGGTCGGGAGCCGGTCCAGCGTCAGGCTTATCAGGGCTTCCTGCTATCGCGCTTTC
>SPJV01000066.1 GCA_006844765.1 Alphaproteobacteria bacterium | reverse complement strand
ATCAATCGATGATATTCAAGGGGACCACCAATGAGCCATGAAGTGATAATCCTTAACTGGGTGCTGCTGGCAACAGCACTTATGGCCTTTCCATATGTTCTGGACCGGATAGCGGTGCGAGGCCTATTCGGTGCAATGGCCAACCCATCCTTAGATGATAAGCCTCAACATGCTTGGGCTGATCGCGCAAAAAAAGCACACGCTAACGCCATTGAGAATCTCGTCATTTTCGCGCCAGCCGTCCTTTTGGTACACATCGCCGAACTCCAAAATGGGGTGACGGTCAAAGCATGCATCGTCTATTTGATTGCACGGATTGCACATTACGTCGTTTACACGCTGGGCGTACCTGTGCTCCGCACTTTAACTTTCTTCGCTGGATGGGGCGCGATCATGGTCCTTCTCGCTCGTGTCGGAGGCGTGATATGATGGATGCGCCAGTTGTTGTTATCGGCGGCTATGGTCCGGGTTTGGGACAAGGGCTGGCGGAACAATTTTCTTCTGTTGGCTATCAGATCGTTGCTTTATCAAGACAAGGCAGAGAATTCGATGGAGCATTGAGCCTAGCGACGGAACTTTCTGATCGCGAACAGGTAGTGGATGCAGTCAATCAGATATTGGATGCGTTCGGACGTATTGATGTATATGTGCATAATGTAGCGTCCTTACACATTGCGCCATTTCTTGAGACGCCCGCAGAGCAATTTGAAGCGGTTTGGCAAGCATCATTTTTAAGTGCTGTGCATATGGCGCAAGCGGTTATTCCCCCCATGCTGGCTCAAAACTCGGGGACAATCATATTCTCCGGAGCAACCGCAGCAATTAAAGGCGGCAAGAATTTCGCCGCTTTTTCATCTTCCAAATTCGCTCTGCGCGCTCTTTCCCAATCCCTTGCACGAGAGTTCCAACCACAAGGTATTCATGTGGCGCATGTAATACTTGATGGTCTAATGAACGGAACGTCGTCTATCGATCGGTTTGGCGGTAAAAAAGAAACGAGTATCCTTCCTGCAGAAGCGGCTTCAGCCTTTCTTTCACTTGTAAAGCAACCGCGGTCAGCGTGGAGCCAAGAAATTGATATTCGCCCTTTCAGTGAAGGGTTCTGATCTTATGCGAATAAATGCCGACTTTTCTCAGCCCGCATTTGTTAAACCGGATTCTTGGGTGTGGCGGCCGTCACCTATGCCGGGCGTTGAACGAATTATGCTGGATCGTATTGGCAATGAAGTGGCGCGCGCCACTTCAATTGTCCGATATGCGCCTAAGGCTCGTTTCTCCACGCATCTACATGCCGGTGGAGAAGAAATCCTGGTTCTGTCTGGCTCATTTCATGACACTCACGGGGACTATCCCGCGGGAACATATGTTCGTAATCCCATCGGCACTAGCCACTCCCCTTGGTCTGGCCCTGATGGAACAGAGATTTTTGTTAAGCTGCATCAATTTGACTATGACGACACTAGGCAATTCTGCATGCAGGCGTTTTCGGAAGAAACCAAGACAGTCGCTATCGCAATGCGTTTGTCGCGACCGCTTCATCAATTTGGCAAAGAGAAGATCAGTATCGAATTGTTGCCTGATAATTATAGGTTCAGCATGCCCACTAATGCTGGCGGGCACGAAATTCTTATACTGGCGGGGAGCTTTCATATTGGCGACGAAGTGTATCCCGAGCGAAGTTGGCTGAGATTCCCGAATGATCAAACTGTCGAACTGTCCTCAGGCGGGAATGGTGTCGAATTTTACTGCAAGTCAGGCCACCTTGCCGAAGACGGGTCGCTCCAGATTCGATACCCGAGAGACTAACGCGTATGCCTAAATAGCGTATTGCGAATGTCCGCTTTGGTCCAATTCCAGCCTCATGAACATGATGGATAGGTTGCAGCTGTTTGCGGCGCAAATGGTGGTAGTGTGCTGTTTACGGCAATTCCCACAATCCCAATCGACCTTGGGCCATTCTTTCCTGCGTTGAACCGGCGCGGGTGAGACTTCGCGCGTGATACCTGGGGGGTGGTTCTGTATTGTGGGGAGTTCCCGATGCCTCTTTGGTGTTGGGGCGGTTTGATTGTTTGGGGGGCAGG
>SPJV01000068.1 GCA_006844765.1 Alphaproteobacteria bacterium | reverse complement strand
ATCCCAGCAGCACCAGCGCAGACGCGGGCACGGGGCTTGTTACGGGAGCTTTGGCTGCACTCCCCCTGCGCGAAGCCCGGGAACTGTTCGAGCGGGAATATCTGATGACCCAGATCAACCGGTTTGGCGGCAATATCTCTCGGACCGCTAATTTTGTAGGGATGGAACGATCTGCTTTGCACCGAAAACTTAAATCTTTGGGCGTTGTGACCAATGTGAAGTCAGGCGCCCGGGTTGCGCAGATCGCGGATGAGGGCCAATCGGATTGATTGACGCCCAGCATGGTTTCGGGCACCTAAGGGTCAACAAGGTCAATTGGGTTCGGAGCCACTGACATGAAGGTGATTATCTGCGGGGCAGGGCAAGTGGGTTGGCAAATTGCACGCCACCTTGCCGGCGAACGCAACGACGTCACGGTTGTCGATAACAACCCAAAACTGGTTAGGCGCGCGACAGAATCCCTTGATGTTCAAGGTATTACAGGATTCGCGTCCTATCCAAACGTCCTGCATGCGGCTGGGGCCGAAGATGCTGACATGGTCATCGCCGCAACCCATTCAGACGAAGTGAACATGGTGATTTGCCAGATCGCCCATTCGGTTTTCGACGTTCAGCGCAAGATCGCCCGCTTGCGCGCACAGTCCTATTTGAACGCGATTTATTCCGATCTGTATCGCCGCGATCACTTGCCCATTGACGTTGTGATCAGCCCCGAGCGGGAAGTTGCCGAGGCCGCTTTGCAGCGTTTATCGGCGCCTGCGGCCTTTGACACCGAAAATTTCCTTGAAGGAAAAGCACAATTACTGGGGATAACTCTGGATGAGGATTGTCCGGTTTTGGTAACTCCCCTGCGCCAGCTTTCTGACCTATTTTCCACCTTGCGCACCATTGTTGTGGGGGTCCGTCGAGACGATGTTTTGTTCTCTCCGGACTCGGCTGATCAGCTTTATGTAGATGATCAAGTTTATCTGTTAATGCCGATCGAGGACGTGGCTAGAACGCTGGAAGTCTTTGGAAAGAAATCAAAAAAGCGGGAACGGGTGGTGATCATTGGGGCAGGGAATGTAGGCCTTGCAGTGGCGCAAAACCTGGAGAACCAGCCTGAACGCGTGCGCGTTAAGATCATCGAAAGAGACCGGGAAATCGCCGAAAAAGCCGCCGACGCATTGGAGCGTACAATCGTGCTAAATGGCGATGGTTTGGACATGGAGCTGTTGTCTGAATCGAACATTTCCAGCGCCGACGCCGTTCTGGCTGTCACGGATGACGACAAAACCAATATTCTAGCCGCCGTGCGGGCGAAATCTGCCGGTTGCCCTATGGCCATTGCCTTGATCAACGACCCGTCCCTTGTGCCATTACTGGGGCCGTTGGATATCGACGCCTATATCAACCCACGTGCCACAACCGTCAGCTCGATCCTGCGCCATGTGCGCCACGGTCGCGTGCGCGGGGTCTACGCCATCGGTGATGCCGAGGCCGAGGTTATCGAAGCGCAGGTTTTGTCCACCTCGCCAATTGCCGGTCGTCTGATCCGGGATATCGAGTTCCCGGAAGGGGCGTTGGTTGGGGCAATTGGGCGAAAAGGCAAGGTGGTCAAGCCTACAGGTTCCACCCGGATCGAAGAAGGCGACGTGATCGTGTTGTTCAGCCTGGCCGCCGACGTACCAGAGGTCGAACGATTGCTACAAGTTAGCATCGATTTCTTCTGATGGACCGCCTGGACCGGATCCCGCTTTTGGTGACGTTGATCGCGGCCGGGGCGGTGGCGATGATGGTTCCGGCCATGGTTGCCCTGTCCCAGGATGATTTCGAAACCGCGCGGCCATTTGCCTATGCCTCTGTTTTATTTCTGTCTTTTTCGATTGTTTTGGGATTTGCGACCTCGGCCACCAAAACAGGAACAGGAATTCGCCAGCTGTTGGTGATCCTGCTTGTGGGCTTTATCGGCTTGCCTGTCATGCTGGCGATCCCCTTTGCCGAGGCGGTCCCTGACACGCGGTTCATCAATGCCTATGTCGAGATGATTTCCAGCCTGACAACCACCGGCGCGACCTTGTTTGACGCTGAAAGACTGCCACTGGCCTTGCATATCTGGCGGGCATTGGTGGCTTGGATGGGCGGCTTTATGATGTGGGTCGTGGCCTTCGCGCTTTTGGCGCCTATGACCCTGGGCGGGTTCGAGGTCACATCCGTGCTAGAGGCCGGCCGCGGCCAGGAGCGACGCAATTTTCAGGACGATATCAAACCGTTTGACCGGCTTTCACGGTATTTTTGGCGG
>SPJV01000067.1 GCA_006844765.1 Alphaproteobacteria bacterium | reverse complement strand
CCCATCCGCTATGGGGGATTTGAGAAAGAATTCGCCCATCCGGTCTTGGCAGCGTTTCGTTGTTACAACAACTATGATGACTATTTCACCGATGAGGAACGCCAGATCGCGCGGGCGTCCTATTTCGGCCTCTGCAGCTTCGTCGATGATCAGATCGGTCAGGTCTTGCGGAAGCTGGAGGCGCTGGGGCGGGACAAAGATACCGATGTGATTTATTGCTCTGATCATGGCGATTTGAATGGCGATCACGGTCTTTGGACAAAGATGACCATGCATGAGGAATCGGCGGGCATCCCCATGATCCTAAAAGGTCCAACTACAAAGCAGGGCGTAGTCGATGCGCCGGTATCGCTGATCGATATCGGGATGACAGCCTTGGAAAGTGTCGGGCTTGGTGGAGAGACAGGGCAGCATGCGCAGTCGTTGCATAAATCTGCGATCACGCCGGACCCGGATCGCGCTGTTTTTAGCGAATACCATGATGGCGGATCAATAACCGGCTTCTTCATGGTCCGGTATGGAAAGTGGAAATACATTCACTATCCGGGGTTCGCTCCGCAGCTTTTCGACCTGGAGAATGACCCGGGGGAAATGAATGATCTGGGGCTGACGGACGCGCATGCAAGCATCCGCGAATCTTGCTATAAGAAGATGGTATGTGATCCGGAAGCGGTGAATGAGTTGGCCTTTGCGGATCAAGCTGCATTGATAGAAGAATTGGGAGGCGTCGAAGCGATCCTCAATGATCCCGGCTTCGATCACACCCCTGTTGAGGGGGCCGAAACCTAGGGTGTTTTGTCGCTGAATTTTGGGGCGGTTCTGGGGTCCTAGTATGCTTGAGGGGTAACATCCCCGATTTGGGTGGGCGAATGTGTCGGAAAGAACGATCACAGAAGTCAGGACGACGGGCGCTGAAATAGAAACGCTCCTGGATCCGATTGGACGTAGTGTTCTGGATTACTGGAACTCTCTGCGGCCATCGCATTATTTGATTCCACTGAAGTCCAGCTTCAGTCCCGTCGCGATTCCAAAAGCCTTACCCTTTCTGCAGGTTGTCGAAAAACGCTCGGAAGACGGAGAGTTCGTCTATCGTTTGATCGGCACAAGGTTGGTTCGGGAACGTGGGTTCGACCCCACGGGAATGCTGGTCCGCGATGGGTTTTATGGAACCTCTGTAGCACGGGTGATAGAGGACTATGCCCTGACGATCGATGAAAAGCAGCCCTTGTTTGACGCCGAAACAATCCGTGAGCCGGGCCAAGAGCCCGTGGTTGATTCAGCTTTGTTTTTACCGATGACTGATGACGATGCGGTTTGTCGCTACGTTTTGGTCTACAGCGATGCCACCTATTACCTGAAAGAGGATAATGGCGGTAGTTTTTAGAAAAGTCAGATACGGTCTATTCAGGAATATCCATAACTTTGAAGCAAGGCCGACAAGGGCTTTATCTTGCAACCTGCCGGGCGAAAGGCCTTGATCTTAGAGGATACCCTATGCGGCTTCTAAGTAGACTTCTGCGATCCGCGAAAGATAGTGAGATCGCTGCCTATGAGACTGATAGTGCTGTCTGCTTGCAAGCCACGTGATTCAGTATCCGCCCGGGCGAGGTCGCTAATTTGACCTCGGACCCGGGGTTGAAGTGCGGCAATGGCTTAGACTGCAATGATTTCCCATTGGTTTGGGACAAAGCGTCTTAAGCTTCTACCGCGTCTGCCATTTCCAGCATTGAGAAATAAAGGAAATCGACATCCGGGCGGCTGGGGACTTCCTTGGTGGCGCCCCAATGGCCGCCTTCGCTGAGGCGTTGCCGATCAATCCAGGCCTTGGCCAGGCCGAAAGGGCTCGCGGGGGTGTGGTCGTGGTGGAGGCTTTGGGCCGTGTGCAGGATTGTTTCCTTGGCCGTGCCGAAATCGGCTGCCAGATGCTTCAGCATATACTCGAAATTTGCCGGGTTTGGCTTATAGGAACCAACGTCTTGCGCCGTGTAGACCGCATCAAACTCAACACCGAGTTTGCGGTTAGAGGCGGCAAATCCGTCCTGATTCACGTTGGAGAGGATCACCAGCTTGAAATGTTTCTTCAAACGCCGCAGGGCATCAGCGCTATCCGGGAAAGCCGGCCAATGGGGGACAGAGGCACCGAAGGACTCATCCATCTCTACCGTGGTCGTCATGCCATAACGCGCCGCCATTGCCTTATGCACTTTGGTCAGCAGTTCCGGATAAAGCATGCCGGGGGTTTCCGCTTCCTGGCGCGTTTCTTCCTCGGCAAAGGTGATCAGCCCGACAGACC
>SPJV01000099.1 GCA_006844765.1 Alphaproteobacteria bacterium | reverse complement strand
ACATCCCCGAATGCCACACCAGCAGAGATGTCCGAGTTTCTCTCCCATTCGGTATTGGTCCAGGGGGTCAGCATTTACGATGACAATGGCACCCCTATCGCGAAATCAGGCATCGCAATCCCGATAGAACCGACCGCCGGGAAGGAAACAACGCGTAGTCATGACGGTCGGATTTTCTATATTCATTGGCCAGCATCCGACACCAGCATTCATAACGCCGTATCCCTGGCAATCGACAGCTCGGCGATTCATAGCGAGATTTCGAATTTCATTCGCAATAGTATCATTCATGCCTTGATCACCGCCCTATTTTTGACCGGAGCAACAGTCTTGGCGATGGGCGCAGTTGCCTTGCGGCCTCTCCTCGAACTCAGAAACGCGCTTGAGAAAGGCGATCAGAGAAATTGGCGCGCGTTAGCAGGGAACGCCTTGAACAGGCGTGATGAGATCGGAGATGTCTATCGCACCACTGCGGATTTGCTGGAACAACTATCGGAAATTCGGGAGAAACTAACCGACAAGGTACGCAGGCGAACAGCCATGTTGAATGATGCGATCGAGAGTTTCTCGGATGGCATTGCGCTTTACTCAAAAGACGGGAGGTTGGTTTTATATAACCAGAAATTTGTCACGTACTTTGGTTACGCAGACACCGACCTTTCCCCAGGCATGGCGATCAGCGAAATTCAAGAAATGGACAATAAGAACAACATCAAATTGTTCAAGGGACTAGCGGAAGACCTGAATCTGGAAAGTTTGGTCGGTGAGTTCGAGCAGCAAATGCCGGATGGACGATGGCTCTTCATTCGCAGAACACTAACCGCGCAAGGCGGCGTTGTCGGCGTTTATGTCGATATCACCGAACGCAAAAACTTTGCCCAGGAACAAGCAACGATCCTGAACACAATTCCAATCCCCCTCGTCCTTACTGACCGCGACACAAATCAAATTCTCTACGCGAACGATAGCGCCCGGCATGCCTACGGAATGGCAGTCGGAACTACCGCTGTCACGGATTTCTATGTTGACCCGCTGGAACGGGACGCGTTGGTCAATGCTCTATCGGAAAACGGATATCTGCATGATCACGAAATCCGAATAAAAAACCCACAAGGGGGAATACATTGGATAACGGTCACCGCCCAAGTCCTTAAATTTCAGGGCAAGAATGCAATTCTCGCCGCGTCACAGATCATTACGGATCGGAAGCTTGGAGAAATACTGCTCGTCAAAGCCAAGGAAGAGGCTGAGCTTCTTTCCAATCAAAAATCAGAGTTTGTTGCCGTTGTCAGCCACGAGGTTCGAACGCCAATGAATGGTGTGCTCGGGATGGCGCAATTGCTTTTGATTACAGACCTCAATGAAAAGCAACGCGACTACGCCGAAACTATTGTTCGGTCCGGAGAGGCACTGTTAACGATCCTGAACGATCTCCTCGACATATCGAAGCTTGAAGCCGGAAAGTTGGACATCGAAACCGTCGCTTTCTCTCCACGAGACTTGGTGACAGATGCTGTCGCATTGATGCGGCCGCGGGCGGATGAAAAAGGCTTATACCTGACACCGACCATCCAGGCTGACATCCCGGCCGGTTTGGAAGGTGACTCCCACCGAATTCGCCAAATCCTTCTCAACCTCCTCAGCAATGCACTGAAATTCACTGACAAAGGTGGTGTATCGATCGAGCTGGAAGTGCGTCCATCAAAGAAAGCCGGGCGTTTCACCCTCTCCCTCACAGTCACCGACACCGGTCGTGGAATTTCCAAGAAGGTACAAAAGCACTTGTTTAGCGCCTATGCCCAAGGCGGGGTGGAAGTTGCCAGGATGCATGGCGGTACCGGGCTTGGTCTTAATATCTGCCGACGTTTGGCTGAGTTGATGGGAGGCTCAATCACGCTGCAGAGTGAGGTTGGAGCCGGCGCAAGGTTCTGTTTTGAAGCCGAATTCAAGGACGCGGATTCCACAACCCTCCCACAAGAAATGCATGCAATACCGCGTTCATCGGCGAAGCCGCCAGAGATCCCACCGCTTAAGATTCTGTTGGTGGAAGATAACGAGATCAACCGTCGCGTCGCGATTGGATTATTGGAGCGCCAAGGGCATTCCGTAGAGATCGCAGAGGATGGAGACATTGCGCTACAGGTGCTTTCCCATATTACGCCCGACGTTATCTTAATGGATCGCCACATGCCCAACCTGGATGGCATCACAGCAACACGCAAAATCCGTAAAATGGATGCCCCTCTGTCCCAACTGCCGATTATTGGTGTCACGGCAGCCAGCAATAATCGCGATATAGAAGACTGCCGCGCTGCCGGTATGGATGACGTCATCACCAAACCGATAAAGGCGGCCACTGTCGCCTGGGCACTTGCACGGTTCACCACAGACAGCGACGAAAGCATCAGCACCGATCTCAACGATAATACACCGCAAGCGGATACCTCAGAACAAGAGGTAGATCCTCAGACAACGCCAACCGCCGAAAACACATCACCCCAAAGTCCGGAAGGTGACGAAACCGCAGCCACCCTAAAAGAGCTAGGCGACGAGATTGGTGAAGATATCGCATTGATGCTCGCAGAACAGTTTATCGCCCGCGCCGCAAATGCGGTGGAGGAATTGGATCGCAGCCTCGCTACTGAAGAATTCGATACACTGAGACGTGCCGCCCATGACCTAAAGTCCAACTCCCGCATCCTGGGTCTGATGGCGCTTGGCCGCGCGTTTAAGAAAGTCGAGATGGCTGCAGCGGCGGAAGATCGGCGCGTGACGACGAAAAAAATACGCGACCTTGAACAGATACTTGCGCCAAACCTAAACCACTTACGGCATCTACTTCCTTGACGGCATAAGGATCGCTTCGTTGTGACCGAGGGCGACGGGCAACAGATATTTACGAAGAAACAGAGGGGCGGCGCGGGGCCAGAACGGTAACAGCCAGTGCCAGAACAACAGGCGCAACAATGCCTATATTGACAACGACCCAACCGAAAGCTTGTTGAAGCCCCCCTGACATCAAGCTTGCCAAGGCCACCATTCCAAAAACCATGAAGTCGTTAAAGCCCTGAACCTTGGCCTTTTCTTCAGGACGATAGCACTGGGTCAACATCGTCGTACCGCCGACATACATGAAATTCCAACCAACCCCGACGAACACAAGAGATGACCAGAACTGCAACATCTCAACACCGGTCATATTGATTGCAACCGCTGTCAGGAAAAACAGTGCGCCGATCGCGACAATCACGCGCGCGCCGACTTTCTCAATCAAACGCCCCGTAAAAAAGCTGGGCCCGAACATCGCAATCACATGCCATTGTATGACAAAGGCCGCATCGGCGAATTCATGCCCGCACCCCTTCATCGCAAGCGGCGTGGATGTCATAAGGAAAGACATTGAGGAATATCCGACCATCGCCGCCAGAATAGCCACCCAGATGCCGCGCTCTGTGCTGAGAATCTCCCGCAACGGGCGGCCCTGTTGAGATCGCTCCGCTGCCGTCATCCGCGGTATCTTGATAAACTGTAAAACTGAGACCGTGACGAGACACAGGACCGCAACCGATACATAAGCGCCAGCATACTCAATCGGCGTCAGCAGATCTTTGCTGTGCTTGGCAAGCTCTGGGCCGAAGATTCCAGCCAAGATCGGTCCTGCCATGACATAGGTAATGGCACGCGGTCGATATTCCGGTCGTGCTGTATCCGCTGCTGCAAATCGGTACTGGGCCCAAAACGCATTATGCGCGCCAATCAACGCGCCTGAGATGACAAAGAGCGGAAATGAGTGTTCCAAAATGGCATAGGTTGCCAGAAGCGCGCCACAAAACCCGATACCCTGACCCAGCGAAAACCCCGCCCGTCGACCAATGCGGCGCATCAAAAGGGCCGCCGGAACTGTCGCCATCATGGTCCCGATGAACTGCAGGCTGAGCCCCAATGTCGGCAGGTTGGATTCCTTGACGACACCAAGAAACGGTATGTCATAGGTAACCCAATCACGCGCCAACATTGCCCCGGTCAGGGCCGTCACAGTCATGATCAAGCTCGCACCTGTATTACTGAGTGCCATTGCAGCACAGAGCAAAAGCACGTTGCGTTTCGTCGGGTCTGCACCCGCAGGCGAAGCCCCGGTCTGTTCAACCGTCATGAATTAGTCGTCCTTGGTAAACGCGTTGGTAATCAGAATATCTTTCACGATCCCCTTGCCGAGGACGCCTTGAGAGATTTTAGCCAAGCGCTTCTTGATCGGAGTGATATTCAAACGCTGTGTCACCGGAATTGTCGAGAAATATCCGTGCAAATCGCGAAGATACGCATTTCGAAGCCCGGGGGTTCGTGCGATGACCATTTGCTCAGAGGTGCTATCCGGCACCTCAATCGACATTTTCAGGATAATGTAACGCGCCACATTTCCGTTGCGGATCACGGGGACCGTCAAAGCAGGTAATTCGACAAAGATCGGAGGGGGACCGAGATCAATTTCCTCTTCTTCTTCAACGACCTCTTCCCCACCGGCATCCTTCAAGACAAACCACCAATAAGCACCGCCGCCACCGCCCCCGACGAGCAGCAGAAGGATGACAATGATGAGGATTTTCTTCATATCGCGTGCCGATGAACCAAGATTTTCAGAGACTACAATCGACTAAGTCTTCTTCTTAGCCGCCCTTGTTTAGCAGCTAGAACTAACTGTGGCGATAGCCCGTTCGATCAGGAATGGGAACGGGATCACCCATTGAATCAAGCAACCTGACCGCACCGCCGCCTTTAACGATCCGACCGATGCGTGTCACCATCGTCCCTGTTTGCTCGGCGGCTTCAGCCATCGCCTCTCTTTGAGAGCGATCTGCTGAGAAAAGTAGTTCATAGTCATCGCCGCCCGTCAGTAAGTCCAACATTCGATCCGGGGCTTCGGCGAGCCAATCAATTGCCGGTGCACTGACGGGAATAGAGGGCGTATCAACCTCCGCATCGACACCGGAGGCTGATGCTAAATGTTCCAGATCCGCAATCAGCCCATCAGAGATATCCATCGATGCCGTCACCAAACCGGACACAGCGCGCCCCAAAACTAGGCGAGGTTCCGGCAATTGATAGCGGTTTAACAGTATCTCAGCCCCCTCCCCCAACAACCGGCCCGTCGCTGCCAGGAGCCCTAAGTACCCATCACCAATCGTGCCGCTGACATAAAGGTCGTCACCGGCTTTTGCACCAGCCCGGCTTGGAGCGCCGGTTGCAGGAGCAGAGCCCATCGCGGTGATAGAGATCCCCAGTGGGCCAGACGTCGCGGTGCTGTCTCCCCCCGCAAGTCGGATACCGAACGCCTCTTGATCCTGCCGCAACCCTTCTGCAAAGGCTGACAACCAGTCCTCATCCAGTCGCGCCGGTAACATCAAGGTCAGGAAATAAACTTTGGGAACAGCGCCCTTGGATGCCAGGTCGGAAAGATTCACCCGCAGCGCTTTCCGCGCCACACTTTCCGGGGGATCCGTCGCGAGGAAATGAACAGCCTCAACCAGGGCATCGGCTGTAACAACGAGACCTGGACCAACAGTTTCGGGCGTCAGGACCGCGACGTCATCCAGCAGGCCCCGAGCCCCGTCAAAATCGGCAGCCAACGGCGCCAAATAGCGGGCGATGCGCCCAAACTCATCAAGCGATCCTGGATTAGCCATCACTATTGTCGCGCGATGCGGCCAGATCCTCCGACCGCAGAACCTGGGCAAGCCGGTCCAAGACACCATTTACGAAGCCGGGTTCCCCCCCGCCGAAGAAGGCGGAAGCAACTGCGAGATACGCGCTGATCGTAACCGGTGGGTCGATATCCGCACGCTGCAAGAGCTCAAAGGCGCCCGCTCGCAGGATGACGCGTACCAGAGAATCCAAATTAGCGATCTGCCGCTTTCCATCCATCGCACCATCGGCCAACTCGTCCAGCCGGGCATGCTCAGTCGAGACGCCCCGAACCAGGGCTGTGAACAGGTCAGGATCGGCGGGCACTTCTTCCCCATCCAGATCAGCAATGCTGCCGCGTGCCGCAAAGTCACGGATGACACGATCTGCCGTATGCCCGGCGAGCTCCATGTCATAGAGTGCCTGGACCGCCGCCAGTCGTGCTGCCGTCCGCAAACGGCCTTTCGTTTGAGATTTTTTGCTCATCAATTACAACTCGAGGCCAAACTGCTGCTTTAAAAGGATCATGCCAAGACAGGCGCGCGCCGCTTCGCCGCCCTTATTCTTGCCATCCATCGACGCGCGAGCCCAAGCCTGGGTCCGATTTTCGACCGTCAGAATACCGTTTCCGATTGCCAGGTTACGCTCGACAGACAGGTTCATCAAAGCGCGCGCACTTTCCTGACAGATATAGTCGTAATGGGTCGTTTCCCCCCTGATCACGCAACCGAGTGCAATATAGCCATCATAGACCTTCCGCCCTGCATGAATTTGTGACTTGTGGGCCGCGCTGATTGCGCCTGGAATTTCGAAAGCGCCAGCTACCGGAAAGCGATCGAAGCTGGCACCAGCTTCTTTCAGTGCCTCAATCGCACCACGCGCCAGTTCTTCTGCGATATCCGCATAATACGGCGCCTCCACAATCATCACATGCGGTGCTTCGCGATTATCAGTCTCGTCAGCCATCAAAGCTATTCCTTGTTAAACAGGTCAGTCTTTCGGTATCGGACGGCGGCCGGCAACAGTCAGCCCATACCCTTCCAACCCGATGATATTGCGTTCCGTATTTGAGAGGAGTTCCATTTCACGCACACCAAGATCAATCAGGATCTGTGCGCCAACCCCATAGTCCCGAAGTTCTTCGTCGCCATCCAGGGGATCTTTGTTTTCACGTATCCGAACCCGATCCGAAACGACGCGCGGCTGTGCTTCACGGATCAGCACGATCACACCCCGCCCTTCCTGACCGATCATTTCCATAGACCGTTGCAGATCGCCGGCCTTTCCGCTCGACGTGTCACCCAGGACATCATCGAACATACTCAACTGATGCATACGCACCAGAACCGGCCCGCCACTTGAAACATCGCCCTTCACCAGAGCTATGTGTTCAGAATAGGCAACCTGATTGACATAAACCGCCAATTTGAAATCGCCGCCATGGGCGGATTCCAGCGTTGTTTCCTCAACCTTCTGCACCAAGCTGTCATGGCGCCGGCGATAGGCAATCAGATCCGCAATCGCCCCAATCTTAAGCCCATGATACTGCGCGAAGGGAATGAGATCAGAGAGGCGCGCCATCTCCCCATCATCATTCATGATCTCGCAGATGACAGCGGACGGGTTCAACCCCGCCAGGCGCGCGATATCGACAGAGGCTTCGGTATGGCCAGCCCGGATCAGGCTGCCCCCCTCCCGCGCCAGAAGCGGGAAGATATGGCCCGGTGTCGTGATGTCCTCCGCCGTTGCGCGGGGATCAATTGCTGCCGCGATGGTTCGCGCGCGGTCCGGGGCTGAGATCCCCGTCGTCACGCCTTCGCGGGCTTCAATGGAAACGGTGAACGCCGTGCCGAAGCGGCTGGCGTTTTTCTGGGGCATCAAGGGCAGGCCCAGTTGATCGACCTTCTCCTGCGTCAAGGCCAGGCAGATCAGGCCTCGCCCGAACTTCGCCATGAAATTGATCGCATCCGGTGTCGCCATCTGCGCCGGGATGATCAAATCACCCTCATTCTCCCGATCTTCATCATCGACCAGGACGAACATCCGCCCGTTCTGCGCATCCTCGATGATATCCTCAATCGGCGAGAGGATTGCCGCATCACCATTTGCAGATGCCGCAGCCGCCGCAACGTCTTGTTTGGATACTGTTGAGAGATCGCCAGGACCAGTGACACTCACTGCCAAATCCTTCCAATATCGGTTTCTTCAGTCTCAGTTTTTTGCGGGTGTTCCGCATCGAGGAGCCGCGCAACATAACGGGCCAAGGCATCCACCTCAAGATTGACCCGGTCCCCTGGCTGCGCATTTCCAAAAGTCGTCATTTCTGCCGTGTGGGGGATGATGTTGACGCCAAAGCGATCCGCCGACACTTCATTGACGGTCAGGGATACACCATCCAGGACGATCGATCCTTTCGGGGCGATAAAACGGCTGAATTCCTGCGGGATTGCGAAACCGAAGCGCAGGCTATCCCCCTCCGGTGTGCGATCCAGGATTTCCGTTACACAATCGACATGCCCTTGAACGATATGACCGCCCAGTTCGTCGCCCAGTCTCAGCGCCCGCTCAAGATTGATCCCGGTCCCTTCCTGCCAGTCGCCCAACGCCGTCTTCGACAGCGTCTCCCCGGACGCAACGACATCGAACCACCCTTTTCCCGTCTCGTCTCGGCCCGTGCCCGTGACGGTCAGGCAACATCCGGCACAAGCGATGGAGGCGCCAAGGTCGATCCCTTCCACCTCATAAACCGTAGAAATCCGGAAACGGGTATCACCGGCCTGCTCTTTCGCGGCGACGATACCGATATCGCTGACGATGCCTGTGAACATGAAAGCGTTCCCTCGCTAAAGTATCGGGCGTTATTCCGGTCAGGGTAATTGACCTCCCGCCACCGCTTGTCAATCGCTGCTTCTGAAAAGCAGCGCCATGCGGTCGCCATTTCCGAATAGGCGGGTTTCTCTTAACGTGAAACGCGGCATCTCGGATACTGTCGAGAGCCCGAGGGATGCCACAGCTGGTGCAGCGTCCCCGCCCAGGATGCCGCCTGCCTGGAACCAGACAACCCTATCGACCAAACCGGCCCGCAAAAAGGAGGCTGCGACAGCGCCGCCGCCTTCGATCAAAAGCCGTGTCACGCCCCGGTCCGCCAGGGCAGTCAAAGCTGAACCTGGTTCGCAGTCATCCCCACCGAGCACCATCGTTTCAGCTGCAGCATCCCGGGGTGCCGCGCCTTCTGCAACGCGTCCGCGCCGATCCAGGAGTACCCGAAGCGGATCTTGCCCGGTGACCCCCGGCAGACGACATGTCAGTGCCGGTTGATCTGCCAGAGCTGTGCCGCTGCCGACCAGGATTGCGTCGTGATTGGCCCGCAGCCCATGTGCCTCTGCCCGCGCTTCGGCTCCTGTGATCCACTTACTGTCGCCGGCGGCTGTGGCGATCTTGCCATCCAGCGTCGTCGCCAATTTAAGCGTAACCATCGGGCGCCCCTGGGTTCGGTGCAGAATGAAGCCCTGATTGAGCGCCTTGGCTTCTGGCTCCAGCACGCCACTTTCAACCTCAATGCCCGCGTCGCGGAGCATCACAAGGCCGCGCCCGGACACCCGCTCATCCGGGTCTTCCATCGCACAGACGACACGAGAGACCCCGGCATTGATCAGGGCCACCGCACAAGGACCGGTAACGCCCTGATGGCTGCAGGGCTCAAGCGTGACATAGGCGGTTGCTCCACGCGCCTCTACCCCTGCCCTTGCCAACGCTTCTGTTTCCGCATGCGGGCGACCACCCGGTTGGGTCCAACCGCGCCCGACGATGCGTCCGTCTTGCACCAGAACGCATCCGACAGAGGGGTTCGGCGCCACACGCCCGAGGCCACGGGTGGCGAGGGCCAGCGCAGCACGCATATGAGAGATATCTTGGGAAGAACGGGCCATGGCGTCCCGCATCCTATCCGTTAGCCGTCTTCAGGCTAGTCGTCTTCCAAAAGGCCGGTGTCGCGATCAATGAACTTCGCGAAATCCTTCGCCTCCCGGAAATTCCGATAGACCGAGGCAAAACGCACATAGGCGACCTGATCGAGCTGGTGGAGAGCTTCCATCACCATCTCGCCCACTGTCTGTGCCGGCACTTCGCTTTCCCCGCTGGATTCCAGGCGGCGGACGATGGAATTGGCGACACGTTCAATGCGGTCTTGTTCGATGTTCCGCTTGCGCGTGGCGATCTGCATGGAGCGGATCATCTTGTCTCGGTCAAAGGGCTCACGAACGCCGCTTCCTTTGACGACAGTCAACTCACGCAGTTGAACCCGCTCAAATGTGGTGAAACGCGCACCGCAGTTGAGGCAGAGACGCCGGCGGCGGATCGCAGAATTGTCCTCAGTCGGACGCGAGTCCTTCACCTGTGTGTCGTCATGGTTACAGAACGGACACTTCATATCGCCTCTCCCACTTCCTCACTTCGTAAATCGTTTGGGGCAGTGCAGTCATTAACCACACTGCCCCATTTCAAATCCTTAGTAAGGTCGGTCGTAAAGCGGGAAGCGGCGGCACATTGCCGTCACCCGCTCATGAACCGACGCTTCTACGGCACTGTTATCCTCGCGATTGGCCGCAAGGCCATCCAGGACCTCAACGATCATCTGACCGATCTCACGGAATTCCGCTTCGCCGAAGCCACGCGTCGTCCCCGCCGGCGTGCCGAGGCGGATGCCGCTGGTGACCATCGGCTTTTCCGGATCGTAAGGAATGCCATTCTTGTTACAGGTGATCCCCGCACGCTCCAGGCTTTTCTCAGCAATATTGCCGGTGAGGCCTTTCGGGCGGAGGTCGACCAACATCAGATGTGTATCGGTCCCACCGGAAACGATATCAAGACCGCCCGAAACCAGTGTTTCCGACAGAACCTTTGCATTGCGCACAATGGCCTGGCTGTAGGTTTTGAATTCCGGCTTCAAAGCTTCACCGAAACCAACAGCCTTGCCCGCGATGGCATGCATCAGCGGACCACCTTGCAGCCCCGGGAACAGCGCTGAGTTGATCTTCTTAGCCAGCCCCTCGTCATTGGTCAGGACCAAGCCACCGCGCGTGCAACGCAATGTTTTATGCGTCGTGGAGGTCGCGATATGGGCATGTTCCAGCGGGTTCGGGTGAACGCCGCCAGCAACCAAGCCTGCGAAGTGAGCCATATCCACCATGAAATAGGCACCAACTGAATCCGCGATCTGGCGGAAGCGGGCGAAGTCAATGTGACGCGGATAGGCGGAACCGCCCGCGATAATGACTTTCGGCTTGTGTTCATTGGCCAGGCGTTCGACATCGTCGAAATCAATCCGATGGTCGTCACGGTTCACATTGTAGGAAACCGCATTGAACCACTTACCGGATTGGTTCGGTGCCGCGCCATGGGTCAGGTGACCACCACTCGCCAAGGACAAGCCCATGAAGGTATCGCCCGGCTGCATCAGCGCAAAGAAGACCGTCTGGTTCGCCTGCGCGCCGGAATGCGGCTGAACATTGGCGAATTTGCAGTCGAACAGCTTGCAGACCCGCTCAATCGCCAGGCGCTCGACCACATCGACATGTTCGCAGCCACCATAGTAACGCCGGCCTGCATAGCCTTCGGCATATTTATTGGTGTTCACCGAGCCAACCGCTTGCATCACAGCGCGGCTGACAATGTTTTCCGACGCGATCAATTCGATCCCGTCATTCTGCCGGACCAGCTCTTCAGAAAGAGCTGAGAAAATTTCCGGATCCGTGTTTTCCAACTCGTCTTGGAAGAACCCATCGTAACCGTAGAGTTCCTGCGCGTTCGCTGTGCTCATGGACAAAACCCCTTTAGCTTCCTTCGCGTCGGCCCAGAGAAAGACCGACAATGCCCATATGCTTGGCCCAACCTCGCGGGGTCGAAGTGCGGCCGCGCATGCCGATAAAAGAACGCCAGCGACCACCGCCGACGCCCGAAACGTTTGCGTCTAATCCTTGGGAGACAGTTTGTCCACCCGACGCTGATGCCGCCCCCCTGCAAAATCCGTCGTCAGGAAGGCCGACACGCAATCAAGCGCGACTTCATGCCCGAGTGTCCGGGCGCCTAAAACAAGCACATTCGCATCGTTATGTTCCCGGCAAAGCCGCGCTTCCGTCGCATTGTGGCAAAGCGCCGCGCGGAGATGCTGATGCCGGTTCGCCGCTATGGAAATCCCGATACCAGTGCCACAGACAAGGATACCACGCGGCGCGCGCCCTTCACCCAAGGCAGTCGCCATCCGATCCGCGAAGTCCGGATAATCCACGGAATCCGTTGTCTCGGTCCCAAGGTCCAGAACTGTGAAGCCCTGCCCCCGCAACGCATCGGCAATGCCGTTCTTCATGTCCAACCCGGCATGGTCGGAGGCGACAGCGATTACTGATCCCGTTTGATTATCTTCTTGATTATCGTCGGACATATCCTGATCCCAACCGGTCGTGACAAATTGTGCTCCTGAGCGCCGCAGCGATCAGATATAGCGTAGGCCACAACTTATTGCGCCAGAGCGGTAGGTTCAACACAATCACCCGTCAGAATTTTTAGTATTTTACACCGCCCTCCTGGGCAACATCACCACAAGATAGGCGCGCCGAGTGCACAGCATCGACTGACTCACTCAAGATATAGTAGACTGTGGATAACTTCTGTATAACTTCTTCCAGCCCCGCAGGTAAAGATTTTCGATTACTATATATAAAATGCCGAATCTTTCTTTCTTGATCGAATTACTCCAGCGTGATTTAGTTTCATTTAAATAGAGCTATCCTCAATCGGTCAGATTGGTAGTTTCTGGGGAAACCAAAGGATTTATGATCCTTTTTTGCCAATGATATGATTGAGTTACGATCCTTCAGGGGGAAAATGAATGAGCGACCAGCGCCAAGATCAAGCGGACCTGTCTCTGGCCGGAACCGACGATCAAGACGAAAAGACGGAACTGCTGCAGATGACTGCCAAAGTCGTTTCCGCCTATGTCGGCAATAATGAAGTCGGCAAGAAAGACGTGACTGAGGTCATTACATCCGTCTACCAGACCCTTCGCGGACTGGATGGGGCAGAACCACCGCCTCGCGCGCCGTCGCTGCGCCCCTCTGGCAAGGCAGCCGTGCCGATCAAACGCTCGGTCACTCCGGATTATCTTGTCTGCCTTGAAGACGGGAAAAAGCTGAAGATGCTGAAGCGGCATCTGCGCACATCTTACAATCTGACGCCGGAGCAATATCGCTCCAAATGGGGCCTGCCATCAGACTACCCCATGGTCGCCCCGAACTACGCCGCCCAACGCTCCGAATTCGCCAAGAAGATCGGCCTCGGCAAAACCACAGGCAATGGACGCGGCCCTCGGAACTAAGAATTAGCGCGATTCTGGAGCACTTTCAGGTCGAGGGACGCAGTCGAGCTTAGCCCAGCTGACTGCATTCCGATTCAACGGCCAATCATTCACGTTGAAAAATATTGAGACCGCTGAAGTCGTACCCACCCCCGCTCAACATGTTGAGTGACGGGGATATTTCACAGTGCAGGCTACATATCCCATCCGCTCGGCGGTTCGGACTGGCGGCCCCGGCCTAGGGCGGTGTCGGCGCGGCCGCGGTTGGTTTTCTTTTTGAAGACCATACGTTCAAGCTTGCGCACGGCCTCTTGGGCCAGGCGGGCTTCTCCCGCCGCAGGGTCGCCGACGATAGAAACTTCTTCAGATGTTACCGGATCAATGGCGGAGACTTTCACATAGGCACCACGCACGACCATCTCAATGATCGCGCCTTGCGGCAATATGCGTCTGTCGCCATAAATGTTACGTCTCGCCATCATGCCTCTATTGAGCTAAATAGCCCGGTATCCAGCATTTAATCCCTTCAAATATCCGGAGTCCGAGCCGATGAGCAACCGTCAAATACGCGCCCCTTTCGATTGGTCTGATCCTTTCCTGATGGATGATGAGCTGACCGAAGAAGAGCGGATGATCCGCGATACGGCGCGCGGCTATTGCCAGGATAACCTGATGCCCCGTGTGTTGGAGGCAAATAGGCATGAGCGTTTCGACCGTGAGATCATGACTGAAATGGGCGAACTCGGCTTGCTCGGCATGACCATCGATCCGGAATATGGCTGCGCCGGGGTCAACTACACCTCCTATGGTCTGGTCGCGCGTGAGGTTGAGCGGATCGACAGCGGCTATCGATCCGCCATGTCGGTTCAATCTTCGCTCGTAATGCATCCGATCAATGCCTATGGCTCTGAAGAACAGCGCAAAAAATTCCTTCCCAAGCTTGCGACGGGTGAGTGGGTTGGCTGCTTCGGCCTGACCGAGCCCGATCACGGCTCCGATCCGGGTGGCATGAAGACCCGGGCCAAGAAAGTCGACGGCGGATACAGCCTCTCCGGCTCCAAAAACTGGATCACCAACAGCCCGATCGCCGATGTGGCGGTCATCTGGGCCAAGACCGAAGATGGTGTCATTCGCGGCTTTATCGTCGAACGCGGCATGAAGGGCTTCGAAACGCCCAAGATCGAAGGCAAGTTCAGTCTTCGCGCTTCGGTTACCGGCATGATCATGCTGGATGAGGTCTTCGTGCCCGAAGAAAATCTGCTGCCGAATGTCTCCGGCCTAAAGGGTCCCTTCGGCTGTCTTAACAATGCCCGCTATGGCATCGCCTGGGGCGCATTGGGTGCGGCAGAATTTTGCTGGCATCAGGCGCGGGAATACACATTGGACCGCAAACAATTCGGTCGCCCCCTTGCCGCCAATCAGCTGATCCAGAAGAAACTGGCCGATATGCAGACCGAAATTGCCATCGGCCTGCAAGCCTGCCTGCGGGCCGGGCGCTTGAAGGACGAAGGCCGCTGCCCGGTGGAGACGATTTCACTGATCAAGCGCAACTCCTGTGGCAAGGCGCTGGACGTGGCCCGCACGGCGCGTGACATGCATGGTGGTAACGGTGTGTCCGATGAATACCATGTCATCCGCCACGTTATGAACCTGGAAGCGGTCAACACCTATGAAGGCACGCATGATGTTCATGCGCTGATCCTGGGACGGGCAATTACCGGTCTGCAGGCCTTCACCGCCGAATAAGCGGACTGAACAAGGTCAGTGCGAGGGGGCAGTATAAGGAGTAAGTGTGAGGGGCAAGACATTACTTCGCCCCTCCCTCGCCTTCTTTCTGTTCTGACTTCCACGATCTTATCCTTCCTCAGCACGGGTCATTCCGGCAGTCGGGTCTTCTTGTGACTTCGATGCAGGTCCGGTATTGTTGCGCCTGTGGGGAATGACTGGTTGACCGCTCGACCTGCTCGGGTGGCGTAATCGTCGATCGGGGAAGGTAACGATGACACCTATTGGGACGATAACGGCAGCAACTATGCCGTCCGAAGAATTGGCAACGGGGACCACATCGCTCAAAAATCTCCGCATTGGGCGATGGCTCGGGGTCGTTGCGCTGACCCTCACACTGGGTGTTCTTTCGCTACCCACCAATGTCTCCGCACAAACGCCACCGGAAGAAGCACATAGTTTCATCCAGGCTCTGGCGGCACAGGCAATCGAGGCGCTCGACCCCGCAACCGGCACGCTGCAAGAGCGAGAGGGCCGGGTTCGGCTTCTTCTGTCCGAAAATCTCGACCTAGAGCGTATGGGGCGGTTCGCCCTTGCCAGCAATTGGAAGAAGGCGAAGCCGGATCAGCGTATGGAATATATGAAGCTGTTCTCTGAATTCGTCCTATCGACCTATTCCCGGCAACTGGGTGGCTATACCGGTCAGACGCTGAATGTCGTGGGCGCAGAGAAGCTGACCAAGCGGGATGCCTTGGTCTCTACGGAAATCCATCAGGCAAGCGGACCACCAATTGCCGCAGCCTGGCGGGTCAGGAAATTCAAGAACGGGGACTTCAAGATCCTCGACGTCGTGTTTGAAAAACTCAGCATGGTCCAAGCACAGCAGGAACAATTCATGTCAATTGCCAGTCGAGATGGCGTTGATGGCGTGATCCAGATGCTGCGGCTGAAACTGACAAAATACGGGGCTCAGTCATAAAGCCCAATAAGAACAGTAGTCTTCGGGGGAAGGTATGAGCGACATGACAAATAGGTCCAAGACCCTGCGCAGTCGAGTAATTGAGCGAATTGCCGACCGACTTACCGGTGGTCTCTGTATCGCGGTCCTTGCAGGTGGCCTTGCCACTGCAGCTGGTGCAGCGTCCTTCGAAGATGGTTGGGCGGCTTTCAAAAAGGGCGATTACGGAACAGCGCTCAATATCTGGACGCCACTTGCCGATGCAGGTGATGCAAAGGCGATGTTCAATCTGGGCACGCTCTATGATCAAGGTCGAGGCGTCGTCCCCAGCCGAAAACAAGCCGTTGATTGGTGGCGCAAGGCCGCCGATGCGGGCTCCATCCACGCCGCCCACAACCTGGCGCTGGCGATGATCTCCGGAGATGGGACAAAGCAGGATTATGATGCCGCCGTGAAACGCCTGACAAGCGCGGCAGACGGTGGCTCTGTTCGCTCACAATACTCGCTGGGCAAAATGTACGAGTTCGGTCTTGGCGTCTCCAGAAACACGGGCGACGCGGCAAGATGGATCGAAAAAGCAGCCGCATCTGGTTTCCACCGCGCGCAATACAATATGGGCAAGCGCTATCGGGATGGTGACGGTGTCTCTCAAGACCTGGCGCGCGCCGCCGGATGGTTCATGGCAGCGGCGCGGCAAGGCTATGCCAAAGCCCAGAACCATATCGGAACCCGCCTGGCCCGTGGCGAAGGGATCGCGGTAGACAAAGTCGAAGCGCTGAAATGGCTCTATTTGGCGGCGGGCGCCGGCCACAAAAAGGCCGCGGAACACGCCGAAGCTTTGGCCCAATCATTGAGCGATACGGAACGGCAAAAAGCCCGCACAATGGCAGACTCTTTTGAAGCCGCACCCAACGACGTTTTCTGAGGCCTTCGTTTCGCAGTGATCCGCCAGTTAAACGCAAGGCAACGCCTTAGCGGACCGGACCATATCCATAGATGTGAAGCAGGAAGCGTTCGATCCTGTTCAATACCACACCGGTAAATTCCAGCTGCTCGATATTGATGCCGGCTTCTTTCAGCTTTTCCGCCTGCTCATCAATGATGGCGCCGACTTTTTCGCGCACCTCAAGTCCTTTGTCGGAAAGACGGACACGGATAGAACGGCGGTCATGGGTCGAACGTTCCTGAATCAGATAACCGTTCTCAACCATCTTCCGGACGTTGTAGGATACATTGGAGCCCAGATAATAGCCGCGATGGGTCAGTTCCCCCACGGTCAGTTCATCTTCACCAATGTTATAAAGAATGAGCGCCTGAATATTGTTGATGTCACGAATGCCCATCCGATCGACTTCTCCCTTGATCACCTCAAGGAATTGGCGGTGTAACCGCTCAATCAGTCGCAAGACGGATAAATACTGATCCTTCACCTGGGAATATCCCCCAAAAAATTCAACGCCCCTGAACCAAACCACTCTCGGTTTTCGGCAGATGCGCCGAACGTAACCGAAAGGGAAGGCTTGGCCCCGTAAACCAGACACTATTATCAGCGAATAGTCCAGGCGATTCCGGCCAATTAGTCAATGGCCTGAGCGCACGCCTTCCAAGGCCGTTACGGAAGTTCGACGCAAGGAAGCCGCGTCTCAACCGCCCCGGATCATCTTGATAATACCGGAGAAATCGGTTTCCCCATTATCACCATCGACAAAGGCACGATAGAGCTTCTCCGCATGCTGCCCCATGGCCGTGTCAGCATCGAAACCCTTGGCCGCATCCTGAGAAAGCGCCAAGTCTTTCAGCATCATCGCTGCGGTAAAGCCCGGCTGATAGTCTCTGTTCGCCGGGGACGTCGGCACCGGCCCTGGTACGGGGCAGTAGGTCGTCAACGACCAGCACTGTGCAGAGGCAGTCGATGAGACATCGAACAGTTTTTGAGGATCAAGCCCCAGTTTCTCCGCCAGGACGAAGCCTTCCGCGACAGAAACCATCTGAATACCAAGCATCATATTATTACAGATCTTGGCTGCCTGTCCGTTACCGGGTCCACCGCAATGCACGATCGTCCGGCCCATCACTTCCAGATAGGGATTCGCTTTCGCAAAATCCTCATCAGGGCCGCCGACCATGAATGTCAATGTGCCGGCCTCCGCACCACCAACACCGCCAGAAACAGGCGCATCGACCATGGACAATCCCTTTGCGGCAGCCTGTCCCGCCACATCGCGCGCGGTCGCCACATCAATGGTCGAGCAATCGATCAGAAGCGTCCCGGCCCCGACGGCGCCGAGAACCTCTCCTTCATAGACGGCGCGAACATGCTTTCCCGCAGGGAGCATTGTTACGACGACATCCGCACCGCGCACCGCGTCAGTCGCGCTCTCCGCAGCGACGGCGCCTGCGGCCACAACCTTGTCCAGAAGCACTTTGGAAAGATCGAAGGCGTGAACTTCATTCCCTGCCTTGATCAAGTTCTTCGCCATCGGGCCGCCCATATTGCCGACCCCGATAAAGCCGATCCGTGCCATTTTCTCTCTCCCCTTCGTTTTACATTCTGTCTTGTTATATTCTGGCTTGTTATATTCTGTCTTGTCGTTCACGTCTTCAGGTCAGGATTTCCGCGGCGTTGCGCGCATCCTCAAAATGTCAGGTCCCCAGTCGGTGGTTCATCAAAATACCGGCTTACGGCATCCGGTTCCACCTCTCCCAACGTCGCAGGGGTCCATTTCGGCTGCTTATCCTTATCGATCAGCAGCGCCCGGATTCCTTCATAAAAATCAGGGGCCGCAAGGCAGGCCTGCACAAGCCTGTATTCCCGCACCATCATATCATCGAAATCGAGACCACGCCCGTCTTCCAGCTGGCGGAAGGCAAGACCTACCGACATCGGTGCCTTAGCCTTCAGGGCTGCCAGTGTTTCCGCAGCAAAGCTGGAAGGGTGCCGCTCCAGACGTCCAATAATCGCGCCGACGGTGTTCGGCTCAAAGCAGTTATTGATGGTCTCCAAATGCTCTTTCAATGGCGCAGGCTCGGTTGGTGCTGCCATGGTATCCAGCACAGTATCAATCAAAGTTTCCGGCGCCCCCGCTTCCCAATCAAGTGCGGCGAGGCGGTCTTCCAACTCCCCGCCCTGCGTCGAGGCGATGCGATTGGTCGCCAGTCCAACCGCCAGCATATCCGCCGCCTTCAAACGGGCACCTGTCGTCCCGAGGTAAAGCCCAACCTTACCGGGGCATTCGTTCAGAAACCACGTCCCACCGACATCCGGGAACAGACCGATCCCGGTTTCCGGCATCGCGAACAAAGTCCGTTCCGTCGCCACGCGATGGCTGCCATGCTGGGAAATCCCGCAGCCACCGCCCATCACAATCCCATCGATCAAGGCAACAAAAGGCTTTGAGAAGTGATGAACACGGCGGTTCAAACGATATTCCGCAAGAAAGAAATCCTGGACCAGGGCACCACCGGACTTGCCCGCCGAATGGATCGCAAGGACATCGCCACCGGCGCAGAACGCCCTCTCCCCTTCCCCTTTTACGAAAACCGCCTTGATAGAAGGATCGGTTTCCCACTCCGCCAGCATCCGGTCGAAGTCCAGACACATCTCAAGCGTCAGTGCGTTCAGCGCCTTCGGTCTGTTCAGGCTCGCAACAGCAAGTCCGCCGCGCCGTTCAAAAGAGATTTCACTCATACCCAATCCTTAAACTGGTTTAGTATTCCATCAGTCTTTCAAAAGATCACGAGAGATGATGAGGCGCATCACCTCATTCGTCCCTTCCAGGATTTGATGGACCCGTAGATCACGCAGATAGCGCTCAATCGGATAGTCCATCAGATAGCCATAACCGCCATGCAGTTGAAGGGCCTGGTTGCAGACTTCGAATGCCGCGTCCGTTGCGAAGCGCTTGGCCATCGCACAGGCCCGGGTCTTATCGAGAGCGCCCGCATCAAGTTTTCCTGCCGCCCGATGCACCATTACACGGGCTGCCTCCAACTCCGTCGCCATGTCGGCTAGACGGAATTGAAGTGCCTGAAAGTCGGCCAACCGCTTTCCGAACTGCTTGCGTTCCTTGATATATGTGGCGGCCTGTTCCATCGCCGCCCGCGCCCCGCCGATGGAGCAGGACGCAATATTGATCCGCCCACCATCAAGCCCCGCCATGGCAATAGAAAAGCCCTGCCCCTCCGCACCAATCAGATTGGCCACGGGAACCCGGCAATCTTCAAAAATCACCGCCGATGTCGGTTGCGAATGCCAGCCGAGCTTACGTTCCTGGGCCCCGAATGACAGGCCCGGCGTGCCGGCTTCGATTGCAAGACAGGAAATGCCTTTCGGCCCCTCTCCCCCGGTTCTTACCATGCAGACATAAAGATCAGAACGCCCGCCGCCGGAAATAAACGCCTTTGCCCCGTTCAGGACATAGTGATCTCCATCCCGCTCCGCCCGTGTCGACAGGCTCGCCGCATCCGATCCCGCGCCCGGTTCTGTCAGACAGTAGGATGCGAAATGATCCATCGTCATCAGCTTTGGCAGGAACCGCGCCCTGACATCATCAGAACCGAAGCGATCGATCATCCAGGCGGCCATATTGTGGATGGAGATATAGGCCGCCGTCGACGGGCAGGCCGCCGCTAGCTCTTCAAAAATGATCGCGGCATCAAGCCGAGTCAGGCTCGACCCACCATGATCTTCCGCGCAGTAGAGACCGCCGAACCCAAGCGCTGCACCAGCGCGTAGCATCGTCTCCGGAAAGATCTTCTCTTCATCCCAGCGCGCAGCATGGGGTGCCATCTCATCAGCCGCGAAGCGACGGGCCATGTCGCGAAAGGCGATCTGGTCCTCGGTCAGGGCGAATTCATCATCATACATCATGAGGCGTGCGTCCTCCGCTTACCATAAATTCAGAAACGCACGTCGGGCTGGGCGCGATAATAGGGCTCGTCCAGTCGCTGTCAATCTGTGGGAGCCTCCTGGCCATCGCCATTTCCGTTCTTCACAAATCACTACACTCAAGGGCATACTTGATCGAGAACGCTGCCCCAAGGAGACCCAATCCATGCGCCTTTTTGTCTTCGCCTTTCTCCTCGCTTTCGCAAGTCCTGCCGCTGCCCAGGAACCCGGTAGCCTGAAAGAGCTTATCACCGAGTTGAACGCCCTTCTCGACAAGGGAGAAAAAGAGCGTCTGGCCGATCCCTGGTATCTAAAAGACCTGCGTGACCTGACCGCGAAATACGATAATCCCTGGCAAGGCGTGGTCTATCTGGAGGAGTTCCAGACCGACGGAGCCCCACCCGCGCCCTGGCAGGTTCTGGAGGGGGAAATGCGGGTCGATTGGCGCTCCGGCCTGCGCTCGCTTGTCCGTGCTTCTCAGACAACGTCGCTACCGGAACCAGACCCAGCGCCAACGCAGGAACCACACACGACACAGGCTCTGACGGGCAAAGACGCCGCAAAGCAAATCTTCGGCGCGGTCCTGGGCGGTCTGCTCAAAGGATCGGGGGGCGAGCAACCGACCCCTGCGCCTGAACCGGAGGCACCCCCAGAACCGACAGCAGCCGAACAGTTTGAAGCCCTGCAAGCGCTTGCAATTGCGCCGACAGCAATTCCGAATTCATTCCGCCTGAAGGGAGAATTCTCAGCCCAGCCTCTGCGCGATGGAACGACAGCCAATGTCGAAATCGGCGTCTATCAACAAGCTGGCAGCGGCCGACCGGGCTATGGCCTCACCTTCGATGCAGCCGCAGGGAGTCTGAGCCTGATCCGCATCAGCTCCAGAGGCGGGCGCGGACTGATTGAAAGCGTTGCCGCCCCAGAAGCCCTGCAGGACGGGGCACCCCACGCCCTGGACTGGGCCCGCTACCCAGATGGTCGGATGACCGTCACCATTGATGGAGCGGAGCTTCTCTCAACCCTCGACCGCTCCTTCCGCGATCCCTGGGACGGTCTCGCCCTCACCAATAAAGGCGGCGACTTTTCCTTGAGGCGTATCGAGGTGATGGGGGGACGATAAGAGATCCGAAAGCGCCTTACCCCAAAGCACCCTCAATCGCCTCAACCGCTTTCGCCGCTGCGCTGCCGTCGGGGCCGCCGGCTTGGGCCATATCGGGGCGGCCGCCGCCGCCTTTGCCGCCAATGGCTTCAGAACCGGCGCGGACCAGGGTGACCGCGTCAAAACGCTCGGTCAGGTCTTCGGTAACGCCAACAACCAGCGAGGCCTTGCCGTCATTGACCGCCACCAGCGCCACAATGCCGGAGCCGAGCTGCGATTTCATCTGATCGGCCAAGGGCTTCAGTTCCTTAGCCGCGACACCATCCAGCACCCGGCTGGCGAATTTAATGCCGGCAACGTCTTTCGCATCGGCGCCGGAAGAGGATCCCCCTCCAGCGGCCAGTTTTCGGGTCAGTTCAGAGACTTCCCGCTCCAGCTTCTTACGTTCTTCTGCCAGAGCCGCGACACGGGCCGGGAGTTCCGCCGCACCGATCTTCAACATCGCAGCCGCTTCCTTGACCAGCGCATCCTGTCCGGCAAGATGATCCAGGGCCGCCTGCCCCGTCAGGCATTCGACACGCCGGACACCCGCCGCAACCGCGCCTTCTGAGACAATCTTGAAAAGCGCGATATCGCCGGTTCGCCGCACATGGGTACCGCCGCACAGCTCCGTTGAATAGACATGACCGGTGATTTCATCTTCCAGCGCGCCCATGGAGACAACGCGGACCTCTTCGCCGTATTTCTCCCCAAACAGCGCCAGAGCTCCGGCCTTTACCGCCTCATCCGGGGTCATTAAGCGGGTATCAACGCCCGAGTTGAAACGGATCTGCGCATTCACCAACCGCTCTACCCTGTCGATTTCATCCGCGTCCATAGCCTTGGGATGAGCGAAATCGAAACGCATGGAGTCGGCCCCGACCTGAGATCCCTTCTGTGTCACATGATCACCAAGGACACGCCGCAATGCCTCATGCGCCAGATGGGTTACCGAGTGGTTGGCGCGCAGCTTACCGCGACGCTCCGCATCCACGGCCATTTCCAGCGCATCACCAATCTTCAGCGCGCCCTTCTCCAGCTTACCGATATGCAGGTGCAAATCGTCCAGCTTCTTCTGTGTATCGGTCACCCGGAAGACGGCGCCGTTTGCAGAGCGGATCTCGCCATGATCGCCCATCTGGCCGCCGCTTTCCCCATAGAAAGGTGTTTGGTTCGCAACAAGGATGGCTTCTTCCCCTTCGGCCAGGCTGTCGACCGGCTTGCCGTCCTTGACCAGGGCAGTCACGACGCCTTCCGCCGTTTCGGTCGCATAGCCGAAGAATTCCGTGGCGCCGATCTTTTCCTTCAGATCAAACCAGACAGCCTCGGTCGCAGCATCACCGGAGCCGGCCCAGGCCTTGCGGGCCTTTGCCTTCTGTTCGGCCATGGCTTCGTCATAGCCGGCCTCATCCAACGTCCGGCCTTGACCGCGCAGAATGTCGCGCGTCAGATCCAGCGGAAAGCCATAGGTGTCATAGAGCGTGAAGGCCACGCGGCCCGACAGCTCGCCATCTTCCGCCAGATCGGCGGTTTCCTCATCCAGAAGCTTCAAACCGCGATCAAGCGTTTGCTTGAACCGTGTTTCTTCCAGCTTCAGGGTCTCTGTGATTAAGGCTTCGGCTCGGCGAAGTTCCTCAAAATGGCCACCCATCTGACCGACCAGGGTCGGGACGAGCTGATGCATCAGCGGATCGCGGGCGCCCAAGATATGGGCATGTCGCATCCCGCGCCGCATGATCCGGCGCAGGACATAGCCCCGCCCTTCATTGGAAGGCAGCACCCCATCGGCGATCAGGAAAGACGAGGCCCGCAGATGGTCGGCGATGACTTTGTGGCTCGCCGCCTGCTCCCCATCCGGATCGACATTGGTCAGGTCCGAACAGGCCTCAATAATCGCGCGCATCAAGTCGATGTCGTAGTTGTTATGCTTGCCCTGCAGCACTGCCGCAATGCGCTCCAACCCCATGCCCGTGTCGATGGAGGGCTTCGGCAAATCGATCCGATTCCCCGGCTCCAGCTGTTCAAACTGCATAAAGACGAGGTTCCAGATTTCGATGAACCGGTCGCCATCCTCATCCGGAGAGCCTGGAGGACCACCCTGGATATGATCGCCATGATCAAAGAAAATCTCAGAACAGGGGCCGCAGGGGCCGGTATCGCCCATCTGCCAGAAGTTATCGGAGGTCGGGATACGGATGATCCGGCTTTCAGGCAGGCCGGCGATCTTCTTCCATAGATCAAAGGCCTGATCATCCTCGGAGTATACCGTGACCAGCAATTTTTCTTCCGGCAGGCCATATTCCTTCGTCACCAAATTCCAGGCGAGCTCAATGGCCACGTCCTTGAAATAATCCCCAAAGGAGAAATTCCCGAGCATCTCAAAGAATGTGTGATGACGAGCCGTATATCCGACATTTTCCAGATCGTTATGCTTCCCCCCGGCGCGCACGCATTTCTGCGAAGTCACCGCGCGGTTATAGGGTCGCTGTTCGGCGCCGGTGAAGACGTTCTTGAACTGCACCATCCCGGCATTAGTGAACATCAAAGTCGGGTCATTGCGCGGCACAAGCGGAGAACTGGCCACCGGCTCATGCCCATGCTTGGCGAAATAGTTCAGAAATGTCGCGCGTATATCGTTTGCACTGCTCATCTTAAGACCCGTCCGTGTTAGGATTTCGGGTGTTTAACTAAGCGTGCGGCCCCGCCTTGTCCAGCGCAAGGCCCCGATAGATTTGTCATATCGCCGTTTGCGCGCACGAATACCCCACTGCGACAACAATCTCCGTTACCTGAGACTGTCGTTAGGCATAGATCGGCGGCCTTTGGCACGCCCACCGGCATGCCCCCTACTTTCACAGGAAACGTAAACGTTCCTACACCACCACTCTGTCGCGGCGGAAGGGCATATCGGGATCAACCTCTTCGTCCAGCTCCCGCGCGAAGCGGTGGCCTGCATAGACAGCGTGGACAAGAGCGCCCGGCGCGTCGCAGTCACCAATTCGGGTGACATTTTCAGCCCCTGCCGCAACGAGCTCCCGATACAACGCATCCTTTGCAACGCGTGCTGTTACGAGAACAACGCTATCGGCAGTGCACTCCCTATCAGGTCCACCATAGATGCAATGAAGCTGAATTCGGTTGCCATCAACGGATTCCATTGCATGGCCTGTTACGATCTCAACACCAAGGGAAAGCAGACGTGTTTGAATGAAGCCTTGCTCGTTCGTCATCGCCGTCCATTCCGACACCACAGTCGATGGCGTGACATAGCGCACCTTGTAGCCTTCCAGTGCCAGCTTCTCAGCAATCGCGCCTGCCATATAGTAATGGTCATCATCATAGATAAGCACACTCTCCCCCGGTGGTTTTGTGCCGGAGAGAATGTCATCAGGGGTCAGGATGACCCCGCTATCGATCCCCGAAACACCGTTCAGACTATGCGCCCCAAGCCCATCCCGGCGCCATTCCGCACCGGTCGCCACGGCAATATGAGCCGCATCGAACTCCAGGATATCTGACGCCGTCAACGGGCTGTCCAAATAGGTTTCGACATTGCCCAGTTCCGTTAGGCGCCCAAGCCGCCAATCGCGCACCCGAAGCCAGGTTGAGAGTCCCGGCAGCTTACATTCGCGCAAGATGCGGCCACCAAATTCCGTCCCTGCTTCCGCCAGAGCGACAGAATAACCGCGCTGCCCTGCAGCTCTAGCGGCTTCCAAGCCCGCCGGCCCGCCGCCGATGATCAACACCTGCCCATCGGAGCCCTTTGGTTGGATCGTTTCAGGATGCCAGCCCCGGCGCCATTCCTCCCCCATCGTCGGGTTCTGGGTACAGCGGATTGGCGTGCCTTCGTTATTGCCAGACCGACAGATATTACAACCGATGCATTCACGGATCGCCTCGGTCCGGCCTTCCTCGACCTTTTTCGGCATGAATGGATCGGCGATGGACGGCCGCGCCGCGCCGATAAGGTCCAAATGGCCCTTACGGATCAATCCTGCCATACGGTCGGGGCTGGTATAGCGCCCGACACCAACAACAGGCTTTCCGGTCACTTCCTTCACAAAGCGCGTGTAATCCTCCTGAAACCCCTCCTCCGAGAAGCGCGCACTCTTCGAATCATTCTCCGTGAAGCTGACATTGACGTCCCAAAGGTCAGGCAGGTCGGCCAGGGCCTTCACGATCTCCCGCCCCTCCCCGTCATGAGTGATCCCGGCATCACCAAGGATTTCATCAACGGCGAGGCGGATCGCAACGGCGGCCTTGCCCTCCACCGCTTCCCGCGTTGCTTCCAACAACTCGCGCAGCAGCCGCAACCGGTTTTCCAAAGACCCGCCATACTCATCAGTCCGGCGATTATGGCGTTCCGACAGGAATTGCAGCGGCAGATAGTCATGACCGGCATAGACATAGACGATATCGAACCCCGCCCGGACGGCGCGCCGTGCCGCATCGCCCTGCCAGCGCACGAGATCGCGAATATCGGATTTCTCCATCGCGCGTGTCTGTTGGGGTGCAGCATGAAAGTTCGGAGAACCAGACACCGATAACGGCGTCATCCGTGAGTATCGGTTCGGCGCATGCATGCCCCCATGCCAAAGTTGAACACCGGCCAGGGCGCCGTGGCGGTGCACCCCCTCTGTCATCGTCGCCAGATTGCGCACATCATCCTCATCCCACAGCGTGCAAAACGCATAGGGTCCATCGTCGCTGGATGGATGCATGGAGCAGTATTCGGTGTTCACGACCGCCCACCCGCCTTCCGCTTTCACTTCCCGCATCGCCGCAACAGTGCGTGGCAGCTGGTAGCCCATGCCCGTGCAATGCGGCACCTGGTAGAAACGGTTCTTGGCCGTAACTGGGCCAATCTTCACGGGCTCAAACAGGATTTCATGCTGCGGAGCTGTCGGCATGTGGTTGTCTCCCAACAAAACGGACGCGTGGAATTCGGTTGACGGAAACCTCTCTAGCATTTACTAAACATATGTTCAATAGATTGGATAAGCCGATGCCGACCACATCTCAGGAATCAGCAAAACGTCAACGACTCGCGCCGGAAGATCGTCGGCGCGCCCTTATCGCAGCGACAATCCAAACATTGGGTGAAGAAGGCGCGAAGGGAACGACGCTTCGCCAAACCTGTAAGCGTGCCGGCGTTGCACCGGGTCTAATTTCGCACTTCTTCGGCAGTTGGCACGATCTTCTGCTTACAGCATATGATAGCCTGACAGGCGCCTTTACCGTTGATGTCACGGCCATCCAGCAAAATAACGCGTTAGGGCAAAGCCAAAAGCTGGATCATTTGATCCGCCTCTTCTTCTCGGAAGATTGGACGTCTAACAAGAATGGCGATGCCTATGTGGCTCTCTGGGCGCTGTCGCGGACTGAAGTTGATCTTCAGGAACGCATGTCCCGCCACCATGAAGAGCTACATTCCCAAATTACGGCGATCCTTACAGGATTAACCGACACACCTGCAGAACTGGCCGACGAGCTTATCCTGCAGCTCAACGGGATTTGGATGGATATGATCCTGAACCCGAGCCGCCTGAGCCCGGAGAAAGCGCATTCCATCGCTGTTGCATGGACGGAACGCCTTATACCCGGCGCGTTTGAGACCAAAGCATAGCCACCAGCCAATCCATCCTCCCCAACTCGAAAGGACGGGCCGATGACCGCTCCCTCTTCCAAGCGCGATGCAAACCGACGCGGCCAGGGCCGGCGCCGTGGAAACCGTCCCGAGCGCAGCGACCGAAGCGCTGGCGCCATCGCACAACCGGCCTGGAAGCCCGTCACCTATCATGTGGCGCCAACCGAAATTCTTGTCCCGGACGCGATTGAGCGTATCCATCAGGCCGGGCTGGCAATCCTGCAGGAAATCGGCATAAAAGTGCTGGGCCAGGACGCGCGGGATGCTTACGCGGCTGCCGGTTTTGATGTCGATGATACCAGCGAACTCGTCCGCTTTGATTCGACGGGCCTGATGGAAACATTGGCGACAATCCCAGCCGAGTTTTCCCTGCGTGCCCGCAACCCGCAGAAAAACCTTCGTATCGGCGGCAAGCACGCGGCTTTCTGTTCGGTCGGCGGCCCCGCCTATTGCATGGATCTGGAGCAAGGGAGACGCCGCGGTACCTATAAGGAAATGTGCGATTTCATCCGCCTGGTCCAAAGCCTGGATATTCTCCACCAGGAAGGCGGCGGCGGGTTCGAGGCCCTGGATCTACCGGCGGATACCCGGCATCTGGATTTGTTCCTCGCCCAGGCAACGCTGATGGACAAGAACTGGGTGCCCTGGAACATGGGAACCGAGCAGACCATCGACGCCCTAACAATGGGCGCGATGATGATGGCGGAATCGGTCGAGACCTTAGCTGAAAAAGACCCGCTCTTCGTCGGTGTCGTGAACACGAACTCGCCCCTGCAGCTCGATATACCGATGGCAGAAGGATTGATGACGCTCGCCGCACATGGGCAGGTGGCGATCATAACCCCCTTCACCCTCGCCGGCGCCATGGCCCCGATCACGCTGGCCGGAACGCTGGCGCAACAACATGCGGAAGCCATGGCCGGGCTGGCGTTAACTCAGATCATCCGACCCGGTGTCCCAGCAATGTATGGGGCATTTTCATCCAATGTTGATATGCGGACCGGCTCACCGGCTTTTGGGACGCCGGAGTATACCCAAGCCGCACAGATCTCCGGCCAGTTGGCGCGGCGCCTGGGCGTTCCCCTTCGGTCTTCCAACACAACTGCCGCGAATGCGCCGGATGCCCAGGCCGCCTATGAAAGTATGATGTCCCTGTGGGGCGCGATGGGCGGTCAGGCAAATATCATTAAGCATGCCGCCGGCTGGGTCGGGGGCGGTCTGACAGCATCTTATGAAAAGCTGATCATTGACGCCGAAATGCTGCAAATGATGGCGGCTCAGTGCGAGCCGCCGGAAGTCTCTGATGCGACGCTTGCCCTGGATGCGATCCGTGATGTCGGCCCTGCCGGGCACTATTTCGGGACAGAGCACACACTGGCCCGCTACGAAGACGCCTTCTACACGCCGCTGGTATCGAACTGGGACAACTACGAAACTTGGCTGGAAGGCGGATCGGAGACAGCAGAACGCAAAGCCAATCGCGTCTGGAAGCAATTGTTGGGCGAGTATGAAAAGCCACCGATTGACGCCGGCATCGAAGAGGCGCTCAACGATTTTGTGGCGCGGCGGAAACGCGGTGAAGCTGTTTGAGGCACTCTTTCCCGACCGAGCAGAACAAGATACTGTTCTCCCCTTCTATCGCGATGCGGTTGACGGGTTAGAGGTTGGGCATGGTCCACGCTCCCTCAGCCTGAAGGCTCGAAAGGGTGAGTGTATGAAATTCAGCCTCCGCACGATACTGACAGCGGCCTTCATTTTGGTGTCGGTGATCCCGCTTGGACTGTGGGCTGCTTGGGCCAGCACGACGGCCTTGGAGCGCGAAGAGAAGTCTGTTGAGACCCGGCACCTTCTGCTGGCCCGCAACATTTCCGGCGCGCTCAGCCGTTATGCGTCCGACGCGGTTTCCGTATTCGAGATGGCGATCGCAACGCCGATCAGCTTTGGTGGTCGCGCTGACCTACAAGCCCTTCTGGGATCCATGAGCTTTCGGATCTTGTGTATTGTCGATGTATCAAGCCAGCAAATTTCCTCTTTTGTCGCGGTTGGAGACAACGCTGTCACGATTCCATCGCTGGACAGGTTGATCGAAAAGGCGGAGCGGAAACCGGGAACGACAATCTTTTCACCTGTCATCCGAAACTCACGGGGCAAACCCGCAATCTATCTCTTGCACAGTGACGGCAAGGGCACCGTCGCGATCGGGGAATTATCGACTGATTATATCCGACACTTCCAAAACGCCGTGAATTTCGGCCTGAAGGGGCATGGGGCGGTTGTCGATAACACCGGGAGCGTTATTGGCCACCCGCGCGCTGACTGGGTCGATGAGATCAAGAACCTGTCGACGGTCGAGCCTGTAAAACGCATGATCGCCGGAGAGACCGGTGTCTCAACCTTCTACTCTCCCTCAGAGAATGAAGACATGATTGCCGGCTTTACTGTTGTTCCTGAAACCGGTTGGGGCGTCATGATCCCGCAACCCTTCTCTGAACTGGAAGCAAGTGCGCGTGAGGTCCGAAAGACCGCTTTTTGGGTTGTCGGAGCCGGCGCCGCGATTGCCGCCCTACTCGGTTGGTTCTTATCAGGACTGGTGACGGGCCCACTTTCGAAGATCGTCGGCGCTGCACGTTTGCTGGCCGGCGGTGCATATTCAGCGCGTGTCGAAGGCCTGGAGCGCCGGGCAATACCTTTTGAAATCCAACATTTATCAAATGATTTCAATAAAATGGCGGAAGAACTTGAAATCATGCACGTTCGCGATCAACGCACCCTGCGCGCGGCGGAAGAGGCGGTCGAGGCAAAATCAGACTTTGTCGCACGCATTAGCCATGAACTTCGGACACCGCTTAATGCCGTCATCGGTTTTTCTGGGATGATCCGGTCAGAAGCCAACGGTCGAATTGAACAATCGGAATACAAAGAATATGCAAATCTGATCCACGACGCCGGTGAGCAGCTTCTCAGCACCATCAATGATATTCTAAGCTTCGCACGTGCCGACAATAAAAGCGGCGCCTTGCAGGAAGAAGAGATCGACTTGGCAGAAACCATCGATTTCATCGTCGGCCAACATTGCGGCAACGCAATCGAGTCAAATGTAGCCCTGACAGCGGAGATCCAGCCCGATTTGCCAAATATTCGGGCAGATGAGCTAAAGCTCCGCCAAATTCTCACCCATATCATTTCAAACGGGGTGCGCTTCACGCCGGAAGGCGGTGCGGTCGTCGTCGAAACCGACTACGTGCCTGACGAAGGGATTAGAATTTCGGTTAAGGACACGGGGATCGGCATGTCCGAAGATCAGCTCCCCGTTGCCCTTCAGCCCTTCGGTCAGTTAGAAAACCGTCTGACCCGCCGCTTCAATGGCACGGGATTGGGCCTTCCCCTTGCGAAGATGTTGGTTGATTTGCATGGCGGGACATTCATGGTTGAGAGCACAGTCGGCAAGGGAACGACCGTGACCATCACACTTCCTGCTGATCGTGTGGTGCCCAAGATTGAACATCCACGCCTTGCCGTGTGACAGCCCCTCAAACTAAGCGCCATCGAATACCCACGCCAAATAGAGCAGTTTGACGTTTAGTGATGTGCCTTAGTTCAGTGATGTGCCTTAATGGCTTCGCTGAATTTGGCTTGCTGATCGGCGCTCGCCTCGCCCTGATACTTGGCCTTCCACTCATTGAATGGCATGCCGTAGACGATCTCCCGCGATTCGTCTTTCGACAGTTCAATGCCTTGCTCGGCAGCGGCTTCGCCATACCAGCGGCTCAAACAGTTGCGGCAAAAACCGGACAGGTTCATCAGATCGATATTCTGAACATCGGTGCGTTCCTGCAGATGATCCCGCAACCGACGAAACGCCGCCGCTTCCAGTTCAATTCGTGTTTTGTCATCGATTTCGGGCATTCGCCTAACCTCCGAGAATGAGCATGGTCTAAGGGAAGAATATGGGGCGCCGAGCGCCATCGCAAACCCCATGGGAAACAAACACCATGTCATTACCGGTTAACGTTGGGCGCGAAAATTCCGATTCACGTGTTCAAATCCCCATCTGCGTTTCAGCGATCAACCAATCCACAACCGCCTTAAGCGCTTCCGCCTCCGTCGCGCCACCGGCAAGCGTTCTCTCATAGACTTCAACCTGTCGATGGGAGCTGGTTCCCCGGCGAACGATCTCGCGCGCATGTTCCACTTCCTCAACGCAGCCAAGCTCTTCCGCATCCGGCATGGAGAGCGAAATCAGTTCTTCCAGAAGGTCCATATATGGGACAATTTCCTGAGTTCCAAAATCGACCAGCCCGGCGTCAAAACCATGACGTTGGGCGCGCCAGCGGTTTTCCTGGATCAGCATGTTGGAGTAATTCCGCCAGCGCTGGTTAGAGCGCCGAAGTCGTTGCAGCATGCGCGTCAGGCAGGCAAACAGCGCCGCGACGGTCAGCCCATCCTCCATTCGGGTGCAGATGTCGGCGATCCGCATCTCTAATGTCGGGAACTTGAAATGCGGTCTGATATCCCACCAAATCTTTGAGCCATCGGGGATGACGCCGGCGGATACCATGACATCGAGATGGCGCTTATATTCTGCCCAACTGTCGAAGCGCTCGGGAAGGCCGGTCCGGGGCAGTTCATCAAACACCGCAAGCCGATAACAGCGCAGACCCGAATTTCGCCCCTGCCAGAAAGGCGACGAGGTTGTCAGCGCCAGGAGATGCGGCAGGAAATAGGCGAGCTGTCCCAGGAGATCCATCCTGTCATCATCGCGCTCGATACCGACATGGACATGCATCCCGCTAATGACCATCCGACGCGCGACAGCCTGAAGATCATGGGCGATTGTGTTGTATCGCTCCTTTTCCGTATGCGGCAGTTTCTTCCAATCGGCTGTCGGGTGGGTCGAGGCAGCAATCGGCGCCAACCCTTCTTCCGCCGCCGCTTCGATCACGGATCGACGCAGATGAGACAGCTTCGCCCGTGCATCGCTGATGGAGGTGCAAATCGCGGTCCCCACCTCAACCTGAGCCATCAGGAATTCCTGGGTCACCATGCCGATCGACTCATCGATCCGGTCTTGAACACGGGCGATCACGGCTTCCTGCAAGCGGCCATCGCTGACCAGCTCTCCGGTCGCGGGATCTACCAGCAGATACTCTTCTTCAATCCCCAGTGTGAAGGGTTCCGACCTGTCGACCATCATTGCCCCCTTCCCCGTGTTCCTTGGCGCCTTTGCCTCTTTATGAACCGACATGCCCCTGGGCGGATTCATGATCTAACAGCGCATTGTACAGAGACTCGTCTTCCAACACCTCAGCCAAGACTTCAGCCAGCAGGCTTCCAAACTCAGACTGCCCCGCCGCGTCCCGGATCATATCCTGGCGAATCTCGAAAAGTACATTGGCGAAACCATGCGGATAGAAGTGAGTCTCCACCGTGTAACCATAGGCATCATAGCCGGAATATGGCAGGTTATCGCCGATTACGAGATCCGGACGTCTGGCCTTTATCCCTTCGATAATCGGATCCGCCATCCGTCTGTCATGCCCGCTTAGCACGCCGATATGCCAGGGTCGGTCCTCCCCCCGATAGTCTTCCGTGAAGCTATGAACAGCGATCACGGCCGGATCGGCGCCGGTCTCACGAATGCGTGCGACTTCATGGGTGACGGCGTTCTGATAGGGATGGAACAACTCATTCGCCCGTGCGGCCATATCGGCGCTGGAGAGAAAGCGGTTGGCCGGGATGATGTCACCATCATAGATCTCCCGCACACTGGTGAAATCTTCCAAGGGACGGTTGATATCGATCACAAGGCGCGAATAGCCGGCGAACACGGCGGGAATCTCCAAAGCATCGGAAAGATGCTCCGCAACACCGGCCGCGCCGATGTCATAGGCAACATGACGTTCAAGGGTGGCCGGGTCGACCCCCAACCCGTCGAGCGATTCGGGCACACGGTTCGACGCGTGATCGCAAACGATCATCGCCCGCTTGAGCGCTTGGGCATTTCTCACCGTGACTGCCGGGGGATCCTCAGCACACAAAAGCGGCTTCAAAGGTGCAGATTCCTGCACCAAGTCATCGCCGACCGAAGGATTATTCGTTACATTGTTCATATCATCGTCCTTCCGCCGGACTATAGTGATCATCGGCGCTTTTGAAAGACCGGCGGCAGTGTTGTAGGGGTGGTTCATGCAAAACGGTCAGGCATCCGAAACGATGACAGCCCGCCCCTTCAGGGAACGGGATCGGGAGCGCTTCCGCAAAATCGTCAGTGTCATGGAAGGGGCAACCATCACTGGGGAGCGGGAAGCGGCCCGACAGGCTGCCGAACGCATGGCCGCGATGCATGGGATGAGCATCGACGAAGCGATCCTGGACACCCATCCCGAACGCGATGATGGCCGGATTGATGAGAACGAACGGGATCTGCGCCGACAAGCCTATGAAGCCTGGACTGCGGACCGCCGCCGCTGGTCCGACGAGAAAGAGCGCGCGGAAAAACGAAAGCATGAGGAAGCACGAGCGGAAGCCCAGCGGCGCGGCATGGCGGATGATCCCGCCCCTCGCCGCCGTGCCTATCCACGATACACACCACAGTTCCGCCCGAGCCATTACCGGCCGACCGAAGATGATCGCTTTCGTCTAATCGCAGGATTGCTGCGGGACGGTGTTCCGCTTCGCCGTGTCGCCAATCTCGCGGATACCAGCACTCATGAAGTGGCGCGGGTTTGGTTGCTGATTCGCAGCTCAACCGGTCCCAAGCCAGCCTAAGAAATAGCATCCGATCTTCCGAAGAGCCGCCCCCAACAACCCTAATCATTGCCTAGGCAGCAGACATTCGGGTAGGCTAGCATCAATCAATAAGCGCAGAACTGCGGGGAATTATAAAACGTGGCGGATATCGCCGGAAATATTGTGCCAGGTGCAAATGGCGCCCGTAGCAAGGCTTCCGTTTCGGATCAGGTTGCTGAACGTATCTTGACGCTGATTGCCTCAGGCGACATCCGTGCGGGTGAAAAGCTCCCCGCCGAACGCAAACTCGCTGATCAGCTGGGCGTGAGCCGTGTGTCGATCAGGGCGGCTTTGGAGCGCCTTAAAGCGCAGGGTTTCCTTGCATCCGTTCAAGGTGGCGGCACGACTGTCGTGAAAACAGCCGGCATTCGCGACCCTGCCCTAGCGGAGATCGTCCGCATTGATCGGAGCAATCTGGTCGACCTGATGGAGTTGCGCACGGAGATTGAAGTCTGGGCCGCCCACCGCGCCGCGCTCTACGCCAGCGACGAGGCGATAACAGAGATGGCCTCATCTCTTGCTGAAATGCGCGCGCCCGATGCGGACAAACCGCGGGCCGATGTTGCCTTTCATATGGCAATTGCGAAAGCGACGGACAGTGTCGTCTATCGGCACTTGATTTCAGTGATCCGCGAGACGTTGACGGAAATGCTGGTGTATCACCGCACGGAACTCTTTGGCTCAACTGAGGATGATTTGACCGTGTTGGATCATCATCAGGAAATTCACGACGCGATTGCGGCCCGCGATCCGGAACGCGCTGCCTCAGCCATGCGAAAGCACTTACGCTGGGCCAGGGATCACTATGGGCGCAGCGGCAACAGTCCCTCAAAGAAATCCTGATGAGCCGCGCTTTCGTGAAAGAACCGGACGGGGACTCCGTCCAGGATTCGACACCGGAGATCCCGATCTCTCCCCATCCGAATCTTGTGACGCCACGCGGGCTGAAACTTCTTTCAGAAGAACGCGCGGGGTTGGTGAAAGAACGCAGTCGATTGAAAGCAAGTACTGACAAGATCGCTGCCGCCGCGGAGTTAGCCCGGGTCGAACGCCGCCTGCGATACATCGAAAAGCGGATCGAAAGCGCCATCGAAACAAACGCCCAAGACGCACCGACCCATGTCTCCTTTGGATGTCATGTCACTGTCGTAGACGAAGAAGACCGAGAAACGGTTTACGCCATTGTCGGCGAAGATGAAGCCTCCCCCGATATCGGGCTGATTGGACATAGCTCCCCCCTCGCCCGCGCCTTGATGGACTTGGAGGTTGGTGATTTGGCTAAATGGCGCAGGCCAAAGGGCGATCTGGAATTGGAGATCGTGGCAATCAAAGCCTCGTCTTAAGCCAGTCCAAAGGCCCTAAGACGTTCCTAACAAACGCGTTCCGAATAAACGATAACCTGCGATACGGTCGTCCCATCTTCTGAAAACGGCAGGATGATTGAGTATTCTTGCACGGGGGTATCAAATTGCCCCAACACCTCAATCAAATCAAAGAATGGCTCGCGGGTCGTACAAACAGACAGATAATCGGATAGCGCTCCCAGCATGGATTCGTAAAAGTAACCTTCTTCAACAAATTTTCCAGTCGGGTTGTGGCCGCGATTCCTGACCTCCCAATCCCCGACAACCCGATATCGAAATCGTTTCAGACCATCTTGATTTTGATTGAGAACGTCGACGAGAAGAATACCAGGCAAATGACGGGGCACATCGATCGGGTCGAAATCCGCCCGTGCCGGCATCATTTTCGTACCCCGGATCTTCAGCCAATACAGATAGAACTCAAGGACACGCGGCGCCTCTTCACGGATCAATCGCAAAGAATCTCCAAAAACCGCGACCTCATCGTGTTCATCCACGTCTAGCCCCTTCCGTTTCGGTTACCGACGACTAACAAGGCCTGCAAGCGCAGAATTGCACGGCAGTATGTGTTCGGTTAGAAACGCAACGCTAAGGATGAACCCGGCACCATCCAATATAACGAATTCCATGTAACAGGAGTACCACAGTCCATGGCTTCCTACCAATATGTATATGGCATGCAACGCCTCGGCAAAGTCTATCCAGGCGGCAAGGAAGTACTAAGAGACATCAATCTGCAGTTCCTTCCGGGGGCGAAGATTGGCGTGCTGGGCTACAACGGCGCCGGTAAATCCACTTTGTTGCGCATCATGGCCGGCATCGATACCGAGTATACGGGCGAAGCCTGGCAGGCCGATGGTCTGAAGATCGGTTATCTACCGCAAGAACCGCAACTGGATGAAAGCAAGACCGTTGCCGAAAACGCGATGGAAGGGCTCGGCGAGCTGAAAGAAGTCGTCGACCGGTTCAACGAAGTCTCGATGAAGCTGGGCGAAGTCACCGATGATGACGAAATGATGGCCCTGATCGGCGAGCAATCCGAGCTGCAGGAGCAGATTGACGCTGCCGACGCCTGGGATCTGGACGCACGGGTTGAAGTCGCCATGGACGCCCTGCGCTGCCCGCCTGCGGATTGGAACGTCAAGAACATGTCAGGCGGTGAGAAACGCCGCGTGGCCCTGGCGCGACTGCTGCTGTCCAAACCCGATATGTTGCTGCTCGATGAGCCAACCAACCACCTGGATGCGGAATCAGTCGCCTGGTTGCAACGCTTCCTGGGCGATTATCCGGGCACAGTCGTGATGATCACGCACGACCGCTATTTCCTGGACAATGTCACTGGTTGGATCTTGGAACTCGACCGTGGTCGGGGCATCCCTTACGAGGGCAACTACTCATCCTGGTTGGACCAGAAACACAAGCGCCTGGAACAAGAAGGCCGGGAACAGGCCGCTCGGATGCGCAGCATCGCAGCGGAGCGCGAATGGGTTTCCGCCTCGGCCCGCGCACGCCAGACGAAATCCAAAGCCCGTATCCAAGCCTATGATGAACTGGTCCGTGATGCGGAGAGCGCCGAAAAGGCAAACGACGTCGCACAGATCGTCATTCCGGCAGGCCCGCGCCTCGGCGGTGTGGTGATCGAGGCGGAAGGCATCACTAAGAGCTTCGATAACAAGCTGTTGATGGAAAACCTGTCCTTCAAGCTGCCGCCCGGCGGTATTGTCGGCATTGTCGGCCCCAACGGCGCGGGTAAGACGACTTTGTTCCGGATGATCACCGGTCAGGAAGAACCGGATGCGGGGTCACTCCGTCTGGGAGAGACCGCGAAGCTTGGCTATGTCGATCAGTCCCGCGACTCGTTGAACGATAAGGCGACGGTTTGGGAAGAGGTTTCCGATGGCCTCGACATGATCGAACTGGGCAAGCGCAAGGTTCAGTCCCGCGCCTATGTTGGTTCTTTCAACTTCAAAGGTGGCGACCAGCAAAAGAAAGTCGGGCAACTGTCCGGTGGGGAACGCAACCGCGTCCATCTGGCGAAAATGCTGAAGTCGGGCGCGAATGTCTTGCTGCTTGATGAGCCGACCAACGATCTGGACGTCGACACGCTGCGTGCCCTGGAAGAGGGTCTTGCTACCTTCCCCGGCTGCGCCGTGGTCATCAGCCACGATCGCTGGTTCCTGGATCGTCTGGCGACCCATATCCTCGCATTCGAAGGGGATAGCCAAGTCGTCTGGTTCGAAGGCAACTATGAAGACTATGAAGCCGACAAGAAACGCCGCCTCGGCGTCGATGCGGACCAACCAACCCGCATCAAATACCGCCGGATGGAACGTTAGGAGCCCATGGTGCAAGATAATCCGAAGGTCCTGATTTTCTCCGCCCAGACTGACACATTCATGCCTGTGCTTGCTCCCCATCTGGAGGGGCAGGAGCATGTGATTGTCACGGAAGAAGCGGCGTTGACCGACGCCCTTAATGCGTTCCAGCCGAATATCGCTTATTCACTAAGCGGTGGTGGGATATCTAAAGACAAGATGAGACCCATCCTGGCGCATCCCTCGGTCACGTGGTTTACGAATGGCGGCTCCGGGGTGGAGCATCTTCAGGGTCATGGTCGCGCAGGCCTTACCGTTTGCAACATGGCCGGTGTGTTGGCGCCCTATCTGGCTGAATTCGCCCTTACAGGCCTGATGATGGGCAACATCAATTTCCCCTATCACAAAGCAGGTATGGCAACCCAACGATGGGACGCCACCACATGGACGAGCATTGTCGGCAAGACATTGTGCATTGTCGGCCTTGGAAGCGTTGGCCGGGATCTGGCGCGCCAGGCCGCCAATGTCGGTATGCGGGTAATCGGTGTCCGGGCCAGTGGTGCTGAAACGCCCCATGTCGCCGAAGTCTATACGCCGGACCGGACCGATGAAGCGGTTGCGAAAGCGGATCTAGTGGCCGTCCATGCCGCCGAAACACCCGATTCCATTGGCCTGATCGGACCATCAACCTTTGCAGCGATGAAGGACGAGGTGGTTTTCCTGAATGCGGCGCGCGGACCGGTCGTCGATCAAATGGCCCTGACCGACGCACTTCGCAAGCCAGGGCGGATTAGATGTGCGATCCTCGATGTCTTTGATATCGAACCTCTTCCTCAAGATGATCCTATCTGGGGACAAGAGAATGTGGTCGTCACCCCGCATATGGCAGATAACGTGCCGGGATGGCCTGCGCTTTATGCTGAATGCTTTGCGGAGAACCTGAAACGCTGGCGTTCCGGGGAGCCATTGAGCCAAGTTGTCGACCTAAACCGAGGATATTGATAAAAGAAGCGAAACATTCGCTTGCAATCGCTTCGGCTTCCGTCCATTACCGTCAGCGCGGTCGTAAAGACCCGCTTACATTGGCGCCCTTCGCCTTGATCTGCCTCCCGCCAGACTTTCAAAGAAATTCGGCGTGCCGCACGTGACGCCGAATATAGCCATCCAATGTAAAGCGTGGATTCCCAACGACGCGTATCGCCGGCACAAAGGGTGATGGCGATAGACATATGACAGCATGAAGGAAGGCTTTATCATGCCCACAGGTACCGTAAAATTCTTTAACGAAACCAAAGGCTTCGGCTTCATCACTCCGGATGAAGGCACCGCTGACGTTTTCGTCCACATCTCGGCAGTTCAGCAGTCGGGCATGGCCACCTTGGCGGAAGGCCAGAAGGTCAGCTTCGAAACCGAACCCGATAAGCGCGGCAAAGGCCCGAAGGCTGTCGATCTGTCGCCGGCGTAAGTTTCCGGTTCCAGAACAAAGAAAGGGCGGGTCCTAACGGACCCGCCCTTTCGCTTTTTCAGGCTACAGTGGACGCAATTATGCGCCCGCTGTGTGATCGACGATCTCTCCGCGTGCCGGATAGCCGCGATCCACAACGAAACTAACCCCTTTCAGAATATCAGCGAAAGCAGGCCGCGCGAAGGGCATGGTTTGTACCGTGCCGAAATAGAGGGTCCCGTCCGGCCGAACCATAAACAGACCGGGTTCTGCGAAGAGAGCAGGCTCTTCGACACCGATTGAGGTCTTCCCGATACCTGCTGAAATATATAGGCCCCAGGCCCGTGCAGTATCCAGATCGAGACCATAGCCGACGGTAAGGTTATCCAGCCCCCATTTCTCCTTTGCCTCGGCAGCGCGTTCAGCATCATCCGAAGACAAGACAACAATATTGACCCCAACCTCGGCAAAGGCCTCTACTCGGCGGTTCAAATCGCCAAGATAGGTCGAGCAAACCGGGCAATGAAGGCCGCGATAGACCACGACCATGGTGAAGTTCTCTGGCTGTTGCTCGGCGAGGCTCCAGCTCCCGCCGCCGACTGTTTGAAGCGCTAACGCCGGCACAGGTTGGCGCGGTATCAACGGTGTAATTGCGGACATGAAATTCCCCCTTAATGGGTGATGGGTTAAGATGACTGTCCCAGTCTCGTCCACATCACAGAGAATACAAGGGGCCGCCGATCACGGTTTAGCGGATTTCTGTGAGGTGTCGGACTTCTTGGACGCGAGATAGATCCCGATAAAAATCAGAACGGCTGCTGCTGCCAACTCAATAGACGGCGCCTCCCCTAACGTCGGCCAGGCCATTAGGATTGCCGCAGGCGGTACAAGATAGGTGACGAACATCGTATTCACCGGCCCTGCCCGCTTCAATATCTCGAAATACAGAAGATAGGCACACGCTGTTCCAAAAAGCGCGCAACCAACCATCGACCAGACCGCGCCGCTGTCCAAAGCCGCCGCCCAATCGAGGGATAGGGGAGAATCAATCATAAAGGCAAGGATCGTCATCACCGTACTCGAACTCACAAGCTGACCGGTTGCGGCAACAAGGCTCGGCAGATGGGTCAGCCGACGCCCCCAATAGCTGGCAAAAGCATAGGACAACCCGGCGAGCAGAACCGCCACTTGTCCAATGATACCGCCTTCCGTTCCCTGAAACGCTGCCGGCCCCGCCAATACGGCCACACCAGCCAGGGCGGCAACGAGGCCGAAGAATCGTCGCAGGGTAAAGCCTTCCACCCGCAAAAAAGCCCAGCCGACCAGAAAGGCCCAGATCGGTGTCATCGCATTCAGGACGGAGGCGAGGCCACTGGTCACAAACTGCTGGCCGAAAACGATTAGCGTGAAGGGAAAGACATTGTTCAAAACGCCCATCACCGCCAAATCACGAAGCTCCACCCTCGTTAGTTTCGGCCTCGTTAGTTTCGGCCTCAGCCCAAGAATAACGACCAGGGACACCAACGCTATTGCCGCAATACCAACCCGCAACGCAGTGACAGTCAGGACCGGCAAGCTGTCCAGCGCATGTCCAACCATCACAAAGGCTGCCCCCCAGACCAGGGCCAGCAAAATCAACATGCTCCAGCTTCGCGTATCCATATGCCCATCTACCTTCGGTGCCATTTGAGAACAAGCGATGGTGTGGCCTAAAGCGATGTCTCCTGACACCCGAATGTTGCTGTCTGAGACCATCCACTTGTAGACTCCCGGATATGGAAACGCGCGACCTTGGCCCCTGCCCGATCTGCGGACGCCTGATGATCGAAGGAGAATCAGTTGACCGCCATCATTGGGTGCCCAAACGGGAAGGTGGAAAGGACTGGGGTTGGCTCCACCGGATTTGTCACAAGAAGCTTCACAGCCTGTTCGATGAACGGACATTGGCACGCCTTTATTCGAATCCGGATGCGTTGAAGGACCACCCGGATATCGTCAGCTTCGTGAAATGGATCCGGAAGAAACCGAATGACTTTATCGGTCGCCATGACCGTCCACGCACCCGGCGAAAGTAAGGATTTCACTTGCGCGTATTTCCATTCAGGCAGAAAGTTTTCAGGTTCATTCGAATAGAAGGATAGGAACCATGCGAGACTTGCTTGACCTGGATCGTTATCCCCTCGACCGGCTGGACACGCCGGAGGCGCAAGCCCTCATCACGCGATGTAGGATGCAGCTCGAAGAATCGGGGGCGACCAATCTCGACTCATTGATGACCTCCGATGCCGCTGCTGCTGCTGCCAATGAAATCCAACCGATAATGGACCGGGAAAGCTTCCGGCATGCGCGTTGGCACAACATCTATTTTGCGGACAAACCAGAGCTATCTGCTGACCATCCCGCGCTCGTGAAATGCGAAACGATCAATCACACTGTCTGCGCTGATCAAATAGCTGATAGCGCGGTCCTACGTATCTACGAATGGACCCCGCTTCTGCATTTCCTGGAAGCCGTGCTTGAGAAACCCCGATTACATCTTATGGCCGACCCTTTGGCGCGCGCGAATGTCATGGCCTATGGCGCGAATGAAGCCCTCAACTGGCATTTTGACCGAAGCGAATTTACGGTCACCCTGTTGCTGAGAGAACCTGAAGCCGGCGGCGTGTTCCAATATCGCCCCGCCCTCCGGTGCGACGATGATCCCAATTATGACGGCGTGGCTAAGCTTTTGCGGGGCGAGGATGATACCGTCATCAACATGCCTTTCACACCCGGCACACTCAGTATTTTCAAGGGCAAGAACACAGCCCATCGCGTCACCCCGGTAGAAGGAGCAACATCGCGGATGATTGCTGTGTTTTCCTTTTATGAGATGGAGAATGTGAACTTCTCAGAAAACGAAAGAGTGGGTTTCTACGGACGCGCCGCCTAGCAGGGATCCGTCAGACGTAGAAACGGCGGCATCTGTTTGCAATTTGTTAACGTCTCCATGAGATGTTGATGGGCAACCCTCGAAGCCGAACGCCATAGTTTGATTTTCGTTGATCTAACCTACGTAAACCTCCAGCCGTAAACCGCCGAGCAACGGATGAAGCCGATTACCGATTTTCTGCCAGACACGACAAAACCGGATGCCGGACTTGGCAATGAAGACTGCGCTAAAGACCAAGGTCATAGCGTGGCGCATGACCGGTTGCGCGTCGCGCTTGAGGTCAGCCCATGTTGGGTTTGGGAGTCTGATGCGGACGGATACGTGACATATGTGTCGGAGAATTTTTATCGACTGCTCGGCGTGCCGGTGGAAGAGTATATTGGGAAACATCGATCGGAACTGATCTGCACGGAGATCGCACCGGATATTGCCGTCGCAAACAATGCCCTCATTGCCCGAAAGGAACCTTTTGAGGACTTTACCTATCCAAATATCGGATCGGATGACAAAGTCCGATGGCTTCGAATCAATGGCACCCCCTTCTACGATGAACTCGGCAACTTCAGTGGTTATCGTGGCGTTGGACAGGATGTGTCCGATGAAATTCAAATGGAACAATCGGCGCAACAAGCCGAACACCTCCTTCATTCAGCAATCGAATCTTTGCAAGACGCCTTCATGCTCTTCGATTCTGAAGATCGCTTGGTAATCGCTAATCAAGCTTGGCGAAATTTGTATGGGGCGTTGTCGCAACAGATCCAACCCGGCCAAACTTTCGAAGAGATTGTCCGATCAACAGTGGATGCTGGCTTTATCGACCACCGCCCCTTGTCTGCGGAAAATTTTATCGCCGAAAGAATGCGGGCGCATGAAAACCCTCAGGGTCCAATTGAACTCAAACACCGTGATGGTCGTTGGTTTCGCACAGTCGAGCAGCTGATCCCTAATGGCGGCATCGCCATAGTCATATCCGATATCTCAGACGCCGCGAGACTCGAGCGAGAGCTCCGCACCGCTAAGGAAGGGGCGGAACGAGCAAACCTGGCGAAGTCTCAATTTCTTGCCAGCATGAGCCACGAATTGCGTACCCCCTTGAACGCAACAATCGGCTTCTCTGAACTGATCTTAAGTGAAATCTTCGGCCCTCTGGGGAACCAACGTTACAAAAATTACATCGAAGATATTAAAAACAGCGGCACGCATTTACTTGAAATCATTAATGACTTGCTGGATCTATCGAAGATCGATGCACGTGGTTTCGAACCGGACCCGTCCCCCTTTGCCCCTGATGAGCTTGTCGAACGCTGCGTCAGAATGTTGAACGACGAGGCCACCCGCAAACGCCTTGCCGTCTCTCTGAACCTAACAAAGGCAAGCATGGCTGATGGAGCCCCGGCATTCGTTTGCGACAGGCGCGCCATGAGTCAAATCATCATCAACGTGGTTGGCAATGCAATCAAGTTTACCGGCGAGAGTGGGAACATCTCTATCATCAGCGAACTTGATGACAGCAGCAATCTGACCATCATCGTGAAAGATAACGGGATTGGCATCGCGGCAGAGGATTTGCCGAATATTTTCGATCCGTTCAAGCGTGGAAAGGACCCCATGGTCCGGGAACGAGACGGCGCCGGCCTCGGGCTTTCTATCTGCCATATGCTGTGTCAGGGCCTTGGCGGTCGGCTGGAGATCGACAGCGCTGTTCAGGTCGGCACAACAGTCACGATCTATCTGCCAACGCTCGCAGAAGCATCAGGTCCTTACGCTAAGTCGTCGCCTAACGCTTGATCCGAGTTTCATCCAGTCCGATGGAGAGATGCCCATCCGGGGTTTCGACAACGGGTCTTTTAATGAGTTTCGGATTTTCAACCAGCAACGTCGCCGGATCACCATCCGCCAGGGCGCGCGCCTCCTCACCTAACCCTCTCCAGGTAGCACTCTTTCGATTGATCAAGGCGGCAGCACCGAGTGCATTAAGCCAGGATTCCACGACATCGCGCGACACACCAGATTGACTGAGATCGTTCAGCTGCACCTCAACTCCGGCGGCTTTCAATTGCTTCATCGCCGCCCGACAGCTATCGCAGTTCTTCAATCCATGGATAATTATCAAGACGCTCTCCCAACCATTTACTCCGCTGGCATTTACCCAGCCGGCATTTACCCAGCCGCCATTTACTAAGCCGGCATTTACTCAACCGGCATTTACTCAGCCGCCATGACTCCGGTCGCACGCATGCTGGAATAACCAGCTAAAGCCTCCAAGAGCCGTCCAATATCTCGCCGTAGCGCATCAAATCCCGCCGAGCGTTCCATCGTCGCCTCATTCATATAGAGGCCTCGATTAATCTCAATCTGGATACTGTGCCGATTGAGCGCTGGTTTTCCATAGGCCTTCACAAGTTCTGCCCCGCGATAGGGATCGTTGATCCGCACGGCATACCCTAGCTCCGTCAAATTTGCCGCAATGAAGCGCGTAAACTCAGCGCTGCATGTCGTGCCATCGCGATCCCCAAGCACAAAATCCGCCCGTGCTCCAGGACGGCCGGGCACATAGGGGCTGCTGCTGGTCGGCATGGAATGGCCATCGATATGCCAAACCCCACCAAACAGCGCGTGTAAGTGATCCAGCTGCTGGCGCAGGCAATCATGGTAGGGCTGCCAATAGTTTTCGATACGATCCCGAATCTCTGACACCGGCAATCTATCACGATAGAGAGGTCTATCAGATGGGTAACTGCGCCAGACCAGCCCATGCCCCATCCGCGACTTCTCCGTAGGGCGCAGAGGGCCATCCCAGGTCCCGGCGATCATATCGGGGTCGATGTCACTGGCCGCCCGGTTCGGATCAATAAAGCTGCGCGGAAATAGGGCCGAAAGCAGCCCGATCCCATGCTTTGGCGCATCGCCGAACAAGATATCGACATAGGCGTCTTCTACACGCCGCAGATCGTCTATGGGAACCAAAGGATCAAACCCGGCAGGATAGTCGTAACCACTATGCGGGGAATCGACAAAAGCGGGGACGGTTTCACCTTCCGGTGGGCGCAAGGAGATCACTTTCGCAGGCAATTCTTTATCGTCAAATGACAGCATAATCCCCTCGGATCAATCCGTATACGCGCCCAGCTTCCACGAGCCTCGCATGCTCGTTCCAGACCATACGTGACCGCCGTGTCATGGAAAAGCCAAACCATCGAGATAGACGGGCAGGCGCAACCCCCTATATAGTCGCTTAGCCTTGGACTGTCGAAGAGACTGTCCCCTTTGAACACGAACGCTCAGATGAGCCCATTTGATCTCACATCACGTCAGTCAGGAGAAAACCATGGCCGGAAAGATCGACGCACGCCTTCAGGAACTTGGCATTGAATTGCCGACCCCGCCCGCTCCTGCAGGGGCCTATGTCCAACATCACCGCCACGGTGATCTGATCTATGTCGCGGGTCAGGTAACCTTTTGGAATGGCGAGTTGAAATATGTCGGTAAAGTCGGTCAGGACTTCACATTGGAAGAAGGTCAGGAAGCCGCACGTGTCTGTGCCTTGAACCTGATCGCCCAGGTCAAGGATGCGCTTGGCGGTGATCTTGATCGGATTAAGCGGGTAGTCCGTTTGGGCGGTTACGTAAACTGCCCGGCAGATTTCACGGACCACCCGAAGGTCATCAACGGTGCCTCAAATGTTATGGGCGATATCTTTGGAGATGCAGGCAAGCATGTGCGTGTCGCGATGGGAGCCGGCTCCCTGCCCTTGAATGTCGCGGTAGAGGTCGAAGGCCTTTTCGAAGTCGACTGATGCCAGATGGAGGCGACAGTGCCCTGATTGAGGTTGCCCGGTCCCTGAGCTCTGTGGACCGGGCTGCGTGGGATTCATGCGCAGGTACCGATAACCCTTTCGTCAGTTGGGACTTCCTCGCCAGCCTGGAAGAAACGGGCTGCGTCAAAGCGGAAACAGGCTGGCTTCCCCAGCACCTTATCCTGCGCGATGAAAATGGCGGTATGGAGGGGGCGGCACTTGTCTACCTGAAGGGACATTCCCAGGGTGAATATGTCTTTGATCATTCCTGGGCACATGCCTATGAGCGGGCCGGTGGCTCATATTACCCAAAGCTTTTATCCGCGGTTCCTTTCACGCCGGTGACCGGCCCAAGGCTGCTGGTCTCAAAATCGCGTGATCCGATCAGGGCGCAAGAGCTTCTTGTTTCAGGCCTTGCGGAATTGGCTGATCGTCATGGCGTCTCAAGCCTGCATGTCAATTTCCTGGAGCCCTCACAGGCCCAATTGTTCGAAGACGCCGGGTTTCTGATTCGTCACGGCCATCAGTTTCATTGGCAAAACAGGGGATATGCAACATTCGATGACTTTCTGGGGGAACTGGCATCCCGCAAACGCAAGGCCATTAAGAAAGAACGTCGTCGTGTTGCTGAAGCCGGCATTGAACTGAGCCGCCTGACCGGAGAAGCTCTGAAAGAACATCATTGGGACCACTTCTACCGTTTCTACACGGATACCTATGACCGAAAATGGGGCGCGCCCTACCTCAATCGAGAATTCTTTTCCTTGTTGCAGGAGCGCATGTCGGACCGCGTCATGCTGGTCATGGCATCCGTGGAAGGCACACCGATTGCCGGGGCGCTGAACCTGATTGGCGATGACGCCCTGTATGGGAGAAACTGGGGTTGTGAGTTAGCCTATAAATTCCTGCATTTCGAAGCGTGTTATTATCAAGCGATCGACTTCGCCATAGAAAGAGGGCTTTCCCGCGTCGAGGCCGGGACACAGGGGGAGCATAAGATTCAACGCGGTTATGAGCCCGTTAAGACTGTATCGGCTCACTGGCTTCCAGACCCAAGTTTTAGAGAAGCTGTCGCGCGCTTTTTGGAGGAAGAACGTGGATACGAAGCCGATGCACGCGATTACCTTGCCTCCCATGCACCCTTCAAAAAGGGTGAATAGCTGCATTGAGTGATGCGCCCGCCTTGCTGCGGTCTCGCCCAGAGGATAGACTGAAAGGGAGAGACGATAGAGGGTGGCGGGCTTGTCTCAAACGGCACAAGAATCCAATTCTGTAGGAGACGCGCAGGCTAGTGTCGGCGATCCGTCTACTATTGCCCATCGACAGCAGCCAAGCTCCCAGCCTGAAAATTCCCCTCCCTCGCCCGATGAAGAGCCTCGCCTGGTTTTGTTGCTCGATGTGACTGGTAAGAAGCACGACACAATATCCGAGCGGCTTGCCCCCTTCGGATATTGGGTTGATGAAATCGGCAGACGGGATGACCTGAGCGACATCCTCAAAAGGCGGAAACCCAGCCATTTAATCATTCGTATCGATGGATCCATTCTAGGCCAGAAAACCCTGGAAATGATTGAGTATATGGATGATCGCACGAGCTTGCCGCCGATGATCGTCCTATCCCAGGATATTTCTATGCAGACCAGACTGGCGGCGGTGCGGGCTGGCGTTAGCACCTTTCTGGGCGAACCTCTAAACATGATCGCCCTGGTCGACCGGCTGGAAGCAACGCGACGGGATAAGGAACACGCCCCCTATCGCATTCTGATTGTCGATGACGACAAAACCATCGCTAAGTTCCACGCCACAGTCCTCGGCGCCGCCGGGATGGAAGTCCTTTCGCTGCATGACCCCAACAAAGTGTTCGATCAACTCTCGGAGTTTCGGCCTGAATTGATCCTCATGGACCATTTTATGCCGGAAGTTCAAGGCAGGGAACTTGCGCAGGTAATCCGTCAGGAACCGACCTATGATTCGATCCCGATCGTGTTCCTGTCGAACGAGGATGACCGGCGAGAACAGTTGATCCTTATGCGGACCGGCGGGGATGATTTCCTGACAAAGCCGATCAACGCCGAGTTACTGGTCAACGCAATTGCCACACGGGCCGAACGCTTCCGGGCGTTGCGGGCGACGATGCTGCGCGACAGCCTGACGGGTCTATTGAACCACACCGCAATCAAGGAACGCCTGAACGTAGATTTCGGCAGGGCAAAGCGAACGGGTTCACCGCTGTCTTTGGTTCTGCTTGATCTCGACCATTTCAAAACGGTCAATGACACCCACGGGCATCCTGTCGGCGATCAGGTCTTGAAGAGCCTGTCTCACCTATTGAAGCAAAGGCTGCGTGCCACCGACGTGATTGGACGCTATGGGGGCGAGGAATTCGTTGTGGTGATGCCGGACACACCACAAGACGCCGCTCTGCGCGTTATCAATGAGGTTCGAGACGCCTTTGCCCAGGTCTCCCATCCCTCTCCGAATGGGGCGTTTGTCGTGACACTAAGCGCCGGGATCGCAAGCCATGAAAACGAAGGTGCCTACAAAAAAGCCTCCGAAATGATGAAGGCCGCGGACGAGGCGCTCTATGAGGCAAAAGGGAATGGCCGCAATCGCGTGGAAACAGCGGCCTAGTCTCAGCGACCGCGACGAACGCCTTTCCTGGTTAAAGTCGCGAAACGAAACGGCTCAAGCGCTCACAGGCCTCCGAAACACCGTCAACCGGGGCACTGAGACTCATCCGCAGATACCCTGACGCGCTGGGGCCAAACCCATCGGCAGGCAGGATCGCGACATCTTCCTCTGCCAACAGACGAAGCGCGAAATCCCTCGGCGCCAACCCAAAGGGTGATACATCGAACATCACGAACATACCGGCGTCGGGATGGTGATAGCGCAATCCATTGATGCGGCTAAGCCCTTCCACCGCCGCTTTGGCCCGTGATCCATAGCGTTCATGCAGCACCGGAATGATTTCATCCGCATGTTCGATGACTGTCGCGCCGGCGTCCTGAACAAAAGGCGGTAATCCAAAAAGCATGCAGCCCGCCAACTCCCGGATATGAGAAACCACCAGTTCGGGTCCGATTACCCACCCAAGGCGCCAGCCGGTCATCCCAAAGGATTTAGAAAAGCTGCCCAGGACAATCGTTCGCTCCGACATCCCCGCTTCATTCCAGGGAGAAATATGTTCGCCGCGATAGATGAGATCCTGATAGACTTCGTCCGATATCAGCCACAGGTCATTCGCCTTAATGAAATCACTGACGGCAGTGACCGTCTCCGGTCGCATCACGACACCTGTGGGGTTGTGGGGGGAATTGATCAGGACACCGCGCACCGTCCCGGTCGCCGCAGCATAGGCAGCTTCCAGATCGGCATTATCCAGGTGGAAGTCGTTCTCTGGACGCAATGGGACAAGCTTGGCGATCGCGCCGCTCGCCTGTACCGCCGGCATATAGGTTGCGTAATAGGGCTCCGGCACCAGAACCACATCGCCGGGATTGAACAGACACATCCCCGCCGAATAGAGCCCATTTTGCGCACCCGGCACGACAACAACCTGCTCAGGCTTCAAATGGGGATAGTGACGGCTTTGGCAATGCTTGAAAACGGCGTCCAGAAGGCGCGGCTCTCCACCAGCATTGGTGTAGTGATGCAAGCCGTCCTTCAGCCCCTTGATGGTCGCCTCAACCGCTGTTGCCGGCGCGCCCAGGTCATGATCGCCAATCGTCAGCTGAATAATGCGCTCCCCCGCATCCACCCGCTTCCGGGCAACCATGTGAACTTCCCAAGATTTGTCGGATTCGCCCGCAATTGCGTTGACACGATCAGCATAGCGCATGGGTGGCCTCCTGGCAGAAAAGCACCGGGGTTAAGGGGTGACAGATAGTGTTGGATGCCCTCGGATACCCGCCCACAGCCATTGCCGCAAATGAATTCGGCATGAAGTTTTGCAGTTGAAGCCCTTTCCAGAATTGACCTATGCAATCCCCTGCCACAAAGTCCGAACTGACGGGCATATTGGGGAGTATAAACGAGTATGAGTGGGGAGCGAGATTCCCTTGTTGCGAAGCCGACGGCTTCGGACATGGATAGCCTACATATCCTACCGCTATCTATCATGCCGTTAAAGACGAGCGCCCTTAAACGAGCACGGCTGATCAAGAACAATCGCTTCGAGACCACGGTTGAGCTGTTTCGGGATCGGGTATCCGGTAGCGGGCAGATCGCCATTTCCGATATTGTACTCATGTTGGAAAGCGAGGATGGCGAGGAACTGCGTGCTGATATCAATCAGATAGAAAAGCTCGGTAGAACCCCCAGTTTCGATGTCTATTCGACCCGTATCGGATTGCGGAACATGGATTTCGATGTCGATGAAAGCGAACATCTAACGCTTTCTGAGACCAAACGCGCCGAGCTCTCCGAACGCATGGCAACCTTCACGCGTCCCTTGGTCCAGCACGTGTTTGGCCAGGATGCCTCCCCACTGGAAGACGCTGCGGATTTGTCAAAGTTACTCCGAAATCCGGATAAGGAAGAAACAATACGCCGCCTGACCCAAATGGCCGACAGCCTTGCCGTCAGGATCAATGAGATTCCAAAGTTTATTGAAGATTACGGCGACATCTTCCTTTCCCTAGCCTATTTCCGTGAGATTCTGGACGAGATGGTGCCAAAACTAACAGTTTTCCAGGATTGGCTTGGCGACCTTCGATCAAACTGGATTATCAAAAATGACCGGGCGCAGGATAGAATTATACGGGGCATCTTGGATGACCTGAACTACGTCTCCAGCGCGGTCACGACGCGCTTTGATATCTTCGACAAACAGACAGAGGATTTCTGGCGGGATATCAATGCAGAACGCTTTCGCGATGTTCGCCGGTTGATCACGACGCACCACCGTGCAGTCGGCGGCATGCTCTGCGGTCTGATGCTGAAGATGGACGCTTGGTCGACCCGCTTCCCTGACCCGGCCATCGGCGGTCCCCAAAGCAAGGTCGAGTTTACCTATAGTGAAATCCTGCCTGGGCTTGAACAGATCAAAAGCCTGGGCAAACCATAGCCTATTTGGTGTCTCCCAGACCGAACTCAGACCTGAATCGCGCCTCCCAATCCTGGCTGATCTGGTCGGATAGTTTTGCCACATCGGGAACAAGGCCCTGCGCAAGGTCTGCATTCCGTCCGAGATGGCCCAAGATGCCGGACACGACAGCCGACGGTGACACCGAAAGCGTCTCGTAGAGAACCCGATGCGGCTCAATCCCTTCCTTTGCGAACCATGCTTCCCATTCGTCGTCATAATTCAGCAGGGTTTGATATTGCCGCCACAAACGTTGCGCGTCGTATTCGGGCTCAGCGGGCGGCGCGAGTCTCTCCAACTCGCTTCCATCGGCATTCCTATGCCACAGCCCCGACTGCTCTGCCTTAACAAAGGAAATCGCCTGACGAACCTTGTCTTCGCGCTTGAGGTAGATGAAAGCGGACGTCCCAAACCGTCGTTCAATCCGCTGTCGGTCGGTTGAAAGCGCCGGATAGCACCGCGCAAGCTGATCGATAAAATAATCGAAACTATGCCGTTGCACGCGCGCGGCGAAGATTCCGGTATCGGCTGTACCGACCCGAACCACCGCATCCAAGACCGCATCCAGTTGACGTGATTCAGAGGCAGCGTGATCCAGCGATACCCCGACATCCAGCCCCCAGGCGTTAAGTGAAGGCTCATGAAAATAGGATTCAGGCTTGCCGGCCACGCCAGTCGCCGACAACAACCGGCAAAGCAGCGTGCTACCGCTTCGAGGCGCGGTACACAGAAAATAAGATTGGTAAGACGTCACGTTATACGGCCCACCTCTAACCTTGGACAATCCAGCCCCTATGAAATCTTCGCTGTGATTCCGCCGTCGACGAGAAGTTCAATGCCAGTGATGTATTTCGCCTCATCACTGGCGAGGAATAGCGCTGCGTTTGCGACATCCCAGGCGTCCCCCATATGCCCCATCGGGCATTGAGCATCGCGGACCTTCCACATTTCCTCAACATCACCATCGGCATAGGTCGCCGCCAAACTACCCGCCTTCTCGACCATCGGGGTCTTCATCAGGCCTGGCAGGACCGCATTGATCCGGACCCCCTTCGGGGCATATTGGACAGCCGTCGCGCGGGTCAGCTGGTTTATCGCGCCCTTGCTTGCGTAGTAGGTTGGATAGGGCACGCCAATGGAACGAATACCGGCGATTGAAGAGATATTGACGATTGAGCCGCCGCCCTGATCCGCCATCACCGGGATCACATGCTTCATGCCCAGGAAGCAGCTTTTCAGGTTGATATCCATCACCCGATCCCACTGCGCTTCGCTCAACTCCGTAATATCGACCGCCTCGGCAATGCCAACATTGTTGTCGAGGATATCGATACGCCCCCAGAGGTCGAGGCACCGATCCTTCGCCGCGACAATATCTGCTTCCTTGGTCACGTCGGTGCGGATCACATCGGCCTCACCGCCCTCCCCCTTGATGATGTCTGCGGTCTCAACGGCGGCGTCTTCATTGATATCCGCACAGGCGACCCTCGCCCCCTCGCGCGCGAACAGGACTGCCGTCGCCTTGCCATTTCCCCAACCGGCTCCAACCGACCCGGCGCCCAACACCAGCGCCGTTTTTCCCGCGAGCCGGCCCGTCATTCTTCCAGTCCCTTTGCATCCTGCACCCGCAGTTCCGTTTTCAGGATCTTGCCGTAGTTGTTCTTCGGCAGGGCGTCCGTGAACATATAGGATTTCGGGCGTTTGAAGCGGGCGATGCGATCCAGGCAAAGCGCGTCCAACTCAACCTCTTTTGCTTCACCAACGACATAGGCGACGACGACCTCTCCCCATTCAGGGTCCCGCCGACCGATGACAGACACTTCCTTCACGCCGGGATGGGTCAGAAGCACCTCTTCCACCTCGCGCGGATAAATATTGGACCCGCCGGAGATGATCAGATCCTTCGATCGATCCATCAATGTCAGATAGCCCTCTTCATCAAAGCGTCCGACATCGCCGGTATGCAACCAACCGCCGCGCAGTGTTTCGGCATTCGCTTCCGGGCGGTTCCAATAGCCAGGCATGACACTATCGCCTCGGCAAATGATCTCCCCGCTTTCGCCAACCGGGACCGGGTTGTCATCAGCATCGACAACCCGCACTTCGACATTGGGATAGGGCAGACCGGCAGAGCCCAGAATCTCCCGCCACCGCGGGTGATCACGATTGGCGATCTGTGCGGTTTCCAAACAGGTTATGTTCATCGGGCTTTCACCCTGGCCATAGATCTGGGCGAGCCTGGGGCCAAGACGGTTCAACGCCGCCTCGCAATCCTCAACATACATCGGCGCCCCGCCATAGATCACGACCTTGAGGTTCTGAAGCTGGGCGTCCGTGATCTCCCCCGGCCACCGGGTCATCCGGTTGACCATGGTCGGTGCACCGAACATCGCAGTTCCCGGCCAATGCCCAATCGTTTCAAAAATCTCCGCAGGATCGAAACCGCCACTTTCCGGCACCACCTGACAGCAGCCCTTATAGACATGCGGCATAATATAAAGGCCCGACCCGTGGCTCATCGGTGCTGCATGCAACACAGCCTCCCCCGGGACAGCATTGGCGACGCAGGAGAAATATCCATAGGTCATATGCGCAATGTTTCTGTGGGAGATCACGGCACCTTTCGGGCGCCCCGTTGTACCAGAGGTATAGAAAAGCCAGGCGAGACTGTCCGGATCGACCGTCGCCAGCATCGCTTCCTTTTCCGGCATCAGGCGATCATGGTCGGTGCCACCGACCGCGATCACGCGCGCAGACGTACCAGCCATATCAACCGCTGCACTTGCGGTTTCCAACAGATCATCAGATGCAAAGACCAGCGCAGCACCGCTGTCCCCTAGAATATAGGCGACTTCATCCCGATGCAGCTTGGCATTGATCGGTACGGCCGCCATACCGGCCCACCACGCTGCATAGAGCAACTCGACATAGCCCGGCCCATTCTTGGCCAGGATTGCGATACGGGCACCGTCTTCCAGCCCAGCCTGACGGAAGCCTTCCGCCAACCGAGCAGCCCGTGAAGCTGTCTGCCGATAGTCCCGAACAACACGTGCGCCCACCGCTGTAGCCGGGCAATCACCAAATGCACGTCCTGCACGCGCCAACCATTGCGCCTGATTCATACTATAATTGCTCCTTTGAAAACTCAGTAACGACCGATGATGATTTGCCCTTTGGCTAGTGCCTGACCAGCACCATCGATTGCAATAATGTCAGCGAAATAGGTGTTCCCTTTTCCGCCGGAACAAGGGGGGAGATATCCTGGGCGCGCGAATGATCCCGTCGCTCTGTTCTTTGCAACGACATGCGTTCCTGCCGGCAGGTCAGCCGTCTCCCCGAGGACCGACTGCAAAACCGCTTCAGCGCTACCATCATGACTGAAGCCGATCTTGCCATGCCCGCCACCACTGCTCAGCGGCGCGTAGCTACGATCGTTAAATTCCGCGACAATTTCTACAGTGCCAGCCGGGATATCGCTGACAGCCATCGCAGGCGTTGCGCCCTTTCCGCCAAACTTCGAGCATTGCTGCCCTTCCGGGATTCGCTCCCCCGTCCAAGCGGTATCAGCAAAACCGAGGGTAAGAAGTGGGAGATTCTTATCCCCGCCACTCTGACAACCAACCAGCAGCGCCCCACAAAGAACCGCCCCTGCGCCAAATGAAACCAGCTGTGCAACGTTGCCTTTTGAACTGCTCATTGTCGAATCTCCAACATGATCTGTTTCGAAGATATTTATCGCCTCCAGATTGGACGGACCGAAAGAGTATCCAGCGGGCGCCGAAACACAACAGTCCCCATCAACAGAGCCCCTCAGAATTCATCGTGGGATTGCACAGCTTGCATGCGAGGGCTAAGTAATGGCCCCTCTTCCCTTTGAGCTGACGAGCTGCCATGACAGACACTCAACCGATCCTGAACGCCCCGAAAGTGGTCGTCTGGGTCGCCGCCGTAACGGTCGGTGTGCATGTTCTGATGGTTTTGCTGCAGACCGCCTGGATCAACCAGCCCGAACTTGTCGCCCTTATTCGCATCAAGCTCGGCTTCATCCCGGCCCGCTATATCCTGCCGGGAGAGATCGCCGCCGACCCTCTGGCCGTAATTTTATCACCCCTGACACATGCCTTGCTGCATGGCGGCTGGGCGCATCTGCTAATGAATATGGCGTTCCTGATGGCGTTCGGCAGCGCGGTAGCGCGCCGGACCGGCGGCGCCCGGTTCCTTGTGCTTTATGCAACAGGGGCCATCGCCGGCGTCTTCTCTGTTTTCGGCATGTCGCCTGAATCTGTCGCCCTGGTCATTGGCGCATCGGGTGCAGTGTCGGCTCTGACAGGGGCCATCGTCCGCATCGCCATTACGCCGGCCCCCAATACCGCGCCGCCACCGCCACCTTTTCACAATCGACGGACAGCGGTCGGGTTTCTAATCGTCTTTGTCACCCTGAATTTGTTGAGCGCCGTTGTGCCCAGCCTCATTGGAATTCATGAGCGCATCGCCTGGGAGGCGCATTTAGGCGGCTTTCTTGCCGGCTACCTTTTGATGCCCATATTCGACACCCCAATAGGAGAAGACTGACATGCCTGAAACCGAGATCCGGACAGAGACAGCTGTAACCGCTGATATTCTGGATTTTTTGACCGGGCGAAAATCGGTGAAGGCACAGCTCTTAGGCGACCCGGCTCCAGATGATGAAGAGCTTGAAGCGCTGCTGACTGCCGCGATGAGTGCGCCGGACCATGGCGCCATCCGGCCCTGGCGCTTTCTTTCAATTCGCGGAGATGCCCGCAACCGATTGGCGGATCTGTTCGAAAAAGCATTAAAGCTGCGGGAACCGGAAGCGGATGATGACGCAGTGGCAAAATTTCGCTCGAAGCCGCTGCGCTCTCCCCTCATCGTCGCTGTGGTGGCGGAGATTACGGAGAACCATCCAAAGGTGCCCCCCGTCGAACAAGTTGTTGCGACCAGCTGCGCAGTCCAGCATTTACTGCTTGCCTGTGAAGCATCCGGTTATGGCGTCGTCCTGCTGACCGGCTGGCCCGCTTTCGACGATACGGTTCGCGCAGGTCTCGGCTTCTCCGAAAAAGACGTGACAGTCGGATTTGTCTATATCGGTACACCCACGGAACCGGTCCGAAAGAAGGTCCGGCCGGAAGCATCGAAGTACCTGTCCAGCTGGACAAAGCCTGTCTGAGAAATTTGTGATCACAACAATTGAATTTGTGATCACATTTGCTAGTATGGCCCATCGGCGCTGATCCTCAGCGCCTTATCCTTCATTAATTGGGAGACCGGGTCATGGCTGACGTTCGCCGAAATTACGATATTGAAGAGCTGGGCCGCATCAACACGGCACACCATTTCCAACCCTTCAGCGATTCGAAGGCGATGGCTGAAGACGGTGGTGCCCGCATGATCACAAGTGCCTCCGGCGTCTATCTGCAAGACGGGCATGGCAACCGCCTGTTGGACGGCATGGCAGGTCTCTGGTGCGTTAATATCGGGTATGGCCATAAGGAATTGGCCGAAGTCGCCGCCCAGCAGATGATGGAACTGCCCTATTACAACACCTTCTTCCGGACCGCGACGCCGCCGGTGGCAGAGCTTTCCGCCAAGGTTGCCTCACTGCTGCCGGACAATTTCAACCGGGTTTTCTTCTCCAACTCCGGTTCCGAAGCGAATGACAGTAACATCCGCATGGTCCATCACTATTGGCAGACAAAGGGCCAGCCGGAAAAACGTTTCATCATCAGCCGGGATAACGCCTATCACGGATCAACCGTGGCATCGGCGACCCTGGGTGGGATGTCCGCGATGCATAAGCAGGGCGGCAAGCTCGTTCCCTCCATCCATCACGTGATGGAACCGAATATCTTCAAATTTGGCATCAATAAATCGGACGAGGAAGTAGGCGCGATGGCCGCCAAGGCGCTTGAAGACAAGGTGCTTGAGCTGGGCCCGGACAATGTCGCCGCCTTCATCGGTGAACCGATCCAAGGTGCCGGGGGTGTGATTGTCCCGCCGGCCAACTACTGGCCAGAAATCCAACGGATTTGCGATCAATATGACATCCTGCTGATCTGTGACGAAGTCATTTGCGGCTTTGGCCGGACGGGCAACTGGTTCGGATTTGAAACGCTTGGGATCAAACCCGATCTGATCACCATGGCCAAGGGGTTGTCTTCCGGCTATCTGCCGATCTCGGCGATTGCGATTTCGGATAAGGTCAATGATGTGGTTGTCTCCGATGGTGGCGAGTTCGCGCATGGTTATACCTATTCCGGCCACCCGGCAGCCTGCGCTGTCGCCCTGCGCAATATCGAGATCATTGAGCGCGAAGGATTGGTCGAAAAAGTTCGCAATGAAACCGGGCCCTATGCCCAGCGACTGCTGAAGGGCTTGGAAGATCACCCGCTTGTCGGTTACACGCGCGGCGTCGGTATGTTTGGCGCCTTCGAGCTGGTGAAGAACAAGGAAACCCGCGAGCGCTTCACCCCGGCCGGTAAGGTCGGCATCACATGCCGCGATCATATCATGCGTCTCGGCGCGATTATCCGGCCTTGTGGCGAAGCCATGGTCTTCTCTCCACCGCTGACCATTGAAAAAGCCGAACTGGACGAGCTGTTCGGTTTGATCCGTCAGGCGTTGGATGCGACGGCAAAAGACTGGGGCGTGATGTAAGGTAACGCTCGATGGCGTTAACCTCGGTGACAGTGGCAGGGGCAGTGACAGTAACAGTAGCGGCGGCGGTCGACAGCAAGTCGGTCGCCGCCCTTACCCACGCGCTTGTCTGTGAACTGACAGGCGGCACACCACCCCCGGCCCTTTCTGATTATGAGGAGACCGCCCATGACCTGTTGTCAGGCAATCGTTTCTGGTCACTGCTTGCTAGGGACGGACAGGGAAAGCCGATCGGGGTTCTCAGCCTAAATGAATGTGCGTCAATCTATGCCGGCGGGTGGTTCGGCGAGATAACCGAATTTTACGTGACCCCAGAGTTTCGAGGAAGCGGCGCCGGACTTGCCTTGATCAAAGATGCGCATGATTTCGCCTGCAAGCGAGGCTGGCCGCGCCTGGAAGTCGGCGCGCCGCCCCTGCCCGAATGGCAAAAGACCGTGGCGTTCTACAAGGCCCGCGGTTTCGTGGAGGTCGGTCCCCGCCTGAAACTGCTGCTTCCAAAAATGCCTTAAAGCAGCGGGCGCTTCTGCAGTTAATTAATTTCGCAACAAAACCACAATATACGCATCACGGAACCGTCACCGAGTCGACGTTATTTTATTGGGTCAGGCGTCTTCTGTTCGGGAAGACACCTGCCGGAGGAAATAAATCGAGGTCGAAGAATATGACGGCGCCAAAGCCGATTGCCATTTTGCGTGACAAGATCAACATCCAGCCGCCCGAGATATCCTATTGCAATGCGGAAGACCCTTTGCCGAAGCGGCTCTTGGTTCGTGCCATTGAGCGCGCCACAGGTCAGCCGAAACTGCAAAGGCTGTATGACGCCTATAAAAGTTCAGGCGGGCCGGATGATGACTTCTGGGGAGCTGCCGTCCATTGGTTGGATCTCTCCGTCAACTTTGATGCCCAGCGCTTGGCCGCGATCCCGAAGACCGGTCCGACGATCATATTGGCCAACCACCCCTACGGCGTCTTGGATGGCGTCGCGGCAGGCTATCTGATCTCGCGGGTCCGGCAGGATATCAAGCTGCTCGCTCACGCCAGCCTGGGAAAGACTGGGGACATCCTGCCCTATCTCATCCCAATTGAATTCGACGGCATGTCGAGTGCGTTACGCAGCAATGTCGAATCAAAACGGAAGGCAGTGTCCCATCTTCAAGACGGCGGGTTACTACTTATCTTCCCAGCAGGCAGCGTTTCGACCGCGAAACGGGTCTTTGATCGCGCCGTCGATGCCCCTTGGAAGCTGTTTGCCGCAAAACTTGTCGCCACGTCCGGCGCCACGGTGGTTCCGATGTTCTTTGAAGGTCAGAACAGCTGGATGTTCCAATTCGCCAGCCTGATCAACAAAGAGCTCCGTGAGCCAATCCTGTTAGGTGAAGTGGCGAAGAGGATCGGTAGTGAGGTCTCAGCCCGGATCGGCAATCCCATCGAATTCGACATGCTGAGCGGCTGGAGCGACCGGCAAGCCCTGCTGGATTACCTGCGCGATATGGTCTACGCGCTCGACCCAACGGGACGGGGTGGGCCTATGCCGGATCCGACGCCCGTCTAGGACCAGGCTTCTTCGTCGAGCCCTGTATAATCGGCGTAATGGATGTCCCGACGCCCAATATCGGTCCTGCGTGCCACAAAAATCGCCGGTGTTCCCGCAAAGGCAAGCCGGAGGCTGTGAATCCACGTGCGCTGCCATATTCTTTGGGGCAGACTTCCTGACAAGAACACAACCTGTCCACATTAAGACTGAAAAGCTTTATCCGTGCCCGGCCGTTTCGCTAAAGCCCTGTTTATCACCGCATTTCTTGCGGTTTGCACCGGCTGTGCATCGGAAGAGCCGTCACCGGAAGTCGCTGTTGAAGCGCGGCTGTCCCATATCTTCGGGATCGGCCTGAAACAGGTTGCGACCTATTACCTGGAACCGCTGGATCCCAGGCGCGCCGCATTGGATGGCCTGGAGGGCTTAACCACGCTGGAGCCCGGCTTTGCGCTGGATGCCGCGAATTCCGATCTAAGTGCTGTCGATCTGTTTGTTGATGGCGATCAGGTAGACACGGTGGCTCTGCCCAAACCCAACGCATCCGATCTACCGACACAGGCAAAAGCCTGGGGCGCCTTCGCAGCTGATATCGCCATCCGGGCGCGGGCTGCCTCTCCCACCCTCGCGTCGATTGATGAAGAGGTTATTCAAGACGCCTTCTTCGATGCGATGACAAATGGCCTGGACCGGTTTTCCGGATATGCGAGCCGTAGAGAGGCTGCACGGAACCGGGCGGGGCGCGAAGGGTATGGAGGCATTGGTGTGGCCTTGGAACCGCATCCCGATGGCGCGTTGATCGGCAGGATCGTCCCGGAAGGCCCGGCCGCTGCAGCCGGCATTCACCCGGGCGACCGGTTGCTTGCGATTGACGGACATGCGGTAAGCGGCTTCCCCATAAGCCGGATCGTCTCTGAATTGCGCGGTCCAATTAACGCCACGGTCAGTTTGACATTGGGACGAAAAGGCCTTGCGAAGCCAATCATCGTTACCGTTGGACGCAAGCGGATCGTGCCGAACACTGTCTTTTTTGAGCCCATGGGCCATTTTGCCATCATCAGAGTATCGGGCTTCAACCAAAGCACGACCAAGCGGCTTGCCGAAGCTGTCGCGAAGGCACATCAAGCCCTTGGTGACGACTTGGCCGGCATCATTCTTGATCTGCGCGGCAATCCAGGTGGATTGATGGAAGAAGCGGTCCATGCCGCAGATCTGTTCCTGGACGTCGGCGTCATTAGCCGTGCCGCCGGTCGGCATCCGGAAAGCCAACAACTCTTCCATGCCGAACTTGGCGATATCGCTGCAGGCGTACCGATTGCCGTCCTCATCAACGGCGCAACCGCCAGCGCGTCGGAAATTCTGGCCGCAGCCCTGCAGGATCATGGCCGCGCCGTCGTGATTGGAATGAGCAGCTTTGGCAAAGGCAGCATCCAGACCGTTATCGACCTCCCCAATGGGGGAGAGCTCTATCTGACCTGGGCGAAATTCATGGCCCCCAGCGGGTATACCCTCGACCGGATGGGGGTCATGCCCTCCGTCTGCACCAGCGGCGCGTCTGATGCGGTTACCGCCCTTGATTCCGGATTGTCGAAGGGTAAGGACAGCGGGCGCGCAAACCTAGTCCTCAGACGCGAGACCGATGTATCGACCCATACAAAGACGGAAGTTCAGGCGGTGCTTGCCCTCTGCCCCTGGAATCCGCATACACTGGGTGACGTCGATTTGGCTGTGGCAGAATTGCTTCTTGGATCGCCAGCCGTCTATCGGCAGGCCATTGCCATCAGCCTCTCAGGAACAAGCTAGGAGTCTCCATGCCGACACACGAGGAATCGTTGGTGAAATCCGGCAACAAGGATGGCGCTCCTGTTGTCCCACGCGATGCTGCCAGTCTGATCATTTTGCGTGGCGCGGGAGACGACACCGAAGTCCTGATGGGCAAGCGACCGGAAACCGCACGCTTCATGCCGGGGGTGTATGTCTATCCCGGGGGTGCAGTTGATCCTGACGACCGGCGTATGACAGAGCTTTTCGGTTGCACGAATTCAGAGCTTGGTGCACTCGCCATCTGCGCCATCCGCGAAACCTGGGAGGAGGCCGGCGTCCTGGTCGGCACGCCGGGGGCCCTCACGCAGTCAAGCGATTCCCCAGATAATTCACCTGGCGAAGAAGCCCAGGCATTTCTTGATGCCGCCTCAGTCGCTGGATTGCGCCCCAGGCCGGACCTTCTGCGCTATGTCTGCCACTCGATCACGCCGGAAGAAGTCCCAATCCGATTCGATGTTCGATTTTTCTTGTGTGATGACAGCATTTTAACCGGTGAACCTCATGCAACTGGCGAGCTTCCTGAAGTCTCCTGGATTCGCTGTTCGGAAGCCCTTGCTGCCCGCAACATATCTGGCATCACCAAGCGGGTGCTGCGGGAAGCGCTTCGCCTTTGGGGAAAACCAGCCGAATTGGAAGCCCCGGATCGCAAGGTTGCGCAGATATTTTACGAGGTCACTGGCTACCGTATCATCCGCGAAGAACGGGGCGGTGATATGGATGAGATTTGGTCTCCCGTTTCGGCTTGACTGCGGCGCGCGGCGCTGTATGTTGCGCGCCTTCTGGAAACATATTTCCGGGCGCGCCAATTTATGCCGTTAGGCAACAAGGCTCTCCCGGACTGGTCCCGCGAGGACCGAACGTAAGGACGGAATGAGATGGCGAAGCCCGCAACCCTTCAGGTGAAACTGGTTAGCACCGCGGACACCGGCTACTTCTATGTCACAAAGAAGAACCCGCGCAACCAGACTGAAAAGCTGCAACAGCGCAAATACGATCCGAAGGTACGCAAGCATGTGCTCTTCAAGGAATCGAAAATGAAGTGATGTCCTTCGGGATATCATTTGTATGAGGCCGCCTCCGGGCGGCCTTTTCATTTCAGGTTGAGGATTTCGACATCGGGGATATCAACATCACCGATATTAGCATATCGAAAAAGACCAGCAGTGCTGCGCCGGCTTTTTTTGCCCCATGCGTCGCGGGATTAGTTGAGGTCGATTGTTCCCAGATGGCGTCCGCGATCATCGAAGATATAGATCGACTGCCCGGCATCGGGACCTTCAACATGTAGATAGAGCCGCCCCTCACCCGAGGTCATCTCAACAATCGTAGCCCCTTCAGGCAATGTCACAGACGCAGCCTCAACAGTTGCCGGACCGTCAGCAAGCTTGCCAGCCTTTGTCGCAATCCCGTAAACCAGGATACCCAGGCCGATTACGATCAATACACCCAGGAAGATAACCAGAAACTTGAGCCCCTGCATGGCCGATGACTCCGACTTCATTCTTGATGGCGATACCGCCGAGGACCCCTCCAACGAGGGCGAAACGCATGCGATTGCGGTTCCGGAGGAGGCGGCCGGCGATAGGCTTGACCGCTTCCTTGCCGGCTCCCTGCCTGATTTCACGCGGACACGCCTTCAGGCACTGATCCGCGACGGGCGGGCCGTCAACGCGGCCGGGACAGTATCGGAGCCCTCCTACCGGGTCAAACCGGGAGAGACCTGGACCTTGCGAATTCCGACACCAATTGCTGCGGAACCCGAACCACAGCCAATCCCACTGAACATCATCTATGAAGATGAGGGCTTGATTGTGGTCGATAAGCCAGCCGGCATGGTTGTCCATCCGGCGCCGGGGAACCTTGACGGAACACTGGTCAATGCCCTGCTGCACCACTGTGGCGACAGCCTGAAAGGCATTGGCGGGGTCGCGCGTCCCGGGATCGTCCATCGGATCGATAAAGACACAAGCGGCCTTCTTGTCGTCGCAAAAACTGAAACCGTGCATCACAACTTAGCGACGCGCTTTGCCAGCCACGATATCGACCGGCACTATCGTGCCGTGATATATGGCAGGCCCAATGCCTTAGAAGGTCGGATTGAAGGCAATATTGGGCGCAATCCCAGAGACAGGAAGTGCATGGCGGTTCGGCCTGGAAATCAGGGGAAACCGGCAGTAACGCATTATCGTGTCCTGAGCAGCGCGGCCCGCGGGGCAGCCCTGGTTGATTGTCGGCTCGAAACCGGGCGCACCCATCAGATCAGGGTTCACATGGCCCATATCGGTCACCCGCTGATTGGCGATCACGTCTATGGACGGGGCACGAAGGCGCGCCGGGTAGCCCTGGGCAACAAGGCGGAAGCCGCAGCAAGTTTCCCACGTCAGGCCCTGCATGCCGCTATTTTGGGCTTTGTCCATCCTGAAACCGGCGAGCAACTGCGCTTTGAGGCACCGCCGCCCCCTGATTTCAATGGCTTGCTCTCTGATTTAGGACTCCTCAAAGAGTGAGAAGACACGCGAATTTCACCATCACGCCTTATTCTGAACATACTTAATGAGCAGAAAACACGGGTGATTGTATCCTTAAGATCACAAATTTGTGTCATAGGATTGCCTATTGACCCATTGTAATTCGGGTTACTATTCACCAAATGGTGCTTCAGGAAGACGGTCGCTAGCGGTTCGTAGCAGGCAAGTTATCGGAAGCGCCCGTTAAAGGGAAAGAGGTTCAGGAAAATGAGCAATACAAGCGCAGTTTCGAACATCCCGGCCTTAACGCCGGAGGGCAATCTTCAGCGCTATTTGAATCAAATCCGGAAGTTCCCCATGTTGGCGCCGGAGCAGGAATTCATGCTCGCCAAACAATGGCAGGAGCAGGGCGACCGTGAAGCCGCCCATCAACTCGTGACCAGCCATTTGCGCCTGGTTGCCAAGATTGCGATGGGCTATCGCGGGTACGGATTACCGGTCGCAGAACTGATCTCTGAAGGCAATGTCGGGATGATGCAGGCGGTCAAACGCTTCGATCCGGACAAAGGCTTCCGCCTGGCAACCTATGCCATGTGGTGGATTCGCGCCTCGATCCAGGAATACATCCTGCACAGCTGGTCCCTGGTTAAGATGGGAACCACCGCCGCGCAGAAGAAACTTTTCTTCAATCTGCGTAAGATCAAGGGCCGTCTTCAAGCGTTTGAGGATGGCGATCTGGCGCCTGAAACGGTCGCGAAGATCTCTGAGGAGCTTTCGGTTCCCGAGCAGGATGTGATCAACATGAACCGTCGGCTTGCCGGCAGTGACAGCTCGCTAAACGCTCCACTGCGTGTGGATGGTGATGGTGAGTGGCAGGATTGGTTGGAAGATGACAGCCAGAACCAGGAAGCCAGTTTCGCGGAGACTGAAGAACTGGGCTTGCGCCGGGTCATGCTGCAGGATGCCATGAAGACCTTGAATGAACGCGAGCGTCATATCCTGACCGAACGCCGCCTGACTGAAGATGCCAAGACCCTGGAAGATCTAAGCCAGGAATATGGTGTCAGCCGGGAGCGTGTTCGCCAGATCGAGGTCCGCGCCTTTGAAAAGCTGCAAAAGGCAATGCGCAACATGGCGGTTGAGCAAAACCTGACCAGCGCCGCCTAAAACGAAACAACATTTCCCATGAATTTAGTCAGACGCTCGACCGTTCTTGCGGTCGAGCGTCATTAATCCGCCTACCACAATGAGCGCGATCCCGGCGATGCCGATAAAATCGGTACGCTCCGCAAAAAAGACCCAGCCCCACAGCACCACAAAGACCAGATACAGATAGTCGAAACAGGCAACTGTCGTGGCCCGACCTACTTGGTACGCATAGGCAGCACCCATCGCACCGACAAGCATCGACAACGCCAGCCCCAGCATCGCCAGGAGCTCCACCCAGCCGACAGCCACCCATGGTGACAAAAGCCGTTGTGCTAGGAACGTACTGCCCTCCCCGCCTATATTGGCGAGCGAACCGATCCCAAGTCCGGCCCCTACAGCGAGAAACGCCAAGACCAAAGAAACGACCAGGCAGAAGGGGTCTTCTTCCGCGCATTTCGTCCCGGTCAGGATCATCCCCCCCGCATAGAGTATCGCCGATAACAGCGGCAATAACGCGTAGGGATCGAACGTCGCGGGATTGGGCTGCAACACCAGCAACACCCCGATAAACCCACCTAGAACCGCAGCGATCCTGATAAGGCTAAGTCTCTCGCCCTTAAACAAGACAGCGAGGACTGCGATAAAGATAGGGGATGTGTAGGCAACCGCAGATACCGTCGCGAGCGGCACCTTGGCCACCGCTGTGTAGTAGAAAGTCCAGAGCGCCGCCAGCATCACGCTTCGCAACGCTGTCCAGCCCGGTCGGCGCGGGATACAGGCCTGCTTGATGGCCTTTCCCGTTGCGATTCCAATGCCCAACAGCAAGACAAGGCCAATCAATGACCTCAGCACAAACAACTGCCAAAGCGGCATCGAAACACCCAGCGCCTTAATCAGGGAATCGCCCAGCGATAGCGCCAATACGGCAGCAGAAATGGCTGCGACGGCGGGGAGGTTTCGGTACTGTTGCTGCTGTCCTGACATCGACCTACCGGACCTGAGTTCATCCGTGCGAGCAATCTAAATTGACGCCCACTACTGACAGGCTTCTGTCAGGACAACGGTGACTTGTCACCGCATAACAAAAGGATCGCCGATTGGCGCATCGGAGGTATTGATCCAAATGGTCTTGGTGCGGGTGTAGTCCTCGATCATCGCCTGACCACCCTCTCGCCCATTGCCACTTTGCTTATAGCCGCCAAAGGGCGCGACGGGGGAAACGACGCGATAGGTATTCACCCAAGCGATGCCGGATTCGATTGCCCGTGCCAGACGCATCGCGCGGGCGATATCTTTCGTAAAGATCCCCCCGGCGAGGCCGAAACGGCTGTCATTCGCGATCGCCAAGGCCTCATCTTCCGTCTTGAAGGTGCGAACGGACAGGACCGGGCCGAAAAGCTCCTCTTCCAGGGTGCGCACGCCGCTTGCCGGACATCGGACGATGGTTGGCTGGAAATAGTATCCCGTCTCCAACCCCTCCGGTCGCGCACCGCCACAGACCAACTCTCCCCCCGCTGCCAAGGTATCCGCGAGCGCGGATTCTATGTGATCCCGCTGCGCCTGAGTGCAAAGAGGTCCAATCTCGGTTTCCTGGAGCATGGGATTGCCGATGCGAATGCGCCCGGCCTTCTCGGCCAACTGAGCGACTAATGTCTCCGCCACATCCTCCTGCACGATGAGCCTGGAGCCGGCGACACAGGACTGCCCCGCCGCACCAAAAATACCGGCTGTGATCGCATTCGCTGCGGAATCGATATCAGCATCGCCGAACACCAGAACCGGCGATTTCCCACCGAGTTCAAGCGAGACCAGCGCGAAATTCTCTGCCGAGTTCCGGATCACATGGCGCGCGGTCCCTGGGCCACCAGTGAAAGCAACCCGCGCAACATCCGGATGGGCGGTCAGCGCCCGCCCGCAAGTATCGCCGAAGCCGGTCACGATGTTGATCACGCCAGGTGGGAAGCCGACTTCCTCCACAAGCTTGGCAAAGGCCAGCATCGGGGCAGGACCCATTTCGGATGCCTTGATGACAATGGTATTCCCCGCAGCTAAGGCAGGCGCGATCTTGGTTGCGGACAGGAAAAGCTGCGAGTTCCAGGGCACCACGCCGGCGACGACACCAATCGGCTCCCGCACCGTCATCGCGATCATATCCGGCTTGTCGACCGGCAGGGTCGATCCTTCGATCTTATCCGCCAGGCCACCATAATAACGGTAGAAACTGCCCATATAGGCAGCCTGCCCGGTTGTTTCGCGAATGATCTTGCCGGTATCCCGGGTTTCGATCTCCGCAAACATGGCGGCCTTTTCAGTCAACAGGTCTCCCAAGCGGTATAACAGGCGGCCGCGCTCCGTCGCGGTCATTGTTGCCCAAGGGCCGGATTTGAGGGCCCGGCGGGCTGCGGCTACGGCCCGGTCCACATCCGTTTCCCGCGCTTCCGGCATCAATGCCCAGGGCTTTTCAGTCGCGGGATCAATGCTTTCAAAGGTCCGACCGTCCTCCGCATCACTGAATTCGCCGTCGATATAGTGCTGAAACCGTTGCAAGCCGCTCATCCTGTCCTACTCCTCCCGATCCAAAAAATTCTCCAGTGACGCGGCCACGCTGTCCGGCGCTTCAAGGGGGGCCAAATGCGCTAACCCGTCCCATATCTCAGTTTGGGCACCAGGGATTTCAGCCGCAAGCGCGGAGGCCATCGCACCGGTCGACCCGCTATCGAGCGCCCCAGTCGAGACCAAGGTCGGACAGGCGATTTGATTGAGCCTGTCCGATGCCGCCCTATCAGCCTCCGCAAATACCGCATAAGCCGCAAGGAAACCGTTTCGGTCATTCTGCTCCAGCCGGTCGCGGACGGCTTTCAAAACATCCGGCGCCCGCGTTCTGAAGTCATCCGTGAACCAGCGACCCAAAGCGGCCTCTATGATCTCTCCCGGCCCATCTTCGCGCGCTGTGGCGAGGCGCCCGGCGACGGCGGCACGCTGTTCTTCTGTCCGATCATAAACACCGCTCATCAGGCAGAGTTTAGACAGGCGGTCAGAGGAAGACACCGCATAAGCGCGGGCAATCAATGCCCCCATGGAGAAGCCGACCAGTGCGAACCTCTCGAGCTGAAAGTAATCTGCCATATCGGCGAGCTGCTTCACATAATCGCTGAGCCCGACATTCCCGGCAGGCTTTGCACTGCCACCATGCCCCAACATGTCAAAGCGAATGACTGTAAAGCGCTGCGCCAGCCGCTCCGCCACCGGAGCCCACATTGCCATATCAAGGCCGACACCATGGAGCAGGACAACCGCCGGCCCCTCCCCCATCACATCAAAGAAGGTTCCAGCCTGTACCTTATCGCGCAGTTGGTTATGCAGTGGTGGCGGAATAAAGCCGGGGCCCGGCCAAACATCCGGCATCGTCACGACACCACCGTGTCTTCGCCTGCCGTCTTCATTTCTTCAATATCCTGATAGCGGTTCCCAATGCGGGGATGTGCCCTCCCCCCCGTCGCGGCGCCAAGTGCGACCACAATCTCATCCGCGGCCGGCGCATCCGCTATCCGAAAATCGACGGTAAGATAATGCGAGCGCTGACCGGCATCATTTTTATGCATCAACGGAATTTGAATGGGCGCACAAAGCCCACCGCGCGTATTGGTGAAGCTCAAATAGGTCTCGGCCCCCACGGCGCGGCGGAAGTAATTCCCGAAGCGCAGGGTGTGGATCATGGCGGAAGCATGCTCGATTTCGCCATTCGCTCCGACAACAGCGGATTTACCATAGGCTTCAACGGCATCCCCTGACCCGGCAAGGCGCAACACCCGTGCGGTCAGTGCTTCACCAAGCCCCGGCGCGCAGTCGGAGACTTCCGGGCGCAGATTCTCGACAAAACCCCTTCCCGCCCAAGGATTTCGTATGACCGCCGCCGCCGCAATCATAAGGATCGGCTGTTCGGTCGCGCGCCCGCCTTCAAAATGCACTTCTTCGACATAGTCCACGAATTTACGGATTTCTGCGGTCATTGTCTCACGCTCCCTCAAGCAAAGGCCGGCATCACATGATCGATGAACATCTGCAACGATTTGCGTTTGCGTTCATACGACATGCCGGTATCGATCCAGAAACTGTATTCGTCATAGCCAAGCGCTTCATAAGCCTTCAGCCGGGCAATGACGTCATCGGGTGTCCCGACAACATTGTTCTTTCTCATCACGTCTGGTGAGAACATGTCGAGCGCCGCCATTTCCTCTTCTGTCAGCGGCTCAATCACCCCTTGAGAGATCGGTCGTTCATTCTTGAACCAGGCGCCGAAGTAACAATAGAAACGGCTGATGTCCCGTGCCCCGCCGGCGACTTCGGCCTCATCCTCACCGACGAACGTATGGCGCAGCAGCATGATCTTTGGCCGATCGACCTCCGGATGAGCGGTGCAGGCATCATTGAAGCGCCCCATCAGGCTCTCCACCTCATCATCACCGAGCCAGAGCGGTGTTACCTGCACATTGCAGCCATTCGCCACCGCAAAATCATGCGAATTCGGATCGCGTGCCGCTACCCAGACCGGTGGATGAGGTGTCTGCACGGGCTTGGGGGCAGAGGTCGTCTTGGGGAACTGCCAGAACTCCCCATCATGCGCGTAGTCCCCTTCCCATAGCCCCTTGATCGCCGGCACCATCTCCCGCAGGCGCTGACCGGCGCCCCAGGCATCCAAGCCGGGCAGCATGCGTTCATATTCGAAGGAATAGGCGCCGCGGGCGATGCCGATATCCAGCCTGCCCCCGCAGATCTGGTCACACATCGCGGCCTCTCCGGCGAGTTTGATCGGGTGCCAGAAAGGAGCCACGATCGTTCCCGTGCCCAGGCGCACATTCTGGGTTCGCCGTGCCAAGTCCGCCAAGCTGATAAATGGGTTTGGCGCGATGGTGAAATTCATACCATGATGCTCACCGGTCCAGATCGCATGAAAGCCGCTCTTATCCGCAAGTTCACAAAGCTCGATAAACTCCTCATAAAGCCGGGTCTGGTCGTCTTCCGGGGTCAATCGCTCCATATGAACGAAGAGTGAGAATTTCATGCTTTCCTCCCATTTTCTTCGCCGGGTCGGGAGTGGTGGATTTCTCCCTGCTCCGCCCCGCCCAAGTAAATTCCAAAGCCGAGGCTTTCGCGCTCCCCGGCATAGCGCTTCAACATCGACCGCTCTGCCGGATCGGTGATCCGATCCCAGTCAATCTGATCAAAGGCAATGAAGCGACCCGTCGCCTCTTGTGGGGCCTCACAGCGGTAGAAGAGATGCTGGATGCCGGCTTGCTCATAGGCAGAGAAAAGCGGCCCCAAGGCAGTCGCTGCCCCCAATGCCGCAAGCAGCCCGATCAGGCTGCCCGGATCATCCTCCCCATCGCGGCCCAACCGATCTGCGCTTGGTAGGGAAAGCTGCCCGTCTTCCTCCACCAGAAGCACCGCGCCTTGCTGCTCAACAATGGCCCCGACCCGCAGAGCATCGCCGCCTCTTCTCGCATCAGCCGCATCACTCAGCGCCACATAACCACCGCGATGAAAACCAAGCGGAGCCGCCTCGCCCTCACCGAATGCCTCGACACGGCCAATCAGGATCAAGTGATCCCCGGCGATCACCCGGTCATGGATGGTGCAATCGAACCAGCCTAACGCGTCGTCAATGATCGGTGCCCCGGCGACACCTTCCCGCCAATCCGCCTGCTCGAACTTATCCGGGGCCTTCGATGCGAAGAGGTTTGAGGTCTCGCGCTGTGCAGCCGCCAGAACACTGACCGCGAAGCTCTCACAGGACGCAAAGACATCATAGCTATGTGCATGATCCCCGATACAGACGAGGATCAAGGGAGGGTCCAGAGAGACAGACGTAAAGGAATTGGCCGTGAAGCCCCGTGGAGCACCCTCGGCATCACGCGCGGCGACGACAGTTACGCCGGTCAGAAAACTGCCCAGCGCATGACGATAGGCGGCCGGATCAAAGGGCGCCTGCGAATTCCTGTCTAATGTCGGATTGGGGCTTTCGCCCTCTCCCGCAGTGCTATTCGGTAAACTCGGTGCATTTGGTTTCATGAATCGCCATCCATCGCTTGACTAAAGCAAGGACGGCACACACCGTTTAGACTGACTGCGTGCCCACTTCAGCGCCGCACACCGATTAAAGCTCACTGCGCGGTCACTTGAGCTGCCTTAATGGAAACACTGGAATGGGGGCGCTTGTCAATGATGTTATTTCACACGAAGGGATTGCTATGCTTAACCATCTGACCCCACCGCAGATCCGCGCCCCTTTCGCGCATTACTCCCATGGGGTCGAGGTTACCGCAGGCGCACGCTTGCTTTTCGTGTCAGGCCAATTGGGAATAGACCCGAACGACCACATTCCTGACGGTGCGGAAGCGCAGGCGCGTCTGTGTTTTGGGAATATTGACGCGGTGCTTGCCGAAGCTGGCATGACCCGCGCTGATATCATTCGCTTCAACGCCTATGTGACCGCACGGGACCACCTTCCAGGGTATATGCGGGCGCGGGACGCCTTCATTGCCGGAATTGAGCCGCCACCGGCCTCTACCTTGATGATCGTGTCAGGGTTCGCGCGGGAAGAGTTTGTCGTTGAGGTCGAGGCAATCGCTGCGGCAGCACCTCACGAAGGTTAAGGCTCGCGGCCGACGCCCTGACCGCCCCCCCTCACTCAGAGAAGTACAGCTTCATGCCGTGATGGGTCGCTTTGAAGCCAAGCTTCTCATAGAAGCGCGTTGCCTGCTCTCCACGATCCCGATTTGTCGTCAGTTGGACGAGGGCGCAGCCGCGCTCCTTGGCGCGATCCAGCGCCCAACGCATCATCGCCTCGCCAATCCCCTCGCCACGCAGATCGGAGCGGACGCGCACCCCCTCAATTTGCGCGCGGGTAGAGGCACGCAGGGAGAGATTGTCGATAAAGGTCATCTGAAAGGTTCCAACGACCACACCGCCACGCTCAACTACGATGACGTCGTTATCCGGTTGCGTTGATATCCGCTCCAGCGCTGCCGAATAATGGGCGCGATCATCAGCGTTCAGATATTCGCGAGTCTGCCCCAGCGCATCATCGCGCAAGAGAGCCAGGATCACATCCAGATCATCTTGAACAGCAGATCGACAGCGGATATCGGCCGTCATTAACCGACCGGGCGCAGGGTCGCGACACCATCGCCGCTATCGCTACTATCATCGCCGCCTGCACTATTATCATCATCTTCGCTGCCATCATCTTCCCCCCGGAGCTTATCCGCCTCGGCCTTCAGTTTGGCATAGCGCAGGGCCGCAATGGGAATGGTGATGAGGTAGAGGACGCCAATGACCGACAGTGTCTCCCACGGCGCACCGGCAAGGCCGGCAATCGCCGCCGCAACAACGCCCATGAAGGGTACAATCGACCAAGACGGCAGCTTGAATTTCTTGAAGGAGAAGGTTGGGACCTCACTCACCATCAAGATAGCTATGACGACGCACCAGATCGCAACGACCGACGCCGGAATGCTACCCGCCCCGAAGAGAAAACTCAGGACGAGTGGAAACAACGCCAGTAACGCAGCCGCCGGGGCCGGAATGCCTTGAAAATAATTATAGGCGTAGGGTGGCAGGCTATCTATGCGGCTGTTAAACCGCGCCAGCCTTAGGCCGCAGGAAACCGCCAGGATCAGAGCCGCAGCCCAGCCTACACCGGACAGATCGGTCAAAATCCAGAAATAAAGAATCAGGGCCGGTGCGACCCCAAAGGCTACGACATCCGACAGTGAATCCAATTGTGCACCAAACTCGCTCGATGCATTGAGGAGACGTGCCATGCGCCCATCGAGCGCATCCAGGATCGAGGCCAGAACAATCGCGCCGACGGCAAACTCGAAGTTCCCCTCCAGCGCGAACCGCACACCGGTCAGGCCGGCACAGGTCGCTGCGACCGTGACCATGCTGGGGATCAATTTCGTAAGGCTGAGCCCTCTCAACCGTGGTGCCTGCCGTGTCCGTCTGCGCTTCGGTTTCAACATCTAACGAATTTCCCCTTTCCGGGCGCCTTCCTTGCCGCGATGCCCGCCGAGATCCGCCATCACCGTTTCGCCGGCGATCATCCGCTGTCCGATACAGACCATCGGCTGAACAGTCCGTGGCAGATAGACATCAACCCGGCTGCCGAAGCGGATCATACCGAAACGCTCCCCCGCGCGCAGTTCGTCGCCCGGCTCGATATCGCAGAGAATTCGGCGTGCAACCAGACCAGCGATCTGAACAACCGCGATCTCTTTGCCATTGACCGATTCAATTCGGATCGACTGGCGCTCATTATCGGTGCTGGCCTTGTCCAAATCCGCATTGACGAACTTACCCGGCCGATAGGACATCGATACGACGCTTGCATCACAAGGCATACGGTTCACATGAACATCGAAGACATTCATGAAGGTCGCGATACGGTTCATGGGCTTATCGCCCATCTCAAGCTCAGGCGGCGGCGCTGCCAAACCGATCGAGCAGATAACACCATCCGCCGGTGCAATGACGAGCCCCTGCCGCGCCGGCGTGACCCGATCCGGATCCCGGAAGAAATAGACAACCCAGGCAGTCAGCGGGATTCCAATGAACAGGAACCCCCAGGAAAAAACTGCGAGGACACAGCTCAAGAGCGCTGCCAACGCGATAAAAGCCCAGCCTTCCCGGTGTATCGGCACCATGACCGGCTTCAAGACATCCTTCATGATATCTCCCGTCGCAGCAAAGCGACCATTCTGGTGTGTCATATGCCGGCTGTCTTAATTCGCCGGCACTTCCATAATCTGCCCCGGATAGATTAGATCGGGGTCTCGAATTTGATCCCGGTTCGCTTCATAGATTACCGAGAAATGATAGCCGCTTCCCAGCACCCTGCGTGCGATCCGCCAGAGACTGTTCCCCGGTTGAACGATTACAAAGTTATCGCCCTTGAAATCCAACAAGGGCTTGGACTTACTGAAAGGCAATTCCAGCCGTGCGACGACGGAACCTTCATCGACCGCGTCAACACGCAGGCTATAGACGCCTTCAGTGATGTCATCATCCGGTTTGACATTCCACCGGCCGGATTCATCGACAACCGCTTCCCCAACCGGCTCGTTATCCAGATAGGTCCGCACAGTTGATCCTGGTTTACCGCGTCCGCCAACGGACACAGCCCCCTTATCATCATAGTCGACGGAATCGACCGCCAAATCGCCGGTACTTGCGCTTACGCCCTTACCAGAAGGTTTCTGAAGCACCCGGGTTGTCAGCGCATCCGGATCCTTTGGAACCAGCACTGCGAGCGCTTCACCACCGCTCTCGACCTCTTCCCCAGCCACATTTTTTCCTGCCTCAGGCACAACCAGGACGACGGCATTCTCAGACCGCAAAGGCGCCTCACCCGGCGTTTCGGTCGCCAAGGACAGATCGTGGCTTCCGGGTTTCAAGGGGGCGGACGGCAGATACACCCACTCACCGCGCGCGTCGGCTTCGACGGAGCCGATCTCCTCTTCCCCATCATAGATGCGAACAATCGCCCCCGGTTCCGCCCGACCAGCGATCACAGTATCGCCTTCGCGGCTGATCCGAACGACATCAAAGCTCGGGGCATCTTTCGTATCTTCAACGGTTTCCAGCCGATCCGCCGTATCGCCGGATGGTTCCACGTCAGGCGTGTCATCCGTGGTAACAGACCCAGAAGGTTGTTCGGAACTGGACGTGTCATCGCTTGAAGAGACGCTATCCGGCGCCTCCGCCCCATCGTCGGATGCGGCGCTCGAGTCCTCATCAGGAGACGATGGGGTGGCCTCCGCCGTCTCTTCCGTACTCTTCTCAGCTTCTTTTGCCGGATCGATAGATAGAAAATCGTTCAGCAAAAGCGCTAAAACGACAATCACAGCACCGATCAGACCCAGTATAACAGTACGATTCACTTGGGACAGTCTCCGCCCTGAAACCCTTGAATTCAGACAGATTCAGTTAAACCTGCTTTGCAGGCTGCTGTCCAGCCCACACTGACCACGCATTCCGCTTGCGCCCAGGGCAAGTGGCTTCAATAATCGGCTTTTTAGTAGAGCGGAAAGCGATAAGAAAGTGAGAAACCCCGTCGGCAGTGTATGTGTCTATTGCGGGTCCCGCATGGGTGCCTCCCCAAGCTATCGAATTGCGGCTGAGGCTTTGGGACAAAAACTGGCAGAGGCTGGAATTCGCCTCATCTATGGCGGCGGCGATATTGGTTTGATGGGCACCGTTGCCCAAGCAACGTTGGACCATGGCGGACAGGTGACCGGCATCATCCCGCGTTTCCTAGATGACCTGGAAGTCGGAAAACAAGGGGTCACAGAACTGATCCGCACCGACGACATGCATAGCCGCAAGGAGCGAATGGCAGAGCTGTCCGACGGGTTCATTGTGCTTCCCGGTGGCCTTGGAACATTGGATGAGACCTTTGAAATCCTGACCTGGAAACAATTGAAGCTACACAAAAAGCCCGTCATCGTTCTAAACATCAACAGCTATTGGGATCACTTCGTTCATTTGGTCGAGCATCAGGTTAGAGAAGGTTTTGTTAGCCAGGAACACCTGAATCTGTTTCAAGTCTGCGATAGTGTGGAAGATGCGCTTGCGACGTTGTTGGAACGTGCGGAAGATCGCGGGTTCGATTCCTCGCGCAGTTGATGCCGCATCAATCCTTGGATAAAGGCGCTATACGCGTTACGTTGCGGGTAATCAGTGGATGCAAACGGCATGAATAAAAATGAAGCCGATTCCGCGCATGCAAGCCTTGCTGAATTGCGGGCGCGCGTGGATGGCACGACAATCAACAACATCACCCTGCTCTCAACAGACTACCTGAATCATTTCAATGAATTGGTGATGATGCTCGAACTCGCGGCCGATATGCCCGAGATGCTGGAAGACGTCGCTGACTGGCACCCGAAAACCTATGAAGAACATTTTCGGGATTCGAGCTTCCAACACAAAGAGCTGGCAATCGAAGCTTATAGTGAAGCGCCGCCTGAATATCGCCTGCCCCTTCGCGTTACCATCCGGCAGATAAACGACACAATTGCAGAGACCCTGCCGGTCCTGATGGGGCTTTCAGAAGCAACAGAGGATCCTGAAGCCAGCGGTCGGTTTGCCGCAGAATGTTCAATATTCACGCAAACCCTACGGGAGCTGCTGGAACGCGCGGGCGCGATCATCAACGGGGCCGCCAAGGAAGCAGAACTTGCTGTCCAGCAGGAAGAAGAGACCGAAGCGGCTGAGGTCATGAACCAAAGCTCGATCGACGCACTTTTCGACTGATCAACTCTTCAAGTCTTCGGTTTTTTCAAAGCATTTGGTTTTTCAGAACATTTAGCCGCTATGCAATTCCAGCATAACCGCGATGCAGTATTTCCTGTGGACACCCGTGACGAAAGACCGCATAACATCCGCAATGAAGTACCGAAGCGGCGATCCGCGCCTGCAGAGGCTTCGATTCACCATGTGGCCTGGGGTTCCAAGGGTTAGACCGAAGGAACTGCTGGCGCTGTGTTGGAGGGTTGGACCATGCCGGACGCCGCGCGCGTACCTAATATTTCCCTTTCAAAAACCGGTCACGAAACACCGGTCCATTTGATCTATCATGACGTTCTGAAAGCCACGGCAGAACGGCTGCGGCGCGCCTTTCCGGGTGAAGTCATGTATGCGGTCAAATGCAATGACAATCCATTGGTCTTGGACGCACTTCATGCAGGCGGGATTGCGCATTTCGATACCGCTTCCCTGACCGAGATTGCTGCAATCACAAAGCAATTTCCGAATGCGACCTGCCATTTCATGCATCCGGTAAAACCGGCGCCGGCGATCCGATCCGCCTATTGGGACTATGGGGTTAAGGTCTTCGCACTCGATCACGAGGATGAGTTTGAGAAGATCGTCGAAGCACTGGGCCCCAATGCAAAGCGCCACAAGATCCTACTGTCGGTTCGGGTGCAGATGCCCGCCGGCCAGACTGTGATGTGTCTTTCCGGAAAATTCGGTGCGCCCCTCGGCGAGGCGGCAGCGCTGTTGAAGAAAGTTCATGATGCAGGCTTCAAGACAGGGCTCACATTCCATGTCGGATCCTACTGCACAGATGTTAAGGCCTATTCAGTCGCTTTGAAGCGCTGCCGGCGGGTTCAAGCCATGGCGGGCGAAGTGCCGATCGATGTGTTGGATGTTGGCGGCGGTTTTCCATGCCAGTATCTCGGTACGGAACCAGCATTCGAGGCCTTTGCCGAAAAGATTGCCGCCAAATACCGGAAACTGGGTTTCAAAGGCCCCTGCAAGTTATTCTGCGAGCCGGGGCGCGCCCTGGTCGGTGACGGCATGTCAATGCTGGTGCAGGTTGATCTGCGCCGCCGCAATGACCTGTTCTTGAATGACGGCATCTTCGGTGGTCTGTCGGAGTTGCGTTTCCTGGGTCCGTATTTCCCGATCAAGCTGGTGAGTGACCGCCCGGTCGAACCGTGTCCGACCGCAGAGTTCCAACTGTTTGGCCCTACCTGCGATTCTATCGACAGTGCGCCCGGCCCGTTTCTGCTGACTGATGCCGTGCGAACCGGTGACTGGATCGAGATCGGCCGGCTCGGCGCCTATTCGAATGCGTATCGTACCCGGTTCAACGGATTTTATTCAGACCGCTACCAGGTCGTCAAAGGCCATCCCTTCTGGATGCTTGAGGCCGCGCAAACCTCAATCGAAGACGCTGCATAAGGGGTTTTCCTTCCCATAATCGGGGTGCAAGCGTAGAAGAGAGCCTCTCCCTGCCTTCCAAAGGCTTGACGGAGAACCGGTCACCGAGAGCCGGAGGCTACGGTCGCAAGCAGGAAGGACGGCATGAATCGTTGGGGCATCCTGGCCGTCTTGTTCGGCGCGCGCGCTGTTATGGGATTTCAGTTCCAGTCTGTCGGCTCAATCGCTGATTTCCTGATCGCAGATTTTGGAATTGATTACACAAAGATCGGAACACTAGTCGGTCTCTACCTGCTGCCCGGCATCATCGTTGCCTATCCAAGCGGCGGATTGGGTAAACGTTTCGGCGATCAGCGCATCGTTCTGATCGGGTTGCTGCTCATGGCCATTGGCGGCACCCTGATAGGCCTCAGTGCAGACTACACCACCGCGATGGTGGGGCGCATTCTGTGCGGCACCGGTGCGGTCTTCTTGAATGTCCTGCTGACGAAGATGCTGATCGACTGGTTCGTCGGACGGGAAACGATCCTTGCCATGGCGATTTTCGTCAACAGCTGGCCCTTTGGAATCGCCGCCGGTCTGGTCTCCCAAGGGATCATTGCCGATGCTCTCTCCTGGCAGGTCGTGCAGCACATAACAGCGATCCTGGCTGCTATCGGCTTTCTGATGATCCTGGTCTTCTATTCACCGCCGCGGGAAGACACCAACACGCCGGGAACACACACAGAGAACCGGAGCCTATCCCTTCGCGAGATCTATTTGACCTGCATTTCCGGTGCGATCTGGTGCTTCTACAATGTCAGCATCGTTATCATATTGAGCTTCGCCCCAACATTCCTGCAGTCGCGCGGTGTACCCGCAACTGAGGCAGCACCCCTGGTCAGCATCGGCACGTGGTTGGGCATTATCGCAGTCCCGACAGCAGGGTTAATCGCGCAGCGATTCTCCGCACCGAATACTGTCATTCTAACCTGCCTCGTCAGCACGCTGGTCGCGGTCATTTGGATGTTGGAGGCAAGCTGGTTCCTCGGCCCCTTCATCTTGTTCGGGATATTTGCCTGGGCGCCCGCCGGCTCCATCGTTGCCTTGCCGGCAGAAGTTCTGTCCGCAAAGAACCGGGGACCGGGCATGGGTATTTTCTTTATTTGGTATTATGTCGGCATGGGCACCCTGCCCGCTGTCGCCGGATTCTCGCTCGACATGACCGGTGATCCCGCCGCCCCGATCTATTTCGCCGCCGCATCGATGTTTCTTTGCATTCCATTGCTGGCCATGTTCCGATTAATGAAGAGGCAAGATGAATAGGTGAGATCGTGCTCTGCATCGCAGTATCGAATGGCGCCAGACCGCATCCTCGCGTCGGAAAAGGTCCGATCAAGGATTAAGATACCGCCACAGGTCAACAACCTGTCTTCTAAACTTTCAGACCGATTGCCATCCACCGGAAACGCGTGACAGAGTACCGGCGAGAGACAATCCTGCGCGGAGAGAGATATCATGAAGAGCCATGTTCAGGTCGCCGTTATTGGTGGCGGCGTTGTCGGGTGCAGCGTTCTTTACCATCTGACCAAGCTCGGCTGGAAAGACGTTGTTCTGATTGAGCGCTCGGAGCTGACATCAGGTTCCACCTGGCATGCGGCGGGCGGGTTCCACACGCTGAACGCCGATACCAATATGGCGGCCCTGCAGGGCTATACGATCCAGCTCTATCGCGAGCTTGAGGAAATCTCCGGCCAGTCCTGCGGGTTGCATCATGTCGGCGGCCTGACCATAGCCTGCGACCAGGACCGGATGGACTTCCTGACGGCAGAACGCGCCAAGCACCGCTATATGGGACTGGAAACCGAGATTGTCGGCCCAGAGGAAATCGCCAAGCTTTCCCCCATCACGAATACCGACGGTGTCATCGGCGCGTTATACGATCCGCTGGATGGGCATCTCGACCCGTCGGGCACCACGCACGCCTATGCAAAAGCAGCCCGCATACAAGGGGCCGAGATTTATCTGCGCACCATGGTAAAGGCGCTCACCCCGCGCGGCGATGGTACCTGGGATGTTGTGACGGATAAAGGCACCGTCCATGCGGAACATGTCGTCAATGCGGCAGGCCTCTGGGCACGGGAAGTAGGAGAAATGGCCGGAGTCACCCTGCCCCTGCACCCGATGGAGCACCAGTATCTGGTCACCGACGACACGCCGGAAGTCTATGAACGTGATGAAGAGCTGCCCCATGTCATGGACCCGGCAGGCGAAAGCTATCTGCGTCAGGAAGGCCGTGGGCTTGTCATTGGTATCTATGAGCAATCCTGCGACCCTTGGGCCGTAGAAGGAACCTCCTGGGATTTCGGACACGAGCTTCTGCCGGACAAGCTGGAACGCATTGCCGAGCCGTTGGAATACGCCTTCAAACGCTATCCGGTGTTGGAACGTGCGGGCATCAAACGGGTCATCAATGGTCCCTTCACTTTCGCACCGGACGGCAATCCGTTGGTCGGCCCTGTTCCAGGCCTGCCCGGTATGTGGAGCGCTTGTGCCGTCATGGCGGGCTTCAGTCAGGGCGGTGGTGTCGGCCTGACGCTTGCCGAATGGATGATTGAAGGGGAGCCCAGCCGGGATGTCTTCGCCATGGATCTGGCCCGTCTGGGTGTATCCGCCGAAGGCACCTACTGCACCAAAGTCTATACCCGCGAGAAAGTGGTCGAGAACTATCAGCGGCGCTTCTCAATCGGCTATCCCAACGAGGAACTGCCGGTCGGACGCCCGCTGGAAACAACGCCGGCCTATGGCATTTGGAAGTCACAAAACGCTGTCTTCGGGGCTGCCTATGGTATGGAGGCGGTCAATTACTTCGCGCCCGAAGGGGAAGAGCCCTATGAGATCCCTTCATTCCGCCGCTCCAACGCCCATGACACTGTCGGTGAGGAATGCCGCGCAGTGCGCGAGGCAGTCGGTCTGAACGAAGTCCACAACTTCGGAAAATATGCGATCTCCGGCCCCGGCGCAGAAAGCTGGCTTAACCACATCATGGGCAACCGCGCACCGAAGCCCGGACGCATGGCGCTGACCCCGATGCTGTCCCCGAAAGGCAAGCTGATCGGTGACTTCACCATGTCCTGCCTGGGGGAAGCGGAATACATGCTGACCGCCTCCTACGGCGCGCAGGCCTTCCATATGCGTTGGTTCCTGCAGAACCTGCCAGATGACGGCTCGGTAACGGTTGAGAACATTTCCAAGCAGAGGATCGGCTTCCAAATTGCCGGCCCGAATGCGCGTGAACTCTTGTCCCGGGTCGCTGACATCGATGTCTCGAAAGAAGCCCTTCCCTTCCTGAACACACGGCGGTGCAATGTCGGCCTGTTACCGGCCATCATCTGCCGGGTGAGCTATACGGGTGATTTGGGATATGAGATTTACGTTGATGCCACACACCAACCGGCCCTCTATGAAACACTAACGCAAGCGGGTGCCGATTTGGGACTGCGCCCCTTCGGCATGCGGGCCATGATGTCCCTGCGGTTGGAGCGTGGTTTTGGATCCTGGATGCGTGAATTCCGGCCGGACTTCACCGCTGCCGAAACCGGCATCGACCGCTTCATCCGATTTGAGAAGAACGACTTTATCGGTCGCGATGCCGCAGCAGCAGAGCGGGACACGCCCCCAGCGCGTGGTCTGGCAACCTTCGTCGTCGATGCCGATGATGCCGATGTGGTCGCAGATGAGCCAATCTGGCAGGGCGATGACGTCGTCGGCTTCTGCACCTCAGGCGGTTATGCGCACTACATCGGAAAAAGCGTTGCCATCGGCATGATGCCGCGAGAACTGATCAAGGATGGCGCATCTTTTGAGATTGAAATCCTGGGTGAACGGCGAAAAGCCACCCTGGTGACCGAGCCCCTGCTTGATCCGAAGGGAGAGCGGATGCGAGGCTAAAGATCATGGGGAACGCGTTACGCTGCTGATTCTCCTCGCACAGCCCGGCGCGCCAAGTTGTTGGGGAATGACAATATGACTGTCGTTCCTTCTCCGGCTTTCGACGTCATCCGCAAGGCTCCATCGTTCAATTCCGCGAGGCTCTTCGACAGGGCAAGACCCAGCCCTGTTCCACCGGTATGACTTACTTCAATATCTTTTTGCTGGCGGAAGGGTTCCATGATCCGGGACAGCTCATTTTCCGGAATACCGGCACCATCATCATGTACCGAGAGCTCAAACCGGTCGCCAAAGGAGAAAGAAACCGTCACCGTTGCCCCTTGCCCCGCATATTTGAAAGCATTGGATAGCAGATTTACGATGATTTGTTTCACCATCACCTGATCAGCGAAAATCTCCACATCATCCATCGGTTCCAGTATTACCGTGTGTTGTCCGTCCGCCTGCATTTTGCCCAGAAGACGTGAGCAGCTGGTCAGGCTGTCAGCTATATGATGCCAGGTCTTTTCCGGTTCGTAAGCTTCGGCTTCAACCTTCGCCAGATCGAGAATATCCTTCAGCAAGGCACTTAAATGACTGCCGCTCGCATGGATGTCTTTAATGTAGTCGCGATATTTGGGGTTCTCGATCGGCCCCAAAATCTCACCATTCATGACTTCAGCGAAACCGATGATAGCGTTTAAGGGGGTCCGAAGTTCGTGACTCATATGCGCCAAAAAGCGCGATTTGGCACGGTTTGCGTCTTCGGCGGCTTTCTGACTTTTCCGCAAGCTTTTCTCCATTTGCTCCCGGGCAGCAATATGAAGTCTCAGCGCGTCATTCGTTTCGGTCAGATCAACCGTCCTGAGCCGCACTTCTTTTTCAAGTTCGCTCTGAAATGCAAGAAGCCTGCTGTTCCGTTTAAAATAAAATCCGATCAGCAAGACACCGAAAACAACCGCCCCTACCCCAAAAGTCAGGGCAAGGAATAAAAATTCCTCCGCCGCATCAAAGGCTTTCGAACTCTTAATCTGATCCATCCCACGAACTTCCAAGGAAAGTTGTCGCGAGCCGATTAAAAGGGTTTCCAAGTGTAATTTGATCTGTTGCTTCAATTCCTTTGTAAGAATTCCATCATTGGGCTTTAGGTCATCCAACATTGCCAGGACGGATGACGCCTGCTCCATAACGTCCCGAGTATTCATATGCTCGTCGATATGAGACGCTGTTGGTCCGCGCGTCAGTATGTCGACACGACTCCATAAGATATCCAACTTCGTCCAGAAATTGCGACTTGTCTCTAAATCACCAGGTATTGTATCGCTAATAGCTACTCTTGCGACTAAAACATCCCGTTCATACTGCACTGTGTCCCAATCTGTGTTGTCATAGAATTCATGGGACGCGAGAAAATCGTGGTAGTCGTGGAAGAAAAGAACCGCAGATTCCAGAATAAAGAAGATAAGAACGACGATAACGAGGACCGGTCCGACCTTGTCCCTCACCCCAACATTCCAAAAACGACGGTTCATCTTTCGAAATATCATTTTGCTTCGATGGAGATCAGTTGCCAGATTGACCGCCCCCAATACAAATCTTTACGCAGTTCAGGATGGTCGCTCCAAGGATAGATAACCCATAAAGGGCCCTTCGTCCTAACTGACAGCGGTACACCGTCAGTTTCCATTGCCAAAATTACGTCCCAATCCAAAGCATCCGAAACGGGTATTTCGATGGCGTAATCATTAATCGCCTGCGCTATCAAAACACCACTTTCAACGCCAACCAGCTTCAAAACATCGGCGAGTTTCGGGCCTGAAAACGCCACTTCACCGTCTGTCCAAGCTGTCTTCGTCTTTGTAATATGCGTCGGTATCGCTTCGAGCATGGCTCTATCGAACAGCGCGACCGGTTGTCCTTCAGGTGACGTTGCGTTGGCATGTTCAATCGTTCCAGAAATCGTCAATAAGACCTCTCCCGTCGGCGCGGGGAGATCCCCTGCCTTACCCAGGGTGGGCAGTGCAGGAATAAGAACGAACACACTCCAAATGAGAACTAGATACTTTTTAGCCTGCATCTTTTTTCCTATCTCGCTATTCTAACATTTATCGGTCACTTTGGATCCAAATGACGCAACGAATTCAACGACAGAAGGTTGCGTCATTTGTTTCCTTAGCCTGTCGCGTTATGATCATTGAACAAAATCGTTTATGAAGAGTAAACATTGAGTGGTATAATCGAAAATGACAGAATCATTTCCCTTTGATCGCCTGCGAGCCTGCACAAACTTCCGGGCCGGAGACTTACTTCCTTCTTGCGGAGCAGTGAACGCCAAAGAACTGGCAACAGCTTTGAAAGAAGGCATTGAAGCGCGCGGGTTGCCGCTCAAATTCGAAAAAGTTCACTGCATGGGGCGGTGTCACCTGGGTCCAACACTGAAGCTTCTGCCTGCCGGACCTTTTCTGCTGGGCGCCCAGCCTGAAGATGCGGAGCGGCTATTGGATATGCTGGAAGCCGGAGACATTGAGGCGGCGACAACGGCTTTTCCGAACCCGGATGCGACAGAGTAAGAGCGCTCTATTTGGCAGGCATTAGACATGATCAGCACGCTATTGGAAAAATCCCGCCTAAATCCGCTTCGCTGTCTAACCAGCGCGATTTAGAATGGTCGCTATGATGATGCGAATAGTCATATCTGCCATGCTGACGCTGATTGCGGTAACCGCAATCGGGGAGGCCTGGGCGCAGGAAACCAAGGTCCGGCGCTTCGCGATCTTTGGCCGAACGCCGCAACAAATTGAACCTCAGTCCTATGGCCCCACGCCGCGGCGCAGCCTTGGGACCCGCGTGCAGTTTTTCGTCGATGGGCGGACGATCAATCAGAGCTTATCGGCCAATTTGTCAGAGGCCTGCCAAGCGGGAACCTTTAACCAGAAGCTTAATGGTGGACATTTCGTCGATGTCCCCTTTCCAGGCGGGGCGAGACGCCGGATGGGCTTTGCGGGATCCAATGGCATAAACCTTCGCGATCCGGGTAATTTGCGGGGGCGCGATCAAGCCTATCTTTTCGAGCTCGACAATACCTCCGAATGCCGCGTCTACGCCTTCGCTACAGTCTATTAGGCCTCCCTCCCCCGATCACATAACAAGTCCCTGGCCCTCTAAAATGCCTCGTCGTGAACATCTCAGTTTCAGGGGGATTCCGTTTACCGGAAGTTTGCCCTAAGATGGGTATATGGTGGCTCAATCCGGTGATATTCCCCTGACAGAGACGCATCGGGATTCGCAGCACGGCCGCCGTGCGCGTTATTTCGTGCTGGCGACCGTCTGCCTTTTCGTCGGCTTCCTAAGTATCGGCGCGCTGGCCGGCGGATATCAGATTGCCTGGAATTGGCTTGCCGGCGATGAGGCTCGCCGATTGCGGGATGCCCTGGCGCTCTATGTCAGTGACCTGCGTCAGAACCTGGTCGCCCATCGCGCCACGCCTGCACTGATCGCCCAGCACCCGGATGTCGCCAAATTACTGCGAAATCCGGGGGATACGACAACCCGTCGGGTCAACATCCTGTTGGAAGCAACCGCCAGCGCGATTGATGTCTCGGACCTTTATGTGATGGATCGGCAAGGTTTGACCCTGGCTGCAAGCAATTGGCGGCGAGAGCGGACCTTCGTCGGCAAGAATTTTTCCTACCGCCCCTATTACCGGGATGCGATTGAAGGGCGAGCCGGGCAGTTCTTTGGACTTGGCACGACCTCGGGCCGTCGCGGCTATTATTACTCCAATCCAGTTCGTGATGGGGGCAGCATCATTGGCGCCATGGTCGCTAAGATCGAAGTCCAACCACTGGAAAAGCTTTGGCGCGGTGATGGTGTCCTCGCCCTCACGGATGAGTTCGGCATTGTGTTCTTGTCGAGCGAGCCAGACCTCCTCTATCGCGCGTTGGAACCGCTCGAGCCCGAGGCGGAGGAAATCCTGAACCAAACACAGCGCTATGACACCGCAACAATCTACCCGCTGGAAAATACCCGCCGCCCCCTTTCATCGAAGCAGGCAACACTGATCCGTTTTTCGAAAGGCAGCAATCCGCCGGCGACGGCCCATCGCGACGGGGAAGCCATCATGGTCTCTGTCCCGTTGCCGGAACTGGGCGGCACGGTCCATGTGCTGGCCCCCTTGGAGACAGTCGCGACGCGCGCCTCTCTATTCACTGTCTTGCTGGGCCTCGCCCTCGCGTCTCTCTGGTTGCTCGGATTGGCGGTCCAACAGCGGCGTCGGAACATCCTGCAACGCCGGGCCTTTGAGCATCAAAGAGCCGAACAGCTTGAAACCTCCGCCCGAGAGCTGGAACGCCAGGTCGAGCTGCGCACGCGTGAGCTCAGCCAATCCAACCAAGCCCTGCACAAGACGATCTCTGAACGAAAGAGTATGGAACAAAGCTTGCGGCGGACCCAGGCGGAGCTCATTCAAGCGGAGAAGCTTGCGGCAATCGGAAAGATTACAGCGGGCATCAATCACGAACTGAACCAGCCAATTGGCGCAGTCCGATCCTATGCCGACAATGCGCGCAAATTCCTTGATCGGGGACAGCCGGATAAAGCCGTCGAGAATCTGCTGACGATTGCTGAACTGACCGAACGGATGGGCGGCATCGTGACGGAACTGAAATCCTTGGCGCGGCGCGATGTTGAAAAAATTGAATCCGTCTCCCTTGCAGACGTCCTGGAGACAGCGCTTCGTACCGTGCAACACAGGTTCGATGACTTGCATGTCACCCTGAAGGGACTGAATAACATTGCTGATCTCTCTGTTGCAGCCCGGCGCGTCGGCCTCGAACAAGTGCTTACGAACCTCCTCAGCAACGCTGCCGATGCATTGGCTGAGGCGTCCGGCGAGCGGTCCCTGGAGATAGAGGTCACTGAGACCGCCTACGTCGCCCATCTGACCATCGCTGATACAGGCCCCGGCATTCCGGATGAAGCGCTGGAACAGTTGTTTGATCCCTTCTTTACAACCAAATCCGTCGGCGCGGGATTGGGCCTCGGCCTTGCGATTTCCCGAACCATCGTGGAGACATTCGGTGGCACCCTTTCCGCAGAGAACCAATCCCAGGGCGGAGCCTTGTTTACCGTAACCCTCGCCCTGAACTCAGGGTCCAGTTCCCACACCGGAGGACAGCAATGAGCCACGTGCTGCTGGTCGAAGACGATGACGCCCTCCGAAAGGCCTGTCTGCAAAGCTTCGAGCTGGAAGAGATCAAGGCCGAGGCCGTGGGCGATGCGGAAAGTGCCCTGGCGCGGCTGGATGCCGGGTTCGAAGGCATTTGCGTCACCGATGTCCGCTTGCCGAAGATGAGCGGTCTGGATCTGTTGAAGCACTGTCATGAACTTGATCCTGATTTGCCTGTCATTCTGACCACCGGTCATGGGGATATTGCGATGGCCGTCCAGGCGATGCGGGATGGCGCCTATGACTTTATCGAGAAGCCCTTTGCACCGGACCGTCTGATCGAAGCGGCACGTCGTGGATTGGAGAAGCGGCGCCTGGTGCTTGAAATCCGGTCCATCCGCGCCCGATTGGAAGGAAACCAGGGCATCGACAGCGTCCTGATCGGTGCGGCACCGGCGACGCAAGCCTTGAAGCGTAACCTGCTGGCCGCGGCAGAAGCGGATGCCGATGTCCTGTTGTTCGGAGAGACGGGAACCGGCAAGGAAGTCTGTGCCCGCGCGCTGCACGACTTCGGCCAACGCGCCAAGAAGCCCTTTGTGGCGATCAATTGCGGTGCCCTGCCCGAGACGGTCGTCGAAAGCGAGTTATTCGGTCATGAGCAAGGAGCCTTCACCGGGGCCGTGAAGCGACGGATCGGAAAGTTCGAATATGCGGATGGCGGCACGGTATTCCTGGATGAAATTGAGAGCATGCCCTTACCGCTGCAAATCAAGCTTCTGCGGGTGATCCAGGAACGCACGGTAGAGCCCATCGGCGGCAACCGCAGAATTCCGATCGATGTCCGGATCGTCGCGGCAACCAAGACGGACCTTCGAGAGGCCGCAGATAATGGCGCGTTCCGGGAGGATCTGTTTTATCGCATCAATCTGGTAACCATTCCAATTCCTCCCTTGCGAGAGCGACGCGCTGATATTCACCTGCTCTTCCGGCATTTCATAGACTTGGCTGCCCAAGCACGGGGCCGCACAGCGCCGGAACCGGATTCCGCCTTGCTGGCCGAACTATCCGGGGCGGACTGGCCGGGCAATGTTCGGGAGCTTCGCAATCGCGCAGAACGGTTCTCCATGGGACTGGACATCGCGATGACGGCCGGCGAGGCAGTCACGATCCCCGACACACCCTCAAATGCCCCCCTTTCCGACGCGCTGGATGCCTTTGAGAAACGTCTTCTCGAGGCCGCGTTGTCGGAGACCGGCGGCAATGCCAGCGAGGCCTGCCGACGCCTCGGCATCGCGCGTAAAACACTCTACGACAAAATGCATAAGCACGGGATCGAACGGAACAGATTCGCTGATAACTGATACATTCGTGCAGCAGAGACACCTGTTACCATCCCCATACAACCGGGCGAACACACTGTTACCATTTCCATACAGTTCTTGAATACGCCTCTATTTGCGCGCGTTTCTCCCCTCGTGTTCAGCACGTTTTATCAATGGCTTAGAGAATTTTCCTCTGGGTTTAGATTCTGGCACACGAGTTGCCATTGTCAGGCTGTCTAATAACCGCAAATCAATGCGGGGTGGACAACTGACAAACCGAACGGCCCGAGCGGCCAAGGGAGGAATAGATGAAGAAGTTTACAATGGCGCTGCTGGGCGCCGGTGCCGCGTTGAGTGTTGTCGCAACGGGTCCGGCTTCCGCTTCGGACGCTTGCCAGGACGGCGAGATCGTCATCAAGTTCAGCCACGTGACCAACACCGACAAACACCCGAAAGGGATTGCCGCATCGCTTCTTGAGAAGCGGGTCAATGAAGAAATGAATGGCAAGGCTTGCCTGGAAGTTTTTCCGAACTCTCAGCTTTATGATGACAACAAAGTTCTGGAAGCCCTGTTGCTTGGCGACGTTCAGCTGGCTGCGCCGTCTCTGTCGAAGTTCGAGAAATACACCAAAAGCTTCCGCATCTTCGATCTGCCTTTCGTCTTCGAAGACATCAAGGCAGTCGAGCGTTTCCAGGCTTCCGAAACCGGTCAGAAGCTGAAGAACTCCATGCGCAAAAAGGGCCTGCAGGGTCTGGCTTTCTGGCACAATGGCATGAAGCAGTTGTCCGCCAACAAGCCGCTGATAGTTCCATCTGATGCGAAGGGCCTGAAGTTCCGCATCCAGGCTTCCGACGTGCTGAAAGCGCAGTTCGAAGCGGTTGGCGGCAACCCGCAGAAAATGTCCTTCAAGGAAGTCTATGGCGGCCTGCAAACCGGCGTCATCGACGGTCAGGAAAACACCTGGTCCAACATCTACGGTAAGAAGTTCTTCGAAGTTCAGGATGGCGTGACGGAAAGCAACCACGGCATCATCGATTATCTGGTCGTAACCTCTGCTGAATTCTGGCAAGGCCTTCCGGATGATGTCCGCACCCAGCTGAAAACCATTCTGGATGAAGTCACCGCCACGCGGAACGCCGAATCCACTGCGGTTAACGAGAAGAACAAGCAGTTGATCATTGAAGCCGGCACCGAAGTCCGCCAGCTGACCGCTGACCAACGGGCCCAGTGGGTTGAAGCCATGAAGCCGGTTTGGGCACAGTTCGAAGGCGATATCGGCAAAGACATCATCGATGCCGCCACGTCTGGCAACTAAGTCTGGCAGCTATGTCAGACAAGTAAGCGAAAATCGAAAGCACTGCTTTCGAACTTCAATCTGACGTATCTTTACCTAATTGAGACGCCGCCTCCGCCGATGGCGGGGCGGCGTCGACGTTAGGGAGCCTCGTTTACTGCGGCGATGGGGGCATATGCCCAGACCCCTGCAGTCAACGATCTGATAAGGTGCCCTGAAAATACAAGGCACAAAGGGAGGTGGCACATGGAACGGCTTGGACGTATCGTCAATTCGATTGAGGAAACGCTGATTGCCGGCATCCTCGGCGTGATGACCCTGATTACCTTTGCCAATGTCATCGCGCGTTATGTTTTCAACGACAATATCCTATGGGCACTGGAAACGACTGTGTTCCTGTTCGCCTGGCTCGTGCTGATCGGCATGTCCTACTGCGTCAAGATCACGGCGCATTTAGGGGTCGATGCCGTGGTTACCGCCCTGCCGCCCAGGCTGCGCAAAATTGCGACCCTGCTGGCGGTTGCCGCCTGTCTCCTCTTCGCACTATTGCTGTTGAAAGGGAGTTGGGATTACTGGTCCAAATTTGCCTTCCAGCTTTCCTTCCTGGAAACCAATGATGTGCCCATGCCGTCCTGGCTACAATGGATCGCCACCTACACCAATGATGGCGAAGCCTATGAGAAACTGCCGCGCTTCGTTCCCTATTTCGCGCTGCCCTTGGGTGTTGCACTGCTGCTGTTCCGGTTCCTGGAAGCCGGCTGGCGGATCGTAACCGACCGCCAAGCACTGATCATCGTCAGCCATGAGGTGGAGGACGCCATCGAAGACGCCGCTGCTGCCGCTGCCGGCAACCCAGGTAAGGCCAACAACCCAGGCAAGGAAGGATAAGATCGATGGAAGCGCTCTTCTTATTCTTGATCGTCATCGCCTTACTTGCGATTGGCGTTCCCATCGCGGTATCGCTGGGCCTCGCCAGCATTTTCTTCCTGTTGGCCTATTCCGATGCTTCCCTGGCGTCAGTCGCGCAGACACTGTTCTCCGCCTTTGAAGGCCATTATACGCTGCTTGCGATTCCCTTCTTCATCCTGGCATCGGCTTTCATGTCGACCGGCGGTGTCGCCCAGCGGATCATCCGCTTCGCCATTGCCTGTGTCGGACATTTCCGGGGCGGCTTGGCCATTGCCGGTGTGTTCGCCTGTATGCTCTTCGCCGCGCTTAGCGGATCGTCGCCCGCAACCGTGGTTGCCATCGGAACGATCATCATCGCAGCCATGCGGCAGGTCGGCTACACGAAGGAATTTGCTGCCGGGGTCATCTGTAATGCTGGCACACTCGGTATTCTGATCCCCCCCTCCATCGTCATGGTGGTCTATGCGGCCGCCGTTGATGTCTCTGTCGGACGCATGTTCCTGGCCGGCATCATCCCAGGCCTGATGGCCGGGTTCATGCTGATGATCGGTATCTATGTCGCCGCACGCTGGAAGAAGCTACCGGCCCAACCCTTCGCCGGTTTAGGGGAAATTCTTAGTTCCGCCCGCGACGCCGGGTGGGGACTGTTCCTGATCGTCATCATCCTGGGCGGGATTTATGGCGGTATCTTCACGCCAACCGAAGCCGCTGCGGTCTCCGCCGTCTATGCCTTCGTAATCGCCAATTTCGTCTATCGCGACATGGGGCCATTCAAGGAAGGGCGGAGCTATGGCGTAGTTGGCAATATCCTGCATTCCGTCCGAGCGCTCTGGCATGAGGATACGAAGAAAACCTTGCTGGAAGCCGGCAAGCTGTCGGTGATGCTGATGTTCATCATCGCCAATGCGTTGATCCTGAAACATGTGCTGACGGAAGAGCAGATCCCGCAATCGATTGCCGGGTTGATGCTGGATGCCGGTTTCGGGCCGATTGTCTTCCTGATCATCGTCAACCTGATCCTGCTGATCGGCGGGCAGTTCATGGAGCCGTCCGGGCTGATCGTCATTGTCGCCCCGCTGGTTTTCCCGATTGCGATTCAGTTGGGTATCGATCCGATCCATCTCGGCATTATCATGGTGGTGAATATGGAGATCGGGATGATCACCCCGCCTGTCGGGCTGAACCTCTTCGTCACGTCAGGCGTGGCGGGGATGCCGGTCATGTCGGTGGTCAAGGCCGCGATGCCCTGGTTGGCGATCCTGTTCATCTTCCTAATCCTGGTGACCTATATCCCGTGGATTTCGACCGTGATCCCGCATGCCTTGATGGGACCGGAGGTGATTACCCAGTAAACTGGAATTCACCACAGTTGAAATTCCTGCCGAAACGCGCGTGCTTCCCTCTTGGAGGCACGCGCGTTAGCCTTTAGGGTCCAGCCTCATGAAAGCTGCAAACTCCATACTCTCTTCCTACGGCGTCACCGTCTTTGAGCTGATGTCCCGATTGGCGATCGAACATGGTGCCGTCAATCTGGGGCAAGGCTTCCCAGATACCGACGGACCGGAAGAAATCCGACGCATCGCCGCTGAGGCCTTGATCGACGGACCGAACCAGTATCCGCCGATGCTGGGTATTCCCGCCCTCCGCCAGGCGGTCGCCGCCCATAACAAGCGCTTCTATGATCTGGATTTCGACTGGCAGACCGAAGTCATGATCACATCCGGCGCAACAGAAGCCTTGGCGGATAGCCTAATGGGGCTGATTGAGCCCGGTGATGAGGTTGTCCTGATCGAGCCGCTCTATGATTGTTACCTGCCGATGATCCGGCGGGCCGGCGGTGTTCCGAAGCTTGTGCGCGTCACCCCACCGGATTGGGAGCTGGATCGCGACGCGTTGCGCGAAGCCTTTTCCGACAAGACGAAGCTGTTACTGCTCAACAATCCGCAAAACCCGGCCGCAAAGGTCTATCGCAAGGATGAGCTGCAATTCCTGGCAGATTTGTTGATTGAGTTCGACGCCTATGCCGTCTGTGACGAGGTCTATGAGCATATCGCCTTCGATCAACCGCATATTCCGCTGATGACTTTGCCGGGCATGCGGGATCGCTGTGTGCGCATTGGATCGGCGGGGAAGAGCTTCTCGTTGACCGGATGGAAGGTCGGCTATGTGACGGCCGCGCCAAACCTGCTGGGCGCCATATCGAAGGCGCATCAATTCGTGACCTTCACGACACCGCCAAATCTGCAGAAAGCTGTCGCGCATGGCTTGACCATGGATGACACCTATTTCGATGGCCTGACAGCCGAGATGAAGGCCAAGCGTGACAGGATCGAGAGCGGCCTTAAACATATCGGATTTGAGACAGCGCCCTGCCAGGGAACCTATTTCATATCCGCTGATATCCGCTCCGTCGGGTTCGACGAGGGCGACATTGCCTTCTGCGAGACCATCACCACGAAAGCCGGCGTCGCTGCCGTCCCGATGAGCGCATTCTATCGCAACGCGGACGAAAAAAACTATGTCCGTTTCTGCTTCTGCAAGAAGGACGAGGTTCTGGATCTTGCCGTCGAAAAATTGGGGATTTTTCTGGAAAACCGGGGCTGACAACCCCATATCCTATAAGTGATTAAGCAGTCGATTTACTCGCTAAGGCAATTTTGAAAGGAGAGATACATGGATATTTCAGCCCTATCAATTGACGGTTTTGCCGTCTTCGTCGTCGTCTTTGTTCTTATTGCGCTTTTCCTGGTCTATTCAGGGATCAAGTCTATCCCACAAGGTATGGAACACACGGTCGAACGGTTTGGTCGCTACACACGAACCCTGAAGCCAGGACTAAATCTGATCATCCCCGTCGTCGACAAGATCGGTGCCCAGGTCAATATGCGGGAAACCGTGGTGGATGTCCCAAGCCAGGAAGTTATTACCAAGGACAACGCCATGGTCACGGCCGATGGTGTGGTCTTCTTCCAGGTCCTGGATGCTGCAAAATCGGCCTATGAAGTCAACAATCTGGATCGCGCAATCCTGAACCTGACCATGACCAATATCCGGACTGTCATGGGCTCATTGGATTTGGATCATGTCCTGTCCGAGCGGGATGACATTAACTCTCGGCTTTTGACTGTTGTCGATCATGCAACCAACCCCTGGGGCGTCAAAGTCACCCGGATTGAGATCAAAGACATCACCCCGCCGCGTGACTTGGTTGATTCCATGGCCCGTCAGATGAAGGCGGAACGGGAAAAACGGGCAAATATCTTGGAGGCGGAAGGCCTCAAACAAGCGGCGATCCTGAAGGCTGATGGCGAAAAGCAAGCTGCCATTCTGGAAGCCGAGGGCCGCAAGGAATCCGCGTTCCGCGATGCCGAAGCGCGCGAGCGTGAAGCCGAAGCGGAAGCAAAAGCGACCGCCTTTGTCTCCGAAGCGATTTCGCGTGGTGATGTGCAGGCGATCAACTATTTCGTCGCCCAAAAATATGCCGATGTGCTGGGCAAACTCGCCAGTGCTCCAAATCAGAAAGTCCTGATGATGCCGGTTGAAGCATCTGGCCTGATGGGCTCAATCGCCGGTATCGCAGAAATCGCGAAGGAAAGCTTCAATCCGACCCCGAAAGAACCGCTCGAGCTCGACGACAAAGCGTGATCAGAAGCCTGAGATAAAAGAAAAGGAGAAGCGGCCATGGCACAATTCCTGACCCAGATGGAATTCTGGCAATGGTGGGCGATTGGGTTGGTCTTAATCGGCCTGGAAATCGCTGTGCCCGGCACATTCTTCATGTTCCTGGGGATTGGGGCTGGCCTGGTCGGGCTGATCATGCTGCCCTTCCCCGACATGAGTTGGCAGGCACAACTGATCATTTTCGCAGGAACATCGCTTGCCGCCGCTATTGGTTTCCGCCTTTGGCAGCGCAAAAACCCGCCTGAAGTTGCCGACGAAACCTTGAACCGCCGCGGTGCCCAGCATATCGGCCAGACGGTAATCGTTTCAGACACGATGAAAGGGGGGCGCGGGCGCGTCACGCTCGGCGATTCCAGTTGGTCTTGTGTCTCCGAAGACGGTTCGGACTTCATCGCCGGCGCGAAGGTTGAAATCACTGATGTGCAGGGCGCGACGCTAACGGTCAAAGCCGCCCACTGAATCTGGCGTACAGCTCTTTCCCCAATGTCCTCTGTCCCATGCATTGGAGTCGCTTTCCAAGTGCGGGAGAGCGCTGCTATTGTCCCGGCGATCAACAACAAATCAAGTCAAGGCGGAGTTCGAAGCCATGCCGGTCAGTGATACAGAGGTCGAAGGCGATCAATCGTTTCGCATCAACGATATTCGGGACAGAGGTCTGGATAACACCTATTCCGGCGCGCTGAGCTTCTTGCGACGCAAATATACCCGCGACCTGACCGGTGCAGATGTGGCCATCGTTGGTATTCCTTTCGATTTGGCAACCACCTACCGCCCCGGTGCAAGGCTCGGCCCCCGTGCGGTGCGCGCCGGCTCCGTCCAACTGGCAGAGCTGAAGCCCTTCCCTTCCGGTGTCGATCTGTTCAAGGAACTTGGGATCATCGATTGGGGTGATATCTATTTTGACGGCGGCCACGCAGATCAGATTTCAGATATCATCTCCCGTGATATCGCCAGCATCCTTGCTGAGGATGTAAAGACTCTCGCCTTCGGCGGTGACCATTATGTGACCTATCCCGTGCTGCGCGCCTATGCCGAGAAATACGGCCCGATGAGCATCGTGCATTTCGATGCCCATTGCGACACTTGGCCGGATGATGGCACCAGGCTTGACCACGGATCGATGTTCACCCGCGCTGTAAACGAAGGAATCGTTGTGCCGGAACGGTCGGTTCAAATCGGGCTTCGAACCTGGAATGACGATGACTATGGCTTCAACATCATGGATGCCCCCTGGGTACATGAAAACGGGGTGCAAGCTGTTATCGACAAGACCTTGGAAGCCGTTGGTGATGCGCCGGCTTACCTGACCTTCGATATTGATTGTCTGGACCCTGCCTTTGCGCCTGGCACCGGCACACCGGTTGCAGGTGGATTGTCCAGCGCCCAGGCACTTGGCATTCTGCGGGGCCTTGGCGCTCTGAATTGGCGGGGCGGCGATGTTGTAGAAGTTGCCCCATCTTACGATCATGCGGAGATTACAGCCATCGCAGCGGCGACGATCGCCCATGATTGGTTGTGTCTGTTGGCTGAAAAGACCTAGGGCTGTCACCCTTCGGTTAATTCGAAACTTTTTTTGTCTTTTGTGAAGGTCTTCATGGAAATACCTGCCCAGTAAAGCCACTATGGTCGAGGGGATAACAGACACGCTATAGCCAATGGATGGGGGGTATGAGCGGGTTTCAATTTTTTACAATCCTGTTGGTCGAAGACCATATGGAAATCCGAACGCTCCTCGCCTCGATTCTGCGAAGCCTTGGCGTTGGAAATGTTCTGCGCGCCGCCAACGGGGCGGAGGCAATGCAGATTCTACGCGATACGAAGAAGGATCCGGCCCGGGCCGGTGCCGCCGGGATTGACGCGATCATCTCTGACTGGGTGATGCAGCCGGTTGACGGGGCAATGCTGCTTCGCTGGGTGCGCCGTCATAAGGAGAGCCCTAACCGTTTCATGCCATTCCTTATGCTGAGCGCCTTCTCCGACAAGGAACGTGTCAGTTTCGCCCGTGACCTAGGCGTAAATGAGTTTCTTTCAAAACCCTTTGCAGCCGATTCTGTTGCAACACACCTGATAACGGCGATCACTGACAACCGCCGCTATGTGAAGATGGGCCCGTATTTCGGCCCAGACCGTCGTCGTCGAGAAGACATGAGCGACGACGAAAAACGCAATCTAGAGAAGTCTGACAAAGAAAAAGGCGTGCGTTTCTACGACCCGCCGACAGATTTACGCCGGAAAATCGGCCCCGATGCTGGATTTGACCTTCAGGCGATCATGTCGGCCCAAAAGGAGCTCGATAGCTTTTCTGAAGACTTTATCGACTGGACGACCGCCGCAATTGACAAGCTTCAGCGCGAGGTTGAATTGGCCCGCATGTCTGATGAGGGAATGCGCCGTCAGATTTTTGATCGCATCAACCTCATTGCCCATGAACTGCGCGGTCAGGGCGGAATCTTCGGGTATCCCGTTATTACAACGATTTCCACATCCCTGTTCGAGTTAACTTTGCATAATCTCGATCGGTCGAATGAATGCGTAAAGCTGATCCGCGACCATTCCATGACCCTGAAAGCCGTCGTACGTGAAGGGGCACGCGGTGATGGTGGTAGAATCGGACGGGAACTCGTTAAAGAGCTGTCGAGGGCAAGCTTGCGGTTTATGGAATCCGGTGATCGCGCCAGGCTGGTTAACCCTGAATTCCAGGATATGCTGAAGCGAAACATCCGTGATGCGGGTGGCTTCGACCCAGTCGATGTAATTATGAAGCAAGACAAAACAAAGCCACAGGAAATACTCTAGCCAATGCCCGAGTTAGAAACGCTTTTGGCCTTTGCAGCGGCAACGCTGATTTTCGCTGTCATGCCAGGCCCCGCCCTGCTGTTCACCGCCGCCCAGACCTTGGCGCATGGCAAGCGCGGGGGTATGCGCGCCGCCTTTGGTATTCATTGCGGTGGCATTGTCCATGTGATTGCCGCAACCTTGGGCCTGGCCTCACTGTTTTCACTAGCGCCTTTTCTTTACACGGCCTTTAAAATCGGCGGCGCGGTTTATCTGATTTATCTGGGCACGCGTATTCTCTTCAAACCGAAAATTACGGGTGCCGACGCCATCAATCCACCGCCAAAGAATGCGGCATTCTTTCAGAGTGCCTTGGTTGAGGTTCTGAACCCGAAGACAGCCTTGTTCTTCATTGCCTTCTTACCGCAATTCGTCGATCCGGCGGCATCGCTGCCGGTTTGGGCGCAATTTTTGATCTTCGGCACAATCGTCAATCTGGCCTCCTCAGTGGCAGATATCGTGGCGATCGTCCTGACCGGACATGCTATGTCCTGGGCGCAAAACAACGGCTTGGCAGAACGTGTAACACGGTGGATTGGCGGTTCCGTCCTCATCGGCCTGGGTGCTCATCTCGCCCTCTCAAGAGATTGAACCCGAATTAATCCCGATATCAG
>SPJV01000193.1 GCA_006844765.1 Alphaproteobacteria bacterium | reverse complement strand
CATGGATTGTAGCTACCGCCTTGCGGCTCGTGACCAGCCGGGAGTGGAACCGGGTCCGCCGGTGTGTTGGCGAGACCGTAGGACAGCCAATCGAGGGTCGGGTGCGCGCAGGTGTCCCCAAATCCGGCGCCCGGTTGCTGGACGGCGAAGGCGTCACGCGCGCAAAGCGACCCACAAAGTGCCGTAGCGTTTGGATCGAACCTAACAGTGCCGATCGTGTAGGGGTCATATTGATGATCGTTGCTGACTGGAATGTTCCCGACGCAGCCGTACTTAAGTGCACCAACCACGCCGGTAATGCCACCGGGTGGAAGCAAAAAGTCGCTAAATTGTTCTAACTCTTCGAAGCAGATTGCGCCCTCGGGGCATTGGTATCGTTTCGAGGTTTCAAGATCGTCCTGTTCGATCTGGCCACCACATGCGGACAAGAACAGAAGGGCGGTTAGATATTTCTTCATCTCATTTCTCCTTTTACAGATCCATTACTTTATAGGCCCAATAACTTACCAAGGTCAGCCCGACCCCGATAATACAACCGGTGAAGAAGTGTTCTGCGAAGCTATTCAGGCCCTCCATTACATCGATCCTTGGCGCTTGGCCTGGACTTCACGAGCCTTGGCAAGTTCATCCTTTTCCGTGACAGCCTTAGCGGCTTGTGCGACCGGTGCAAGCTGGGCTCGATACTTTGCGACACCCTTCAAGAATGCAGGCTTGACGCTATCGAGGGCGACCTTACCACCGCGGGCGATCTCGGCCCCGAGTGCGGCTTCAGAAGCATTGACACCCACCTCAGCAAGGAATTGTGGGATCCATTCGAAGACTCCTTCGATCTCACCGTCTGAGTTCTCTTTGGTAGCGAAGATAGCGCCGTTCATGATGGCGAAGGCGATCATTGCACGCAAGATTGCGTCGAGCTTGGGATCGCTTCGGGCCATCTTATAGAGTTCGGCCCATCGGCTATCTTTAAGGCCCCAAAATCCTTCACGCTTGCCTACGCCAATGACTTCTTCGATGCCTGCGAGGACCATGTCAACGCCTTCACTTCCAGCGAGGATTTCAGCACCGAGAATCAGTGCGTGTTTGGTTGCGGTGACGGCGCGATCGGAGTGCGTCTTGTCTTTGTTTGCCATTTCATTTTCCTTTGCTTTGATTGTCTCTAATTGTGATTCATTTTCGGTTGTGATCTCAGTCAGACGATTGACTTTCTCGCGTATCGTCTTCGACCTTTCTTCGTTTTCTTGGACTGTCAGATAGAGTTCTCTAATGTCCTTCTTGGCTTCTTGTTCGAACGTATCTCTATCTTTGATCTTGGACTCGATCTCATCGATCTTATTTCTGAGTTCTGTCAGATTGGGATCAGTCTTCGGTTCGCCCAGAACTACGTCTGTCTTCTTTGGTAGCGGTGAGATGTGTTCTAATCCGTGGTCAATATCTACGCAAAAAGATGCGGCTACAACGGTCTCCACTTGTTCTCTAGTATCATTAGGATCGCCAAAAAATTCCGAAGCATCATCGTAGCCTGTAGTATAGAGCGAAGTATCATCCCAATCTAAACGTTTAACGGTGTCGTCGGCCTTTTCCCAATGTTGGACTACGCGCTTATTTTTGGGTACGTTTGGAATCTCAACACCAATTAGCCAAGTTTCGTTATAGTCCTCTTTGTAACCACCAAAACTCAAAACGGAGTCGGACGCTCCTGTTCTAGTGATATACCGAAGGTGATTCTTTTCATTTTGTGGAATTTCACCTAGAGTATATCCACTGCGAATTTCATAAGGAACAATCCAAATATTATGGTGAAGTCTCTTGACCTTAATCCAAGCAGGCACGTCGATCGGTTTGCTGGTGTCGAAGATTCTTTTGTCTACTTTTTCACTCATCGTCGCTCTTCCATTTAATAGACGGTGTGGCGCTCAAGGGAACGCGGTTGTCATCCGAACCACCCCAAACAAATTTCCAATTCATGGCACCTTTTCTCCAAGGCGCATCCTTAAATCGGGTCTCGATTGGGATCGGTGTGTCTTCAGAACGGGGCCGCTTCAAGGCCCGGATAGCACAGTGTCCATCGTAGGCCGATGCAATGACGCTAGAACCTCGCAACACTTCGTCCATGTCGTCAGCACGCTTGATTGATTTGCGCGTGTGACAGAGAAGCAAGAAGCTACAGCCGTACTTGTCGATGATTTTAAATAGCGGTTCCATAGCCGCCAAGACAGTCTCTTGTTCGTTCTCATTGCCCTCGACCATGCGGAAGAACGGGTCAAGCACGACTAGATCGGGCTCAATGTCTTCAATTGTGGCCTTTAGTTCGCGTACCCAATGCGCCTTATTGAGTTTGATACCGGTCCGGTGTGCTAGGGCCTGATTGTCCGGAAGATCGAACCCGCCCGCGTTAGCGATGGCCC
>SPJV01000194.1 GCA_006844765.1 Alphaproteobacteria bacterium | reverse complement strand
AGCCGCTTGAGCCGTAAGTTCTCTTCGTCGAGCTGTTTGAGCCGCTTCATCTCAGACGGCATCAAGCCACCATACTTCTTACGCCAATTGTAAAATGTCGCCTCGGCAATACCCGCTTTGCGGCAGACTACCGCAATCGGAGTTCCCTCTTCGGCTTGGCGCAAAATGAACGCAATCTGCGCATCTGTGAACTTACTTCGTTTCATCGAATCTTCCTTCTCCCTATCGGGATCATAAATGGAAAATTCCAACCTTAAATGGTCCGAAAATCAGGGGTCACGTCATTTCAACGTAGCGGCGTTCATGCTGCTACACCCACACTGTACGGCAGAATGAACGCCGCGGGCAAGATGGCTTCTGGCGCGGGCGGCTTATAACCAAGCGATGAGTGCGGTCGTGCGGTGTTGTAGTGATGTCTCCAGCCCTCGATTAGGACTTTCGCTTCCCGCAGATCATAGAAGATTTCACGGGCGAGGAGCTCATCCCTGAGCTTTGAGTTGAAGCTCTCGCAGTATCCATTCTCCCATGGGCTCGCAGGCGTTATGTAAAGTGTTTGGACGCCGAGACGCGCCAACCATTCACGCAAGGCAATGGCGATAAACTCCGGCCCATTGTCTGATCTGATATGCTCTGGCGCACCGTTCTGCACGAACAGTTCACCGAGCGTATCGAGAACATCTCTGGAGTTGAGCCGTCGTTCAACGCGGATAGCGAGACACTCACGCGTGTATTCGTCGATCACGCACAGCATGCGGAAGATCTTTCCATCATGCGTGCGATCCTGCACGAAGTCATACGACCAGACATGGCCCTTGTGCTGAGGTCTTAACCGAAGACACGAGCCATCATTCAGCCAGAGCCGTCCGCGCTTTGGTTGTTTCATTGGGACTTTGAGCCCTTCACGTCGCCAGATGCGATACACGCGCTTCTCGTTCACATGCCAGCCATCGCGTCTTAGCAAGGCCGTGATCCGGCGATACCCATATCGACCATACCGAGAGGCAAGTTTGATGATGGCATCTGTCAGCGCGGCTTCGTCGCCACGAGGCGTTCTTGGCTTGCGCTGTGTGGAACGATGTTGGCCGATCACACGGCAAGCCCGGCGCTCTGACGCGCCCAGCTCCTTTACCACATGATCGACCGCAATGCGTTTGCGTGAAGGGCTTAGTACTTTCCCCGCACGATTTCTTGAAGGATCTGATTGTCCAGAGTGAGATCAGAGACCGCGCGCCTCAATCGGGCGTTCTCCTTCTCGATCTCCTTCATCCGCTTGGCTTGGCCAATTTGAAGGCCGCCATACTCCTTGCGCCAGCGATAATAACTCTGCTCAGTCACGCCCACGGCGCGCGCCGCTTGCGCAGCTGTTTCGCCGCGAGCGAGGCGAACCTCAATCTCCCGTAGCTTCGCAATTATCTCTTCAGGCTTTGATCTCTTGCCCATGTTCAACTCCATATTGGAGCCGAACTAACTCAAACTATGGGCCACTTTGCTGGGAGCATTCCACGATTATTCTTGAAATTGTAACCGTCGTGACCCATTATAGGGCTTATTGAGAACTGAAGGTTACATTATGCCAACGCCAACGACACCGCCCAATGCAGTCCGCCGGACCTTGCGAAAACTGGGTCAGGATATTCAGGATGCACGAAAACGCCGTGGTTTGTCGATGGAAGTCGTGGCCAATCGAGCCTTCACATCCCGCAAGACTTTGCAGCGCGTTGAGGAAGGTGATTTTGGCGTCAGCATCGGCATCTATGCCTCCGTGTTGCACGCCCTTGGTTTGCTGGAAGGGTTGGGAGAACTGGCTGATCCATCGAATGATGAACTCGGTATAGCGCTGGCGTCAGCCAAGCTGCCCAAGCGCATTAGAAGCTGAAAATCATGAGCGAAATTGAAATCCATATCTCTCTTGAGGGTGAGACCTTCAGGGTCGGCACGCTGTTCAGACAGGCAGCCAGGGGACGCGAGTCGGTCACCTTTGAATATCATCCCGACTGGCTTAGCCGCGGGGTGGCATTTGCATTAGAGCCAAGTCTTTCCCTTGGTCAGGGCATTTTCCATCCGGGCGGAGCGAAAGAGATTTTTGGATCGATCGGTGACTCGTCTCCAGACACTTGGGGGCGTCGTCTCATGCAGCGGTCCGAACGCAGGCAAGCCGTTAAGGAGGGCCGTTCGCCAAGAACGCTACAGGAAGCAGATTTCCTTCTGGGCGTAACAGACTTCTCGCGACTTGGAGCTTTGCGCTTTAAGCGGCCGGAGGATGACGCGTTTCAAAAACCGATTGGTGAGGGTGTTCCAGGATTCATCCAACTCGGGCGATTGCTCGAGAGCGCGCAGCGCATCGAACGTGACGAGGAAACCGATGAAGACCTTGCGTTGATTTTCGCCCCCGGATCGTCCTTGGGTGGTGCCCGGCCCAAAGCTTCTGTGATTGATGCGCAAGGTCATCTCGCCATTGCGAAATTTCCGAAGGAGTCCG
>SPJV01000192.1 GCA_006844765.1 Alphaproteobacteria bacterium | reverse complement strand
TCTCCTCACGCGCCGGGCCAAAGCGGAAAGCCTCGATCCGGGAAAATGCCGCAACCAGAGCCGAAAAAGCCGCCCGCGCCTTCGAGACATTCTCATCAGAAGGCGCGGCACAAAGCGCGGCGATTGCTTTGTCTTGATCAACCGACGCAGCTTGCAGAGCCTCGTAGCCGGGCAGGATCACGCTATCGATGACACGCTTTACCGGCGGCTCCAAATTCGGTGCGTCAGCCTGTGCGGCGCCAACGGAAAACAGACAAATCAACACCAGAGGTGCAAACACTCTCACCATCAAAGTGACTCCAAGAACCGAATTAATGCGTTGCGATCTTCAGGGGGCATATCGACCAGAGCGTCCTTGGCCGCAGCCGCTTCCCCGCCATGCCAGATGATAGCTTCCAAAAGGTTCCGCGCCCGCCCGTCATGCAGGAAGTTTGTGTGGCCATTGACCAATTTCGTCAATCCGATACCCCATAGCGGCGGGGTGCGCCACTCCCTTGGGCCGGCATTGGAAAGCGGGCGGTTATCGGACAGACCTTCGCCCATGTCATGCAGCAGCATGTCGGTATAGGGCCAGATCAACTGGAAGCGATGGTGTTCGCGCTCTGCATCGCGGCGGGTCACGAATTTGGGTGTATGACAGGCTGCACAACCGGCAGCGTGAAACAGCGCCTTGCCCCGCAACACGGTCGGGTCGCTGACGTCGCGACGTGCCGGCACGGCGAGATTGGCGGAATAGAATACGACGAGATCGAGCACCGGATCCGGCGCTTCGCTGTCACCCAAACGGGCTTGAACGCCATCGGGCAAAGCCAAACATGCTTCTTGCGCCGGCGTACAATCCCCAGCCGCCGATTTGACGAGGGGGGAGGATATCCCGATATCGCCATTGAAAGCTTCTGCGCTTTGAACCTGGACACTGGGGGTATTGGCTTTCCAACCAAAGCGCCCAATCGTCATGGTTCCAGAAATTGAGTCATAAACGCGGCTGATACGCCCTGACACACCATCGCCATCGGAATCATTTGGGTCCGCAAGGGCGATGATGTCGCCTGGATGGACAGCGTCCAAAAGACCGAGACCGATCATCTGCGGCGCGATACGGGGGGAGATCATCACCTCCGGATCCAAAGGACCATAACCCAAATCAACAATGCGATAGGTCGGTTTTCGCAGCGAAACCTGCTCGCCCCTCGCCAGTGTTACAGTATGGTCCTCGTAGTCAACCTGTATGCGCCCTTCAGATGGAATGCCCTGGACCGCATGATCCTGCAGTTGCCCGCCATAGGTTGGCTCCGGCACCCGATGAATGATCCCGCGCGCAAAGGCCGCCTTCTCTTCTGCGGTTCGGGGTGGGACTGACAAGCGCATCAGCATGGAAACGGCGCTATCCGACAGGCTTGCGGGTGGATGGCCGCGCCCATCCTTCAAGTGGCAGCGCTGACAAGACCGGGCGTTAAAGAGGGGGCCTAGTCCATCCGATGCCTGGGTCGAAGAGGGAGAAGAAACCCACAGCTTCCGGAACAGGCCGTTCCCAAGTTTGAAGGTAAGTTCATCTTCAAAATCCAGATTGGCTGAAGACTGTGAGAAGGCGTCCCGGTTCGGCGTTGCCCTGGAGGTTGCCGCCCCTCCCGACATCGCTTCGAACGGTTCCGGTTTCTCAAAATCCGATGGCGCCGCGGTCACAGAGACAACACGCGCCCGGTCCTCCACAGACAAGTCTTCCCGGTGAGACAACTCCGCCGCAGCGACCGATATTGTGCTTGTCAGGAGACCCAAAAAACCAAAAACGGCACAGAACGTACCGCGCCGACCATGCTGCCAATGCATTTGAAACACCATAAAATGAACCGCAGAGAGATAGGGAAGCAGCCAACAGACCGCTTCCCCTAGCCCCTTATTCGAAGACCGAGTTCGGATTATCCAAACTGTCCGACCCTTCAAACTCAATAGCCGAGAGGCCGAGCAATGCAACAGCCCGCTCAATCGACCGGGTCTGATCGACAAGCCCGTCAATCGCCGCCTGAACAACTGCGTTTCCGGCAGCATTCCCTTCACCGATCATTTGGTCATAGGCTTCGATCGATTCAGCCCGGGCCTTCATGACCGCCATCGCGGTCACAGTTTGATCCAGCTTCCCGCGCAGTTCCGCATCAATCGCGGAGTCTTTGGCTGCGACCATATCCGCAATTGCCTGCCCGGATACAACGCGACCATCAACGCGGCGATATGTTCCGGTATAGACATTGCGAATGCCGATCTGATCGAAGTAGTGCGAATTGTGCGTGTTATCCGCAAAGCAATCATGCTCTTCTTCCGGATCATGCAGCAACAGGCCAAGCTTCATCCGCTCACCGGCGACCTCACCATAAGAGAGCGAGCCCATACCGGTTAGGATAATCGAAAGGCCAACCTGCGGATCATCGGTCAAGGCCGTGCGAGCCGCCCCGCCATCTTTCCAATTTCCCACCATCTCTTCGAGATCCGCGATGAGAAGTGTCGTTGCCGCTTTCAGATACTGAGCCCGACGGTCGCAATTGCCGACCGTGCAATTTGCCGTGTCAAAATCGCTGGCCGGACGCATACCGGCACCAGCCCCGGTGCCGTTCAAATCCTGCCCCCAGAGCAGAAACTCAATGGCGTGATAGCCGGAGGCGACATTCGCTTCGACTTCTTCCGCTTCATGCAGCGTGTCCGCAATCAGGGCCGGCGTAATGGTACCGGCATCGACGGACGTGCCATTTATCATGAGGCTCGGATTGGCAATAA
>SPJV01000098.1 GCA_006844765.1 Alphaproteobacteria bacterium | reverse complement strand
ACACGCATCATGCCTTCCAGGCTTTCATCGAAGGTCGATCCGAAGATAATATTCGCGTCCGCATCAACTTCCTGGCGGATGCGGTTGGCAGCTTCATCGACTTCAAACAGCGTCATGTCGGCGCCGCCGGTGATGTTGATCAAAACGCCGCGCGCGCCTCGCATGCTGGCATCTTCCAGCAGCGGGTTAGAGATTGCCGCTTCAGAGGCTGCCGTCGCGCGATCTTCGCCGGAGGCTTCGCCCGTGCCCATCATCGCTTTACCCATTTCGCCCATCACTGTGCGAATATCAGCAAAGTCGAGGTTGATGAGACCCGGCATCACCATCAGGTCGGTCACGCCGCGCACACCGGAATAAAGCACGTCATCCGCCATTTTGAAGGCATCAGCGAATGTCGTCTTCTCGTTGGCAACCCGGAACAGGTTTTGGTTCGGGATGATGATCAGCGTATCAACATACTGCTGAAGCTCTTCAATCCCCTGTTCTGCGGACCGCATCCGATGCGTGCCTTCGAACTGGAACGGTTTGGTCACGACACCGACCGTCAGAACGCCAACTTCCCGCGCAGCCTGTGCGATCACAGGGGCCGCACCGGTTCCGGTTCCACCGCCCATACCGGCGGTGATGAAAACCATGTTTGCACCGCTGAGGTGTTCTAGGAGGTCATCCAAGCTTTCCTCGGCAGCTTCGCGCCCGATTTCCGGTTTCGCGCCGGCGCCAAGGCCTTTGGTCAGCTCAGCTCCCAGCTGAATCCGGCGTTCGGCATCCGCATGGGAAAGCGCCTGGGCGTCGGTGTTCGCAACGACAAACTCCACCCCTTCGAGGTTGGAGCGGATCATATTGTTGACGGCGTTTCCGCCGGCCCCGCCGACACCAACGACAACGATCCGTGGCTTCAGATCGTGGGTCGCGTCGGGCGCTTTAATCGTCAGTGACATCGTGACCTCCTTGGTTGGTTAGAATTCGCCGTGATTCGGCATTATTCGCAAGTGTTTAGTGATGATTCGTTCATTTTTTTCCACAGGCATCGTCGTGCCGATTCGGGAGATCGAATTATTTCAATCAGATACACCTTTTACGACAGAACGAAACGGAATCAGAAATTTTCTCGGAGCCACCCGCCCATACGACGCATGATGCCGCCTCGTGCTGGTTCGCGAGCCTTTGCCGCGCGCGCTTCGCCACGATCATCGACCGCAAAGCTTAACAGGCCCGCCGCGACGGCGAATCCTGGACCGCCGGTTGCTTCCGCCAATCCGGTTATGCCCAAGGGGCGCCCATGGCGCACTTGCTTGCCTAGGATGCGCGCGGCTGTATCCCTGACACCCGGCAACTGACTTGCACCGCCGGTCAGAACAACCCGATGCCCGGCGCGTCCCGCGCCTCCCGTTGCATCAAGCTTATCGCGCACCAACTCAAAGGTTTCTTCAATGCGGGGCTGGATGATCGAGACCAGATAGCTCTTTGGCACCCGGTTCGGGACTGTATCGGCATCTTCGCCCACCTGCGGCGCATCGATCATTTCGCGTGCGTCCGAAGGTGCCGGGATCGCGCTTCCGAAAAGGTTCTTCAACCGCTCGGCCTGATTGACCGGTGTCGACAGACCACGCGCGATATCAGCGGTTACATGCAAACCGCCAACGGGAATAGCATCGCTATAAACCGCCGATCCTTCAAAGAAGACGGAGAAGGAGGTCGTGCCGCCGCCCATATCAATCACGATTGCACCCAGATCCCGTTCATCTTCAACGAGGGACGAGAGACCAGCCGCATAGCTGGAAAGTGCGAAGTCTTGAATCTTCAAGTGACATTGCAAGACACAGTTTGCCAGGTTCTGGACCGGGCTGCGCGCCGCCGTCACGACCTGCATCCGAACGCCCAGCGATTGGCCATGCATTGCCCGGGGTTCGCGTAGCAAGGGGCCTCCATCGACACTGTAGCCCGCCGGAATTGCGTGTAGCAGCATATCATCGCCCAGGCCGACGGAATTGCGTGCATCCTCCAACAGGCGGCGGACGTCCGCATCCTTGATTGCACCGCCACCGATGACCATTTCGCGGCGAACACTGGCACTTTTGGGATGGACTCCGCCGACAGAAACGACGACATCCGAAATTGTCTCTCCCCCAGCCATCTGCTCGGCCTGGTGGACTGCCGCCAGGATCGCCCGATAGGCAGCATCCATGTCGGTGACAATACCGTTTTTGACGCCGGCGCTGGCATGATGACTCATGCCGGTAACGCGCAGACGTCCCGCATCGCTTGCTTCTGCGATGAAGCAGCTCACTTTCGTCGAACCGACGTCGAGAGCTGCAATTGTGCGATTAGCGGACACTTTCAGGGGTACTCCGGTCTCTAGGGTTTAACTCTTCGGATCACGTTTCTTCAGCATCCGCGGCTTCTTTCCGCCGGTGCTCAATCTCCATGGTTCCGTCTTTTGTCATGCGTACGATCAATCGGTCGGGTTGTCGCAAGTCGATTGTCTCAATTGCGCGCCGCAGGATGCCGTGGTCGCGCTCCAAACCGGCGAGCCGTCGCCACGCATTGAGCATGTCCCCCTCCGGCAGCCGGATATCGATCCCGCTGTCCAGGCGAAGGTTCCAGCGGCGCTCACCTACGCGCTGGGCCGCGACGACCCGGTCGGCAAGTTCATCTTCGGCCTCCAGGGCTTTCAACAACGGCATGACATGGCGCGGTGCATCCGGGCCCACGACAAGCTTCAGATGGCGATGACGGTTCACGTCCTGCTCGCCGATCTCCACACCATCCGCATCAATCAAAACATGACGCCCATCACGCTGCCAGATTGCCACAGCTGTCCGTTCTTCAATGCGCAGATGGACGACACCCGGCAGCCGACGTTCAACGGATGCGCGCTTTACCCAGCCGAGAGCCTCCACACGTTCGCGTGCTGCAGCAGGGTCAAAGGCAAGGATCGGGGCGCCGACATTGGTACCCAGCGCAACGATCAGGTCATTTCGTGACGTTTCTTTGCGCCCTTCAACATAGACGGCGCGAACCGCTAGGCCGGTTTCTGCCGTTGCGGCAAAAAATTCTGAGCGTGCCGACTGGGCCATATTCGTGATCATGCCCGACCGCCACATCCATGCGCCCCCGGCACCGGCGAAAGCCAAGGCCAGAAGTGCACAACCGCTAAGAATAGCCTTTGGGCGCAGGAAAACAGCGGCCCAATTGGTCCGGGATACGGGCTTCCGCCCTCTCGTCTTCTTTTCTTTCTCTACGCGTCGCATGCCGCGTTCTCCACCATCCAACTTACAAGCTGTTCAAAATTCATGCCGATTTGTAACGCCTGCTCTGGCACAAGGCTGAGCGACGTCATCCCCGGCTGGGTATTGAGTTCCAAGAACACCAACCGGTTCGTATCATCGTCATATCGAAAATCGCATCGGGACACGCCACGGCAACCGAGCACTTTGTGTGCGCGTTCGGCATAATCCATGGCCTGATCAAAGATGTCTTTAGGCAACGGCGCGGGGATTAGATGCTCCGTTTTGCCGTCTGTATATTTGGCTTCATAATCATAGAAGCCTTCTTTGGGGCGCAGCTCCGTCACCGACATCGCCTTTCCCGCCATGACGGAAACAGTGATCTCCCGACCCGGGATATATTCTTCAACGAGCGCACCACCGAAAGTCCAGCCGGATACATCAGGGCCGTTTGAGCCTTCAAGTACAACATAGACACCGACCGAGGATCCTTCGCGTGCTGGTTTCAGCACATAAGGGCGCGGCATGGGATCGCCCTTAGCCAAATCCTCAATACCGATCTCCTGCCCTTCCGCACAGGGCACACCAACGGATCGGCACAGTGATAGCGCCATCGGCTTATCCATTGCGATGGCCGAGGCCAGTTGACCGGAGTGGGTATAGGGAATGGCCATAATATCCAGGAGCCCCTGTATCGTGCCATCTTCACCCCATCGGCCATGCAGGGCGTTGAATACGACATCCGGCGCCGGGGAAAGAGCATCGGCAAATGCTGCCAAATCCCGTGGCGGATCAATGCGCGTGACATCATAGCCGGCACGTTCCAGCGCATCGGCGCATTCCGTGCCCGAGACGAGCGAGACGTCCCGTTCGGCAGACCATCCCCCCATTAGGACGGCAACCCGTTTCGTCATGATAGTGCCCTCCCGATCCGTCTGATTTCCCAGTTCAATTCCGTATCGCTGGTTTCCTTTACACGGCGACGGACTTCTTCCCCCAACGCTTCCAAGTCAGAGGCGGTCGCGCCACCTGTGTTGATCAGGAAATTGCAATGCTGGTCGGAAACCTGCGCCGCGCCGATCATCAAGCCACGGCATCCAGCGTCATCAATCAACCGCCAGGCACTTGCCCCTTCAGGATTCTTGAAGGTGGAGCCGCCGGTCCGGCTGCGGATCGGTTGGCTGGTGGAGCGGGCGCGTTGAATCTCTTCCATCCGCTCGAAGATTTCCGCACGCACACCCGGTTCAGCCTTGAATGTCGCACCAACGAAGATCCAATCCGTCGGCACGGAGCAATGACGATAAGAAAACCCCATATCCGCTGGCGTCAGATGATGCAGTTCGCCGCGCGGGTCCAGCACCCGGGCTTCGACCAACAAATCCTTTGTTTCCCGGCCATAGGCCCCGGCATTCATCCGCAGCGCCCCGCCAACCGTGCCCGGTATGCCGGAATAGAATTCCAATCCTTTGAGACAATGGTTCGCGGCGGTCTTGGAGACATTGGCATCCAAAGCGGCCGCGCCTGCGTGAACCGTTGCGCTGGCATCATCGACTGCGATGTCCGCAAAACCACCGCCCAGCCGGATGACAACGCCGGTAATACCGCCGTCCCGCACCAGAGTGTTGGAGCCGACGCCCATAACCGTTACCGGCACGTCGGACGGCTTACCGCGCAAGAATACCTGAAGATCATCCAGGTCAGCGGGTTTGTAGAGGACTTCAGCCGGACCGCCGACGCGGAACCATGTCACCTTGGCCATAGACGCATCTGCGGTGTAGCGCCCGCGCACCCGTGGCAGTCTGTTGATCAGATCAGTTGACGGGAATGCGCTCATGAGCCCCCTCCCACCTTACCGCTCTTGGCCAGGTCTTCCGGCAATGCATTTGCCCATTGGGTGATAGAGCCCGCCCCAAGGCAAACGACCAGATCACCGGAAGAGGCGATGCCTCTGACAGCGGGGACCAAATCATCCGGCCCATCAATTGCGCTGACAGCCCGATGCCCGCGCGCCTTCAAGCCTTGCACCAAGGCATCCCGGCCAGCGCCTTCAATCGGTTCTTCCCCTGCAGCAAACACAGGGGCGACCAGGACAGTGTCGGCATCATTGAAGCAGCCGCAGAATTCTTCGAACAGATCGTTCAAGCGCGAGTAACGATGCGGCTGGACAACAGCGATGACAGAACCACTGCTGGCCTGTCGCGCTGCCTTCAGGACAGCGGAAATCTCAACCGGGTGGTGACCATAGTCATCGATTACAGTCACACCATTCCATTCACCGGTCTTCGTGAACCGCCGTTTCACACCCTCAAAGCCATCCAGGGCTTCCCGGATCTTATCATCCTCGATCCCCATTTCGATGGCGACACCGATGGCGGCTAAGGCATTCTGAACATTGTGCTCGCCATGCATGGGCAGGGTCACATTCTCGATAATGCGTTCCGGTTGGCTGCGCATCGCAACGGACACATCAAAGCGGAACCCGCCACTGCCCGCTTCGATATTGATGGCGCGGACTTCCGCCTGGGGGCTTAATCCATAAGTCACAACGCGACGGTCTTCGATCCGACCAATCAGCGCCTGCACTTCCGGGTGATCAATGCAGAGCATGGCGAAGCCATAGAACGGCAGGTTCTGAACGAAAGTCAGGAAAGCCGCACGCAGGACATCGAAATCTCCATAGTGATCCATATGCTCCGGATCGATATTCGTGACCACAGCGATGGTCGCCGGCAGCTTGATGAATGTCCCATCGCTCTCATCAGCTTCCGCGACGAGCCAATCGCCTTTACCGAGACGGGCATTTGTTCCATAGGCATTGATGATCCCGCCATTGACGACGGTCGGGTCCATGCCGGCGGTCTCCAGCATCCGCGCGAACAGGGATGTCGTCGTCGTCTTGCCGTGCGTGCCGCCGATTGCGATAGACCATTTCAGGCGCATTAATTCCGCCAGCATCTCCGCCCGTCGAACAACCGGTATCATGGCGTCGCGCGCAGCAAGAAGCTCCGGGTTATCCGCTTTCACAGCGGTGGAGACGACCAACACAGCGGCGCCTTCCACATTCGCAGCACGGTGGCCGACCGTCACATCAATACCGAGCTCTCGCAGGCGCTTTACATTGGCGTTTTCCGCCATGTCGGAGCCGCTGACCTCATAGCCCAGATTGACCATGATCTCCGCAATGCCGGACATGCCGATCCCGCCGATCCCGACGAAGTGAAGTCGACCGATTGTGAGGGGCATCCGCATCATGCTGCGGCCTCCTTGTTTTCTTTTTCAGCCGCCGAGGTAGTCCCGGCTGTGTCATCGTTTCCGATCAGGGCCTCAACCATATCCGCAAGGCGCCGGGTTGCTTCCGGCATGCCAATCCGGGCAGATGCCGCCGCCGCACTGGCCAGGACTGCCGGGCTGCCGAGCAACTGCTCCAGCCGGGCTGAAAGGGTTTCCGGTGTCATATCCGCCTGCGGGATCATCCAAGCGCCCGCCGCATCGCACAGGCGCGCCGCGTTGGCTGTCTGGTGATCATCTACGGCATATTGATAGGGGACCAGGATCGCCGGCAGGCCAACGGTCGTCAGCTCTGCCATTGTCGAGGCACCGGCCCGACCAACCATCAAATGCGCCGTGCGCAGCCGGGTCGGCATGTCATCAAAGAAGGGGCGAACATCGCAGCGAATGCCGGCCCCTTCATAGGCGCGGCGCACTTCAGCCAACTGTTCTTCGCGCACTTGCTGATCCACCACGACCCGCTGACGCAACGCTTCCGGCAGGGCATTAATCGCCGCCGGCACGACCTCACCCAAGATTTGTGCCCCTTGCGATCCGCCGAGTACAAGCACGCGCAGCGGCCCGTCATTCGTCGGGGCGGAATAGTCGTTATTCGCCAGCGCAGCGATCTCTTCACGAACCGGGTTGCCGGTCCAGATCGCTTTGCTCCTGTCTTCCTGGTCGAGTTCCGAGGTGCTTTCAAAACTAAGTGCGATCCGATCGACACGGGCGGCCAGTAGTCTGTTAGCCCGACCCAAGACGGCGTTCTGTTCATGAATGGCGGTGCGAAGGCCCCGAATTCCTGTGGCCGCCATCATGGTTGGAATCGATGGGTAGCCACCGAAGCCGACCGCCGCCGCCGGGCCAATTCGGCGCAGCAGGGCGCGGGCCTGGAAGAAGCCACGGGCCAGTTTCACCACGGCACCGATCCGTTGCCCGATACTCTTTCCGGAGACACCAGCCGCACTGATCGTGTAGGTTTCCAGGCTGCCGAGCGGTCCATGATAGGCATCGCCCCGGCTGTCCGTAACCAGCACCAATCGTCGGCCACGGGTGGTCAATTCACCCGCCAGAGCCTGGGCTGGGAAAACATGACCGCCGGTTCCACCGGTTGCGATGACAATTGGCGCGCTCATCCAATCACCCTCCCATCCCGCCAGCGCGGCGTCTGGTTAGGGCCAACAACATGCCCATGCCAAGCGCCAAGGCCAGCAGGGACGATCCACCATAGCTTATGAAGGGCAAGGTCATGCCCTTGGTCGGGATCAGGCTGAGGGTCGATGCCATATTGATTAGCGCCTGCAGGCCGAATTGCACCAGCAACCCAGTCGCCGCGATAACTGCGAACAAATCATTTTCCTGCAGAACCCGCGCCATACCACGCAGGACGACAAAGGCGAACATGCCGACAATCACCAAACAGACGAGAAGACCGAACTCCTCCCCCGCCACGGCGAAGATGAAATCGGCATGGCCATCCGGCAGGTGGTTTTTCACCACACCCTCTCCCGGTCCCCGGCCGAAGATACCGCCATTCATGAAAGCCTCGCGGGCGCGGTCGATCTGATAGCTATCGCCCGCCGCCGGATCCAGAAATCGGTCGATCCGGCTTTGGACATGCGGGAAGACATAATAGGCGCCGATCAGACCACAAACGCCAACAGCAGCCATGATGGCCACCAGCAACATCGGCAAGCCTGCTAGGAAGAGCTGCACAAACCAGATGGCGCTGACAACCGCCGCTTGCCCGACATCAGGCTGCAGCAACAGCAACCCGACAACGCCCATATAAAGGACGCAGGACAGCGCATAGCCAGGCACTTCCTCTCCCAACCGGCGGGCTGACAGAACCCAGGCGACGGAAACAGCAAATGCCGGTTTCGCAAATTCAGAAGGCTGAATGGTAAAGCCGGCAATCGAAATCCAGCGGGTCGCCCCTTTGATCTCTGCGCCCAGGAACAGGGTTCCAATCAACAAAACGATTGCACCGCCGAGCACCATCAAGGCCAATCGCCGGACGCTGCGTGGCTCCATCAGAGACACCCCGATCATCAGGACAAGCGCCGGCACCAACAGAATTGCCTGCTTCTTCACGAAATGCAGCGGTGTCGCCCCAATGCGCTCAGCGACCGATGGACTGGCGGTCGCGGTCAGCAGCAATCCGATGACAGCGAGCGCGATCAGGCAGACGAGCGTCATCTTGTCGACGGTCCACCACCACCGGCCCAGAACAGAGGTATCGTTCCGTGCGATCGCCATCAGGCCGCTTCCTCTCTATCGGCGGGAATATCGGCCAGCAATTGGCGTTCCCTTCCCGGCAGAGCCGCAACCAGACGACAGAACGCCCAGCCGCGAAGCTCAAAATTCTTGAATTGATCGAAGGAGGCACAAGCAGGCGACAACAGCACAACCGCATCACGCTCCCCTTCCCTCAGCGCATGGGCGAAAGCGTCATCTACCGCCCGATCGATGGTTTCCGACCGGGTTGTCGTGACTTTGCCGTCCAACGCTTGCGCGATATCGCCTGCCGCATCCCCTATCAAAAATGCATGCCGGATGTTCGCCAGATAAGGGTTCAGGCACTCATATCCGCCGTCTTTGCCCAAGCCGCCGGCGATCCAGTAGATCGCTGGATAACTGGCTAGCGCTTTTGCAGCGGCTTCTGCATTTGTCGCCTTTGAATCATTGACGAACAGGATGCCATCCAACTTCGCCACGCGTTGCTGGCGATGCGGTAGTCCTGGGAAGTTTTGAAGCCCTGCCGCGATTTCCTCATCCGACAGGCCCAACAAGCGACAGACTGCCGTTGCGGCTGCTGCATTCTGGGCATTGTGATCGCCGGGAAGCGTTTCCAAATCCGCGAGGGTAACGACAGCGACCTGTTCGCCCTCCATGTCATTGATCAGCCGGCCTGCATGGCCACAGACGCCACCACTGATCAGCGTTTCACCAGAGATCGGCACAACACGGCGCGGGCCATTCGTCACGGCTTCCGCAATTCCGGCACAGCGGTCATCATCAATCCCGACAACAGCGGCCAGAGCGTCTGATCGCGCAATCGGCACGGCAGAGCCTGTCTCAAAAACCCGCGCCTTTGCCGCGACATAGCCATCCATACCACCATGCCTGTCGAGATGATCGTTCCCGATATTCAGTAGGACAGCGATATCGAAACTTGCTTCAGGGCAAAGCTCCAGTTGGTAGGACGAAAGCTCCAGAACATAGATGCCGTCTTCTTCGAGCTTCGGCAGATCCAGAACCGGGTAGCCGAGATTGCCACCAACGGCGACCTTTCGGCCCGCTTCTTTCAGGACATGCCCGATCAGCGCTGTCGTTGTGGATTTACCGTTCGTGCCGGTGATTGCGACAACGCGCGTTTCGGGAACAGTCTTCAGCAACAGTTCGACATCGCCCAAGATTGGCAATCTGGCTTGCTTAGCCGCCGCCGCTGCAGGGTGAGGTGTCGGATAGGTATGCGGAATTCCCGGGGACAGGAACAAGGCAACAGCGTCGTTCAACGCATCAACTGCGGTCGGGTCGGACAGGGTGAAGCCGGCTGCTTCTGCAACTTCCCGCGTTTTGGGGTTATCGTCCCAGCAAAGGACATCCGCGTGCCCTTGAGCCAACGCCTTGGCTGTCGACAAGCCGGACCGGCCCAGGCCAACGACCCAGACTCGCTTTCCAGCATATCTATCAACCGTGATCGTCATCCGCTTCGCCCTATCTCAGCTTCAAGGTTGATAGGCCGATCAGCGCCAAAATCGCGGCAATGATCCAGAAACGAATAACGATAGTGGGCTCCGCCCAGCCCTTCTTTTCGAAGTGATGGTGCAAAGGTGCCATGGCGAAAACGCGCTTGCCGGTCAGCTTGAAGGACAGCACTTGGACGATGACAGATACGGTTTCCAACACGAACAGGCCGCCGATGATGGCGAGCACAATCTCATGCTTGGTAATCACGCTCATGGCGCCCAAGGTCCCGCCGAGGGACAGCGAACCTGTGTCGCCCATAAAGACCATTGCCGGTGGTGCATTGTACCAAAGGAAACCTAACCCGGCGCCCAGGATCGCCCCGCAAATGACGGAGAGTTCGCCCGTTCCGGCGATGTAGTTGATTTGCAGATAGCCCGCATAGACCGAGTTACCGACCAGATAGGCTATGAACCCAAAGCAGGCGGCTGCAATCATCACCGGCACAATCGCAAGGCCGTCCAAACCGTCCGTCAGGTTCACCGCGTTGGACGCACCGACCATGACAAACAAGGCGAAGGGAATGAAGAACCAGCTGAGCTGTACCAACACATCCTTGAAGAAGGGGAGGCTCAAGCTGGTCGATAGTGGCTCCGGCGTTACTGCCACGAACCAATAGGCCGCCGAAATTCCAATCACAGTCTGGCCCAGAAGCTTCAACCGTCCGGGCAGGCCTTTAGAATTCCGCTTGGTTAGCTTCAGATAGTCATCCGCAAAGCCGATCCCACCGAACCCAAGCGTCACCATCATCACAATCCAGACATAGGGATTGGACAGATCGGACCACAGCAGTGTCGAGCCGACCAGGGCGACCAAGATCAGGAACCCACCCATGGTCGGCGTCCCAGCCTTCTTCAAATGCGTGTCCGGTACATCTTCGCGAATATTGCTGGCGCCGCCCTGTTTGGACTTCAGCCAATCGATCACGCGCGGCCCCAGCAGGAAGCTGATCAACAAGGCGGTCATCACTGCGCCGCCGGTCCGGAATGTCAGATAACGGAACAGGTTGAAGAACTGCATGTCTTCGGCAAGGGGGGAAAGTAGGCTGTGCAACATTTATCGATATCCCCCTATTCGCCCAGCGCTTCGATTGCCGAAACGACGGCAGCCATGCGGCTCCCAAGCGATCCTTTGACCGTGATGAGGTCACCCGCCCCCAAAGATGCTGCGACAGCGCCCGCCAAATCCGCGCTTTCCATCGCACTGCAGCCCTGAACCTTTTCCGGCAAAGCCTTGTGCAGCGCAGTCATGTTCGGTCCACAGCAGTGAACGACATCGATATCCGAAGCCTCAATGTCATCGCGCAGGGACACATGCAGCGCTTCGGCCTCAGGGCCAAGCTCCAACATATCGCCCAGGACAAGAACCCGTTTACCGCCCGGACCCGGCTTCGCATTTGCAAGAACGGAGATAGCAGCCCGCACAGATGCCGGGCTTGCGTTATAGCTTTCATCGACCATTGAAATATGCGCATCACCGCCAAGCGGCACTCGGATCAAGGCCCCGCGCCCTCTCGGTGCGCGAATTTCTGAGAAGGCGGCAGATGTCGCGACTGGATCGGCGCCAAGGGCCTTAACCGCCGCCAGGACCGACAGGCTGTTCATCACCCAATGAATCCCGGGCGCCCCCAGACAGTAATCGATGATCTGTCCATCAACTTCCGCTGTCACGGCACTGCAAGCCGCATAGAGCGAATGATCAATCAACCGCACCGATGTATCCGGCTTCGTGCCGAAATCAAGGATCCGTGTGATGCCCATGGAGCGCGCTGCGGCGACCATTCGTGCTTGTAATGGATGGTCAGCATTGATCACGGCTGCCCCGGCGGCATCCATCCCTTTGAATATCTCACATTTGGCGTCGCAGATTGCTTCGATGCCATCGAAGAATTCCAGATGCACCGCCTCTACCGTTGTGATGATAGAGACATCCGGCCTCAGCATTCGCGACAAATCGGTAAGCTCACCGGCATGGTTCATGCCCAGCTCAAAGACACCAAACTCGGTATCTGCCGGCATCCGACAAAGCGTCAGTGGCAATCCGATGTGATTGTTGAGGTTCCCCGTCGTCTTGTGCACGCGCCCCAACTTGCCAAGCGCCAAGGCCAGCGTTTCCTTGGTACCCGTCTTGCCAACAGAACCCGTCACAGCCGCAATCCGTGCGTTGCTTCTGTCGCGTGCAGTAAGGGCGAGCGTCTCTAATGCTTCCATCGTATCCGAAACGACCAGGACAGGAGACAACCCATCATCACGGCTTGCAATTGCCGCCACAGCACCTTTTGCAAGCGCATCTGCAACATAGTCATTGCCGTCATGATTGGGGCCCGACAACGCGATGAACAGGTCACCAGGCTCAACCGAGCGGCTATCGATGGAGACACCCCGCGCCGCCCAACCCCCGGCCTCCCCAGGAAAGCCGAGTGCACGGCCCACTTCCGCCGCACTCCAAAGGATCGGGCGTTGTTCGGTCATGCCGCGCCCCCTCTTTCCAGATCGGTAAGGGCAGCCTCAACCTCCGACACATCGTCGAAGGGCAGGACTTTCCCGCCAATGGACTGACCCGGTTCATGCCCTTTGCCGGCAACGACAAGAACGTCACCGGATTTCAATTGCTTCATAGCTTCCCAGATCGCCAGGCGCCGGTCGCCGATATCGACGGCGTCAGGGCAGGCAGCCATGACTTGGCGCCGAATCTCCGCCGGCTCCTCTGTACGGGGATTGTCGTCCGTCACGATGGCGAAGTCCGCGAAATCCTTAGCAACCGCGCCCATCATTGGACGCTTTCCTGGATCACGATCGCCGCCCGCGCCGAATACAATGCATAGGCGCCCCGACACATGAGGCCGCAACGCCTTTAGAACAGTTTCCATCGCACCCGGTGTATGGGCGTAGTCTACATAAACGCGGGCGCCGTGGCGCGTACGTGCGGCCAACTGAAGTCGGCCGCGCACCCCAGTGAGGCGGCTTAGATTCTCACAGGCGATTCCAGCCCGCCCGCCGGTCGAAACATAGAGTCCGAGAGCGGCCAGAATGTTTTCCACCTGAAACGCGCCGGGAAGCGGCAGATCCGCCTTATGCCGCTCACCATGAATAGAAAGTTCCAGCTCGAACCCATCGCCCATGGTTTCTGCTTTCGGGCAATGGATATCGCCAGCGCGAATGCCATAGGACAGTGCGGACAATCCTCGTCCCCGACAGAGATCAGCCAGCGCCGGATATTCTTCGCTGCCCGCATTCAGTACCGCCACACCAGTTTCCGGCAGAAGTTCATCGAACAACCGAAACTTGGCCGCGCGATAGGCTTCCATCGTCTTATGATAATCAAGGTGATCGCGGGAAAGATTTGTGAACGCTGTCGCCTGGAAGCGCACCCCGTCCACGCGGTGCTGGTCGAGCCCGTGGCTGGATACCTCAATGGCCGCGTGATCGATCCCCTTACCCGCCATTTCGGCTAGCGCGGCGTGCAACGCTGCAGGCTCAGGCGACGTCAAACCGCCGCCCCCTTCATAGCCGGGACCTTCTATGCCGAGCGTTCCTATACTGGCTGCCTTCAAACCGGCATGTGCCCAAAGCTGACGGGCAAAGGTTACAACGGAGCTTTTCCCATTAGTCCCGGTCACACCCACCATGACACTTGGTTGACGATCAAAATACCGCGCGGCAAGCCTGGCAAATCGGCGGCGCGGGTTCTCATCCCGGATCAAGGCCGCGCGGCCTCCCAAATCGGCTTCCGTTACACTCGGCGGGGCAAGAACCGCAATGGCTCCTTTGTCCAAAGCCTGCGGGATAAAGGCAACGCCATCGACCTGGCTGCCCGGCAATGCGGCAAAAAGATAGCCTGGACGGACATCTCTGCTGTCCGCTGTAAGGCCCGTGATTGGCAGGTTTGCGAGTAGATCTTTCGCGTCCACCATTTCCGTTCTTTTTACCTCACTCCTTTTGTCGTTCAGTCCGCACCGAAAGCGGCGGCGACCCGACGATTCTTTTTCGGATCAACTTCGGGCATTTCAAAGGCAAGCGCCTGACGAACCGAAGGCGCGTTCTCTTCTTGAGGAGAAATTGCCGCCATGGGCGCAATCGCCTCGATGATCGCACCAACGGAAGGGGCTGCGACCCAGCCGCCGGTAGCGTAACCGTGGGTTTCCTTGGTGCCTTTCGGTTCATCCAGCACCACATAAACGATGTAACGAGGATCATTCATCGGAAAGGCCCCGACGAATGAGGAAATCAAAGCCTTGCGTTGATAACCCCGTGTCCCTGGTTTCTCCGCTGTGCCGGTCTTGCCGCCAACAAGATAGCCCGGAATATCTGCACGACCGCCTGAGCCTTCCAAGGTGTTGAGCCGCATCAATCGGCGCATGGTGTCGGACACATCCGGCCCGAGGATCCGGCGGCCTTTCACGGGTTCCGTCCGCTTCACCAAGCTGGGCTCACGCCGGATCCCACCATTTACCATCGCCGCGACACCAGCCGTCAGATGCAACGGCGTGACCGAGATCCCATGACCGTAAGAGATCGTCATGGTGCTGATCGGGCTCCATTTGTCCGGATATTGCGGGCTACCGCTTTCCGGCAGCTCAATCGCCAGGGGATCAAGCAACCCGAGTTTCTTCATGAATTCCTTCTGCCCGGCTGGGCCAACCTCTATCGCCATTTTCGCAGAGCCGATATTGGACGAATAGATGAAGATTTCAGGAATTGTCAGAACCCGGTTCTTAGCGTGGTAATCGCGAATTCGGAACCGTGAGATTTTGATCGGCTCCCGCGCGTCATAGCTATCCGCAATACTCGCGATCCCGCTGTCCAACGCCATTGCGGTATTGAAGATTTTGAAGGTAGAGCCGAGCTCATATACGCCGAGAGTTGCGCGGTTGAAGAGGTTGTTTTCGGGAGAGACCGCCGGACGGTTTGGATCAAAATCCGGCAAAGAAACCATCGCCATGACTTCTGCGGAATTCGCATCCAGCACAATCGCAGACCCGCCAAGCGCGCTATAGGTATCGATTGCGCTCGAAAGCTCCCGACGGACAGCGTGCTGCATCCGGCTGTCCAGTGACAAAGCCAGTGGTTCTTTGGAACGCCGCAGGGTCGAATCGAACCACTTCTCAACACCGGACAGGCCGTTATTGTCGATATCGGTGAACCCGATGATGTGAGAGAACAAATGCCCCTGCGGATAGGCGCGCGTTTCGTCATAGTGGAAATTCAGACCCGGCAGCCCCAACCGGTTCACTGCGGCTTGCTGCCGAGGCGTCAACTGGCGATGTAGCCAGACGAAGCCGGCATCTTTGGTTATCCGCGAGAAGATCGTCGAACGATCAAGATCCGGCAGGACGAGCGAAAGTTTCTCAGCTGTTTCAACCGGGTCGAGGATCCGTTTCGGGTCAGCGGAAAGACCAACCGTCGTCAAGCTGGTGGCAAGCACCACGCCATTGCGATCCGTGATCTCCGCCCGTTCCTTCGTCGCCTCCGCAGCACTGACCGCTGAGATCGTTCGCGGCTCCCGCGGGCGCTCAAGCGCTGCGAAATCGACCAGCCTGACGCCAATCGCGAAAAACGCGACACTCATCACGGCACCGGTGATAATCAGCCGGGTCCGACCAACCTCAACAGCTTGCCGGAAGACGCCGTCCATCTGTGGCGAGGGACACTCAATCGCTGACATGCGTCCGTTACGCTGGGCACGACGACGCTCTGAAAACTCTGAACCCGACGGCGCGCGTCGGGATTTCTTAAACAGTTTTCCGAAAAGAGCAGTCATTCTGACGTCCTCCTCCAGGTTGCCGGTACCGCTTTTGCGGCGCCATCCAGGAAACGGGAGATGGGCCCGGGATCGGTTTCTCCGCCCTCGCCCTCCTCCGGTTCAGGTTTCAAGGGTAATGCTTCCAAATGCATGACCTGTGTAGGTCGAACCCGCTCCAACTCCGGAAGCAGCGTATTCGAAAGCTGCTCTATCCGGTCAGGTCTGTTGAGGTAGGTCCATTCGGCGCCCAGCACATGGACGCTTTCTTGCTCCGCAAGAATCTCGCGATTGAGTTCAGCCAGCTCATCCTCAAGGTCAGAGACCTGAAATGCCGTATGGAACAAGGCATATCCCGTCGCCAGGAAGAGCACGCCCCAGATTGCGATCATCAGCGCTCTCATGCCGCAGCCCTCCCCTCATCACCGTGAGGAACTGCATCAGTTCGAACGGCCCAACGAAGCCGGGCAGAGCGGGCGCGCGGGTTGCGTGATGCTTCCGTGGCGCTCGGCTTAACCGGCAGCCCAGAAGGCAGATCAAATGTTGCAGCGGAGGTCGCGGTTGCGCTGGGCGGCAAGTGTCGGGACCCTTGGTCCGCCCGACCAGAGCGTGCGCGCAGGAAAGCCTTAACGCGACGATCCTCAAGACTGTGAAAGGAGACAACAACCAAACGCCCACCGGGCGCAAGCAGCCGTTCCGCCGCCGCGAGGCCACGATCCAGCTCTCCCAACTCATCATTCACTTGAATGCGGAGGGCTTGGAACGTCCGTGTCGCAGGATCGATGCTATCACGCGGGTTACCCTTCGGTCGCGGCACAGAAGACCGAACGATTTCCGCAAGCTTCGATGTGGTCTCAATCTGCTCCTCAGCACGGGCAGCCACGATGGATCGCGCAATACGCCGACTGAAGCGTTCTTCCCCATATTCCCAGATGACCCGCGCCAGATCCGCCTCGGGCCAGCTATTCACGATATCTGCGGCAGACGCGCCCTCCAGGCTCATCCGCATATCAAGGGGGCCGTCTTTCTTGAATGAAAACCCGCGACCGGCCTGATCGATCTGCGGTGAAGACATACCGAGGTCGAGCGCCACGCCGTCCAGGCGATCAACACCGCGCGATGCCAGCAGGGTCTCCATATCGCCGAAGCAACCGCCGATCAGCGAGAAACGCGTGCCGAAGCGCGCCTCCAAGTCGGCGCCGCGCGCCAGTGCTTCCGGATCACGATCAATGCCGATCAGATTACAGTTCGCCGCCTCTAGGATCGCGAGGCTATACCCGCCCGCGCCAAAGGTTCCGTCGAGATAGGTTTCCCCCTCTGCAGGGCTCAAGGCCGCGACGACCTCATCCCGCATAACCGGCAGATGGATAGCAGCGCTCATTGCCCACCCCCTTTCGGTTTCAGGGTGAGGGTACGCCCGCGCATCCGCTCGCGCGCCTTCTTCGCATGCGCCTCAAAGCGATCCGGAGACCAAATCTGGAAACGGGCCGCGCGTCCCACGAAGACTGCCTTGCCGGAGATATCGGCAAATTCCATGAAGTCTTTGGGCAGAACTATCCGCCCGGTCTCATCTATCTGTGCCTTGCGTGCCTGTGCGATGATGGATGCCCCCAGATCATCCTCTTCCTCAGAGAACAGTGGCGCTTCCTCGATGGCGGCTGCCATCCGCTCTAGGAAAGGCTTATCGCATGCTTCCAGCGCATCATCCTTAGGCGACGGGAAAACATAGACGAAGCGCCCGGCATCTTCCGGCAATTCGGCACGAAAATCGGCCGGCAGAGAGACACGTCCCTTGCCGTCGACCTTGTTTTCGAATGTGCCTGCGAACAGTGCCATTTCGCTCGCCTTCTCACCCAAACCATCCAAATGCCCCACCCGGAGCGCTGTCCATTGGGACGGAATGGTTCGAATATGCCCTTATTTGGGTTTCTATGGGATATCATGGTATTTAATGTTTCGTCAATGGGATCACATGTAAAACCCTGGAGAATCCAGGTATTTGAGGTGCCACGCCACTAACGAAGCAGTCGTTTATTGAGAACGTGAAGTAATCAACACTCGGCAACACGGAATTTTGTGAGAACATTACGGAAATTATTTCTAAATATGGATTATTTTTGTTCTTATTAAGCCGAACTGACGTTCGTGTTCGGCAAACCTCGGAGAGGCTCTCCCTTGTGACCGGCAGTCGGGAATTAGCGATAAACGCCCAATTTATGGAAGGTCCCGTGATAGGGAACGACTAAATTTCGTTCTAGTCTCAGAATGAAGGACGTGCGACGCGAAACCCACGATCGCTGGAAGGAATATCAAAATCGACCTTCACACGATTGCCCAAGTTAACGCGCGGAATCTGGACGATGATGCGCCGCAGAAACTTCGGGATATCTTTCAGCTCGTTCCGGGACGCAACGACAGCATCTGCGCCGCGTACCGCACTGCGCAGATCAGCCGGGATCGATGCCCAACCGCCACCGCGATAAACCCTGCCCTTGCAGCCCCCGGTCACAAAAGCCGCCGGGGATCCATCGACCGGCGCGCCAATATAGCTGGGGGCGCCACAATCCTCGACCCACTCCCAGACATTTCCAATGACATCGTGTAAGCCATAGCTATTCGCAGCAAAAACCCCAACCGGGGCGGTTTGGGTGTATTCATCGGTGCAGCGGACATTGCGGTTTCGAATTCCGGTCTCCGCCCCGGCGCCGTTTCCATGGGCACAAAGTGCGCCCCCATCCACCGACTCCCCGAACCAATAGGGGCCTGGATTTCCAGCCCGCGCCGCATATTCCCATTCAGCCTCAGACGGCAGTCGATAAGACCGGCCCGCCTTTCTGGAAAGCCAAACGACATAAGCCTTGGCATCGCGCCAGGCGACACAGACGGCAGGTTCGTCGTCTTTCTGTTTGAATCCAGGGTTTTGCCAGGAGCGTCCCTCCCGCAAGGCCCATGTCCCGTTCTCGAAGGTTCGGCACTGATTTGCCGCATGGTAGCTCGTCTCCCGCACAAACTGCGCGAACTCGCCACGGGTAATCTCGTAGACACCGATCGCAAAGGCATTGCGCAGCCTTACTTTATGCAGCGGCCCCTCATTATTGCGACGGCGTTTCTCCCAAGTCGGAGACCCCATATCGAAACTTCCCGCCGCGATCTTCACCACTTCCGGACAATCGGCACAGTCGCGAAAGGCCGCTTCCACCTTCTTGCGCTCCCGTTGAACGGTTGGTGCTTGCGGTGTCTTTGCTTGGGAAGCTGGAGGCTCGTTGGGAGGCGTCACGGCAGCAATCTGGTCATTCGAAGGTTTGGTGGGGGCCTTGGTCACCGCGCCCCCTTGCTCCGATATCTCCTCTAGCCTGATCCGAGCCAATACTGAAAAGACTCCGTTCGGATACCGATCCAAATAGGCCTGGATCGCAGCGGGATTATCGCTGCCCTGCACAGACTGCCAAAACAAAGTCTCCCGATCCGGGGTTATCGCTGCTGCAGCCTGACCGGCGAAATAGAAATCCCCGGTCAGGGATGAGCTTTCCCAAGGAACCTGAGTTCCTGCCGTGCGTTCCATGACTTTGATACGCACGGTCTTGAAGACTTCTTCAAGCTTTGAACCAGGTGCCCGCATCGCCTGAGCGAGCGCTCGAGTATAGGGGCTGTTTCGCCCTTCCCCATCCGCGGCGACCTCCCCGGGTGCTGTCGAATAGGCGACAAGCGACCCGGTTGGCGCATCCATGCGGGCCAACCCATTGGTACTGGAGCGAAAACCGCGGTCAAAAGGATTATTCCGACACGCATCCAGGATAATAATGTTAACCGCAGGTCCGGCATATTCCATCTGCGCCAAGACGCCGTCAGCCGGGACAGCCTCAATCGCCATATCCGCTTCGGTCTTAATTTCGGCGCCGACCGGGATCAGGTAATTTGTTCCCTGCGTCTGAACACCATGGCCCGCGAAATAGAAAAGCCCCACGCCTTCCTTACCGGCCTGATCAAGTTTTTTGCCAAAATCACGGATTGCACGTCGCATACCGCGCTGATCCAAATCGGTGTAGGAAGACACCTCAAAATTCAATTCTCGAAGGGACTCCGCCATCAGAGCGGCATCGTTAATCGGATTGCCTAGAACACCGATTTTCTTGGAATACGCGCCATTCCCGATAACCAGCGCGATCCTTTGTTCGGCGAATGCCGGTTCAGGTTGGACAATACAAATGCCCAGCGCGAAGAATTGCGCCAACACACAAGTAATCAATACATGTGATATCCGTCCCATATCATCGGCCCTTGCCCTGCCGGAGCCGAATGATGCCATCTAGGGAAGCGGCTCGCAACCGAGCCGGAAAATCATGTGCGATTTGACTACGCGTTCTTGATTTGCGTCTTATCGCGGAAGCCCGCAGCTTCCATCAGTTCCAGACAAAGAACCGCTGACAATGCCCCACGGCTGGAAAAAGTTCGTGCCTTACCACTCTCTTCATCAACCAGGACAGTGTAGGAGGCTTTAGAGCCTTTGCCCTTTTCCACGCGATATCCAAGAAAGGCCGCAGCATCTTCACATGCGCGGGATACCGGCGCCCGATCCGTGGCGCCACAATCGCTTGGTTCCAAGACATTCATCATCAACACGCCTCCCCAGGCTGCTGCAGGTCCAAAACGGCTTCAGGTCGCGTCCCAAAATCACCGCTTCCTGTGTCTGCCTTCAAAATGGGGGGCATCGTTATGCTGTGCAATGCTGGGTACGGGACATTCGAATGCCTATGTGATGACGGTCACACTCCACCTCTCAGACTCCGGTATTTGCCCGATATCGCGGCACACAAGGAGCAAATGTTGGGGCGCGTCTTGGAGCAAAAAGCCCGTATTGCCTATAGATCGAGCGCTGAGCGAAATCGTGCCTTCAAAAGTACGCCGTCGCGCATCGGCAAGACCCGCTCCGGCATCGCCTCTGAAATTGCTATCCGGGCAAACTTAAGTCCCGCGCCATCGAAGACGCGTTTGGAGAAACTCTCAAGCGCCGCTTCATCTTCCAGGGAGCATGCATCCACAATCCCGCATGACTGGGCGAGGGCTACCAAATCAACGGTGCCGCTTGCAGCACTTGATTGCATGCCGGTCTCGCCATAGAGCCCATTGTCCAGCACGGCGATGGTCAAATTGTCAGGGGCATGCCGCGCAGCCGTTGCTAGCGCGCCCATGCCCATCAACGCCTCCCCATCACCAGTTATGACAGCCACGGCCTTTTCCGGCCGGGCAAGTGCCAGGCCCAACCCCATGGCAACGGCTCCGCCCATGGCACCCCACAAATAGAATGTTTCATCGCGATCGCCGGCAGCGGCAACATCCCAGGTCGCGGAACCAAGGCCGGTTATGACCAAACCTGGCCCTGTTTCAGTGGCGCCTGCATCACGGTGCTGCAGCAACTGACGGACCGCTGCCCGTCGGTCGAGCCCATTCATTTCGGCCGACGCGGTCATTCGCTTTCCTCCCCATCCGATGTCCAACGCTTGGCGCCGATCAGTCGCTGTCCCAGCAACACGGCCACCATACGCTCACCGTCAAACGCAATGCCAGCGGCACCGGCCACGGTTTCCCCAACATCCTCCGCCTTGTCCGCGCGATACACATCTACACCCGCGCGGGAGAGAATGTCCGGGACCGCTTGCCCCATCGTGATCTGCCAGGGGTTAAATTCACCCCACTCTCCCCGCATCGTTACCAACATCAGCAGCGGAAAGCGGCAGGTCGCCGCAAGCGACAACATGTTGATACAGTTCCCGACGCCGCTGCTTTGCATCAGAAGCGCGCCCGCCTGCCCACCGAGCCAAGCCCCTGACAGAAGTGCAATGCCCTCCTCTTCGGTGGTTAGAACGCTCGCGGTGATTTCAGGGTCCGACTCGCAAGCCCGGATCAGGCCTGCATGGCCCGCATCAGGGACATAAGCAACCTGGCGAACCGCGCGCTGTTTGAAAACGTGATGGATGTCGCGCTGCCACCCATGATCGGCACTATCCACGGACAACGACCCTCCCTATGACATCAATCAGAACACAACGGGCGCCACGATGCCCTGTTGAATTCAGGGAGGCAAGCAGTGCTCAACCGAACGAAGGGCGCCCAACAAATTTGCGTGCAAAACACCGCCATACCAGCCATTATCTGAACAGTGTTCACTTGCTTGGAATCCGGGAGAAGAATCCATGGCGCGGCGGTCTGATCATAGCCGGGATGAATTGTATGACATGGCACTTACAGCGGCGCGGAGCATTGTCGCCCAGCACGGGCTGGAAGCCCTGACTGCGCGGCGTGTCGCCCAGGAAATTGGGTACTCGCCCGGCACTCTTTATAACATTTTCCACAATCAGGATGACATGATCATCCATATGAATGCTGCTACAATTGACGGCCTGCGCGATGCCTTGGCCGCCGTGCCACTTCCAATAGGCGAAGCGCCAAGGCCCTATATAGAAGCGCTGTTATCCGCCTATCTTGGTTATATCGAACAGAATGTAGAGCTGTGGCGGGCCTTGTTCGACTTCCAACTATCGGCGGATACAGAGGCCCCCGCCTGGTACATGGATAAGATCGGGCGTGTTCTGAGCATTTTGAGTAGCGCACTGGCACCGCTCTACCCAGCTGGCCAGGAAGACCAAACCGCCAAAGATACGCGGGTTCTCTGGGCCAGCCTGCACGGGATCACGAGTTTAGCGGTAGACGGAAAGCTTTCCTTCGTCACAGGGATGACCGCCCAGGAGATTGCGCCACGCCTTCTGCATGTATTTCTAGCCGGGATCAGCAGTGCCGCGCCCTCAAAGGCATGAGCCTGAACACAATTTTCGGGTCGACCCCAGTTCCACAAAAAGCGACCGGCCCGGGAGGTATCCTCCACGGGCCGGTACGCCGGTGCTCTGCCAGTGACCACTTGCCTTCCGTTATTCGCTCTCACCCCGTAAGCGGGAAGAAGAGCGGCTCTCTTTGAAGCAAACCGAAGCGATTTCGTAAGGTGTTGAACACACGCGAACCACGCTGCGGGGAGGCGGACCTCAGGCAAACTCAACATTCATGATTTGCATTCATGATTAGCTGTCTTTTGGAGCATCCTCCGGGCCGAGCTTCGCATCCGCTTCCTCTTGCCCCTCCGGCCCTTCAAGCATGGCCGAGGAGAGGATTCCCGCGTTCTCCCGAATCTTGCGCTCCAGCTTCAGCGCAACATCGGGATTGTCGCGGAAGAACCGCTTGGCATTCTCCCGACCCTGGCCAATACGTTGACCGTCACAGGAGAACCAGGCGCCGGACTTCTCGACCAAGCCGGCATTGACACCGAGGTCGAGAAGCTCACCCGTCTTGGAGATCCCCTCGCCATACATGATATCAAATTCGACAAGCCGGAACGGCGGGGCGACCTTGTTCTTCACAACCTTGACCCGGGTCTGGTTACCAACAACCTCATCCCGGTCCTTGATCTGTCCAATACGGCGGATATCCAACCGGACCGAAGCATAGAATTTCAGCGCATTCCCGCCCGTTGTCGTTTCCGGACTACCGAACATCACGCCAATCTTCATCCGAATCTGGTTGATGAAGATCACCATACAGTTGGATTTCTTGATTGAACCGGTGAGTTTGCGGAGCGCCTGGCTCATCAAGCGCGCCTGAAGGCCGACATGGCTGTCGCCCATCTCCCCTTCCAATTCGGCGCGCGGCACGAGGGCGGCAACGGAGTCGATAACAAGCACATCAATGGCACCGGAGCGCACGAGTGTGTCAGCAATCTCCAACGCTTGTTCCCCAGCATCAGGCTGAGAAATCAGCAGTTCATCGACATTGACGCCAAGCTTCTTCGCATAGACCGGGTCCAGCGCATGCTCTGCGTCAATAAAGGCGCAGGCGCCATCAAGCTTTTGAGACTCAGCCACGAGATGTAGCGCCAAGGTGGTTTTACCGGAACTTTCCGGTCCGAAGATTTCAATCACCCGGCCTTTCGGCAAACCGCCAATGCCAAGCGCGATATCAAGCCCCAACGACCCCGTCGGGATCGCTTCGATATCGAGCGCACTCTGTTGGCCGAGCTTCATGATGGAGCCCTTACCGAAAGAGCGTTCGATCTGGCTCAAGGCCGCTTCAAGTGCCTTCTGCTTATCCATGTCGTCCTTATCCGTTCTCTTACCGGATTGCTTGCCGCCGTTTTTTCCCGATGCCTTATCCGCATCCGATGCAACAAGTTTTAGCGCTGACTGCGTCATCCGTTCGCTCCTTCTTCCCATAGCCCGTGGACCGGTGCAACGGCGCCAATGTACACAAAGTGTTCTTTTTCACAAGTTCTTTTTTTGTCCCATTTTTAGATATGAAAATCCTTCAATGAGAACAACCACTTCGCATATTCTGGGTTTATACGGAAGATGTTCCGTGAACAAAATCCAAATCAAATTTTCTCAGGATTGACTTATCGGGTGGAAAATTCGGTGTTACTCGCCATTCGATTCGAAGGCTGCCTTCACCGTTGCCGCAAGCTGCTTGAGCGAGAATGGTTTGGCGAGGAACCGCAGATTTGGAATGCCGTCCGTATCACGCGCAATGCTCTCTCTTGTGTAACCGGAGACGCAGACGACGGGCAGCTCCGGCCGTTTCTTGCGCGCCTCTCGGATCAGGGTTGCGCCGTCAACGTTCGGCATCATCATATCGGTCAGCAACAGATCGAAATCTTGATCCGCAAGAATTTCCAAGGCTGCCTCGCCGGTCCGAGCCTCAGTGACATGGTATCCCTTGGCGCGCAGAGCACGGGCACAAAACAGCCTGACCGCATCTTCATCTTCGACAAGCAAAATACTCCCAACGCCGGTTACATCGCCTGTCGCCGCCTCTCCGTCATCTTCAATGCTACCGACTTCAACCTCTTCCATCGAGCGGGGGAAATAGAGTGACAAGCGGGTTCCCGTTCCCGGCCCATCCGATTGAGCAAAGACCCGGCCACCCATTTGCTGGATGCTGCCATAAACCATGGCGAGGCCGAGCCCGGTCCCCTCACCCACATCTTTTGTGGTGAAGAATGGCTCAAAGATACGGGAAAGAACGTCATCCGGCATCCCTGTCCCGGTATCCGACACCACAAGACAGACATAGTCTCCAGGCGCCAGTGTCTCCCCCCGCATCGTATAGCTTTTTCGCGCTGTGAAGTTATCCGTTTGAATAGAGAGCTTCCCCCCATCCGGCATCGCATCGCGCGCATTGACCGCCAGATTGATGACCATCTGTTCAATTTTACCCGGATCGGCCCGCACCGCCCAAAGGTCCCGGCCATGCAACACATTCAGATCAACGGAGTCCCCCAACAGCCGGCGCAACAGATGCGAAAGCTCCGCCAGGACTTCGGTCAAATCAATCGGCCGGGCTTCCAGCGATTGCTGTCTGGAGAAAGCCAGTAGCTGGCGAGTCAGTCCTGCCGCTCTATTCGCACTGTGTTTAATCTGCATCGCATCACCAAAAGAGGCCTCCCCCGGCTGATGCCGCTGTAATAGGAGGTCACAAAATCCAATGATACCCGTCAGCAGATTATTGAAGTCATGAGAGATCCCGCCGGCCAGTTGACCGACCGCCTGCATTTTCTGAGATTGCACGAACTGGGTTTCCAGGCGCCGACGTTCTGTCGCATCGACCGCATGCAGCATCACCTCACCATCGCCCTCCGCCCCAACGGCGCGTCGGGGATAAAGGGTAATCGCGCGCGGAATCCCATCATCCATAACACCGGCGAGGGAGACATCAATCGGCGGCGTTGCGTCTGTTCCCACAGTCTCCAATTCTTTCAGTCGAGCCGTCAATTCAGGGACATCATCCTCAACAACAAAGGACATTAATGATTGATCGCGAAGTTCCGACCGATCGAACAACTGCCGAAATGCCTCATTTGTTTCTTTGAAGCACCCCTCCCCATCCAAGCTCGCAACACCGAAAGGTGCGCTCTTAAGCGCCCGTTCCGCGCCAGACAAACGCAGCGCCATCTCGGCTTGCTTGCCCCGGTCTGTAATTGAGTAACGCCAAACAACGGCAATCAGTACAGCCAATCCGGTCGAAATGATGGCTGCCAGCTCCCCTTCTCCACGTGAAAACAGCGCCGCGGCACAGCCCCCAATCGCGATAACGCCCGCCGCAAACGCAATTGGTTTTGCCGTCAATCGATCCCGCATGTTGGCACCTCGCTCATCATGTCGGCATTGTCTTTCCTTTAACCTGGAAGACGTAGGAGATTACCTTAGCGACGGCTTCATAGTGCTCGGGTGGGATGAAGTCATCGACCTCAACCGACGCATAGAGCGCGCGGGCAAGGGGCGGGTTCTCAACAATCGGGACGTCATGCTCATCTGCCAGATCCCGCATCCGATGCGCCAGGACATCCTGTCCCTTCGCCAAGCATTTCGGGGCTTCCATTTCATCTGGATTATACTTCAACGCGATCGCGAAATGGGTCGGGTTGGTAACCACGACATCCGCTTCCGGCACGGCTTGCATCATGCGCTGGCGCGACCGTTCGGCCCGGATCTGACGCAACCGTGACTTAATCTGCGGATCGCCTTCCGTGTTCTTAAATTCTTCCTTCACTTCCTGCTTCGTCATGCGGAGCTGCTTCATATGCTCCATCCGCTGATAAACGACATCGGCAATGGTAATCGCCAATAAGACAGCCAGAACCGCAATAAAGACGCGTATGACGAGCGCCAAGATCTCGTCCAAAATTTCGCCGGCTTCCATGGTCGGCAAGGTATCCAGACGCCCAATTTCCGGCAGCAGCAGGAGGACACCGATCACCCCGACCAGCGTGATCTTGAACATCCCTTTGAAGAATTCAACCATCTGCTTCATGGAGAAGAGACGCTGAACCCCCTTGATCAAAGAGAGTTTTTCCAGTTTCGGCTCCAATTGCTTCACCGCGAAGAGAAGCCCGTTCTGCATGAGCCCCGCAGCGAGCGCCAAGGCGAACAAAACGCCGAATGGCAGCGCCATGATCAACAAGAGCTCAAGCAGGAACTCTGTCAGCAGATGGCCAAGCGCCGCCGTATCAGTGGGGAAACTATGGGGGCGCGAAATGAAGCTGAGAAGAAGTCCGCGTACGTCCCGGAAAAACATCGGGGACGCCATCGCGATCAGGATGCCGGTCCCGAACAGAATAATCCATGTGTTAAGCTCACGACTGGTGGCTACCTGCCCCCGGTCCCGCGCATCCCGCAAGCGTTTAGAGGTCGGTTCTTCGGTTTTCTGCGACTCATCCGGTTGATCAGACATCGCCCCGTTCCTCTATGCCGGTCTGAAGGGGCCCTCCCCAAATTCGGCATCAAATCAGTTTCGGCGTAATCCCTATGCAGGCAGAAATTTCGCGATCAACTCCGCATACTGGCGCATGAACCATAACATCATTGCGCCCAGCGTAATCATCAACACAAAGGTTCCAATGAGAATCTGTAGCGGCATGGCGATAAAAAAGACCTGCATCTGCGGCATCAATCGCGCCAAAAGACCGAGCAAAACATAAAACATCACGGCGACCACGATAATCGGCGATGCCATCTGAACGCCCAAGGCGAAAGAATCCGCCGTAATCCTGGCAATAACATCCGCCATATCGCCAACCATTGGGAACTCACCAGCCTCGAAAACCGTGTAACTCTCCAATGTCATGCGGATCAATAAATGATGCATGTCTGTCGCGAAGATCAGCAACAACCCCAATAGAGTAAGAAAAACCGAATGTATCGCACCCTGATCAGCCAATAACGGGTTAAACAACAATGCGGAGGACAGGCCTGTCAGGAAGGCAATGACGGTCCCGGCGACCGCCAGAGCTCCCATCATGATCCGGGCCGCACCGCCGATGAACGCGCCGATCAAAATTTCCCCCAATATGATCTTAAACAAGGTCGGAATATCGTTCGGTATATCGGGGATCAAAGGCGCAATGATTGGTGCTGAGACGATCGATAGGAAAACGGCGAAAGCAAGCCTTGCCCGCGGGCTCAAGAAGGTCTCGCCAATTGACGGAAGTGTAATGAAGGCCGCGCCAATTCGGCAAAACACCATGACCGTAACGAATAATTCCGCTGTAAGCGCTGCTTTCAGCATCGCGCGCGCCCTTCGCTACTGGCCCAGAACAACGATTTTATCGGTCAAAAGAAGCATCAACTGTTCCATCTGATCGAGCATAAAGGGCAGCAGGATGATGAGTGAAATGAAGACAACGATAATCTTCGGCACAAAGGTCAGGGTGACTTCCTGTATCTGTGTCAGTGCCTGAAACACGGCAATCGTCAGCCCGACGGCCAGCCCCACCACCATGATCGGTGTGGAGACAACCAGGAGCGTAAAGATAGCCTCATGGGCGACTTCGAGAGCCTGTTCAGCGTTCATGATTATCAGATGTGACGATTCTTTCCCGGCGGTCTAGTCTGGACAGATTGATGAGAAAACTTTGTTGGTTCGATCCTATACAAAGGGCACCTCAGTCCTCACAACGAAAAGCGCGAGTAGACCACCATCATGAAAATCCTTTTGGTCGAAGATAATGACATGAATCGCATTGTGATCTCCCGGCAGCTGATGCGAAAAGGCTTCGACATCGTTGAAGCGACCGACGGACAGGCCGGGATTGATCTCGCCTTTTCGGAACAGCCGGATCTGGTGCTGATGGATCTTTCTCTGCCTATTCTGGATGGCCTCGACGCGGTCGCGCATATCCGAGCAAATGAAAATACAGCCGATCTACCGATTATCGCCCTCACCGCGAGCGATGACGATGCGGATCGAGAACGCGCGATTTCAGCGGGATGTGATGATTTTGATACGAAACCCGTCGAAATCGAAAGGTTGTTAGAAAAAATTAATGATTTGGTCCCATCATAAGCATATAAATGTTTGATAGGTAAGCTTGAGGCAAGTTGCTTTTCTATCATTAGAATCAAGAGGATCGCAGTGGCCACTATACCGAAAAATATTTTGCTTGTTGAAGATGATCGTTACACCTTGGACATTGTTTCGCGGACGCTTCAAAAACGCGGATACCGCATGATCATTGCCTCAGATATGGAGAGCGGGCTTAAAATAGCGAGAAACGGCAACTTCGCCTGTTTGATCAGCGATATCTTCATGCGCGGCATGGGCGGCATTGAAGGGATAAAGGCGTTTCGTGATCAATTCCCCACCAGCAAAATCCTGGCGATCTCCGCTGGATACTCCGGCATGTCCCCTAACGATGCATTGAAAGCCGCAACAAAGATCGGCGCGGATGCCGTTCTGGCGAAACCGTTTGAACCGGATGAACTCACAGAATGTGTCGCGGAGCTGTTGGCCAAAGAGCCGGCCAGCAAAAAATCTGAACCGGCAGGCGCAGTCTAATACGCAACAAGGCAAGCAGCCTTTTACTTCCGTGCAGCCTTTTACTTCCGTATTGTGTGCCCATCCAAAACTTTATGCCCATCCTATTACACGGCAGGCAGGCGCAATTCGATCATGACGACGCCGTCGCCGTCGTCCAGCACCGAGATTTCGGCACCAATGCAAGACGCGAAAGCCCGTGCCGCGCATAAGCTAATCCCGGCTTCTCCTGCGCGGGCCGCAATCGCCGCTTCCGGCTCAGCCAAGGCATTCAGCGCAAACTGCAGATCATCCGGGGTCAAGTCAGCCCCGTTGATCCGTACGGCAATCCGAACACCCTCACCATCCTGTTCGACGATCAGTGCAATATTTCCATCGGCGGTCAGACCCCGCCCGGCTTCCAGCATATGAGACAAACCGCGCCGCAAAATGGCCGGATCCGACTGGAGAGTAATGGCCCCTTCCGGCAGTTTCTCCGAAACCTCACCGCGCCGCCGCGCCTCCTTCAGCGTTACAGCAACCTCCGCCAGCAGGTCGACCGATTGCATATCCGCCGCAATGGTCCCGGCCTGTAGCTTTGCAAGGTCAATCACGGCGTTGAGCAGCCACAGCATCCTGCCGCCCGCTTCCCGGATATTGGATAGGTCTGCAATCGCCTGTTCCGACAACCCTTCTTCCGCCGCCGCATCAAGCATCAGCCCGCTATAGCCCGTAACTGCGCTCAGCGGCGTGCGAAGATCATGCCCCATCGCCGCGACGAAGCGGGCAAGCCCATCTGACCCGGTAGACGCGGGAAGGCCATCTCCCTGCAGTACATCCCCCTGAAGAACATCCGATATTTTCAGCCTATCAGTCATGGTCAATGTCTACCTTTTTGCGCCTCGCCCATCGCGGCGAAGCGCGTTTCGAACCGTAATCCAGTCCATCTGCCAGCCTATCCCTTTTGGGTCAATTGCGACGCGCGCCTCTCTGCCCGAGCATAGCCTCATACAGACTAAGGGGAGAGTAAAACATGACCCGCCGCCGCATGCCCGCTGAATGGGAAGATCACGAACGCTGCTGGATGATATGGCCCGATGCGCCGCTCTGGGAAGATGAGCTGGAGCCGGTGCAGCGCGAATATACCGGCGTCGCCCATGCGATCCGTAATTATGAGCCGCTGAGCGTCGTCACCAACCCCCATAGCGCCGCCAAAGCCCGGGATATGCTCGGTGCCGATATCGAGGTCGTGGAATATCCCGTTGATGACGCCTGGTGCCGGGATTGTGGCCCCAGCTTCGTCATTGAAGACGACGCTCGGCTGGCCGGCGTGTGCTGGCGCTTCAATGGTTGGGGTGGTGCGAATACAGAATTCCAGAAGGATGCAGCCCTTGGCCGGCGCCTCACTGAAGGTCTGGGGGGTAGCCCCATCACCTCCGCCCTGTCAACGGAAGGCGGCAATATCGCCGTCGACGGACAAGGCACACTGATCACCACCGACAGTGTCACCTTCAACACCAACCGCAATCCGGGCCTGACCCGCCCCCATGCAGAAGCGGAATTCGCCCGCACGCTGGGCATCGAGAAAGTGATCTGGCTGCCCGGAAACGACGCGGAGCACGGCACCAATGGTCATATCGACGGGATCGCCTGCTTCACCAAGCCCGGCACAGTGCTGTTCGAATTGGCTGCAGAGGGCGATGACAGCGGCAAGGTAACGACAGAGAAAAACTTCGCGGCCCTGGAAGGCCAGACCGACGCCCAAGGCCGGCCGCTCGAATTCATCACCATCCGCGAGGCCCCGACCCGGTCCCGCGCCGGCCATGGCGATTGGGGTTTCTGCTCATCCTATGTGAATTTCTACATCGCCAATGGTGGGCTGGTCATCCCCGGCTATGGCATCCCGGAAGACGCAGAGGCCTACGAAACCCTCGCCGCCGCCTTCCCCGACCGCAGCGTCACCCAAGTCCCCGTCACCCACATAACCAGAGGCGGCGGCGGCATCCACTGCATCACCCAACAACAGCCGAAGCTGTGAGGGAATTTACAAACCCTCAGAACCAAACCTCTCCCATCATTCCCGCGCAAGCGGGGATACAGGGCAGTCCCAAACACGGCATGCATTCAACACGGAGGCACTGGAATTTATTGAATTCTTTTGCAAAAAGGGCTTGAAGATGATCGAAAGTCGGCAGGCACGTCAAAAGTCAACGGCATTCCCAAACTCGAATATCGTTCGATGAAGGTGCTTGCTTTTTCGTTTTCAGCAGATACCTGAGAAGCGTAGAGACATGTGTACGATCCCTTTTTAACTTCGTACGTCCCAATATAGGTGACCGTTTCGGCCTCCAAATTGACCTCCCCCAAAGATCGAGGAAACGTTGCGTAAAACGTTCCTGCACCACTATCTGCACCAAGTACATCAATCAATGTTGGGTTTTGCGTACGCGAACTCGTCGTCAACGAGTACTGCCCAGGATTCGTGCGCCGTAGATAGAACTGGGTTCCTTCAATTCTTTCTTCAGTAACGTTATATCCATCAATGAAGAACCCATATCCAGGAGACCGGCCCGTCCAACTGTCAACATGCTCATTGGCGTCGTCCCTACTCCACGAAAATTCCCAGTACGAGTTCTCAAACACCTCGTCCGGGTTACTAATGCCTATCAGAACAAGAGCACGCTGATCATCTCCCGGTAATTCTTTATCTTGCTGAATTGTAGCCGGCCGGCACGATGCCACGCCCAACACCAACACGAATACCAAAGGCCAAACACTCTTCGACATCACTCATGCCTCCGACAACCGAAACCTGTTAGAGAAAATCTCAATTCTGGGGACACTATAATTAATTTCTAGCTATTCCAAGATCACATGAGATCATTGTTATAGCTAAAGTCGTGAGAGCCGCGGTGGCCAGAAAGCCCACGGTGTTTTGAAGAAAAACTCACCAGATGACGGTTTGAATTCCCGAGGACGAAGGCGCCTCCCGCACACTGGGGCGAGACAGCCGATCCGGCGATACGTTTGCGTCAAGCGCAACAAACGCGACTTAAATCAGGGACTGGCAAAACACATGACCGATCCATAACCAAAAGATGGATAACACCGGACAATCATGGAATGCTAGGGGAGGAACGGGAGATAGGTATCATGTCCTCAGAGCCCTTGTTTACAGATCAGCAAAGTACATTTCTGTATGCCAAAACACCCAACCGTTTAACCATTGGGGATGTTTTTGCGCCGTTTCGACCGATTTTTTGTCGAGATAATGCCAGAACGCAGGAACCGCGCATTACGCCTGGAATTGTTTTGCGGATGCTTCGTATTTTGCTGCTGGCGGCGGCGCTTGGGGCTCTCGTACATCCGGCCTCCGCGCAGGTGAACGGCTCGGAGTATCTCGACGAGCTTTGCAAGCTGATGCTCAAGAAAAAGCTGCATGAGACGAAAAATGTGATCAGCCGGGAGAACCTCGTCCTGCCAATCGAAAAGCTTCGGTTCCATATCGAGACCGGGGGGCAGGAATTCGGCCCTGTCACATATTCGGAAGGGGAGTTGCTGGCGTTTCGAAAGGGAATTCGATGCGTCGCCGAAGCCGTGGGTATCGAGGTGGAGTTTCTCAAAGAACCGGGCGACCAGGATGCTGTTCTCGCCGTCGTGCCGAAGCATCGGAAATGGCCGGAATTGAACTCTTGGGACCCGTCTCGGACACTGCCCCGGAACACGCTGGTACGCGCGGTCCCGAACACCGGCATTATGCAATTCGTTCGAGGAGATGACGTGTTTGAAGAACTGCAGTCTGTTTTGATTTTGTTCCGACCTAGCAGGATATTTACAAACCGTTGTTGGGGCATTCTATCTGTTTCAGAACAGCATCAATACTTCCTGATCCTGGGCTTTGACCATCTCCGGACCGAGGAACTCCCAAGTAATTTCTCACGTAACCATACATTCAAACGGATCTATGGGTGTCTAGCTGGTGTTTTGTTTCGGGGGTTCGACGCAGATCTGACCGAAACTGCACTTAACGTCTATAGTTTTTACTCATCGCCTAGGGAGTAACCGATATGACCGAACCGAATGAAACTGTAGAGCAACTACAGCGAATTACGACGAAGTTTGCGCACTACATCCGGAGACACAGAACTTGAATTTTTCAAGATTTGTTGATGCGTCAAGGTCATAGCCTATCGGCGGTGCGAACCATGGGGGCCTGCCTCCAATAACTTTAGATCGGAAATTACTCCCTAGATTTTTGGACCTTGCTGGCTGTATGGGGGCTATGAGTGTTTGAAACTCCCGCCTGACCTATAGGGGCCACGAATCAACGTTCCCACCCAGCGTTTTAGCCGTGCGGGGCGTGGATCTGGGCGTTAAGCTCCTTCTTTGTTGATCTGTATTCGGATGTTTTTTGGGGAGGGGCCGATGCCGCGTGAGGCTCGTTACGATATTTTGTTTGAGCCATTGGCCATTGGGCCGGTGACGGCGAAGAACCGCTTCTATCAGGTGCCCCATTGCAATGGTGGGGGCTATCGCGATCCTTCGGCGGCGGCGGAGATGCGGCGGGTTAAGGCAGAAGGCGGTTGGGGTGTCATCTTCACCGAACAATGCGAGATCCACCATAGCTCTGAGATCACCCCCTATATCGAACTGCGCATCTGGGAAGATCAGGACTTGCCGATGCTGGCGCGGATGGCTGATGCGATCCATGAGCATGGCGCGCTGGCGGGGATTGAGCTGGCCTATCCCGGTGTGAACGGGCCTAACCTCTATACGAAAGAAGTCCCGATGGCGCCGACCGCGCTGCCGATCCGGACCTTCACCAACGATCCGGTTCAGGCCCGCGCGATGGATCGGGAGGATATCAGGGACCTGCGCCGCTGGCACCGCATCGCGTTTGAGCGGGCGAAGCAATGCGGGTTCGATATCGTCTGCCTCTATGGGGCCCATGGCTTCGGCGTCATCCAGCATTTCCTCTCCACCGCCACGAATCAGCGCAGCGATGAATATGGCGGCAGTCTGGAGAACCGCGCCCGCCTGATGCGGGAATTGGTGTCGGATGCGAAGGATGTGATCGGCGATCAATGCGCCGTCGCCCTGCGGCTGTCCTTGGAGGAATCCGTCCGGGATCTCGGCTTTTCCAACGCAGAACTGCGCGACCTGATCGAGATGCATGGCGATCTGCCGGATATTTGGGATCTGGCGCATGGGGCGTGGGAGGATTGCTCCGGCCCGTCACGCTTTAAGGAGGAAGCCGCACAGCAGGAGCTCGTCTCCGGCATCAAGGCTTTGACGCCGAAACCGGTTGTCGGGGTTGGGCGCTTCACCTCCCCCGATGTCATGGTGAAACAGATCAATACCGGGGTGCTCGACTTCATCGGCTGCGCCCGCCCCTCCATCGCCGACCCCTATCTGCCGAAGAAGGTGGAAGAAGGCCGGGTCGAGGATATCCGGGAATGTATCGGCTGTAATATGTGCATCACCGGGGACATGACGATGTCGATTTCCCGCTGCACCCAGAACCCAACCTTCATGGAGGAATGGCGGAAGGGCTGGCATCCGGAGCGGATCACGCCCAAGGGCGGTAGCGAGACAGTGCTGGTGGTGGGCGCCGGCCCCGCCGGGTTGGAAGCCGCCCGCGCCCTTGGCCTGCGCGGCTATACGGTCGCGGTTGCCGAGGCTGGGGAGGATATCGGTGGCCGGGTCGCCCGGGAATGTCGCCTGCCCGGCCTGTCCGCCTGGGGGCGCGTCGCTGACTATCGCCGCTATCAATTGAGCCAGGCCGCAAATGTCGACATCTATCTGAACAGCAGGCTTGATGCCGATCAGGTTCTGGAATTCGGCTTTGAGCATGTGGTGATCGCAACCGGGGCACACTGGCGGCGGGATGGGGTCGCCCGACAGCATGTCGTGCCCCTGCCGATTGATCCCAAAATGCCGCTCTACACGCCCGATGACATCATGGACGGGACGCTGCCGACCGGGCGCGTCGTCCTTTTCGACGATGATCATTACTATATGGGCGGTGTCGTCGCGGAATGTCTGGCCCGTAATGGGGCAGAGGTCACTTTGGTCACGCCGGCGGCCTATGTCTCCGAATGGACCAACAACACTTTGGAGCAGGCGGCAATCCATAGCCGCCTCGCGGAACTGGGTGTCAGCATAGAACTGAACCGGGGCGTCGAAGCCATTGGCCCGGATGCGGTCACAACAGCCTGCGTCTATTCAGGGCAACAGCGCAACCTCTCCGCAGATGCCGTGGTGCTGGTCACCAGCCGGCAACAGGATGACAGCCTGTGGCAGGGGTTGAAGGCGCGACAGTCAGAGTGGGATGGCGCCGGTATCAAATCCATCAAAGTCATCGGTGACGCCCAAGCCCCCGGCCCCATCGCCTGGGCCACTTATGCCGGTCATCGCTATGCGCGCGAACTGGACACCCCCAACAACACCGACGCCCCCTCATTCCGCAGAGAGGTCGCGGCACTGGCCGATTAGTTGGACAATTGGTCAGATGGTTTAAACCATTGCTGCAATAGGTGTCTTGAAGGGGCCGACATTAAGGTACCGAGTCTAAGGTTCAGGTGCCCTGTGCCCAAAACACCTCTAATCCCGTAAATCTGCCGTTCTACTGCTCAGCGGCAGAGCCCGCCTTGATGCCTGAAACGGTGCGCTACCGACCCGGAAACGGCGTTTCAAAAACTTTGTATGAAAAATTTCGTTTAGAACGCGTCTAATTCGCTTGACGTTGAAAATTCTCTGATTATATTGCAATTAATTCGCAACCACATATTCAGCCGCACTCGAAAACAGCCTACAGGAGCCAGTACAATGTCGCAGTTTCCGGATCGTAAGCACGCCGGGGATAAAGTCCCTTCCGCCAGCTTCCAAACCCGCCAGGATGGGGACTGGAAAACCGTGACCACGGATGACCTTTTCGGCGGTAAGCGCGTCGTATTATTCGCGCTGCCCGGCGCTTTCACCCCGACCTGTTCTTCGACCCATCTGCCCGGCTATCAAATGAAGTCGGCAGAGGTTAAGGCAAAGGGCGTGGACGCGATCTACTGCCTGTCCGTCAATGACAGCTTCGTCATGAATGCCTGGGCAAAAGATCAGTTTGTCACCGAAGAACTGGCGGTCATCCCGGACGGTAATGCCGATTTCTCCAAGGGCATGGGTCTGGCGGTAGAAAAGCGCGACCTGGGTTTTGGTGTTCGCTCCTGGCGCTATGCGATGGTGGTGAATGACGGCGTGATCGAAGAGATGTTCGTCGAGCCGGAAAAGCCCGGCGACCCGTTTGAAGTCAGCGATGTCGACACAGTCCTTGCCTATCTGGAAAAGGCCGCCGCGTAACAGATTTTTCAGTCCCCCCGCCCCGCCTCCCCCCGTCATCCCCTATCGGAGGCCGGGCGGCTGGGAGTGGAGGCGGGAGACGCTCTGCCCTTCTGGAGCCTGGGCACGTGTCTCCCGCCCCCTCCCACAACGCTGATGGAATGCCGCGTTTGCGGTTTAGAGGGAGCAGGCCCCGTGAAACGGAACCGGTCCGGGACCGCTCACCGTTTAGCCCATTGGCCCGACCATTTGCCAAGCGGCTTCAACAAGCCCAGCAATTCCCGTCCCCAACCCGTCAGTGCATAGCCGTCGTCCCCGCGTTCTACGAGGTCGCTTTCTCGCAGCTCTTTAAGGCGTCGGTTAAGGACGGTTGGCGATACGCCCTCACACGCAGCTTGAAGACCTCGGAAGGTCAGCGGCCCGTCAGCCAGCTGCCAGACAATCCCCAGGGCCCAGCTTCTCCCCATGAGGTCAAACAAAGCCATAATAGGCTTACCGGTCTTCGAGCCACGGACCGGCTGTCCCGGTTTCGGCGTTATCGTCGGCATTGGCGGGCACTCATAGATACACTCCCAAAACACTTCCCCAAAACACTTCCATTGACATTCTACATCGCTACTCATTATGTAGCGTTTATCGCTACCTATTATGTAGCACACTTGGGAGACCTGTCATGTTTTTCATTCCCGCAAGCGCGGCAATTCTGGCGTCGGTAGGTTGGGCGGTCGGCATTGTTTTGGCACAAGGACCCGCACGTACCCTCGGCGCGTTCGAATTCACGCGCGTCCAATTGATCGCCTGCGCTGCAATCATGGCTGCAATCTGCTCTCTACTCGGCTATTGGCCGACAATCATAGCATCTCACTGGGCCGCCTATGGGGTGAGCATCGGCTTCGGAATCATTCTCGGCAATCTCGCCATGATCGAGTGTTTGCGACGCGGCGGGCCGAGACGGACCGAATTACTTCTTTCCCTGAAAGCCCCGATCATCGCCCTCATGGCCTATTTCTGGTTGGGCGAGACCCTTTCGCCGCCACATCTGATCGGCGGTGGCGTTGTCCTGTGCGGCATCGTCATCGCGACACAATTTGGCGACACGCGGCGCTGGAGGACGGATGAAACCATCGGTCATCCCGCCTGGATTCCGATCTTGGGCATACTGGCAACCACGTTCCAGGGATTGGGATTTCTGATTATGAAACCCGCCATGCAAATGGGCACAGAGCCCATTGCGATCTCTGCAGTGCGACTACTCGGTGCTGCGTTCCTGATTTCCGTAATCGCACTCTGGCCAGCAAAGATATTCCGCGCCCCAGTCGAACCAACACCAGGCCTTATCAGTCGAACGATCCTTCCCGGCTTTATTGGGTATGGCGTCTCGTCTTCCATATTGCTCTATGCCTTTGCGAATTTCGATGCCGGATTAGCGGCCTTGCTTGGGTCTCTTTCCCCGGTGCTCGTTCTTCCAATCCTTTGGATTAAGGAACGACGCCCACCAAGCAAACACGCACTTGCAGGCGGCGTGTTATCCGTTATCGGAACGTCGATCATCATTTTGGGTTAGGGCTCGGGCGATGCTGTTTTCCGGTGCCAGAAGCTCACTGACCTTCAGGCCTCCCCGCCCCTCCGCTACATGCGCTTCGAAGCTACGCAGGACCTCCTCCGCCAGGGGGGACGCGCCGCCGACTTCTTTTGCCCAATCGGTGAAGTAGCTCAAATCCTTCCGGGCGGCGGCCACCGCAAAAAGATAACCGGAGTAATCATCTGAGAATGCTTTCGGGAAGAACCGATGCATCACGCCATTATCACCGGACCCGCGACGGGCGACTTCAAACAGTTTCTCCCAATCGACACCGGCCGCGCGTGCCTTATCAAAGGTCTCGGTTACCAGAGAGATAATCCCGATGACCATGTAGTTATTCAGCAGCTTCGCCGCCTGTCCGGCCCCAATGTCCCCGAAATGCTCAATAGACACACAGAAACTTTCCAGAATCGGGCACGCGAGGCTTACAGCCTCATCGGACCCGCCAACCAACGTGCCACAGACACCGTCTGCCGCCTGTTGCGCACCGCCGGTCAGGGGGGCCTCAACGAAGAAGATTCCGGCAGCGTCCAGTTTCTCAGCGATGCGGCGGGAGACTGCCGGCGCGGTGGTCGAGCAATCGATGATAAGGGCGCCCTTTTTCAGTCGCGGTAAGACCGTCTCGACTGTCCCCTCAACCGTTTCCGCATCCGGCAGGCAAAGCAGCAATGTATCCGCCTCAGCGGCTACAGTTTCGGAATCCACGGCCTCCACCGCACCCAGGGCACAAAGCGCCTCCACATTCTCACGCCGTCGATGAGCGGTTACATGAAGGGTGAACCCCGCCTTCAACAACCGTGCCCCCATGCCGAGCCCCATGAAGCCGGTGCCTAGCAGCCCAACGATCTGTCCGCTATTCTGTGTTGACGGCATGGTACTCTCCTCATCTTGCGGGGTCTTCGCGCGCTGGTATAGTGCGCGCCCTTCTGACATCCATGTAACGGACTGAGCCAATGGCTGAACACCGCATCCTTATCCTCAACGGCCCGAACCTCAATATGCTGGGGAAGCGGGAACCTGCAATTTATGGCGCAACCAGCCTGGACGATGTGAAAGCGCAGAGCCAGGACAATGGCAACCGCCTTGGTCTGGAGGTGGATTTCCGGCAGTCCAACCATGAAGGCACCCTGATCGACTGGTGTCAGGAAGCCCGGGAGAACCACGCAGGTATCATCATCAATGCCGGCGGATTGACCCACACGTCAGTCTCTCTGCGCGATGCCTTGATCGCCAGCGAGAAACCGGTGATCGAGGTTCATATCTCCAACATTCATGCGCGCGAAGCTTTTCGCCATAACTCCTATATCTCTGATATCGCGGTTGGTGTGATTGTCGGGTTGGGACCGACAGGCTATCGATTGGCGCTGGAGGCCATGGCAGAAATCCTCGATTAGAGAGCTTGGCGGCAAAGACGGGCTTGTGGCCCCGGTCATTTCGCGGCAAACAATGGCCCAGACGCCGATTGCTGGCGCGACCGGAACGGTCGGCGACTAGGCGCTTGGTAAAACATTCGAAAAGCATTTGAAATGGCATTCGGAAAGGTACGATGGCATGGGTAAATCGATCTTCGACAAAGATCTGATCGCTGAACTGGCCGATTTGATGGCGGAGAAGGATCTGGCCGAGCTTGAGCTGGAAGATGATGATCGCTCCATCCGTCTTGCGAGGGCTGTCGCAGCCCCGGTCGCGGTAGCAGCGCCTGCCCCAGTCGCCACGGCGGCGGCGGCACCTGCAGCACCGGTTGGTGGCGCGGTCCCGGAAGGTGCTGTTGAATCACCGATGGTCGGCACTGTCTATCTTTCACCGCAACCAGGCGCACCAGCCTTCCTCAAGGCCGGTGATACCGTCGCCGAAGGCCAGACCCTGCTGATCATCGAAGCCATGAAGGTCATGAACCCGATCCCTGCGCCGCGCGCGGGCACGGTCAAAATGATCATGGTCACGGATGGCCAGCCGGTTGAATTCGGTGAGCCGTTGGTTGTGATTGACTGATCCTCTCCCTTTAATCCCACTTCAGGACGGAAGGGCGCGCCGGCCAATGTTTGAAAAAGTCCTTATTGCCAATCGGGGTGAGATCGCGTTGCGGATCCACCGCGCGTGTAAGGAAATGGGTATCCAGACGGTCGCTGTACATTCAACGGCTGACGCGGATGCCATGCATGCCAGACTGGCGGATGAGACCGTTTGCATTGGTCCGCCGCCGCCGAAAGACAGTTACCTGAACATCCCGGCGATCCTGACAGCGGCAACTCTGACCGGCGCGGATGCGATCCATCCGGGCGTTGGCTTCTTGTCTGAAAATGCGCGTTTCGCCCAGATGGTGGAAGAACACGACATCGCCTTCATCGGCCCGACGCCGGAACATATCAGCCTGATGGGTGATAAGATTCGCGCCAAGGAAGCCGCAAAGGATCTGGGTATCCCGGTTGTGCCTGGCAGTGATGGTGGCGTTGAAACCGATGCCGAAGCACTCGCGATCGCAAAGGAAATCGGCTTCCCCCTGATCATCAAGGCGGCCTCTGGCGGCGGTGGTCGCGGGATGAAAGTTGCCTATTCCCTGGACGAAGTGGAAGAAGCGCTGGCCATCTGCCGCACCGAGGCCAAGGCCGCTTTCGGGGATGATGCCGTTTACATCGAACGCTATCTCGGCAAACCGCGCCACATCGAAATCCAGCTTCTGGGTGATGGGCAAGGCAACTGTATCCATCTGGGAGAGCGCGATTGTTCCATTCAGCGCCGCCACCAGAAAGTGATCGAAGAGGCCCCCTCCCCCGCGCTGAATGCCGAACAGCGCGCCCGGATTGGAGAGACCGTCACCGCCGCGATGAAGAAAATGCGCTATCGCGGGGCGGGCACCATCGAGTTCCTCTATGAGGATGGCGAATTCTTCTTCATTGAAATGAATACCCGCCTGCAAGTTGAGCACCCGATTTCGGAAATGATCTGCAATGTCGATCTGGTGCGCGAACAGATCAAGGTCGCCGCCGGAATTCCCTTGCACCTGACGCAAGACGACATCCAGCCGGCGGGACATGCGATTGAATGCCGTGTGACGGCAGAGAACCCGGAGACCTTTATGCCGACACCGGGGCGGATCACCGACTATCATGCCCCCGGCGGCATGGGTGTGCGTGTCGATTCACAGCTCTATTCGGGCTACAAGGTTCCGCCCTATTACGACAGCCTTGTCTCAAAGCTGATCGTTTATGGGGCGACCCGAAATGAATGCATGATGCGCCTGAAGCGCGCGCTTGATGAATATGTGATCGGCGGCATCGAAACCACCATTCCGCTTCATCAGAAGATCATCGCACAGCCGCCCTTTATCGATGGCAATTATGACATCCACTGGCTGGAAAAATGGATGGGTCTTAAGAGCTAACGCGGCTTAGACCCGCTCCAGGATCGAATACCCCCCATATTCACGATGTATTTGTAGAAAATCACACGCCGAACCGGTTTAGGGCGACAGACGGCACGAGGCTTGCTAAGCTTTCTTTCGAGAGGCAGAAGCAACCCATCGGAAAGGCTGTGTTCTTATATGGAACCCCTTGATTTAACACCGGATATGTTACTCCGCGCCTATGCTATCGGGGTCTTCCCAATGGCGGAAGATCGCGACGACCCGGACCTGTTCTGGATTGATCCGCGTATGCGCGGCATCCTGCCCTTCAAGCAATTCCACGTTCCGAAACGTCTGGCGCGAACCATCCGGTCAAATAAGTACCGGGTTACCTTCGATGCCTGTTTCGAAGGTGTGATGGATGGCTGTGCGGAATCGACTGAGCGCCGGCCGCGCACCTGGATCAACGATAAGATTCTGACGCTCTACACCTCGCTGCATCGCATGGGCCACGGTCATTCGGTTGAGGTCTGGGAAGGCGACAAGCTGGTCGGTGGGCTTTATGGGGTCACTTTGGGGGCCACCTATTTCGGGGAGAGCATGTTCAGCCGCGCCCGTGACGCCAGTAAGGTCGCCCTCGTCCATCTGGCCGCCCGCCTGATGGCAGCGAATTTCAAACTACTGGACACACAGTTCGTGACCAAGCATCTGGAAAAATTCGGCGCCATCGAAATCCCCCGCCAGGACTACCGCATCCTGCTGGCCGAAGCGATTTCCCACGAAGCCGATTTCCACTGGAACCGCCGCGACAACGAAGTCCTGGACGTGCTTTAACAGCCGCTAGGGTGCTTCTGCACGTTCCTGATCAACGCGCCTCTAAAGCCTCAATACGCCCGCTCGATCACGAAATCGACGAGGTCGACCATCGCGGTTTTGACATCGCTGTTGGGGAAGATGCCGAGGGCGTCGCGGGCGATGGCGCCGTAGTGGCGGGCGCGGTCGACTGTATCCGCCAAGGTATTGTGCTTCGCCATCAAGGCCATGGCCTTGTCCAAATCATCATCTTCTTGTTCGGAATGTTCGATAGTGCGGGACCAGAATTCACGTTCTTCCTGATCGCCCCGACGCCAGGCGAGGAGGATCGGCAGGGTGACTTTTCCTTCCCGGAAGTCATCACCGACCGTCTTGCCCAAAGCCTTCTGATCCGCTGAATAATCAAGAACATCATCAATCAGCTGGAACGCCACGCCGAGATTGGTGCCGTAGCTCTCCAACGCTTCTTCTTCCGCATCAGGGCGTTTGGCAACCACGGCCCCGATCCGGGTAGCCGCCGCAAACAGCGCTGCCGTCTTGGAGCGAATAACCTCCAGATAGGCTTCTTCTGTGGTGCGCGGATCATTGGCGGTAGTCAGTTGCAGAACTTCCCCTTCCGCGATCACGGCGGATGCATCGGAAAGGATGCGCAAGACCTTCACCTCACCATCCGATGTCATCAGTTGAAACGCGCGGGAGAAGAGAAAATCGCCGACGAGGACCGAGGCTTCATTCCCCCAGATCGCGTTCGCGCTTTCCTGTCCCCGGCGCAGATCACTGGCATCGACGACATCATCATGCAGCAGAGTTGCGGTGTGGATGAACTCAACACAGGCCGCAAGGCCGATATGGCGGGAGCCTTCATAGCCACACATTTTGGAGGCCGCGAGGGTCAACATCGGACGCATCCGCTTACCGCCGGATGCGATCAAATGGCCCGCCAATTGCGGGATCAGAACCACAGGGCTCTGCATGTTATCCAGGATATGCTGATTGACCCTGCCAAGGTCAGCAGAGACGAGTTCCAACAGTGTATCCAACGGCGATTTTACACGACCGCGCGGCTTGCCGCCGGAAGGCTTCAATTCGACAACGGTTGCCACCCGAAATCCCCTAACTTATCAAAGCACTGGGACGCGCCTTTGCGCGCCATTCCCCGAAAGGGACACATTAGTGACTGCCCCCCGGCGGTCAAGCGGTCGAGATGTCGCGGGAAAGCAGGGTAACAAACATATGAAAGAACTGATCCGCAGTAACGATCCGGTTCGCCTATCCTTCCTGACGGCATTCCTGGCCGATGAAGGTATTGAGGCCATGATCCTGGATGCCCATACCAGTGTGTTGGAAGGCTCAATCGGCGCCCTGCAGCGTCGCTTGATGGTATCCGACGAGGATTTCACACGCGCCAAACACCTTCTTGCTGGGGCGGGGGAAGACTGGTGACGCCAACATCCGATCAAACCGACCTAACCGAAGACGCCTTCCTGGGCGGTGCCGTGATGGCCCGACAGCCGGCAAAGGGATTTCGGGCGGCCATGGATACGGTCCTATTGGCTGCGGCTGTGCCGGCTCTTTCCAGTGGCCGCGTGGTGGAACTGGGCTGCGGGGCCGGTATTGCCAGCCTGTGTTATGCAGAACGATGCGCCGGCGCGGACATCCTGGGGATCGATGCAGATCCGCAAATCATCGCCCTGGCGCAGACAAACGCGGCCCTGAATAACAAAGAAGCCCGGGTCCGCTTTCAGGAGGGCCGGGTCGGTGCCGCCCTGGACATCGCCCCAAACTCAGCAGACCAAGTCTTTGCCAACCCTCCCTATCTGGCGGAGGGCAGTGCTGCCCGCTCCCCTGATGCACATCGCGACCGCTCCATGGTCGAAGCGGGAGCCTGCCTTGCCGACTGGATCAATGCGATGCTGAAAGTCGCCCGGCAAAAAGGGGGAATCACCCTGGTCCATCGCGCCGACCGACTACAGGAAATCCTGGCCTTGCTAGAGGGACAGGCTGGGGAAACAGCGGTCTTGCCGTTATGGCCGCGCACGGGAACAGCGGCAAAGCGCGTGATTGTGCATGCAAGAAAAGCCGTTCGGGGCGGAACGCGCATGCTGCCGGGCCTGACGTTGCACGGAAACCTTGATGGGGAGCGCTACACCCCGGAAGCCGAAGCCATTTTGCGCGACGGGGCGGCCCTTCCACTTCGCTGACACATATGGCTATCATTTAATTGGTCACCACACAGGCCTTGCTAAACACCCGAAACCACACCATCTAGCGAAGCATGAAACTGAAGAAACTTCTGCGCTTCAAACGCGCCCCCCGCGTTCCCGTAATCAGGCTTGCTGGCGTCATTGGCGGCGGCATGGGCCCTGGGCGGCGCGGGCTTTCGCTCGACGATCTCGCCTCCGCCATTGATCGCGCTTTTGATGTCAAGAATGCGAAAGCCGTCGCGCTGGAAATCAACTCCCCCGGCGGCTCCCCGGTGCAATCAGCTTTGATCGCCGGACGCATTCGGAAACTGGCGGATGAGAAGAAAATCCCCGTCCATGCCTTTTGCGAAGATGCGGCTGCCTCAGGCGGCTATTGGCTTGCCTGCGCGGCGGACGAGATCCACGCCATGCCCGCGTCTATCGTCGGCTCCATCGGTGTCATTTCCTCAAGCTTTGGGATGGAGGGAACACTGGAGAAGCTGGGGATGGAGCGTCGCGTCCATACTGCTGGAAAAGAAAAAGGGATGCTCGATCCCTTCCAACCGGAAAAGCCGAAAGAGATTACGCATCTTAAGAAAATCCAGGCAGACATGCATGACGGCTTTATCGATTGGGTAAAGGAACGGCGCGGAGAGCGCTTAAAGACCGACCTGCACAAGAACCTTTTCGAGGGCGGTTTCTGGACCGGAAGACAAGCGCTCGACATGGGCTTGGTCGATAGCCTGGATGATACGCGATCAAAGATGCGGACGCTCTTCGGAGACGAGGTCAAATTGATCCCTGTCGTCCGCAAGAAGGGCCGCCTGGCCAGACTGTTTGGTGCGGACAGCGCCGCCCAGGCCATCACCGATGGTGTCATCAGCGCGGCAGAGGAACGGAGCCACTGGACCCGGATCGGCCTTTAAAACGTGGCAAACGATCTTGCGGGGCCGTGCGAAGATCGGTAGTTCTTTCACATGTTTGGAATTCCTTCAGTCGGCAAGCTCCTCGTCCTCGCGATTGTGATCGCGGCGGTTTGGTATGGCTTTAAATATCTGAACCGTGTCCAGCGGGTTGAGAAAGGCGAACGCAAGGGCGGTGAGCGCACCTTCGGCGAACGTATCCGCAAGGCAACGCGCCAACGTACTGGCGAAAGTGACACCGGCGTCATTGAAGACACGGAGAAATGCGCGATTTGCGAGGCCTATGTCTCTGTTGAAGGCACGCAAGGCTGCGGCAAGCCCAGATGCCCATATTGAGGCTCTAACCCGCCCGTTCGGACCCTGCGCGGCCCCTGTACAACCTCGCCCGCTTTTAGAACACGGCAGATACACCGCCACTTCGGATAGATTGTCCGATTTGCCGCATTGATTTGGCAGAAGTGACTGAGTATGTTGCGCTGCATTATTCGGCGGAAAGCCGAAGTTTCTTCGGGAAATCCGGGTCATGACCTCCGCGACAGCGCAAGACGCTGAACCACTGAGCAATAGCTTTCAGAACATCATTCTGAAGCTGCACCAATATTGGTCCGATAAGGGCTGTGTTATCCTGCAACCTTACGACATGGAAGTCGGGGCCGGGACCTTCCACTGGGCGACGACACTGCGGTCGCTCGGGCCGGAGCCCTGGTCGGCTGCCTATGTCCAACCGTCGCGCCGCCCGACCGACGGTCGCTATGGGGAAAACCCGAACCGGTTGCAGCATTACTACCAGTATCAGGTGATCCTGAAACCATCCCCTGCCGAAAGCCAGGATTTGTATCTGGGTTCCCTCAAGGCCATCGGCATTGATCCCATGGCCCATGATATCCGCTTCGTGGAAGACGACTGGGAAAGCCCGACGCTCGGCGCCTGGGGTCTTGGCTGGGAAGTTTGGTGTGATGGGATGGAGGTGAGCCAATTCACCTATTTCCAACAGGTCGGTGGCTTCGACTGCAACCCGGTCTCGACCGAGCTGACCTATGGGCTTGAGCGACTGGCGATGTATGTCCAGGGTGTTGAGAGCATCTACGACATTCAGTTCTCCGACACGATGACCTATCGAGAGGTCTACCATCAGGCCGAAGTGGAATATTCGAAGCACAATTTCGAATTGGCGGATACGGATATGGTCCTACGCCACTTCGCGGATGCGGAGACGGAATGCGCCTCCCTGATCGACGGTGGTGTCGCGCTTCCGGCCTATGACCAATGCCTCAAGGCGAGCCATCTGTTCAATCTACTGGATGCGCGCGGCGTGATCTCTGTCACCGAACGCCAAGCCTATATCGGCCGCGTTCGCACCTTGGCCAAAGCCTGTGCCGAACAGTTCCTGAAAAGCCGGGGGCATTTGTGATGCCTGAATTACTGCTTGAGTTATTCTCGGAAGAAATCCCGGCGCGCATGCAACGGCGTGCGGCGGAGGATTTGAAGGGGCTGATTACCGATGGGCTGAAGAAGGCCAATCTGGAATTCGCCGATGCCCGGAGTTATTGGACGCCCCGCCGGTTGACGCTGGTTGTGGATGGCCTGCCGGAGACACAGCCGGATCTGCATGAAGAACGCAAAGGCCCGAAGGTTGGTGCGCCGGAACAGGCACTCGCCGGATTCCTGAAGGCGGCTGGCCTGAGCAGCATTGATCAATGCGAACAGCGCGAAACGCCCAAGGGTGCCGTCTGGTTTGCGGTGACGGAGAAAAAGGGTGGCCCAGCGGCAGACGTTCTGCCGGGCGTCATCGAAGCGGCCATCCGCGCCCTGCCCTGGCCGAAGTCCATGCGCTTCGCTGATCAGGAATTCCGCTGGGTGCGCCCCTTCCATTCCATCATCGCGGTCTTTGCCGGCACCGCCCTTTCAGGCAGCGTCGATATGCGCCCGGGAGCCGTTGCCTTTGGGGTTGAAACCAAGGGACACCGCTTCCTTGGGTCCGGCGCGGCCATCACGGTTTCCGGTTTCGATGACTACATCGCCAAGCTGCGGGATGAAAAAGTCATTCTGGATCCGACGGAACGCAAGGCCTCGATTGATCGTCAACTTCGCGAAGCTGCGGATCGGGAAGGGCTAACCATTAAGGACGACCCAGGCCTGCTGGACGAAGTGACCGGGCTGGTCGAATGGCCGGTGGCGCTGATCGGGCGCATTGATGATGCGTTCATGGAAGTCCCGCCGGAGGTGCTTACCGCCTCCATGCGGGCGCATCAAAAATACTTCACCCTGAACCGCCCGGATGGGTCCATGGCCCCGCGCTTTGCGGTGATCGCCAATATGGAAGCCGAGGATGGTGGTGCCGCCATTATCTCCGGTAATGAGCGCGTGCTCCGTGCCCGGTTGGCCGATGCCAAATTCTTCTGGGATCAGGATCGCAAAACCAAACTGGAAGACCGGCTGTCCGATCTGGAAAAAGTCATCTTCCATGCAAAGCTTGGGACAGTGGCAGAGCGGGTTGATCGGATCGCCGGTCTGGCCGAAGCGCTTGCCGCACATATCCCCAATGCCGATCCGGCTCTCTGCGCCCGCGCCGCGCGTCTGGCGAAAGCCGATCTGACAACGGAAATGGTAGGCGAGTTCCCGGAACTGCAAGGTCTGATGGGCCGTTACTATGCGCTGGACCAGAATGAAGATGCCGCCGTCGCTGATGCGATTGCCCAGCATTATTCTCCCGCCGGCCCCGGCGATGCCTGCCCGTCCGAGCCCACTGCCATTGCCGTCGCTCTGGCGGAGAAGCTGGATACCCTGGTTGGCTTCTGGTTGATTGACGAGAAACCAACAGGCTCCAAAGACCCCTTCGCGCTCCGCCGCGCCGCGCTCGGTGTAATCCGGCTGGTGCTTGAGAATAACGTGAGGATCGGGCTTAAGGACAAAGCTCTGACCCATGGCATTTTCTTCAAGCTGGAAAATGCGTCTATTGATGGGGAAGACCTCCTCCGCTTCTTCGCGGACCGTCTGCGCGTGCATTTGAAGGACGAAGGGGTTTCTCACGACCTGATCCAGGCACTGTTTGCGCTGGGGGATGAGGATGATCTGGTGCGTTTGGTCGCGCGGGTCCATGCGTTGCGGGACTTCGTCAACAGCGAAGACGGCGCCAATCTGCTGACCGCCTATCGCCGCGCCGCCAATATTCTGAAGGCGGAAGAGAAGAAAGACGCGACGGAGTATAATGGCGCGCCGGACCCCGAACAGTTCGAACAGGATGAGGAACGCAACCTCTGGGCTGCCTTGTCCTCTGTCGCTGCGCAAGTCGGCGTGATGATCGAGGAGGAAGATTTCGCGGGCGCCATGCGATTGCTGGCAAGCCTGCGCGCGCCCGTCGATGCCTTCTTCGATCAGGTCACAGTGAATGCAGACAAGCCCGATTTGCGACGCAACCGTCTCATGTTGCTGTCGCGCATCCGGGGAACGATGGGCAGTCTGGCAGATTTCGGGCTTGTAGAGGGATAGCGTTTTGATCACATCCTTCAAGATGGCCGTCCAGGCCTTCCCAGGATTGGGCAGTTATACAAACAACAAACACCTCACCTTGAAGAATGTGCATGGGGCATGCGTTTCGAAGGGTGTCTCGATAGATGCGACGATGGTGGGATGACCATTGCGAAAATAGGTCGAAGCGAGCAAAGCTTAAAGGATAACGCGATGACGAAATGGGTCTACGGTTTCGGTGACGGCAAGGCTGACGGCGAAGCGGGGATGAAGAACCTTTTGGGTGGCAAGGGCGCCAATCTGGCGGAAATGTCGAATATCGGCCTGCCCGTTCCTCCCGGCTTCACCGTCACCACGGAAGTCTGTACCCATTTCTATAAGAACCAGCAGAATTATCCGGAAACCCTCTATGCCCAGGTCAAGGATGCGCTGAGCGCCGTTGAACGCATTGTCGGTGCCGCCTTCGGGGATGAGGAAAACCCGCTATTGGTATCCGTTCGCTCCGGCGCACGTGTCTCCATGCCGGGGATGATGGATACGGTCCTAAACCTCGGCCTTAATGACGAGACGGTTGAAGGCCTTGCCGAGCAGTCCGGCGACACGCGCTTCGCCTATGACAGCTACCGCCGCTTCATTCAGATGTACGGCAATGTCGTGCTGGGCGTCGACCACCACATGTTCGAAGACTTGCTGGAAATCCTGAAAGAAGACCGGGATGTCACGCTGGATACAGAGCTCTCCGCAGACGACCTGAAGACCCTCATCACGGATTATAAGAAGCTGGTCCTGGAAGAACTGGACATCCCCTTCCCGCAAGACCCCACGGAACAGCTTTGGGGCGCGGTTGGCGCGGTCTTTGGTTCCTGGCAGACAGCCCGGGCGGTCACCTATCGCAGACTTCACGATATCCCGGAAGAATGGGGTACAGCCGTCAATATCCAGGCCATGGTCTTCGGCAATATGGGCGAAGATTGCGCAACCGGTGTCGCTTTCACCCGCGATCCGTCGACGGGTGAGAATGTCTTTTATGGCGAATATCTGGTGAATGCTCAGGGTGAAGACGTGGTTGCCGGTATTCGCACGCCGCAACATCTGACCATCGCCGGTAAGGAAGCTCAGAACTCCACCCTCCCCGCGATGGAAGAGGTGATGCCAGAGGTCTTCGGACAATTGGCTGAGGTACGCCTGACGCTGGAGAAGCATTACCGCGATATGCAGGATATTGAGTTCACGGTTCAGAAATCTAAGCTCTTCATGCTGCAAACCCGCTCTGGCAAGCGCACCAGTCAGGCTGCGATCAAAATCGCCTGCGACATGGTCGATGAAGGCTTGATTGAACAGGACATGGCTGTGCTGCGGGTCGACCCGCAATCGCTGGACCAGATCCTGCACCCAAGGCTCGATCCGAATGCGGCGCGCGACGTGATCTCTCGCGGGCTGCCGGCCTCCCCCGGTGCAGCGTCAGGCGTCGTCGTCTTTTCTGCCGATGAAGCGGAGAAGCGCGCGAATGACGGTGACAAAGTCATGCTGGTTCGCATCGAAACCTCGCCGGAAGATATCCATGGGATGCATGCGGCAGAAGGAATTCTGACGACGCGCGGCGGTATGACCAGCCACGCGGCTGTTGTCGCCCGCGGCATGGGACGGCCTTGTGTGGCCGGTGCCGGTGAAATTCGCGTCGACTATGCCGCTGCGACCTTCTCCGTGCGGGGCGTCACGATTAGTGAAGGCGATTGGCTAACCATCGACGGCTCAACCGGTGAAGTGATGAAGGGCCAGGTCCCGACGGTGAAGCCGGAGCTGTCCGGCGATTTCGCCCGCATTATGGGTTGGGCGGATGACGCCCGCCGCCTTCGGGTCCGTGCCAATGCGGAAACATCGGAAGATGTCGCGACCGCCCGGACGTTTGGCGCGGAAGGGATCGGCCTGTGCCGGACGGAACATATGTTCTTCGAAGGGGAGCGGATCATTGCCATGCGCGAGATGATCCTCGCCGACGGTGAAGCCGGCCGCCGTACCGCCCTTGCCAAGATTCTGCCGATGCAGCGTTCGGACTTTGTTGAGATCTTCGAAATCATGAAGGGCTTGCCTGTCACGATCCGTCTGCTCGACCCACCGCTGCATGAATTCCTGCCACGCGAGCGTTCGGAGTTCGAAGATATCGCGAAGGCCATTGATGTCCCGATTGCGCTGGTCCAACATCGTGCCGCCCAACTTCATGAAGCGAACCCGATGCTGGGGCATCGCGGCTGCCGTCTCCTCAACTCCTATCCGGAGATTTGTGAGATGCAGGCCCGCGCCATTTTCGAAGCCGCTGTCGCAGTTGAGAAGAACCAAGGCGAAAGCGTTCATTGCGAGGTCATGATCCCGCTGGTTGGCATCAAGAAAGAGCTGGACCTGCTGAAAGCGATCATCGATCGGATCGCCGGTGAGGTGGAGAGCGAAAGTGGTATCGCGCCGGATTACACGGTCGGCACCATGATCGAACTGCCGCGCGCTGCCCTCCGCGCTGGTGAGATTGCGGAGAGTGCCGAATTCTTCAGCTTTGGCACGAATGACCTGACGCAAACGACATTCGGCCTCAGCCGCGATGATGCGACCTCCTTCCTCGGCGCTTATGAGCGCGCCGGCATTCTGGAGAATGATCCCTTCCAAACCATCGACCGGGATGGGGTTGGCGAAATGATCCAGATCGCGATGGAGCGCGGCCGCAAGACCCGCCCGGATATCAAGCTGGGTATCTGCGGTGAACATGGCGGTGATCCGACCTCTGTCGGGTTTTGTGACGAGATAGGCCTGGACTATGTCTCATGCTCTCCCTTCCGGGTGCCGATCGCCAGACTTGCGGCAGCGCAAGCTGCCGTCCGGGCGAAGGCGTGACCACGGGCACATCAGTCGTTGAGATTAGAGACTACCTACCGGCGGATCGGGCAGCGGTAGAGGTTCTGGTGCGGGAACTCCAGGGCGATATGGGGCCGTATTTCGACCGAAACCTGACGCCGGATGCCCTGTCAAAATCCTATATGGACTCGCTGTTCCAGGCGCATCTGGATAAGGGCGCCATCTTGATCGCGGAATCAGATGGCAAGATCGTCGGCTATGCGATGCTCTGCCATGGTCTTGAAGGCGATGCTGACGAAGAACCCTATTCCTATACGGAGGTGAAGGAGCTACTGGTCAGCCAAGCCTTTCGGGGACAAGGGGTCGGGGAAAAGCTGCTCGCAGCCAGTGAGGAAAAAGCGGCGGGGGCAGGCGAGCGCTGGCTGCGCATCGCCCTGCTAGCCCAAAACGAAGGCGCCCGTGCGCTCTATCGACGCTTCGGCTTTCAGGATCACTTGGTTATCATGGAGAAACCTGTCGAAGGGCGGGACTAACCCACCCCTTCGATAACAGCATGGTACTTGGGATCAACGCAGTGGGGGACCGACGATCCAGGTGACAAGTGCTTTCCGAACGCCCTTGGTCACCGGACGGACCCGGTGGATATGAAAGGCTGGGAATAGCACCAAAGTCCCGCGATCTTTCGGAGCCGTAACCGGCAAACCGGTCATGTTGATATCCAACTCGCCGCCTTCGTAGTCCTTTGGGTCGCTCATTTGGAAAGTGATCGCGAGTTTGCGTTGAGGTTGGTTCGGATTATTGGCATCGATGTGCCAGTTGTAATGGCCTTTCTCTTTCCCCTCATACGTAACGTGATAAAGGGCTTCGTCGCAGCCCGTGATATCGAACTGAAATGCCTGTGCATTCAATTCAGCCACAGCGCCCAGGATGCGGTTATAGAACCACGCAGTTTCCTGGTTCGGCATCAGCCAGCGTACAAAGCTGAGATTTCCATCTGGATCCACCTTGGATTCGGGACCGACGGTTACCCGCTTCGGCGGCACCTGTTGTGCAATCTGTTCGACGCGGTCAAGCTCTTCCGGTGAGAAGAAATCCTTCTTTGAGACGAAGGCATCCGGGAAGCGACCACGGATCGGCGGATATTCCGGAATGGGCATATGAAACATGAAACAGTCCCCTCAATTGGCTCGTAGATGCCGGTCAACGCTATGGAGCGCAGAGCGGCAATTGCCTCGCACGCACCTTTACTAACGAGTGCGGTCTAAGAGGTCCAGCATGGCGACGCGACCCGCGACACCGCGCCGCCCTATCTACGGAAGGAAATGTGAGTTCTCAGTCATCAAACTTGACCCGTGATCAAGCTTGGCTCATTTTCAAACTTGATCCGTCATCATCATCGTGATCGCCGCCGGGGGAAGTGACAACAGATCAGCCGGCGCGCCAAAAGGACCCAGCCCGTTGCCCCCGCCTGCCCCAAGCCCACTTCCCAGGAACCCGCCGAGGCCCAGACTTCCAAAGCCAAAACCATCGCCCTCTTCCTGGTTGTCTCGTGCGGCATCCAGGGAGCGGTAGAGGGCTTGCTCCGCCTGCATCAACCGCGCTTGTTCCAGGACATTCCGAGCGCCGTCGATCGCACCGGGATCCGCATCTTCCTCGATCAGGTGCTCGAGATGCGCTTCATATTCGGTGACTAAAGATGTTGCGTTGCTGCTGGAAGAGGCGCCCGGAAAACCGACCGATGTGCCGCCGGTCAACTCTTGAGCCAAACTCAAGACGTCTGTGACAGTCATATCGGTCAGGTCATAACGACCGCCCGCCGATGTCTCCGCCACCGGTTGCTCCAGTGACGTTGCCGCGCTGCCGGGCAATCCATAGCGCCCCATCAGCTGATTGTAGAACACAGCCCGGCCACGCTCGCGGACCAAATTCGCTTCTTCCGGCTTCACCAATCGGCTTTCCTTCGATGCCTCAAAGGCACTCGCTGTCCGATAGATATCACTGTTGTCTGTTGCTAACGCCATCGCGACTGCACCTTTCTTCCTCTCTCTCAGAAGAAGAGTATCAAGCGGCGTGCCAGATCTAAGTTATTGTTTTTAATTGTGTAAAACAAAACCGGAATCGAATTCCGCCTAGTCACCGGCAAGAGATTCCGACTTCTTCCGTTTTTCCACGGTCAGGATTGCTACGCCAACCACGACCAGCGCCCCGCCAGCCAGGATCGGCAGAGTGATTGCCTCCCCCAGGAAGAGCCAACCGCCCAGGACGGACGCGACAGGGACCAACAGCAGAAACGGTGCTGCCAGGCTCGCCGAATAGCGGCCCAGAATGTGATACCAAAGACTATAACCAAGTCCGGTCATGATCAGCCCCAGATAGAGGACAGCCGCCCAAATCTCCCATCCCGCATTTTGGAGATGGTTGAGATGATCGCTTTCCGTGACCAGCGACATGACGATCAGCTGAGGTGTTGCCAGCACCGCGATCCAGGCAATCGCTCCGACACCACCAATGGCGCCCGGATGCCGTTCATTCAAGCGCCTGAACATCGCTTGCCCAACCGCCCAGAGAAACCCGCCGGTCAGGACAAGAGCGATGCCAAGCTCCTTCCCCACCAAGCTGGGCGCGCCGGATATCACATAGACGCCGGCAAAGGCCACGAGGCAGCCGAGAAGCTTCGTAAGCCCCAGCCGCTCCTTCAGCCAGACCGCCCCAATCAACATCAACATCGGTGTTTCCGCCTGGACAATCAGCGCAGTCGTGCCCGCATCCAGAATCTTGAGCCCGTTGAAGCTGAGGCCATATTGAAGGGACGCGCCAAAAAGCGAGATGATCGCGATCTGCCCGAGATGCTTGCGCGGTATCGGTACAAACCAGACCAGGGCGAGCGCTGTTACAGCAAACCTCAACGCCATCAGGAGGATCGGTGGGAACACATCGACGGCGGGCTTCGCTATCACGATCCCCATGCCCCAGACGAGCGGAACGGCGAGGGCTATCAGAAAATCTTTAAGCGTCATTGGGGTGCCTTACGCGTCCGCTTAGAGCAGAACCCAGGTCGCAAGACCCAGGAACACAAAGAATCCGACTATGTCTGTGATCGTCGTCAGAAAAACAGTAGATGCAATTGCAGGATCCTGACCGATACGGTCCAACCCCAAGGGGATCATCGTCCCGGCCAGGCCGGCAACAAGCAGATTCAACACCATTGCCAGGGCGATCACCCCGCCTAACAGCGGGTCAGAGAACCAGAACCAGGCGATCAGCCCCATAATAATCGCGAATAGAATGCCATTTGCCCCGCCAACAAGTACTTCCTTCACGACAATCCTGATCGCATTACCCGCTGTCAGCTCATTGGTTGCAAGCGCCCGCACCGCGACTGTCAGGGTCTGCGTTCCTGCATTGCCGCCCATGGAAGCCACAATCGGCATCAGCACCGCAAGGGCGACTACCTGCGTCAACGCATCTTCAAACAACGCGATCACCAGGCTTGCCGAGATGGCGGTTAACAGGTTTACGCCAAGCCAGGAGAACCGAAGGCGGGTTGTTTCAACGAAGTCAGAATAAAAATCATCCTCGCGCACACCACCCATTTTGAGGATATCTTCCTCATGCTCCTCATCCATGACATTGACGATGTCATCAACGGTAATCACACCGATCACGCGGTCATCATCATCCACGACCGGTGCCTCAACCAACCCGTATTGCCGGAAGAAGAAGGCGACATCTTCCTGATCCATTTCAACCGGAATCAGCTTTGGCTCTTCTTCGATCAGGTCCTTGATCGACACGATCCTTCGAGATCGAAGAAGTTTCGACAGTTGTATCAAGCCAATCGGCTTATGCGCCGGGGAAACCACGATCAGGTTGTAGAAGTCATCCGGCAGATCCAGTTGCTCATCACGCATGAAGTCGATGGTCTGGCCGACGGTCCAAAACTCCGGCACCGTCACCGTCTCCCGCCGCATCAAGCGACCGGCGGAATCATCCGGATAGGACAGGGATTCTTCATAGATCGCCCGGTCTTCAGCAGGGATCGCGCGCAGGAGTTCCTGCTGCTCATCCTCGTCCAGATCCTCGATCAGATCGACGGCATCATCAGAATCCAGATCATTGACGATGCTTGCCAGCTGTTCGGTGTCGAGAATTTCGACAAGGTCTTCCCGCACCGAGTAATCCAGGTGAGACAAGACTTCCGCATCGATCTCATCCCCCAAGGCATGCAGCAGGGCGACGCGTTCATCATGGGTCAGTTGTTCCAGCAAATCCGCAACGTCAGCCGCATGCAGGGGCTCAATGATCGTCAGAATTTCGTCAGCCGGGCGCTCATCCGCGATCGCATTCTCGACCGCTTCCAGAATCTCGTCAGTCAGGCCATAGAGCTCGTCGAAAGCATCGACGTCCTCATCATCCTGATCCGGATTCCCGTCTATCTGATGCGCCTCTGCCATCTTGCGCTTAACCTTGTTTCGCCCATTCCTGAGCATCGACCACCGCAAGGGCGGTCATGTTGACGATCCCGCGCACTGTAACCGCCGGTGTCAGAATATGGACCGGTTTTGCCGCCCCGACCAGGATCGGTCCAACAGATAAACCATCCCCCAGCATTTTCACCATGTTATAGGCGATATTGGCCGCGTCGAGTGACGGCATGATTAACAGATTGGCATTCTTCTTCAATGCACAGTCCGGCAACAGCGTCTGGCGGAGGAAAGGATCAAGCGCGGTATCCGCATGCATCTCCCCATCGACCTCCAGATCCGTTGTTTCCTGCAAGATCGCCACCGCATCCCGCATGCGACGCGCCGAAGGCGTATCCATCGTGCCGAAATTGGAGTGGGACAGCATCGCCACCCGTGGTTCGATCCCAAACCGGCGTACCTCTTCCGCGGATAGAATTGCCATTTCTGCCAGTTCTTCCGCGGTCGGCTCATAGCTGACATGGGTGTCGGCCAGGAAATAGACGCCCTTTTGCAAGACCAGCATATTCATGGTCGACAGGTCCTGAACACCCTCCCGGATGCCAATCACATCCTGGACATATTTCAGTTCGCGCGAGAACAAACCGACCGTCCCGCAGATCAGCGCATCCGCGTCGCCCAGATGCACCATCAACGCCCCGATCACCGTTGTCCGCGTCCGCACGACCTGTTGTGCATATTGCGGGGACACGCCGTTGCGTCCCATGATCCGTTGGTATTCCGTCCAATAGGTCTTGTAGCGGCTGTCATTCTCCGGATCGCAAAGCTCAAAATCCTTATCGATTTCCAACCGTAGGCCCAGCTTTTCAATGCGCTGCGCCACCACGGCACGGCGTCCGATCAGGATCGGCTGCGCCAAGCCATCATCGACAATGAACCGAACCGCCCGCAGGACGCGCTCATCCTCCCCTTCCGCGAAAACAACGCGTTTGGGGTCCGATTGCGCGTGATCGAAGACCGGCTTCATGACCGTGCCGGAGCGATAAACGAATGACGCAAGCCGATCCCGATAGGCGTCCATATCCTCAATAGGACGGGTCGCGACACCGCTTTCCCGGGCAGCTTCAGCGACAGCCGGCGCGACCTCAAGAATAAGGCGAGGGTCAAAGGGTCTCGGGATCAAATGATCCTTCCCAAAGCCGGACACATCGCCATAGGCCTTGGCAACGACGTCAGAGACTTCTCGCCGGGCAAGGGCCGCAATCGCCTTCACACAGGCAACCTTCATTTCCTCATTGATCGTCGTGGCGCCACAATCCAGTGCGCCCCGGAAGATGAAAGGAAAGCAGAGGACGTTATTCACCTGATTGGGATAATCCGACCGGCCCGTGCCACAGATCGCATCCGGGCGAACCGCCTTCGCCTCTTCCGGCAGGATCTCCGGCGTCGGATTGGCCAGCGCCAGGATCAACGGGTCCGCCGCCATCTTCTTGACCATATCCTGGTTCAACACCTTGGGTGCGGAGAGCCCCAGGAAGACATCCGCACCGCCAATCACATCATCCAGCGTCCGGTCGTCAGTCTGTTTGGCATAGATGCCCTTATACTGGTCCATCTGTTCCGCGCGGCCTTCATAGACCAGCCCGACGATATCGCAGACAAAGATGTTCTCCCGCCGCGCACCCATCGCCTCCAGCATCGCGAGGCAGGCAAGCGCTGCGGCGCCCGCGCCGGAACAGACTATCTTCACATCCTCAAAGGGCTTCCCAACGATTTCCAATGCATTATAGACCGCCGCTGCAACGATGATCGCCGTGCCATGCTGATCATCATGGAAGACCGGGATATTCATCCGCTCCCTCAGCTGCTTTTCGATCTCAAAACATTCCGGCGCTTTGATATCTTCCAGATTGATCCCGCCGAAGGTCGGCTCCAAGGCGGCAACCACATTACAGAATTTATCGATATCCCGTTCTTCAACCTCGATATCGAAGACGTCGATCCCGGCGAACTTCTTGAACAGAACCGCCTTCCCCTCCATCACTGGTTTGGAGGCCAGCGCGCCAATGGGTCCCAGCCCCAGAACTGCCGTGCCGTTGGTAATCACGCCCACCAGATTGCCCCGCGCTGTTACGGCAGAGGCTTCGAGCGGATCATCAACAATCGCGTTACAGGCCGCCGCGACACCGGGGGAATAGGCAAGGCTCAAATCCCGCTGGTTCGCCATCGGCTTGGTCGCCGTGACCTCCAGCTTCCCCGGCGGATGCATCCGGTGATAATAGAGCGCTTCTTCATCAAACTTACTGGCCATTACCCTGCCCCCCAAACAATCAAACCGCCCCAACACCAAAGAGGCATCGGGAACTCCCCACAATACAGAACCACCCCCCAGGTATCACGCGCGAAGTCTCACCCGCCCCGGTTCAACGCAGGAAAGAATGAACGAAGGTCGATTGGGATTGTGGAAACTGCTGTAAACAGCGTGCTGACACCGTTTGCTCCGCAAACAGCTGCCGCTCTGTGCTACTATCTAGAAAGTAGGCTTTCCGAAGGAAAGCTTTGTGGGGCGTGGACTGGAGAAGGTTTCGGCAAAAGTAGGCTCTCGCGGTTTGCTCCGCAAACAGCTGTCGCTCTGTGCTACTATCTAGAAAGTAAGCTTTCCGAAGGAAAGCTTTGTGGTGCGGTCGAGAAGACTCGAACTTCCACCCGTGTTACCGGACAGCGACCTCAACGCTGCGCGTCTACCAATTCCGCCACGACCGCACTTTCAAGTTTCGCTGCCGCCCCTTCGCGAGGGGATTGTTGGCAGCGGCGGGATGATCTAGCAAATGAGATCAGTGCGATCAAGCACGGCCTGAACAATTGGACCAGGAAAATGGCAACAAAGAGAAATCCGGTCGGAAACGACCTTGAATGGCGGATCAGCGACGAGCCCGTAGCGTATCCCGATGCGCTCGACTTCATGGAACGCCGGGTTGCGGAGATCGCAGAGGGCGCGGCACCGGAATGCGTCTGGTTGCTGGAACACCCGCCGCTCTATACCGCCGGGACAAGCGCGCGGCGGGAAGACCTGCTGAGCCCCGACCGATTCCCCGTCTATGAAACAGGGCGCGGCGGGCAATTCACCTATCACGGGCCGGGACAGCGGGTTGCCTATGCGATGATTGACCTGAAGCGGCGCGGACCGGATATCCGCTGCTATGTTCATGATCTGGAAGAATGGGTGATCCGCAGCTTGCAGCTTTTCAACATCAAGGGGGAACGGCGCGAGGGTCGGGTCGGCATCTGGGTTGATCGTTCCGATCCCGGTGGGGCCTTTCGGGAGGACAAGGTCGCCGCCATCGGTGTCCGGGTGCGCAAATGGGTTGCCTTTCACGGCATCGCCATCAATGTCGAACCGAACCTTTCGCATTTCGACGGGATTGTGCCCTGTGGCATCGGTGAAGAAGGGCTGGGGGTAACGTCACTGGTAGACCTGGGTCTACCGGCCAGCATGACCGATCTGGACATCGCCCTACAAACGGCCTTTGGGGAAGTATTCCGCTAGGCGCGTCCGCAGAGGAATAAACCCGAGCCGTCCTTCAGTCCGTCGGATGCGGACCTTCCAGCGGATGTTCCGGATCCCGTTCCTTACTCGAGCTTTTACAAACTTGCATCTCGACCATCGTTTTACCCTCCAGGGCTTTGGTACACGAGAAACACTACGCCGTTCGGATTCGAACGTTAAGTAATAAATTTGCAAAACTTGGGCCAATATTGAGATGAATACTGGTCCAGCTCTTACCGATACCTCGAACAATGCCGGTTTCGAATAGTGAATAGGGTTTCGTGAAGCTGCTCTTAAGTGGCGAGACGCCGCAGAATCCAGCGGATCAAACCGCCGATGCCAGGCAGGCGGGCAAGAATCCCCGTCGCCGCATCCCAATGATCAATATGCGAAGTAATCCGGCCGTCCGGAGATGTCGTTACTTCCGACATTCCTTCGATGACCCAGGGACCACGGCGCCTCATGACTTTGGGCGTGAAGGAGAATTCCCATCGGATATAGGCAGCCTTCTCCCCATACGCGATATCGCGGATTGTAAAACGGGGGGTCTCACAGGTCTCAAACATCTCCGCAAAGACCGCCCGCAACGGCGCATGGCCGGTTACATCATTGAACGGGTCTTTGAAGCGGATGTTCGGATCGGCCAAGGCGATCAAGGCATCAAGCGTATCAGGGCTCAGCGTCTCAAATGCTGTTGCCCAGCGCTGTATCGCGGCCTTATCCATTGGTCTTTCCCACGCCCGTGATCTGCTTCACCGACCAAAAATAGAGCGGATCCGGCAGTCGTTGTAAAAGCTTCATCTGCCAGACGAAGCGGCGGGGAAATGATATCTCAAAGCGGTTCCCTTGAAGACCCCGCCACATGCGCTGCGCCGCCTCTTCCGGTTCCATCAGATAGGGCATGGGAAAGTCGTTCTTATCCGTTAACGGCGTCCGCACAAATCCGGGGTTGATAACCTGGATCGTGACGCCAAACGCATCCAACTCCGGCTTCAGTGATTCGGCCATCGCAATCACAGCGGCTTTAGAGGCGCTATACCCCGCCGCCCTAGGCAAGCCACGATACCCGGCAAGAGAGGCGACCAAGGCCAGCCGCCCCGACCGGCGCGCCGTCATTCGGGGCAGAAGTGCCTCAACGCCTTTCGCGGTACCGATGAGGTTCAAGGCGGTCAGTCTCTCAACATCCGCTGCCTTGAAGCCGGTAACCGGCGTTTCCTGATGCGTCCCGGCATTGAGAACGGCGATATCTATGGGGCCGAGGCGGTCTTCTATTTCCGAAACGACAGCTTCGGTCGCCGCTTCATCCGTTACATCGAGTGGAAAGGCATGGATATGCCCCTGCCCCATTGCCGCGAGCTCTGCCAATAACTCGGGACGACGAGCACTTACCGCAACAGTCGCGCCCTGCGCCGCTGCATGGCGGGCGAATGCCGAACCGAGCCCCGAACTGCCCCCGGTGATCCAGATGATTTTCGCCATGCGTGTTATCCGTCCCGTTATGCGACATGCCTTTTCACCGCCAATCAATCCAGCGCCTTTCGCTGTCAAACCAGATGGAAAGGGTCAGGTCGCCCATAGGCCGCCCCGCCTACAGTGGTTAGTTAAACCTACGTAGAGAGTGGCAGTACGGATCAGGGGCAGTACGGATAAGTCGGGGATTGGGGTGCAGCCATTGTCTGGAAACGGTGCCGCGCATTCTTCCAGGAGATTTAGCAGGCAGGTTAGACAGCAGATTAACCCGCTTCTTCCTTCGCCGGCTTGGGAAGGTAATCGTTGATATCGACTTCATCGATCTGGAAGGGTTCCAGATACTGATCGGCATATTCTTTCCAGACGCCGGAACGAAGGAACAGCTCAAAAAGTTCCTGATCGATATGTTGGTCTTTGACCATGAAGCCCATGATCCTCAAAGATTCACTGACCGTCTTAGCCGCCTTATAGGGCCGGTCCGCGGCCGTGAGTGCTTCAAAGATATCGCCGATGGCCATGATCCGCGCGGGGATCGACATGTCTTCCCTGCGCAAGCCGCGCGGATAGCCGGTGCCGTCCATCTTCTCATGATGCCCGCCGGCATATTCCGGCACCCGCCGCATCTTCTTCGGGAAGGGCAGGTTTTCCAGCATCTTAATTGTGACCACGATATGGTCATTGATGGTATCGCGTTCTTCGGCGGTCAAGGTCCCGCGTCGGATGGCGAGATTGTAGAGTTCGCCCAGATTGTACTTGCCGACGACATGGTCGGGTAGATCGCCCAACAGGGGCTCTGTCGCAGGCGGGACAGGCGGTGGGTTTGCCTTCGCCCGGAATGCCTCCGGCGGGCTCAGCCCTTCCAGCTTGTCGTAGTGGCGGACCCAAGTCTGCGCGCCGATTTCCTTCAGCCGGTCGATATCAGCGTCATCCATGAATTCACCGCCGACATTGGCCTTGGCGACAAAGACATATTCTTCCTGCAAGCGGGCACAGGCAGCCTCAAACTCTGCATCAGCCTCCGCTGGGTCTTCCCCGGACAGCTTACGCTTCAGGCAATGGATTTCCGCATCCCGACGCAACACGTCGAAGCGGGTCCGAATCTCGTGAATGCGGTTGTAGATCGTCTCCAGCTTGGACGCCTTATCGACCACATATTCCGGTGTCGTAACCTTGCCACAATCATGCAGCCAGGCCGCCACATGCAATTCGTACCATTCATCTTCCGTCAGGTCGAAATCGGCAAAGCTGCCTTCATCGCTATCGCAGGCAGCTCGCGCCAGAAGCTTCGAGATGATGGGCACACGCTGACAATGGCCGCCGGTATAAGGTGACTTGTCATCGATCGAGGACGCGAGCATCTCGATCAAGCTATCCCAGAGATTGCGCTGCTGGTGGATCAGTATCTGGTTTTCAAGCGCGACCGCCGCCTGACTGGTCAGCGCTTCAATCATCGGCTGACTGGAGCTATCGAAGGAAGTCGGAGATCCCCCCCCATCACGCGCATTGATCAATTGCAGGACGCCGATCACCTCAGCCTCCGTATTGATCATCGGGACCGTCAGGAAGGATTGTGATCGATAACCGGTCGTTTGGTCGAATTTCTTGGTGCCGGAAAAGTCATAGGACTGATCCTCATAGGCGTCTTCAATATTGCTCGCCTTGCCGCTGTGATAGACCGCAGAAGCAACATTGTTCAGGTTCTTCGCCGGCTTCCCCGTTTCCTCGTCGTCGCGAAACAGAGGAACCGGAGGGAAGGGAATGGACCGGCCGGTCGTCCCGCCCATGGCGATATTCAAGGTGTCGTTCCGCATGATCTGGAAGGACAGCCCCTTCTCATCATCGGTAACCAGATAGAGCGTCCCACCATCGGCATTATAAATGCTTTTTGCCTCTAGGAGGATCATCTCCATCAGGCGATCATGGTCCTTTTCGGAGGAAAGCGCGATACCGAGTTCCACCAAGCGATGGACCATTCGCTCACCGCTACGACGACCGAAGGCGCTATCACGCCTTTCCTGTTCGTCGATATCGTCTTCAGCGATGTCCGAACCCATCCGCTATCGTCCCCCCGGCAGCCCCACATAGCGCAGGTCATGCCGATACCATGACACTAATCCATTAACCCGTACAGGCTTCCCTATTACTTGGGTTCCCCGCACGGACAAACATCCAATCTAGCCGCAAATAGTTAACACGATCCTACGGCTCTTCGGAATCTTATCCTGCGCGCCTGTTCCCGTCCATAGACAAGGCGTCCATAGACAGGGCCATGCTTCTATTTCGTTGTTGCGACAAATACGCCATCCCAGTCCGCTGGCAATGGATTCTGCCGATAATCCGCGATCCGCTCACGATAAATTGCGTAGAAGCCATCCATGGCCCCATCAAGACGGCCTTCCAGGCGGCTCATCATCTCCTCTGCCTCTTCCCACCGTTGCTGGCGATAGACATCCAGCATTTCCTGGTGAAGCGCTGCCATGTCTGCGAATTCCGGGCTATCCCTCATCTCCTTTCGGCCGATGACGGTATAGATATCGACCGCTTCTTTCTTCCCCTTCACCATGATGAGGTCGAGCTCAAGAACCGCGAAATCATCGCGCGTAGCCGCCGCTGTGTCCGGCCCGATCACCACGCCGACACCATATCCCTTGGACTGCCCCTCAAGCCGGGCGGCAAGGTTCACAGCGTCCCCAAGGACCGAATAGTCAAAGCGCTGGTCAGATCCCATATTTCCGACCACACATTCGCCTGTATTCAACCCAATCCCGATATTCAGCGCCAGGAAGGGTTTACCCTCTTCTTCCGCCTCGCCCCGGCGCACTTCATTCAAGGCATGCAGAACCTCAAACATCGCAAGCGCCGCATCACAGGCTTTCTTCTCCTGCTCTGCCACATCCAAGGGCGCATTCCAGAAGGCCATGATGCAATCGCCCATGTATTTGTCGATCGTGCCATTGCGATCCAGAATCTCATTAGTCAGCGGTGTCAGGAAGCGGTTGATCAGGACCGTCAGGCCTTGCGGGTTGCCTTTGAAGCTTTCTGAAATCGTGGTGAAGCCACGGACATCGCAGAACAAGAAGGTTAGCGTCTTTGTCTCCCCCCCCAGCTTCAAACGCTCAGGCTCTTCCGCCAATTGATTGACCAGATCCGGCGACAGATAAGTCGAAAACGCCGTCCGAACCCGCGCCCTTTCCGCTTCCGCCAGCGCCTTCGCCGCCTCCGTCTGCATAAAGATCACCAATGACCCTGAAAGATAAACCAGCATGGTCGATGCGGAGGGATAGACAGGGTCAAACAGGAGATTTTCTTGAGTGAACATGTACCACGATACAGCAAATGCCGTAACAACGAACGCACCGCCAGTAATCGCCGACCGCAAAGCCCCTGCCCGTGGCATGAGGAAGATAAGCAATATACCTAAGACGATAATGAAAATAATCTCAGGGACCACCGCCCAATCCGGATGGTTGATGAAATGCTGAAGAATAATCTGTTCGGCAATTTCAGCCTGAATCTCTACACCTGGGTAAGTCTGATCCAGAACCGTGGTTCTCAAGTCAAGCAATCCTGCCGCACTGGCCCCGACAAAGACCACCTTGTTCTCGATAAAAGAAGGGTCGAAATCTCCTGCAAGCACCTTCCACGCGGGCACATAACGCTCGCTTCTGTGTCCGGTTGTGTGGAGCCAAATACGGCCTCTTAGATCAGTGGGTACGCGCGCAGAGCCAACCTGGATGAAGTTAATCCCTCTATGCTGCCTGACCAGAGCCTCTTTTTCTTTGTCGATACCCGAAGACGTTCGTATTTTTGTTGTTTTCTTACCTTGAACCGTCCGAAGCGCTTCAAGTACGAGCGACGGATAAAGACCGGGAACGCCTGAATGTTGCTCTTCGGGAATAAGGTCTTCTGAGAGCTGAAAAAGCAGAGGCACACGTCGAATAATGCCATCAATTTCCGGCACAACATTAATGCTTCCTGCGCCTGCAGCCGCCTTCTCCAGAATCGGAAGGTTGGATACAGCTCCAACGTATTTATCGAGAAACAATCGTGGATCGTCATCCCCACGATAAGCGAAATTTCCGCGTTGCTGAGGAACACGATGAAGCTTGCCCCCGGTTAGGACAAAACCCAAAACAATTGGATTGCTCGCTTCTAGAAAACTCGCAAAATACTCGTCGAAGTCGGGGAGTTGCCGGACTTGCTCAACCAGATCTTCCGCCCCTTCAAAAACTGTCCATTCTTCTGCTGCAACGCGCGGCGATGTCCGGTCTTGCTCTGCAAACACGACGTCGAAGGCTACAACGGCGGCCCCCGCTTGTTTGAGATTGTTAATCATCGTCGCAAGTTTGATGCGCGACCAAGGCCATTGACCGATCCGCTCTAGGGATTCATCGTCAATATCAACGATCCGCACGCCAGCCTCCGGGTCATACTCCCTGGCCTCAATCTTCATGAATGTGTCAAAAACAGCATACTGCAGGCGTTCTACCCACTGATAAGATTCAAAGCGTGACCAAGTCGCAATCAACAGCACGATAAGCGGCAGGATGATGTGCCCGCGCTTCTTCAGGGTGTCCCAGATTTCTGATCCCACGCCCATTGTGCTCTCCTCGGCTTTCGATGGACGCAGCATAGCAAGCGGCGGCGGTGGTGCCAGTCCGGATTGTCGAAAATGCGGTTGATGTTGGCACACGAGTAATGGATGTATCACTTGATCAAAATTGCGTCATGGCTGTACCCTTAGGTTTGTTCCGCAATATGAGAGTGACAGGTCATGAGTGATCTTTCTCAAACAGCATCCCGCAAATTAAAGCGCGCCAATTGGCAGGCGCTCGACATTCTTGGGGATGTCGGTCCAGAGGAACTTGCCATCGACCCGGCAGAGCGCGAGGGGATCATCGCCCTCTTTTGGAACGATGCCGGGACAGAATATGACGCCCGCCATTTGAGACCCTATTTGGAGGCTCAGGGCATGTCGATTTCTGCCCCGTGTAAGCTCTTCCTCGATTATTGGGCTCATGACGAGGAAAATCACTATTTCGGCCTAAGGCGGCTCTTGTCTCTTGCAGCGGGAATTACGGAAGCAGAAATCGATAGCCGAATGGCCGAGCGCAAGCCCGATTTTGGCCCCCTGACTCCGTTTCTCAACGACGAATTGGCGATGCTGACAGCCTTTGCTTATGACGAACGCGTCACCGTCCAGGCCTATGCAATGGATTACGATCTCTATGGCTCGATCCATCCGGCAGCCGGTCGCTGGGTCAGGCTCACCAATCGAGACGAAGCCAATCATTATCGCAATGCCCTAATGCTGCTAAAGCTTTTGCATACGGACCGTCGCAATGAAATCCCAGCCATTCTGGACGCCCTTGTCGCGCATGATGAACGACGGGAGCCCTACGGACAGACCTTCCTTTTGGACCACGACGATGGCGGATTGTATTTCACCAATGCCCGGTTGAGGAAATGCGCAGCGATTATCAAACGGCAGGTTTCAGGCGGTCCGCTTGAAACGGTAGGTCCGCTTGAAACGGTAAGTCCGCGCTAGAACGGATCCAAGCGGTTCAAAAGTGCGTCATTCGACCATTTCGGTTGCCGGTCTTCCAACAGGACACGATGGCTGCCGGTGCCAAGGCGGAGCTGGATCCAACGTGGGATCAACTCATCGACCATCGCCCTTAATATATCGATAGCCCGTGCCTCCAGAACCTGCCCTTCCGGCTTGAAAGCGCCCGCAAATTGCCGGAAGCCGCCTTCGGCGACCAACAGTTTATCAGGGACATAAATCACCGTCATCGGCAGGTCTAATGCGACACATTCCGCTTCAAGCCGGCAAAGCGCATCGACCTTAATTTCCGGATTGGAAACGGTGGGCAAAAGCGTTTCGCGGCTCGCGAGCTCCCGCGTGATCGCTGCGGCTTCCGCCGCGATATCCGGTACTTCACGCGGCATCAGACCAGAACGCCCCCGGCTGCGTTTACCTCTTCAAAGACGACATCGAAGCGCTTGACCACATGGAAATCTGCACGCCCCATCAGCCCCAAGGCGCTGGTGGCATTGGTGAAGATATCCCGAATATCATCGCGCATGCCATCCGGCAGCGGCTGGTGAGTGCGAACCATCAGATCAATCTGCTTATCCCTGGCAAGGCCATCGAACTGAAACGGCCCCAGGCGGGAGAAATTAGCTTCGATGATAAACCGCTTTGCGGGAGCGCGGCTATTGGCATTTTCCTCTTCCTCAGCGGCTTCATCGCGTTCGCCCCGCACATAGAGCCGGATCGTATCAATTTCACCACCCTGCTGCATCGGCAGGCTATAGGCACGCCATTCGCCCCCCCCGCTATCACGGGCTTTGCCAACGCCTGCGGATAGTTCCGAATCCGCGCGCCCCAGGGCAGGCCGACCTCCGGCACGCTCAATGGCCTTCGTGTGGTCGCTGCCAAGAAGACGCTCCATGCCTCCACCCCGCAAAGCGGACATAAAAAACAGCATCGCCGATCCCATCTGCGCGCCCGGCTGGGGAACGACGGATTGCAGCACCTGCTGGGCTGCCCCCGGATTGCCTTGCTGCAACAAGGTCATCGCTTCCTTAAGCCCTTCCCAGCGCTGCAGATTAAAGGAAGCCCCGGCATTGGCGGGCGCCCGGGCGGCACCGGCAAGCTCGAACAGCACTTGTGTTCCTTCCGGCAGCGGCTGACTGGTCGCAAGACTGAGTGTCCCGAGCGGTGTTTGTAACGATGTCAGGCCGCCACCGCCGCTATTGACGACAGTGCCCGTTATCGAACCTGCACTTCCAGCCCCCGCTTTCAGCCCGCCCTGCCCCGGCAGTGCGAAGTCCAAAATACGGATTGGAAGATTGCTGTTCAGCGGTAGGGTCGTCGATTGCGGTGTAGCCCCTGCCGCCCCCGCTTGCGGGCTGGTTGCGGTCTGAGAGCTGGCGCTTGCATTCGCTGCTGCAGTACCGGCGCCCGTCTGGACCTGTGCGGCATTCGCCGCATTTGCAGCAGCAGCCTGAGCCGGCTGGGCTATCAACGTTGCCTGGACAACCGTGCCTTGCGTCAAGGTCGTGACCACGGCCGGGCCGGATGAACCGCCGGTTGCGCCCGCCGCGGCGGCCCCGGTCGAACCGCTTCCCGCAGCCCCGGCGCCACTGTTTTGGCCTGCCTGCGCCTGCGTTTGAATCTGCAGGGTTGCCGGCGGTCCGGCGCTGAGGAGTTGGAGCGTGACGGACGCATTCTGCGGCAGCGGCAACGCTGTTTGGAGTTGAACCGCGCCTGCCGATGTCGTCACGGTCAGCTGTCCCGGCAGTGGCTTTGCACTGACTTGGCCCGCAAGCTGCGCGCCATCAGCAAGAGCCTGACTAAGCGCCGGCGGCAAGGCAAGCGCGCGCGCCTGCCCGGCAACAGCGCCTTGTTGCGCCGCAAGCTGTTGAACGGCCTGCGGAAGTGTCGTCTGGATGGGCGTCTGCATGCCTCGTCCTTTCGGCCGGTTCTTCGACCATTTTCAAGACCATACCGCCATCGGCGCTTCTGCGCGACGGAAACTTACCCCCATCATTCAAGCAAGAAACACGCCACGCGGCCGATTTTCTGGCCGTTTTCACCCGTTCACGACCCGGTTTGATACAGGCTAGAGCCCGCGCACCAAGGCTTCGACATCCGCCGCTGCTTCCGACTTCGGTGATCGTGTAATCAGCGGAGATTGGGCCCGGATCGCATCGCGCACCCGTGCATCCCGACGGATCACACCGGCAAAACCGGGCGTCCGCTTCAGGAAATTCTTACACGCATTGGACAAGGTCTCATAAGTCTTCCTGCCTGCGTCCTGAGAATCGGCGCTGTTCACGACGACCCGGATATCCATATCGGGATGATTCTGCCAACCAAGCTTGATAAAGGCATAAGCATCGGTCAGGGACGTCGGCTCATCATTCACCAGCAACAGGCAAACATCCGCTTTGGCCGCCAACATCTGAACGGTCTTATCAACGCCGGCACCGAGATCAATCAACAGGTGATCATATTTCTCCGCCAAGGTCGTCAATTCCTGCCCAATCCGTTCGATCCGTGGCGGCGGCAGGGTCGCAAGCGCCCCACTGCCAGATCGCCCGGCGAGCACATCGAAGCCAACCGCAGGCACACGGGTCACGCATTGCGCCATCCGCGCCTTTCCAGACAAGGCATGGCCAACATCCCGCAAATCCGAGAGACCCAGCTGAATATCGATATTGGCGAGCCCCAAATCCCCATCAAACAGCAAGGTCCGCCGACCGGCACGCGCCAGGGCATGGCTCAGCGTTATGGAGAACCATGTCTTTCCCACGCCACCCTTGCCGGACGCAACGGCGATAACGTTATTGGCGCGGCGTGTTGCCCCTGTTGCCCCTGTTGCCCCGGTCATGGTGTCAGCCCTCGTTCAAAACCATTGGCGCTCTCAGGTTCAAGTGCGCTCTCTTCGTCAGTCGGCGTCTTTGCGTCACTGCGTTTAACATCCGTCTTCTCAACCGCATTTGCCGGTTTCTCCGACCGCTGCTCCGGCATCAACAACTTCGCCAGACTGATCGGATTGATCGGACGCAGGCCCTTACCGATCTCCGGCGCTTCCGAAATGTCGGATAAGGCGAGATCCGCCGCATCCGCAGCCGCAAGCATCGAGCCCAACCGCCGCGTCATGTCGACCCCGGTCGTGACGAGCCGCGTCGCGCCGACCGGGCGAAATGCCCGTGCGATCTCCACCGCTTCTTCCGGATCCCGGCCCGCTGATAGCACCAGCGCAACATCCGGTTCACCGCTTTTCCCAAGCTCAGCCAAATGCACAATCTCTTCCAATGCGTAGGGATTGGCGCCCGGCGTGTCGATCAAAATCAATTCCCGCCGGCGACATTGGGAAAGCGCCCGGACAAGTCCATCCGCATCTTTCGCTTCATGCAGGGTAACCCCCAGCATCTCCGCATAGGCAGCCAATTGCTCAACCGCACCGACGCGCACTGGATCAGCCGCGATGAGGACAGCCGGAACCGGTGCGTCAGGCTTGGCAGCCAAGGCCGCCCGCGCGGCGAGTTTCGCGCAACTGACAGTCTTGCCAACCCCGGGCGGTCCGACCAGCATTAAAGGTGGCCCACCCGGCCCGGATGGCAAAGCCGAGAACCGGAAGGTCTGATCCAGGGCACCTGCCAGGGCCATCCCCGCGTCATGCTCGCCGGTATCTTCTGCCGCAGAAACCAAGCGGTCCACAAGCTCCGAAGGGACACCTTGGCGTTCCAGGACAACGGTCAGTTCTTCCAGAACTTCAGATGGCGCGCCTTCCGTGAAGAAGTTGAAAGCCTCTTCCCGCTCTTCCATCGCGGCGGTTACACGGGCGCCGCGCCCGGCATCGTCTTCCTGCGTGGAGACAATGATCGCCTGCTCGCCCAGCGTATCCCGGACAAGTTCCAACGCCGCAGCCAGCGTTTCAGCATGGAAAGTCTTCAGCCTCATAACCCAGGCATGTGACCCCAAACGCGGCGTAAACTCAAGTGGTTAGACAGGCCGATGTAGCGTCAAAAAAACAGTCCCTACAACAACCGGCAGAGCCTGAAGGCATCATAGATCGCCGCTGGGATATCACGAGACGTGACACAATCCCCGACACGATAAACCCGATATCCACTGCCATTCTCCGCAGTCTCATAGGGTTGCGGCGCGTCCGCGACAGTGGCTGCGATATCGGTGACGCCGCGATTTACCGCCTTGTCCCGGATTTCCTGGTACAGATCATCCGCCGGGATCGTCCCTCGCTCAACAACGACGCGGTCCACTTCGACCTCAATGATCTCGTTGGTGATGTCGTTCTCAATCGTTGCCGTCAGCCGGTTTCCACTCCGCCGAACCGATGTGAGGGTTCGGTCGAAATCAACGATGATCCCATTTTCGTAGAGGCTCTTCTTCCAGAAGGTCCGATCCGCATAGGGTGCTTCCGGCGCGACACTGTCATCAATTGCCGAGTAGGAAACCCGGGCACCGACATCGGCGAAACGCTCGGCCAGGGCTGGCCCGACCGCGCGTCCTGTCCCATCCCAGATCAGAACCTCTTCCGTCGGATCCGGTTTGCTTTGCAAGGCATCCCAGGCGCTGGTGACATGTTCGACACCTTCCAGCCAATCGATATCCGGAATCCCGCCGGTCGCCATGATGACCACATCGGGCTCCAAGGCCTCGATATCTGCGGTGTCCATATACCGCTCGGTATGGACTTCGACCCCCAGATGGCCAAGCTCGCCTTCCCGCCAGTCGACAAGACCGACGAGGTCACCCCGCCAGCTGGCCCCCATCGCGATCCGAACCTGACCGCCCAGGCGTGGGGCTGCCTCGTACAGCGAGACCTTGTGCCCGCGCAATGCAGAGATACGTGCCGCCTCAAGACCTGCCGGACCGCCACCGATCACCACAACCTTCTTCGCTGGGCCATTGGTCGGGGCAATATCGTGATCATACTTGGTCTCCCGACCCGTCACTGCGTTATGAACGCAGGTTGGTCGGTGCGCGCCCATGCAGTAAGTCGCGCCCAGGCAGGGACGAACGCGGTCTGCTTCTCCGCGCTCCAACTTCCTGATCAAATGCGGATCGGCGATATGGGCGCGGGTCATGCCGGCCATATCGATCAACCCTTCCGATATCGCATGGCGTGCGGTTGCCAAGTCAGAAATCCGCGCGGCATGAAATACCGGAAGCTTCATCGCTTGTTTGAAAGCTGCCGCCTTCTTCAGCCATGGCGCAGACGGCATCGCCATCCCCGGCATATTGTCTTCGGCCAGGTTCCGCGCTGTATCCATCCGCCCATAGATCGCGTTGAAGAAATCCAGCATCCCGGTTTCCTGGAAGATTTCAGCAGCCCGCACGCATTCATCAAAGTTAAGGCCGCCTTCCAAGCCTTCATCCACCACATAGCGGAAGCCTACGATGAAGTCCGGGCCGACACGCCGGCGAATTTCCTCATAGACCATTAAGCCGAACCGGCAGCGATTCTCTAACGAACCGCCGAAGTCATCCGTCCGCTGGTTGGTATTGGGGGACAAGAACTGCCCGATCAAATGCCCGCCCGCCAGTGTTTCCAGACCGTCGAGGCCCCCTTCTTTACAGCGCCACGCCGCATCACCAAAGGCCTTCACCACCCGGTCGATGTCTTCCCGATCCATTTCCCTGGCAAAGGCACGGTGCAGCGTTTCCCGCGTCGGTGATGGCGCGATCATCGGCAACATCGCGTCGGCATTGGTGTTACCGCGCCGTCCCAAATGGGTGATCTGGCACATTAAGGCAGCACCGTGCTTATGCATGCGTTCAGAAAACTTCTGAAGATGCGGAATGACCTCGTCGACCCCGACATTCAGCTGCTCAAACGTGTTCGGGCTATCGGGCGCCACATTTGACGATCCGCCAAACATCGAAAGCGCAATCCCGCCCTTGGCTTTTTCTTCATGATAGGCCTGATATTTGGCCGCTGGCATGCCATTTTCATGCAACCCGCACGCATGGCTGGTGCTCATGATCCGGTTCTTCAAAGTCAAATGCCGGATCTTCAGCGGTTGCAGTAACGGGTCTTTAGAAGCAGCCATAAATTTCATCCCCACATGAATAATGATCGCGACATGCTATCGACTACCCCCCGCCCGTCAACGTGACTAGAAGGCACAAGAATTGTTCCATCGCACAGGCTGAGACGCCGCTCCTCCGCATGCGGTGAAAGAAGTGGCGAAAGAAGCGGCAAAGGAAGAAGAACTGCCTGAGAAAAGAGTGGCTCTAGACGGGGCGGACTAGCACGTGGCGCTTTTTACCCAGGGATAATTTGATCGTTCCCTCAGGCCCGATATCCGCTGACTGGAGAAGCCGTGCCTGATCATCAATCTTGGCGTCATTCACCTTGACCGCACCACCCTTGATCTGCCGCCGCGCATCGCCATTGGACTGCGTCAGGCCAGCACGTGTCAACGCATCCAGGATCCCGATCCCATCATTAAGATCGGCTGTCGGAACATCAATGGTCGGTAGATCAGCACTCGCCGCCGTGCCTTCCTCGAAAGTCTTTCGTGCGGTTTCGGCAGCAGCAGCCGCTTCTTCCGCCCCGCGGCAGAGTTTCGTTGCTTCATCGGCCAGGACTTTCTTGGCCTCGTTGATCTCCGCGCCTTCAAGGGCTTCCAGACGGGCGATCTCATCCATCGGTAATTCAGTGAACAATTTCAGGAACCGTCCGACATCCGCGTCTTCGGTGTTTCGCCAGTACTGCCAGTAGTCATACGCAGAGAGCCGATCCGCATTCAGCCAAACGGCCCCATCGGCAGACTTGCCCATCTTCGCACCGGACGCCGTGGTCAAAAGCGGTGTCGTCAGACCGAAAAGCTCCGCCCCCGCGACACGGCGACCAAGCTCAACCCCATTTACGATATTGCCCCATTGATCCGACCCGCCCATCTGCAGCATGACATTGCGGCTCCGGTTCAGCTCAACGAAGTCATAGGCCTGGAGGATCATGTAGTTGAATTCCAGGAAGGACAGCGGTTGTTCCCGCTCCAGCCGCAGCTTCACGGAATCAAAGGATAACATCCGATTGACCGAGAAATGCCGACCATAATCGCGCAGGAAGGCGATGTAGTTCAGCTCTTTCAGCCAATCATCATTATTAACCATGATCGCATCGGTCGGGCCATCGCCGAAGGTGAGGAACTGTTCAAAGATCGAGCGAATTCCTTGCAGGTTCCGGTCGATATCCGCATCGGTCAGCATCTTGCGGCTTTCATCCTTGCCGGAAGGATCGCCGACCTTTGTCGTCCCGCCGCCCATCAATACCACCGGCTTGTGCCCGGTCTTCTGCAACATGCGCAGCATCATGATCGGCAACAATGATCCAACATGCAGAGAATCCGCCGTCGCGTCGAAACCGATATACGCACTGATCGGGCCGCCTTGTAATTTGGCATCCAAACCCTCCGCATCCGTTACCTGATGCAGATAGCCGCGCTCGGTCACGGATTTCAGAAACTCGGAGCGTGAGACAGATGCGGAACTGGACATGACGGGCTTCCCTTTCGAAGCGAACTCGGTGACACTGGATTGAAGCGCGGCGGATGTACCATGCTCCACCGCCCTCGACAATGAGGAGACGAAATTGGCGGACCCTGTTGAAATTGCCCTGGGGTTGATGAGCGGCACATCGATGGATGGAATCGATGCCGCCTTGATCAAGACGGACGGCACCCGTGTCCTCGCCATGGGCCCCAGCCTCTCGCATCCCTATGAGCCCGCATTTCGGGCTGAGATTGATCGCATTCTCGGCGCGGAGAAGCCCACCCCAGAGATCGCACGGATAGAGACACAGCTGACCGAGCGGCATGCGGAAGCGATCAACGCTCTTCTGAACATCGCGCCACCGGAATGGCAGCATGTCGATGTGGTTGGCTTCCACGGACAGACAATTGCTCATGCGCCTGAGCGGCGTTTCACCTGGCAGATTGGTGATGGCGCGCTCTTGGCGCGGAAAACCGGGCTTCCCGTCGTTTTCGACCTGCGGGGGGCGGATGTCGCTGCCGGGGGACAAGGTGCCCCCTTCGCCCCGATCTATCATCAAGCCCTTGCCGGGGAACACGCAAAGCCGCTCGCCGTCCTGAACATGGGCGGCGTCGGCAATCTGACCTTCCTGCCAGCGAAGGGCGATCCCATCGCTTTCGACACGGGTCCAGCGAACGGGCCGGTCGATGACTGGATGCTGAAACAGACCGGCACCGCCATCGATAAGAACGGCGCTGCCGCACGCAATGGTCAGGTCGACCCGGTCGTACTTAGCAAATTAATGGATCACCCCTATTTCGACGCGCCCTGGCCGAAATCGCTCGACCGGCGGGATTTTGGGGATGCGGATTGTGCGGGCCTGTCGACCGAAGATGGCGCAGCCACCCTGATCGCCTTTGCAGCGGAATCAGTTTCGCGGGGAGTCGCACTGATGCCGACAGCCCCCCTACAAGTGTTGGTCACCGGCGGTGGACGTCATAACCCGGCGCTCATGTCAGCCTTGTCAGAAAGATTGCCCTGCCCCGTGGCGCCGGTTGAGGCAGCAGAGTGGGATGGCGATATGATGGAAGCGCAAGCCTTCGCCTTCATGGCCGTCCGGTCCCGGCGCGGCCTGCCGATTTCCTTCCCCACAACGACAGGGGCGCCCACCCCGATGACCGGGGGGCGCCTCACAATCGCTGCTTAAGTCTCAGAAAATCTGAATCAGAACATACCTGACCCAAGGCGCCCATCGACATAGGAGCTGCATTCTTCCACCAATTCTTCAACACGACCGGTGAAGAAGTGGTTCGCGTCTTCCATGACATTGTGGTCAATGGTGATGCCTTTTTGCTGCCGCAGCTTATCGACCAGCTTCGTGACGCTCTCCGGCGGCACCACTTCGTCTTCCGATCCATTGATCACCAGGCCGGATGAAGGGCATGGAGCCAGAAAGGTGAAGTCATACATATTCGCCGGCGGTGCGACGGAGATGAACCCATTGATTTCCGGGCGGCGCATCAGCAATTGCATGCCGATCCAGGCACCGAATGAGAAACCGGTGATCCAGCATTCGCGGGCGCTGTCATTATGAGTTTGCAACCAATCGAGCGCCGATGCGGCATCGGAAAGCTCCCCCTCCCCGCGGTTATAGGTTCCCTGCGACCGTCCGACACCGCGGAAGTTGAACCGCAGGCAGGAGAACCCCCGGTTCGCAAAAGAATGGTAGAGTTGATAAACAACTTTGTTATTCATTGTCCCGCCATGTTGGGGATGCGGATGCAGAAAAAGCGCAATCGGCGCCCCTGCTTCATTGGCGTGACTGTAGCGGCCTTCAAGCCGCCCTTCAGGGCCGTTAATAGTTACATCGGGCATTTATTTGAAACCTCACGAGAGCCGACGAAATAGGATCTTCGTTCCATAATTCCTTGAGTTGACGCAGAATTCCTCCGGGGGCTTTCCTTGACGGGGAAAACTTGGACCGTATATGTAATGCGTTAGGGCGGCTTTTGAAACCGTAACCACGCGGTTCGAACTTCGGAAGGTGTTGATATCGGATTTGAGTGCATTGGTCGAAACAGGAAACCCTGGTTTTTAAGGCAATGCAAAACAAACCTGAGGGAACGCTTTGCGGATCGCGTGGACAGAAAGGACGGCGGGTACCGACCATGAAACATAGTTTTTGGACAGGCGTTGTCGAAGATCTGGACGCCGTAATCTCCCGTGACCCGGCAGCGCGGTCACGGATTGAGGTTGCTTTTCTCTATCCCTCCTACCACGCCTTGCTGGGATATCGCTTCTCCAGCAAATTCTATCGGGCGAAGTGGTTCTTCCTGGCGCGCTGGATTTCTCAGTTCGCGCGCTGGCTCACCGGTATCGAGATTCACCCGGGCGCAACAATCGGCCGGCGGTTCTTCATCGACCACGGCATGGGCGTCGTCATCGGCGAAACGTCGGAAATTGGTGACGATGTCACCCTCTATCACGACGTCACGCTGGGCGGTGTCTCCCCGGCGGAAGACTCCGATGGCCAACGCTGCACCAAGCGTCACCCAACACTTCTTGATGGCGTCATTGTTGGCTCCGGCGCCCAGATTCTGGGACCCATCACGGTTGGCAAATGCGCCCGTGTCGGTGCGAATGCGGTCGTCATCAAGGATGTCGCGGATCGAAGCACCGTCGTCGGCATCCCGGCAAAACCGGTCACAGTGCGTGCCAAGCCGGAAGATCAGGAGCGGTTTTCACCTTACGGAACACCACTTGGCGATCTTCCCGACCCGGCCGCACGCGCGATCCAGGGCTTGATGCAACAGGTCTCCGTCATGGAAACGGAAATCAAGCTTCTGCGGGAGGACTTGGCTGAAGCGAAAAAGGCCAATCCAATGTCCGGCGTCTTGAATGACGGCGCGATAGAAAACGCGAACGGAAGCGATCAGAAGAAGCCATTTACCGGCTGACGCGATCACACGCAGGCGCAACTGCAACAAAACAGCTACGTGCATTTTATTTGCACCGCCCCCCTGGCCGTGAACGCAAAGTGATCTACCTCGTGAAGTTGGGGAGACCGACTTCACGAGGCTGGAGGCTTAGCTGTGCGCCTATCAAGTAAATCGCGCTACGCTGTAATGGCGATGGTCGACCTTGCGCGACGAGACCAAAAAACACCGGTCACCTTGGCGGAAATCGCCGAAGGGCAGAAAATCTCCTTCTCCTATCTGGAGCAAGTTTTCGCATCCTTGCGCCGCGCCGGCGTTGTACGCAGTGTCAGAGGGCCCGGTGGCGGCTACGCCTTGGCACGCCCCGCGAATGATATCAGCATTGCCGAGATCATACGGGCGACCAAACAAAATGCCGGCCGAATTCCCCCGGTCTGCGACCCGGACAAACCCGCCCAATGCCCCGCCGCAGGCGCGCGCTGCCCGTCTCATGGGCTTTGGGCCGCGTTGGACGCCGAAGTGACCCGGTTCCTTTCCTCGATCAGTCTTGGCGCGGTGGCGGCTGGTGAATTGGCAGGCGCAGCGCGTTTCCTGGATATGGAAAAGGAATTGGCGGCAACCGGGGAATAGAGGCCCGTCTGATACCACCCCGCCACCGAGACCCACGCAGGGCTTGTTCTGGGTTGCGTGCCAATACGCTGATCCGGTATCAAGACCCGCCCGCGCACTTGGAGGGTCCCCGGTTATGACTGGCGCCTATCTCGACTACAATGCGACTTGCATTCCGCGCCCGGCGGCAGCAAAAGCCGCCGCCGAAGTCTTGGCGGAGGGCGGCAACCCATCGAGCATTCATGCATCGGGCCGGAAGGCACGGGGCCGTCTTGAATCCGCACGCGCAGAAATCGCCAGGCTCGCCAACGCCCGCGCAGAGGATGTCGTCCTAACCTCCGGCGCGACCGAAGCCAATACACAGGCCTTGAGCCAGCCGGGCGTCACGCGCGTTCTGTTGTCAGATATCGAGCATCCTTCTGTCCTGGAAGCTGCCCCGATGGCGCAGAGAGTGCCTGTCACGCCTGCTGGCGTTGTCGATCTTAATGCCCTCCGCGCCCTCCTCACAGGGCAAGACAACTCGGGAACCCTCGTCGCGATCATGGCGGTCAATAACGAGACGGGTGTGATCCAGCCTCTCGTCGAGGTTGCGGGGATCGTCGCGGAAGCCGGGGCGCGTCTGCATGTCGATGCCGTCCAGGCAGCCGGACGCATTGATTTGGATATCGCCTCCCTCGGCACCGCGACCCTCTCCCTCTCCGGCCATAAGATCGGCGGGCCAACAGGTGTCGGTGCCTTGGTACTGGCTAAAGGAACCACCGTTTCCGCGATGATCCTGGGCGGTGGGCAAGAGCGACGCCGGCGCGGAGGCACGGAAAACCTGGTAGGCGCGGTCGGCTTCGCGGCCGCCGCTTCGGAGGTCCTGGCATCGCGCGACGATGAACAATCGCGGATTGCTGCTCTCCGTGACCGGCTCGAAACAAATCTGGCGACAGAGGCGCCGAATGCCATGATCCTGGGCCAACAGGCGCCACGTGTCGCGAATACGAGCTGCATCGCCCTGCCCGGCATTTCGGCAGAGCGTCAGGTGATCGCCATGGATCTGGGCGGTGTGCAAGTCAGCGCCGGCTCAGCCTGTTCTTCCGGTAAGGTCGCGGCTAGCCATGTCCTGACAGCGATGGGGCATCCGCCTGAGATCGCGGGCACCGCCATTCGGGTCAGCCTCGGCTGGGCAAGCGGCGAAGCAGATGTCGATGCCTTCCTGGAAGCCTATGGTCGGCTTGCCGCCAAGGCCTAACCTGCCTAGATAGAGACTATGTCCAAAGGAAATACGTCATCCATGGCACGGTCAAACAAAGCGCCTCAGGGTATCTATCTCGATTACCAAGCAACGACTCCGGCAGACCCGCGGGTCGTCGATACCATGCTGCCCTGGTTTACAGAGCGCTTCGGCAATCCGCATTCCGCCGATCATCCCCATGGTTGGGACGCCATGGAAGCGATTGACGAGGCACGCGGCAAAATCGCCACGCTGATCGGCGCCAGATCTCGGGAAATCATCTTTACCTCCGGGGCGACGGAATCAAACAATCTGGCAATCAAGGGTGCGGCTCGTCACCGCCGCGCGAACGATGGTCGAGACAAAATCGTCACCCTGGCCAGCGAGCATAAATGCGTCCTCGAAAGTGTAGAGCGGATGCGCCGCGAAGGATGCAGGGTCGAGATCATCCCGATCCAACAGAATGGCCTGGTAAATCGGGAAGCGCTTGCCGCGGCAATTGACGAGACGACGGCGCTGGTCAGCGTCATGGCGGTCAATAATGAGATCGGCGTCATCCAACCTCTCAAGGAGATTGGCGCCCTGTGTAAGGCGGCGGGCGCCTGGCTGCATACGGATGCCGCACAAGCCTTCGGAAAGATTCCCTTGGACGTGGACGACATGGGCATCAGCCTGATGAGCGTCTCCGGTCATAAAATCTATGGGCCGAAAGGTGTCGGCGCCCTTTATGTCCGGGGGCGAAAGCCGAAGGTCGAGCTGGACGCGCTGATGGATGGCGGCGGGCAGGAACGCGGCATCCGCTCCGGCACCTTGCCGACACCGCTTTGTGTGGGACTCGGCAAGGCAGCAGAACTCGCAACATCCGAATATGCAAAGGAAGCGGAGCGCCTTCGCGCCCTCGCCGCGCATTTCCTTGGAACCCTGGACAAGGCCGGCACCGCATATCGATTGAATGGCGATATGGATGCCCGCATCGCCGGAAACCTTAATCTCACCTTTGAAGGCATGGAAGGGTCCGAACTGCTTTCGGCCTTGGATGGTGTATCGGTTTCCGCCGGCTCTGCCTGCTCCTCGGGGGAGGGCACGGTCAGCCATGTCCTTCAAGCCCTGGGAATTGATCCCGGTGTTGTCGCCGCCTCGCTGCGCATCGGATTTGGGCGCTTTACAACAGAGGAAGAAGTGGCCGAAGCTGCCTTCAAAATCGCAACAGCGGTTAATCGATTAGCGACCAGGTCACGTTAAGACAGAAAAACCAGGGTAAACCCTTTGACTTCGACCCCCTCATGCCCCAAATACCCCTGCGTTTAGAGCGCCGGAGTTAAAACACATGCCCAAGATCACCTTCGTTCACCGCAATGGTCAAGAATCCACTGTCGAGGCCGAAAACGGCAAGTCCGTGATGGAAGTCGCGGTCGACAATGATGTCGAGATCGAGGCCGCCTGCGAAGGCTCCCTCGCCTGCGCCACGTGCCATATGGTTGTTCTGGACCAGGGTCGGTATGACGCCCTGCCGGCAATGGACGAAGATGAGGAAGATATGCTCGACCTCGCCTTTGGGCTGACCAAGACATCACGCCTGACCTGTCAGATCCGGGTGACGGATGAATTGGATGGTATCCGCTTTCAAGTGCCGGACGACGCCTGATAGAGACTGGCTCGACGGCCGGGGAAAGGCCCCGATGATCCACGATTTCGACAAGCCGATTGAAAAAACCCGCATCGTTGCTGCGATGTCGGGCGGCGTCGATTCGTCTGTCACCGCCGCCCTGTTGAAAGAACGTGGCTATGATGTGGTGGGGGTCACGCTGCAGCTTTACGACCATGGCGCAGCCGTTGAACGCAAAGGTGCCTGCTGCGCCGGTCAGGATATTTATGACGCCCGCAACGTCGCGGAGCAAATCGGCATTCCGCATTATGTGCTGGATTATGAGAGCCGCTTCAAGGAAAGCGTGATCGAAGATTTTGCCGATGCCTATGCACGGGGTGAAACGCCGATCCCATGTGTGAAGTGCAATCAGACGGTCAAATTCCGCGATTTGCTGGACATGGCAAAGGACCTGGACGCCGATGCGCTGGCGACCGGTCACTACATCCAACGTGCCCCGGCTGCTGATCACGCAAAGGCGCAGCTGATGCGTGCTGCAGACCCGTCGAAGGATCAGAGCTATTTTCTCTTCGCGACGACCCAGCCGCAGATTGACTATCTGCGCTTCCCGCTCGGTTCGCTCGATAAATCGGAAACCAGAGACCTGGCCCGCCGGTACAATCTACCGGTCGCTGAAAAGCCGGACAGCCAGGATATCTGTTTCGTTCCCAATGGCTCTTATGCGCGGATCGTAAAGGCCCTGCGTCCCGACGCCGCCACACCAGGTGAGATCGTCCATATCGACGGCACTGTGATGGGACAGCATGACGGCGTCATCAACTACACGATCGGTCAGCGCAGAGGCCTCGGCATCGGGGGGCGCGAAGGCGATACCGATCCTCTCTATGTCATCCGGCTTGCGCCTGAACAGGCCCGCGTGATCGTTGGCCCGCGTTCTGCCCTGGCCGTGCCCCGCATCCGTCTGACGGACGTGAATTGGCTCGGCGACACAACGCTGAGCAGTGCTGCCCGCGACATTCAGGTCAAGATCCGCAACACCATGGACCCTGTCGCAGCCCGGCTGGAAACAACCGCGTTAGGCGATGTCGAAGTCTCCTTTGTCGAGCCGCTCTTCGGTGTCGCCCCCGGCCAAGCCTGCGTCTTCTATGACGGTGATCGCGTTCTCGGCGGCGGTTGGATTTCAAACCGCCTTTAACCGCCTGATTGCCCAACGCCTGTTGCACTCCCCGGCCACGCTGAATTTGGCGCGGTTATTGCATTCATTTTCACGACCTATCGTCCTCTATGCGATTGTGGAGTGAAAGATGTTAGACGCGATTGGCGGAATTTTTGGCGGAGACGCCTATGCCGCAATGAAAGCCCGCTTGGAACAGCTGCGGGTAGAGCGGATTTCCAACGCGGATGCCGACCAAAGCGGCGGCTTATCCACGGAAGAATTCGGCTCTCTGATTTCCGACAGCCCGATTTCCGAAATCCTCGGCACAAAAGGCCTCTCGACAGAGGACATTTTTGCCGGGTTGGATGCCGATGCCGATGGGCAGCTATCCGGGCAGGAATTGGAAGCCTTCAAACGGCCCCCCCCTCCCCCGCCGCAAGACCTCGTCTCCAGCGCGTCTCTGGCGGAGCTGTTGAAAGCGCAGGACACGGATGGCAGCGGTAGCCTCTCCAGTGAAGAGTTTGGCAATTTCGCTTCTGAGGGCCCGCTTGCGGAGCTTCTGGAGGCAACGGGAACCTCGTCGCAAGAGGCCTTTGCGAAACTGGATGCGGATGGGAGCGGCGCCCTGTCGGAACAAGAACTGGCAGCCATACTTCCGCCGCCACCGCCCCCACCTCGACCCGGCGGTCTCTCCAATGATCTCCTCGCCCAGCTGCTGCAATTGCAGGAAGCCAGCGATGATGATGACGCCGATAAGAAAGACCCGCTGAGCGCCCTGTTGGACGCGCTTCAAGGTTCTGACGAAGAGGATGATGAAAACATTCTCGAAGGGCTTATCTGATCCCATCATTTACGACACTCACCAATGCCCGTCCCGGATAAATGGGGCGGGCATTTTGCTGCCCAACCGCCTGCGAAAAACCGATTTATCCATATTGACAGCCAAGCCCTCGCCCATTAGGTAATCGCCTCGCTTCGGCGACATCCCGCATGATCGGGAAATGGCGGATTAGCTCAGTTGGTTAGAGCGGTGGAATCATAATCCATGTGTCCGGGGTTCGAATCCCTGATCCGCCACCATTTTCCCTTAAAATCAAATACTTATACAGCTTAAAAATTGCAAAATTTGGCTGTGTAACATCTGTGTAACTGGTCTATCCTCTCTAAACTGCTAAGTTCGCTTGAAATTTGCAATCAATATCGGGTGTTCTCAAAACCTTTCGGTAAGGGCTAGAATTTTCTTTTCTAAAAATCAATAAATTGATCTCGCGGCAGTGTCAGAGAAAATGCCGACGCATCAACGTAGCTCGCGGCCCCCAAGTTTTAGGCAGCAATTAATCTCCAGTCGGTCAGGGCTACTGAACGGCGTGATTTAAATGTCGGACGATCGACTAAGTGGCGTTCGAGATTGAAGTGGTTGTGGATGCTTGCGTGGATGGATGAGAACTTTTGAAGAGTCTTGATGTCTTTGAACTTCGACATCGCTCCTTCTCGTCGTCGAAACGGTTGATGGGAGTTTTCTGCACGATTGTTGAGCCTCTTGCCACAGACCTGGTGCTCGGCATTGCCGAGGTCCCGCATCGCCGCTCGATATGACCGGAGGCGATCTGTGACGATCTCTGATGGGCGGCCATAGCGCTTCAGTACCCGCTTTATGAAGCTCAGCGCGGCTCTTCGGTCTCGGTGCTTCGTTACATAAACTTCCAGAACTTCGCCTTCGTGATCGACGGCACGCCAAAGGTAGTGCGTTTCTCCGTTGATCTGAACGAAGACTTCATCAAGGTGCCAGCGCCATCGAGAGAAGTTGCCGCAATGGATGCGCTTCTTTCTGATTTCTGCCGCGAACATTGGGCCGAACCGGTTCCACCAGTATCGGACTGTCTCATGGCTGATGTCGAGACCCCGCTCATAGAGAAGATCTTCTACCTGCCTTAAGGAAAGCGGGTATCGAATGTACATCAGAACCGTTTGGCGGATAACTTCTGCCGAACTGTTGAAATACCGGAAGGTATTTTTCATCGGGCGAAGCTAAAACTGACCACCGAGACACTCAAACCGATTTAGTCTGACAGTGCCCTATTCAGTCTCCCAATCTCATGGTTTTCTGCACCTCCTCTTGTTGTGTAGTGCTATTTGCACTACAGTATGAATTAAGGAGACGAGTAATGCTTGATTTAGGTAACACCGACTTCGCCAGTGAAAAGCAAACACGCAGCACGCAGGTGCGGCATGGGGAAAGTTTGGGCAAACTGATTGAGCAAGCAACATCGGCGCTGGGCGTTGATAAGTCCGTCTTTCTTCGCGCTGCGATCGCCAAGGAAGCAAAGCGTGTGATCGAGGAAAGCTCGCGCCACAGTTTATCGGCGGAAGACGCGAAGCTGTTTGCAGCCGCGCTCGACACGCCGCCACCACCAACACCACGCGCTCTCAAGGCGGCGTCCGCCTATCGGCAACGCGTGGCAAATGCCGACTGAAGACACCATCCTCAATATCGAAAAATGGAATCCGGCGCGACATGTTCGCTCCGAGTTTGACTGTGGTGTTGAGCGCCTGAATAACTTCTTAAACCTGTCTGCGAAAAAGCAGCAGAAGGATGACATGACGCGGGTCTATGTCGCCGTCGAGCAGGGAGACACGTCTATTCTGGGCTACCACGCGATCAATGTCGGCGTCGTGAATGTGTCCGAAATGGCGAAACCACCAAAGGGCACCCCCAGTCATGGTGAAATCCCAGTTCTATTTCTTGGCCAGGTCGCGGTGGATCTAAAGGCGCAAGGCCTGGGGATCGGAAGTCTGCTCATGCATCATGTCTTTGAGAAAGCGAGTGTCATCGCTGAAGAGGCCGGATGTCATGCCGTTCTATTGGACGTGATGTCAGATGGCGATGAGGATGCTTTTGCAAAACGCAGAACTTGGTATCAAGAGTTTGGATTTCAGCGTTTTGCAAGCAATCCCGCGCGGATGTTTATGACGTTAAGGCAAATTCGAGCGCTAACCGATCGTCGATAGGTCGAGTTTTCGCTATCTTCCAAACCCCGCACAAAGGCCCAATCTGCAGCATTGTCACGTAAACTGCTGTAGCCCCTTTTCATGCTCAGAAGTTTATCGCACCAAAAAACACCGGCAGTGTCGTAAGAAAGAGCACAAAGTCAGATTTCCGACGCGACCTTCAGGCCTTCCAGGATCGCTTCTTCCGCGGTTCTGGGGCTCATGCAATCGCCGGCGGCATAGAGCGCGTTTACCTTCCCATCGAGGTCTGTGAACAAATCCGCTACTGCGGTGTGGCCGGTCGCATAAACCAAGGTATCGACCCCCTCGAACATGACCGGTTCACCGGTCATGATATGCTGCATGTAAACTGTATCCGAATCCGCACCGAACAGGCGGACATAGGGGACGACGTCAACACCGAGGTCATGCAATCGCCCTATCCATCTGTATCGCACATAGCGTTGTATCGTCTGACCCGCCATCTCGCCATTGACGCAAAGCGTCACGACAGATCCTTCGGAGGCGAGTTTTTCTGCCACACCAAGTCCGATCCAATCACATCGCCAATCAGCAATGACTACTCTTGCCCCGACTTTTACACGGCCATTGATGACGTCCCACGCACTTACGCAATTGGCTTCCTCGAACTCGCCTGAAGGCATGCGTGGCACCGCCCCTGTCGCAACCACAACCGCGTCCGGGTTTGTGGCGAGAACCATCTCCGCCGTTACTTGCGTGTTCTTTTTCACCGCAACACCATGGCGTTCCAGCTCATGCTCCAGGTTGCTGATCAGGCCACCGAACTCGGCCCGTCCCGGCAGCGCCTGCGCCAACAGGGCCTGGCCGCCCAACCGCCCAGATTTTTCGAAAAGAGTAATCCTGTGCCCACGGCGTGCTGCGACAACAGCGGCTTTCATCCCGGCGGGACCGCCCCCAACGATCGTGACGGCTTTCTTGACTGTCGCAGACCTGAACAGTTCACGCTGCGTTTCACGGCCTGTCTCAGGGTACTGGATACAAGAAATTCCATAGCCCGTAAGACGATGGCCGATACAGGCCTGATTGCACGCGATACAAGCGCGAATGTCATCCGGTCGATCTTCTCTGGATTTCTCCACGAACTCGGGGTCAGCGATTAAGGCCCGAACCACTCCAACCACATCAGTTTGCCCTGATGTGATGGCACGCTCCGCGTCCTGCGGTTGATTGATCCTTCCGCAGGTTAAAACCGGCACCGACACAACTTCCTTCACGGCCTGCGCATAAGGCAGCGTATACCCCGTCTCCACGGACATTGGCGGCACGATCAGTGAACTGCCGTTCAAACTCTGTGCGCCTGCAACGCAGACATTCACGAAGTCGACCAGGCCCTCGTGCTCCAACAAGCGGCAGATCTCCAACGTGTCTTCCAGCTCTATGCCATCAACACTTGATTCCTCACCGGAAATTCGCACGCCGAGAATAAAGTCCTCGCTTGTCGACGCGCGCATGGCCGCCAGTGTTTCTCGCAGGAAGCGGGTCCGACCTTCAAGCGATCCACCATAGGCATCAGTTCGGATATTAGCGCGCGGGCTTAGGAACTCGGCGAACAGATATCCCATTCCCGCCAGGATCTCCACGCCATCCACCCCAGCACGATGAGCGCGGGCGGCACCCTTACCAAACTCCGTCACAAGGTCCCGAATCATCGGCACAGTCATCGTGCGCGGCATGTTATGATAGCGTTCTTCCGGCAGCTCGGACGGCGCAATCGACATCGGTCGGCTGCCATCCATCGAATGTCCATTGCCACGTCCGGGATGAAAAAGCTGAACGAAGTAGAGGCAATCATTTTCGTGACACAGGTCCGCGATGGACTTCAACCCGGGAATGCAGGTGTCGGACGAAACATTCAACTGTGCGTATTTCTGTCCCGGCGTGGGAACGACCTGAGTCGCCTCTGTTATCAGCAATCCAATCCCGCGGGTCACCCGGGCCTTGTAATACTCGTACCCGGCGCCGCCGACCTTGCCATCCTCGGCGAGGCCAGTCCCATGCGCGGCTAGAAACAGCCGGTTCTTAAGTCGCTTCCCTCTGATTTCGGTCGGCGAGAACAAGTTCGGAAACATCTTGCTCATCAGATCATATCCAGACTCGGATAGTTTTGGAGGATTCAGTTCTTGAACTAGAAGCTGGCTCAGGAGAGAGCCACTATGCGGTGGGAAGGAGGATTATCAATGGCGACTATTCAGCATGTCCCTGATCCGTCCAATTGGCCAGGGGGGAATCAATCCCTGCCGCAAAAAACTCACCGTCAATAAAAATCGCAGGACATCTGGAGCAAAATTTGTATCCTTAATCATGGACATCGTAAAATTCCAGAGCGGATCAAGACTTGCCGTAAGGTTAATTTCCAAAAAAAACACAGTGGTGGTTCCGTTGGCTTCGAAACATAGTTCCCACGCGCCGCACTTAGTCGTTTCCGACAAATGATGGCAAACAGCCGCAGAAAACCGACAAATCATTCATTCACGTGACGAATACGATTTCGGACCGATGCTTCCTGCCCCTCTACGACAGATAAATTGCTTTCGGTAACCACAATGCAATTGATGGGAAGAGGAGGACCAAGATAACGATGATCAGATTCATCAGGATAAACGGTATGAACGACTTGAAAATTTCTTCCAGCTCCAAATCATTCGCAACGCTTTTCAGATAGAAGGCGCAGGGTCCAAAGGGCGGCGTCATGTAGGAAATCTGCATACAGAGATTGAACAATATACCGAACCAGATCGGATCATACCCGAGCGCTTGGACCGTCGGGATAAAGATCGGCAGGGTCAAGAACATGATGCCGACCCAGTCCATCAGCAAGCCCAGCAGGACGAAGACCCCCATCATGCAGAGGATTACGACCAGCGGGTCGAAAGGCAGGCTGGTCAATATGCTCTGCAGGAACGACACACCGCCCATCAAACTATAGACACCGACCAATGAATTGGTGCCGAATATCAGCCATAGGATCATGCCGCAGATCGACAGCGTCCTGACCAAAGCTGTGGAGATGAGCTGCCAACTCATCTCGCCGCGCAGCCACGCGGACGCCATGACGCCTGCGGCGCCCAGGCTGGCTGCTTCGGTAATGGATGCAATGCCGCCATAGATACTGCCAAGCACACTGAAAGCGACGAGCAGCGGGAGTATAATGCTTTTCAACAGGGCGAGTTTCTCGGCAGTGCTGAGACTTTCCTCCCCCTCACCCATCTCAGACGGCCCCATTTCAGGGTTCATATGGCACCGGATGAGGATATAGGCGATATAGGATCCCACCATCAACAACGCCGGCACAACAGCCGCGACAAACAGCTGGCCAATCGAGACATTAACCGTGATCCCATAAACGACGAGGACAATACTGGGTGGAATCATGGTGCCGAGCGAGCCGCTCGCGCAGACGGTCCCGATCGCGAGGCGACGGTTGTATCCGAGCCTGAACATCTGCGGCAACGCAACGAGCCCCAGCAACACGATCTCTCCGCCGATAATGCCGGACGATGCCCCCAGGATGACGCCGATAATCGTCGTGACGACGGCTACACCACCCTTCAGGCGGCTCGTCCAAACATGAAGTGCCCGGTAGATGTCGCGCGCCATTCCCGTCTGCTCAAGAACCGACGCCATCAGGACGAACATCGGTACCGCGACGAAAGCATAGCTGTTGAGAAGTTCATACGTGCGGTTGGCGATCAGGAAGAGGCTGTCCACACCGAACAGAGTGAGTGCGAGGATCACCGCCAAGGCGCCGGAGACCAACGCCATCGGGACGCCGATCAAAATCAAGGACGCAAATGCGACAAGAAGCAGTATCGATTGCCAGGCAATATCCATCGTGGCCGTGTCCTATTCTTTAGCGAGAAGCAGCAATCAAGTGGGGTGTCACGGATTGCGAATTCTGCTGACAATCAGTGAAATGATCTGGGCCAGGAACAGAACACAGCCTAGAAAGACAAACCCACTGATTATGGCAGGCGTCGGCGCATCCCATGTGTTTCCAGAAGTCTCAGGCGCCCAGATGCCGTCCTGAAACCGGTATATCGCCGTGAAGGCCTTATCCCCGAACGCTTTCACAAGAGCGCCCGCGTAGATCAGACCCAGGGTCAACGAGATCAAATCGATGAACTTCTGACCGCCCGGCGGCAACAGGCCGTAGATCGACGTAATGCGGATATGGCTGCCCTCTTGCAGGCAGTAAGACCCAGCAAAAACATAGGCCACTGCGCACATCGCAATCGTCACGTCATAAGACCAGACCGTTGGCGCATCGAAAACGTAGCGGAGCGCAACTTCCAAGCAGCTTATCAGCAGCCCAACCAAGAACAGTTTGCTGATGGTTTTGCCGGTCACCTGCGTAAAGCGGTCAACGAAAAGCATGACTGCCTCCGTACAAAAGTTTCACCGAATATTGTAATCACCAGAGCGCGCACAAAATTGAGTGCGCGGGCGGCAAGCAGGCCGGATCGAACCCCGTGTCCGATCCGGCCATACTCTTACCCGTTAACTATTGCATGATACGGCCTTATTTCAGGAGACCGATTTTATGCAGATAGGCTTTGTGGCTCTCAACAATACGACCGCAAATATTGCATTTCGCGCCCCATTTATCCATCTCGATAAGGGTCTGCTTGCGGAACTCCGCAGCTGCAGCCTCATCAAACTTGATCAATGTGACACCCTTAGCCGTTGCTCTTTCTTGAGCACTGGACTCCCGCTTCAGCAATTCTTCACGAACCGATGAATCAAAGGCTTTCACTTCGTCGGTGAAGATTTTCTTCAAGTCGTCCGGCAGATCGGCCCAAACTTTTTCGCTGATGCCGATTTCGGTTACCGGCATGGAATGTCTGGCGAAGACAGCATAATTCACGACATCATGGAAACCACCGGCGAGGTTAGCATCCAGATATCCCCAATCGGTCGCGTCCAGAACACCGGTTTCAAGCGCCGAATAAACATCTGAGGATGGCAAAGCGACAACACTGGCGCCATAGTTCCCCAGAAGTGATCCGATAAGCCCTTCAGGTGCCCGCATTTTGATCCCGTCAAAGTCTTTCGGGGAACGAATTTCCTCACGGCTCGGGATCCATTCAGCAGGCCAATACACATTGCCGATGAAGTGGATGCCGTATTTCTTGTAAAGCTCGCTGGCGAGTTCTTGTCCGCCACCTTCTAGGAACCAGCCATTCCGCTTATCAATATCGGGATAGGCAGCAAGCGTATCACCGAGAACCGCGAAGGCCGGGTCTTTACCCGCGAAGTAGCTGCTCGCCGTGTAATGGCCGGTCAAAACACCAGCCTGGATCGCTTCCATCGTGCCGTTATGTGCGACGAGGCCGCCGACAGGATGAACTTCCATGGTGATCCGGCCATCGGTCTTTTTCTCGATCCGCTTCGCGAACTCTTGGAAGGCCAAAGTCGGATAAGCGGTGGCCGTATGGAAGGTTTGGAACTTCCAGTTATATGTCTCTGCAACCCCCACTGACGCGAGCCCGCCGGTTAGCGGAATAACCGCTGCCAACGTGGCAATGATCTTTTGTAAACGTGTCATTGTGATGTTTCCTTTCCCTATAGTTCTGGCGTTATCGAATTTTGTTATTCGCCATTAGTCTTCCGATCCGTTCATCAGACCGGCAATTGTGAAGCCCCCATCAACGGAGAGCGTTTGTCCCGTCACGTACCCCGCCTTCTCGTCATCAAGTAAGAACAAGGTCGCTGAGACAATCTCTGATACGGCGCCATAGCGGCGCATTGGGATAGACGAGCACCAAAGCCGACGCTCCGCCTCTCCATGCCACTTCTGCGCCATCGGTGTATCGACCGGGCCGGGTGCGACTGCATTGACGCGCAAGCCTTCTGGGGCCAGTTCGACGGCCATGATCCGGGTCATCGTATTAACCGCACCTTTGGAGGAGCCATAGGCGACCCGACCTTCGCTTCCTTGCACGCCGGACACCGAGGTGATGTTGACGATTGCCCCCCCGCGTCCCTGCATCGCGCGCGCTGCTTCCCGCGCGACCAGAAAACTGCCGACGACATTGATATTGAGAATATCCCGGAACTGATCTGCAGTTGTTTCGAATATCGGCGTATTGCGCCCGATGCCGGCAGAATTCACAACACCGGCGATAGGGCCAAGCGTTTGTTCAACCTCATCCACGGCAGCCACCACGGCAGCTTCTTCGGTGACATTCACACCAAGACAAACCACCTTTTCGTCGCGAAGACGCTCCTTAGCATCATCGAGTCCGGGCCCCGGTAGATCGAAAACCGCAACCCGCCATCCCTCGGCCAGCGCTGCCCCGACAATACCGGCGCCAATGCCTGAGGCGCCGCCTGTCACGATGAGCGTTCTACTCATCCCAACGGCTTCCATTTATCAAAACCAGGACCGCGGTCATAACCACCCCCGAATTTGGTTTCCAACGGCTTGCCGGGATATCCCATAGCGGTCCTGGAGAACGGACAACGTGCCCGCATCCAAGAACTTGTCCGGCAGTCCGATCTGGCGCATCGAGCAGCTGACATCCGCGCGCATCAGGCAACCCGCCACAGCCTCGCCAAGTCCACCAACGACCGTGTGGTTCTCAGCAACCACCACCAAGCGCCCGCTTTTGGCCGCCTCACGTGCGATTGTAGCTTCGTCGAGCGGCTTAATGGTGGGAACGTGGAGGACGGCGACATCGATGCCGTCTTTCTGGAGATCCTTCGCCGCGTCGAGCGCGCGCATCGTCATGAAGCCCGTCGCAATGACCAGAACGTCGTTCCCGCCCCGCAGCAGGGCTGCTTTTCCAAGCTCAAATCGATAATCATATTCATCCAGAACCCGGGCGACCGCGCCGCGCAGGATTCGGGTGTAAACAGGGCCGTTATAGTTGGCGATGGCGGGGACGAGCTGTTCGATTTCATGCGCATCGCAAGGATCGATAACGGTAAGGTTCGGCATAGCGCGGAAAATGGCCAAGTCATCGGTCGATTGATGGCTTGGACCATAACCAGTGGTAAGGCCGGGCAATCCACCGATCAATTTGACATTGGCATCCTGTTCAGCGACCGCCTGGGATACGAAATCATAACAGCGTCGTGCTGCGAATGTCGCGTAGGTGGTGGCAAAAGGAATAAAGCCCTCCTTGGAAAGACCACCTGCCGCCGTCGCCATCAACTGCTCCGACATGCCCATTTGATAGAACCGGTCCGGAAATGCCTGAGCAAAGATATGAATGTCCGTGTACTTCGCCAGGTCTGCACTCATACCGACGATCTCTGGCCGTTCCTCGGCCAAGGCGACAAGCGCGTTTCCAAATGGCGCCATCGTGGTCGGGTAACCCTCATCGACCGATGATGCGATGATCACAGGTGCAGCGGGCGTTGTCTTCTGTTTTTGGGCGGTGCTCATTTCGCTCTCCCGCTTTCGAGTTCTTCGAACACGCGTGGCCAGTCATCCCCTTCCAGGCGGATAAAATGGTTTTTCTCGCGCCGTTCCAAAGAGTCGACACCTTTGCCCATCTTGGTATCGCATATGATGATGCGCGGTCGGGCTTCTTTATGCTCGCGTGCATTGTTGAAGGCTTCGACCAGGGCAGGAAGGTCATTTCCGTCGACCCGTTGGACGTAAAATCCGAACGCTTCGAACTTATCGACAATCGGTTCCGTCGACATGATGTCGCGCGAAGGTCCATCAGCCTGCACACCGTTGAAGTCGACAATGGCGATGATGTTATCGAGCTTATAATGCGCGGCGGAGTTTGCGGCTTCCCAAGTGGGCCCTTCCGCAAGCTCACCATCCCCCATCAAGGTATATATGAAGGAATCCGATTGTTTTCGCTTAAGGCCCAGGCCCATGCCAACGGCCATCGGCAACCCGAGCCCAATTGACCCGCCCGACATTTCTGCCCCAGGGGTATAGGACGTCATACCGGACATCGGCAGCCGGCTATCATCGCAGCCATATGTGACGAGCTCATCTTCCGGAAGATATCCCGCCTCGGTCAAGATCGCGTAATGCGCGATGCCATAGTGACCGACGGATAAAAGGAAACGGTCCCGGTCTTCCCATTCGGGGTCTTCAGGACGACACTGCATGGCATGAAGATAGGTAACGGTCAGCACATCGGCGACACCAAGCGCTTGCGCCAGATAGCCCTGCCCCTGAACCTCCGCCATCACAATCGCATTATGTCTCACACGATGCGCGCGTTCGGCCAATTGGCTGTTATGTAAAGAATCCATCACTCTCAATCCGTTCACTGTGTCTGGGCTTCATTCCCGCATCGCCAATTGCCACATCACCAATTGCTTGATCGCAAATTGCCACATCGCCAACAGCTTGATGACACTTTGCTCCAGAACCTTCCGAAATCGCCTGTGCGTTACCGAAAGCGCTTGATGCGTGCATGACGAATGATTGCGGCAGAAGCCCGTTGTTTACCTTCCCTCTCAGCAGGGACGCATTTTTTCTTATGACCGTTCTCGACCCTAAAAGTCGGGTCATGCGGATCGCGTCCTCTTGATTTATGAGTCTATAACATGGACTTCTAATTAGCGCAATGAAGATGAATAACCATAAAATCCCTATTTTCCGGGATTTCACTAAATTATATTAGTCCATATTATGACTTATCATAAAATTATATTGCTTGGAGAATGAGGACTGTCTAGTGTGAAAAAGCCGGAGAGCAGCCCGTGTGCAGAGTTGAACCCTGCCTTTTTGACCAGTCACTAGCGGGAATGAATGACCTAGGAGGATTGTGATCTATGACGGAACTAAGCGAAGCGGGAATGGCGCGATGTATCCTGCAACCTGGACCAGTTCACCCGAATCGCATTGAAAGCTTCACAGCGCCCTTGGTCACCGGCGAAATCACGCTTGAGACGGGTGAGGTCCTGATGGATGGAATCTCATCTCGATTAGAGGAAATTGGTCTGCGGTCCGCGGCTCTCGATCTTGCAGGGGCAGCGCTGCAACCCATGCAATTCGTAATGCCGACCTATTCACAGGATGCGGAACATGTTGCGTTTTACAGCCATACGCACCACCGCGAGAGTGTGGTCCGGGTCACCGAAGGAACGGCGACATACGGAACGAAGGATGGCGAACCTTTTCTTCACGGCCACTTGCTTTGGCAAGAGGGTGACATGCCTTGCGGCGGTCACGTTCTGCCCGGCCTTACAAAGGTCGCGGAACCTTGCACGATCCGGTATGCGGGCGCGCGGGAAATTGGGATGGATGCTCGCTATGATCAAGAAACCAATTTCACATTGTTCGGTCCTATTGTTGATGGCGATCCGAATGGAGATTTCGTCGTCGCACGCATCCGCTGCAACGAGGACTTGGTCGGCGCAATAGAGCAGGTGTGCCGGCGGCACGAGATTTCCCAAGCACGGATTCTGAGCCTCATCGGCAGCACTGTGGGGGCACGCTTTGAGAATGGTCTGGCCATCGATGCCATTCCAACCGAAATTCTCGGATTGAAGGGGGACATTCAGTGCCCGCAACAAGGAAGCGCCACTATCGACCTGACAATCGCACTCATCGACGCCGACGGCGAAATTCATCGTGGACGGCCTTTGCCTGGCGAAAATCCTGTGCTTATCTGCGCCGAAGTTTTCTTGCAGAAATTAGACAGCTAAAAAAGCTGCACTTGGATTGAGGAGGGGCCGATGCCGCACTATACCGCGTCGCATTGGGGCGTTTATGAAGTCTCGCGTGACGATGATGGCCACCCGCAAATAGCTCCTTTTGCACGCGACCCCGATCCGTCCCTGATCGGTCTTCACCAGCTCGACCCGAAACTGCTTGAAAGTCGGGTCGCGCGCCCATCCGTTCGCCGCAGTTGGCTGGAACAGGGGCCGGGCGCCTCTCCACATTTGCGCGGGAAAGAGCCCTTCATCGAGGTTTCTTGGGACCGCGCCCTCGACCTCGTCGCAAGTGAACTGGACCGCGTCCGTAACGATCATGGCAATGAGGCGATTTTCGGCGGCTCATATGGTTGGGCAAGTGCCGGGCGGTTTCACCATGCCCAAAGCCAGATCCACCGTTTTCTAAATTGCGCGGGCGGCTATGTGAGCCACACGGCCTCTTATTCGTTGGGCGCGGGTCATGTCATCATGCCGCGTATCGTCGCGAAAATGCATGATTTGATGAGCCAGCATACATCCTGGGACGTCATGGCGCGCGATACTGAGCTTTTTGTCGCCTTCGGCGGTGTGCCTGCAAAGAATGCGCAAATCTCGCCGGGCGGTGTTGGCCGACATAGGGTAGGCCCGGGCTTGCGAAATTTGGCAAAAGCCGGCGTCCGCTTCATTAATATCGGGCCCTGTTCCGACAATATTGACCCGGCTTGCGAGGCTGAGTGGATACAGTGCCGACCGAACAGCGATACGGCACTTATGTTGGCCTGTGCCTGGCAGCTCGTCGCAGAGGATCTGCATGATCAGGCTTTCCTGAGTAAATATGCTTCCGGATTTGAGCGGTTCCTGCCCTATTTGCTGGGCGAGACTGATGGAATCCCCAAAACGCCGGAATGGGCTGCGCCGATAACAGGTGTTCCAGCCGACCGTATCGCGACCCTTGCGCGCGAGATGGCGGAACACCGGACGATGCTGAACATCGCATGGTCATTGCAACGGGCCCATCATGGCGAACAACCTTTCTGGATGCTTGTTACATTAGCAGCCATGCTCGGTCAGATCGGACTGCCTGGCGGTGGCTTCGGCGCCGGCTACGGTCCCGCCAACACCATGGGCAATGATTTGCCGCGCATTCCGGGTCCGACACTCCCACAAGGGGAGAATCCGGTATCAGCCTATATTCCTGTCGCGCGGATCGCCGATTTGCTTCTGAATCCAGGGGCGAAGTTCTTGCACGATGGAACCGAGCAAACCTACGCCGATATTCGACTCGTATATTGGGCCGGGGGGAATCCCTACCATCATCACCAAGACCTGAACCGCCTCAACCGCGCGTGGGAGAAACCCGAAACCATCGTCGTGCATGAGCCCTTTTGGACAGCGACCGCGCGTCGTGCGGATATCGTGCTGCCGATATCAACAACGGATGAGCGGGACGATCTGGGCTATGCGAGCCAGGAGGGCTTCCTGGTGGCGATGCAAAAAATTCGAGAACCCTATGAAGACGCCAGGAGTGATTTCGACATCCTAGCCGCCCTTTCCCATCGCATGGGCTTTGGCGAGGCGTTCACCGAGAATCGATCCGCATCCGAATGGTTGGAACATCTCTATGAGGGTACGCGGGCGACCTGGAAGAAATTGGATATTGAAACGCCGCCATTCGATGAATTCTGGGAAGAGGGTCTGATCGATCTTTCGGAACACGCCAGAAGCTGTGTCATGCTTAGTGATTTCCGCGACGACCCCGTTGCCCATCCCCTCAACACCCCGACAGGCAAGATCGAGATTTTCTCGGAACCCATTCACTCCTTTGGACTGGCGGACTGTTCGGGACATCCGGAATGGCGGCCGGCAGTCGAATGGTTGGGCGCCCCCGACCGCGATCCGACCATGCTCCACCTCATTTCGGATCAGCCGGAGCGGAAACTTCACAGTCAATTGGATCCAAGCCCGCATAGCGAAGCCGGTAAGAAGGAAGGGCGCGAGCCCGTCTTCATAAATCCTGGAGATGCATCGCGGCTCGGGTTTTCGGATGGCGATCTGGTCGAGATCCATAATTCACGTGGCCGATGCCTCGCCGTTGCCGCAGTAAGTGAGAATATAATGGCTGGCGTGGTCCGTATGTCGACCGGGGCTTGGTACGCGCCCTTAGAAGACGGGCTTGAGTCGCACGGCAATCCCAATGTCCTTACATTGGACATTGGGACATCGACACTCTCCCAAGGGTGTGCGGCCCAGTCATGCCTTGTTCATATTCGCGGGCCCGTTAATACGGCGCCGGACGTGCAGGCCTTTGGAAAACCAATTTTCGGATAGGTGCCGGCGACTGGTTAATCGCCATAAGGATACCCCACACCGGTTCAACTGGCTCGGCTAAGGTGCAAATCCCGGGACTTCACTTCTCAATTGGTTTTCGAACCTCGCAAACCTGGCCTCCAGCTTGCGCGCTTCGGATGTCAACATCGCGATGATTTCCGGCTGTTGTGCTTCTTGAAGCCGGTTTTCAATTGCACCAACGGAAAGGGCCGCAATCGCGTTGCCCGATTTATCCCGAATAGCGACCGCGATTGCCCAAGCGCCTGTGTGAAAAATCCCACGATTGATGGCGCATCCTCTTTCTCTCGTTTCCGCGACAAGCTCCCGCAACAAATCTTCATTCAACATCGGATAATGGCTGGCGTAGTAATCGCGGTTCGCGGCGATCACGGCCTGTACATCCTCATCCGATAGGCTTGCCAGCATAGCGATACCATGTGCCGCGACGCCTAAGGGATGTCGTTGCCCGACGTTAAGGACATGAGAGCGGATCGGGTGTTCACCTTCCTCACGGCGCAAACACAGGGTGTTCATGCCTTGGCGGATACAGAAGAACGCTGTGTCGCCGGACGTCTCCGCCAGCCGCCGCACGGATTCGTCAGCCAAACTGTGGGAGGCAAACCGATCCGCGACGATTGTTCCATAAACATAAGCCGTGACGCCAAGGTGATAACGGCGCGTTTCTTCGGATTGTTCGACAAGGCCAGATCTGATCAGAGCAACAAGCAACCGTCGAACCGTCGGCTGTTTTAGACCGCTTACCCGGACAAGCTCGGTAAGCATTGCACCGTCCTGATGTCGCTCCGCAACAAGCGCCAAAAGCGCGGTCGCCCTGTCGATCGCCTGGCTGCCTCCCGTTTCACTTTGTGATCCCATAGACCAACTTTCACATTCTTAGAATTGCCAAATATCCATATTATGGACTTGCATACCGCACGATCCGGAACCATTCAAAAGAAAAAGGGGCGGTTTCAGAGGAAAAGAACCGAAGGCCAGATATCCACGCCCTGCCAAGCCAAAGCAGCATGTTGCCGCCACTTAGCAAGGGGTTTGATGCGTTCGCGAAGCAAGGCTCCGACCTGCAGCAATGAAAGGGGAAGTCGGGCTTACATCATAACGGCGAGACGGGTGAGTTCAGGAGAGGTCCAAAAAACCGCGACACGGGTGCCTCATCAGATGTGGCGACAAAACCACATAGGCTCGCCCAACATCGTCGCCTCTAACATCCCCCTCCGGAAAGGTTCAAGCAACATCCGGACGTCGGATGAGGGCAAGCCCGGGTGGGACTGGGGTCGAGCGGGCACGCTCCATATCCTCGAAATTTTGGCGCTTGTGGCGGCTGGAGCGATAGGCGTGCTCTCGAATGAGGGCGGCGGCACGGGTTCCTTGCCGGTTCTGGATCGCATCCAGGATTTGTTCGTGGTCCTCATGCGCGGCACGGACTTGCGCCAGGCCATGGTCGGCAAGTGTCGTGTTGAAGACGATGGCTTTTGGTCCGGCCATTGGAATGCGGCAGACATGTCCAATCGCAGAGACAAGGGGTGTATTGCCCGCGCCTTCAACAATAGCAGCGTGAAACGCAGCATTGAGCTCTATCCAGCGAATACGCCCCTCAATCTCGTTAAAAGCTTCCCGCTCCATAATATCCCGAGCGTCATCCAGGATCTCGCCCAACCGCTTGGACAATTTACCGGACAATCCGCGTTCGGCGGCTTGCCGCGCTGCCAAGGCTTCTAGCTCACCGCGCACCTCAATGGCATCTGCGATCTCATCCACTGTAAAGAGACGAACCCGAAAGCCGCGGTTCGGTGCATGGGTAAGAAGCCCCTCCCGCTCTAACGCACCCATCGCAAGACGGGCCAACGTACGGGACACGCCCAGAACAGAAGCCACCGCGACTTCACGTAACGCTGTGCCAGGCTCGTAATCGCCGGCCAGCACGGATTCCCGCAAGGCTTGGGTTACCTGATCAAGATTGGCGCTCATCGAACCTCCTGGATTGCATGCAAATTTTCACAATACGTCTCTAAAAGGGTTTTATCATCTTGACTAAAGCAACACAATGCATGCAATTTATGAAGATGGTTGGCGCAGGCGGGAAGTATTACCACGGCGCTGGGGCCGAATGGTGGAAGGGTGGTTGCTGCAATCACAACGGTGTTCAGGCGCATGTGTCGGGAGACAACTACTACACATAAAACTGCACAAAAATCCCAAAAGGGATGGGATGATAATCAAAAGGGAGACTTTGTGATGTTTAAGAAGACACTGTTTGTTGGGATGACGCTTGCGGCGACGCTGAGCTTTGGCGTCCAAGCGATGGCGCAAACGGTCATCCGATATGCGGAGTTCGGGCCAGATCGAGGCACAAGGGCGGCAGCGCTCAACTGGATGTCGGATCAAATTAAGGAACGGTCTGGCGGGTCCATGGAAATCGAATTCCACTGGGGCAAGGCATTGCTTGGAACCAAAGCCGTGTTGAAGGGCGTTGGCGATGGCGTTGCCGATATGGGATCCATCATTGGCTTCTTCACGCCAAAAGATCTTCGCGCTTACAATATCGGCGATTTGCCGGTCGATAACGCGGATGAATGGGTCGGTATGCGCGCGCTGCACGAGATGGCAACAAGCAACGATGCCTTTCAGAAGGAATTCGCGGGCAACAATCTGCACTATGTTTCGAACTACACGACCGGCCCAATCCAACTGATCTGCACCAAGCAGATCAAGACACTAGCGGACTTGAAGGGCGTGAAGCTGCGCGGATCAGGACCCTATGGGAAGACATTCACAGATATGGGCGCCGACGTGCAACGCATGGGGCAACCGAAAGTCTATCAAGCACTGGAAAGCGGCCTGATCGACTGCAATCAGAACTACTATTACTCCATGAAGGCTTACAAACAGTATGAAGTCGCAGGCAATGTGCTTGAACTTGATTGGGGTCAGAACATGGCCTTTGGCATCTTCATGAACAAGGGTGCCTATGAAGGGTTAAGCGCCGACCAGAAAAAGATCGTTGATGGCGTTGGGTCCGACTTCATCGATCACCTTGCCAAGCTCATGATCGAGGGCAAGGCGAAGAACAAAGCGGAGATGGAAGCCGGTATTGACGGCAAGTCAATCACGGTATCGCGCCTGTCGGATGAAGAGCGTACAGCGCTTCAAGCGGCGGGTTCCAAGTACATCGACGCTTGGGTTTCTGAAGCGACTGCCGATGGCTATGACGGTGCCGGCATCCTCGCATCATACGAGGCGGCAATCGCGAAATATGCCGGCAAGAAAGCCGCCAGCGGATATCCCTGGTAAGGTATTTTTTACCTCTGTTTGACGATCCAAAGGCCGGGTGGGCGATGAACGCGCCTCCCGGCCTTGTTTTTCCGAGAGACCGGCATGATTAACGACGACATTTCCCAGGCGCAGCCGACAAAACCCGAGCGACTGATCGCTGACCTATCGGTCATCGGCATTGCACTGCTATGCATCGTTATTACCGT
>SPJV01000074.1 GCA_006844765.1 Alphaproteobacteria bacterium | reverse complement strand
CATAAGGTCGTCCTCGCCGAAACGGGGGAGGCTGCGGTCGAAAAGGCTGCAGCCCATCGATATGACGCCGTCCTGATGGATATCTCTCTGCCGGGTATTGATGGGATTGAGGCGAGCCGCCAAATTCGGACCCATTCCAGCGCAGCGGGCAAGCCGGTACCGATTGTCGCGATGTCCGCACATGTGTTCCAGAATGAAATCACCACCGTTCTTGACGCTGGCATCGATGCCTTTGTTGGAAAGCCGGTCTCTCCCGAACGTCTGGCAGAGGTTTTGGCCGGGATCGCGAAGGGGGCGAAGGCCATTGTCGCAACCAAGATCGTCGAGCCGTTGCCCCGCCCCGCAGATCTGGCACTTATCGATGCGGGCGTTCTGTCCGAAGACTTCAGGCTCCTTGGCCCGGAACGGGCCGGGCGGATGATTGTGGCGTTTGAGACTACTTCGGGAGATTTGGTCCAGGATCTGATTGCTGCGGGTCGCGCTCACGACATGACAAAAGTCGCCTATCTGGCACATACACTGAAGGGCAGTGCAGCCAGTCTCGGTCTGTCTGCGCTGGAAGGGAAGTCTCAGGCGATTGAGCGGGCTGTGTCAGAGAGCGATGGCGCGCGTGTTGAAGCCCTGTCGGCGGATCTGGATGCGCTTTATTCCAATAGCCTTATTGCGTTGAGACAAACCTGGGATGATCTGTCGGTGGAGGCAATGCGTTCAGCGGTCTAAGGTAGGCATCCGCATGCCAGCGGCGTTTAGCTGATGCTTAACTCAGCGGCAAAGACATAACCTTCACCATGGGCGGTAACGATGAGTTCCGGTGCTTTCGGGTTTGTTTCGAGTTTTTGGCGCAGCCGTCTGACGAGGACATCGATCGTCCTGTCGCTGGGGTCCCAGGACCGATGGGTGATGCGGTTGAGAAGCCGGTCCCGGTTCAGGACTTCGCCGGGATAGGCAACGAAGGTGGCGAGCAACTCAAACTCCGCGCGGGTCAGCGACAGCAATGTCCCATCCGGCTTTCGGAGTTGCCGCGTCCGGGTATCGAAGCTGTGTCCGGCGAAGCGTTTGACCGGTTGATCGATGCCGGTACCGCTGTCCATGCGCCTCAGGAGGGCTTTTACTCGCGCCAAAAGCTCCCGTGGATTGAAGGGCTTTGTGACATAGTCATCGGCGCCAACTTCCAAGCCGACGACGATGTCGACATCATCCGCCCGGCCCGTCACCAGTATAATACCGACCTTAGAGCGTTCGCGCAGATGCCGGGTTAAATCCAGCCCGTCTTCGCCCGGCAGATTGACATCAAGCAGGATCAGATCTGCTGCATCCCGCTCCAGCAGGGCAAACATTTCCGGGCCGTCGCCGACCTCACTGACCCGATGGCCGGCGGCTTCCAGATAGCCGGATAGCTTGGCGCGTGTGACCGCATCATCGTCGACCACAACTACATGATGTCGATCCATAAAGGTTCATCCCATTTTCCTGCCGATTATTAACAATTTTTAACAATTAATTACAATCTGTTTTTTGATATCCTCTTCGTCATTCACATGCCCTCCCTACAATCGACGGCGTAAAAGAAAAATTTTACGGACAGGATTTGTGCTTCAAAGCAGGGAGAATGGAAAATGAAGGGTATGAAGAAACTTGCCGCGGCGGTCGCGGTGGGCGCTATTGCTGGTCTCAGCGGCACGGTATTCGCGGCTGATAGCAGCGAGCCGATTAAAATTCCGATTAAGAACTGGTCCAGCCAAATCGTCATGGCGCATGTCATCGGCGGTATCTTCGAAAGCATGGGTGACAAGGTCGAATATGTACCAGTCGACAACCAGGCCAGCTTCGAAGCGGTGCGTGTCGGTGATATCACGATCGTGCATGAAGTCTGGCAGTCGACCATGCAGAACGCCTACTACAATGCGATGGAGAAGGGCGGTCTGATCGACGCCGGGACCCATGCAGCGGAAACACTTGAAGAAATGGGTGTTCCGAATTGGGTTATCGAAAAAGGCCTCTGCCCGGGTCTGCCGAAATGGGAAGCCTTGAAGGATTGTGCCGAAGCCTTCGCAACGCCGGATTCCGGTGGCAAGGGTCGGTGGCTTGAAGGGCCGCAAAGTTGGCATGGCGACGTTATGCCGAACCGCGTGAAAGGCCTGGGTCTCGACGACAAATGGGTTGTGAAGTTCGCTGGTGCAGCTGATGCGCTGTGGGCCGAACTGCAAGCGGCTGAAAAAGAAGGTCGTGGCACCATTATCTTTAACTGGTCGCCGAACTTCACGGATGCTTCCGGCTTTACCTTCATCGAATTCCCGCCCTATTTCGATGGGTGCCGGATTGCCGATGGCGGTTCCTGGGAAACAACGGGTTGTGGCTCGCCAAAAGGCTGGCTGAAGAAAGGCGCGTTCTGGAAGTTCCCGAAAACGCACCCGAATGCCTATCGGGCTTTCTCTCAGTTGACCTTCACCACGCCGCAGATCGGTTCCATGGCAGCGCTTGTCGATGTCGACAAGATGACCCATGCCGATGCCGCGAAAAAGTGGCTGGCGGATAATGAAGAAATCTGGAAGCCCTGGACCGTGTCCGTCCTGGGTGAAGGGAATTGATGCGAACCGGTTCTAGCCGGATCGTCATCTAGACCTGAATATCGGATTGGTTCCCTCCCTTCGTGGAGGGGACCAATTCATTCCTTCGAGCTGAAAACATATCGGAATGCGGTCTCAAGTAATCCAAGTTAGTCGTTGACCGCAATTCTGCTTGGCTCACAATGCTAGATTAGCTTTTCGCATCCTGACGCGGGATGCCGTTTGATCGGGGGGTCGCCATGTCTTCTGCAGGAGGCACATCGGAGGGAACACAAGCCGTCATCCGTTGTGAGTCGGTTTACAAAATCTTCGGGAAAAATTCGGAAGCCCTTTTGGATGGTGCATCATCCAGTATTGATGCGGAAACCGCTAAGGCCGCCGGCTGTATCGTTGGTGTGAATAACGCATCCTTCGAAGTGCATCAGGGCGAATTGCTCATCATCATGGGGCTTTCCGGGTCAGGAAAGTCTACGCTGCTGCGTTGTATTACGCGGCTGACAGATGCGACGGCGGGTCAAATCTTCATCGATGGCGAAGACATCCTGACGATGAATGAGAAAGAGCTGATCGAAGTTCGGCGCAACAAGATGGGCATGGTCTTCCAGAATTTCGGATTATTGCCCCATAAGACGGTGTTGGAGAACATTGCCTTCCCACTCCAGGTAAAGGGCAACAACACCAAGGCCAGCATGGAGCGCGCGCGCGACATGGCGGAGCTTGTCGGTTTGCAGGGGCGGGAGAACTACTTCCCGCGGGAGCTTTCGGGCGGTCAGCAACAGCGGGTCGGGATTGCACGATCGCTGGCGGTTGAACCGGATATCTGGTTCCTGGATGAACCATTCTCGGCTCTGGATCCGCTGATCCGGAAAGAAATGCAGGATGAGTTCCTACGGCTTCAAAGCGTGCTGAATAAGACGATCTTGTTTGTCACCCATGATTTTGATGAGGCCCTGCGTCTGGCGGACCGGATCGCGATCATGAAGGATGGGGTGATCGAACAGTTGGATACGCCAGCGAATATCGTGCTCAATCCGGCGACCGAATATGTCCGAAAATTTACCGAAGAAGTGCCGCGCGAAAAGGTACTTCGGATTGAATCCATTATGGAGCCGGTTAACCAGTCCGAGACGATGGCCGATCTGACCGTATCCAAAGATGCGGTGATCGAGACGGTTGCGAAGGCTATCCTGGATGAAAGCAAGCCGGTTGGTGTTGTCGACGAAGCCGGCACGCTGGTGGGCAGTCTCCATGCATCGCATGTGGTCGATGTCCTGTTCGGAAACAGGGCCGGGTCCTAGGGCCGGGTGAAGGAACGATCATGTCGCTGACGTCATCCTCTCTCTCCATCAAGTCGAAGCCCGTTCAATTCGCGCTGCTTCTCGTGGTGTTTCTGATCCTCTGCTATGCGATTGCGCCGGCGGATGGAAACTATCTTTGGCGTCTTCCTGCGCTGCTGAAAGATATCCCGACCTGGGTCAATGATTTCGTCGGCGGCTTGATGTTCGATTGGTTCCCGATCCAGGTCTATGACCCGGATATCGATGACTATGAATCGAAGCCATTGTTCAGGGAGATCACCCGGGCGGTTTCCAGTGGCGTATTGTTCATCATCGACTTTGTCCGGGAACTGCTGCTGGGGGGACAAAAGACGATTGTGGCTTTCACAAGCTGGGACTTCATCAGTGAAAATCCTTGGGCGGAGTGGCCGGCACTGCCGTGGACGGTGATCACCGGCTGGGCGGCAATTGTCGGCTACAAACTGCAAGGCAAGAGATTAGCGTTGATCGCTGCGCTGGCGACAACCTATGTCGCGATCTTCGGTCAATGGGAACCGTCGATGCAGACGCTTTCCTTCATCTTGGTCGCAGCACCGGTTTCTGTGTTACTCGGTCTTTTGCTCGGTATCTGGGCCTATCAGAACCGCTATGTAGAAATCGCCCTAAACCCGCTTTTGAATGTGGCCCAGACAATGCCGCATTATTCCTATCTGGTGCCGGTCATCGTGCTGTTTGGTGTGGGGGATCATGCGGCCGCGCTTGCCACAATTATCTTCGCCACACCGCCTATGGTACGGCTGACCCTGCTGGGCTTGAAGAATGTACCAGTCGAGGTCCTGGAAGCCGGGATGATGAATGGCTGCACCAATCGGCAGCTTTTGTTGCGGGTCTTGATCCCGACAGCCAAGCGGGATGTGCTAATCGGCGTGAACCAGGTCGTGATGCAATGTCTTGCCATGACAGTCATCGCGTCCTTCATCGGGGCGCAGGGGCTTGGTTCCAACCTGATGATCGCGCTCAATTCCCTGAAGATTGGGACCGGCATCGAAATAGGCGTCTGTATCGTCCTGATCGCGGTGGTGCTGGATAAAATGTCGCTGGCCTGGGCGAACAAGCAGACGGACTATTTCGCGGACCTGTCCTTCCTGGAACGGCATTCGACATTGATCGCCATGCTCGCAGTCTTCGTCGCCGGCAGTATCCTCGCGGCCATTGGCAGCTTCATCTTCGAAGAAGGCTTCAACTATCTCTACGTAATTCCGCATAACAAAGGCATCACGACAGCCCCGATCTGGCAGGCAGCGGTGGACTGGATCTGGGATACGTTCTTCTTCGTTCTGAAGGGGTTCAATGAGTTCCTGATCACGAAGATCCTGGTGCCAATGCGCGATGCCTATCTCGCCATGCCGGTGGTGGCGACCTTCCTGCTTGTGATGGGGATTGCCTATATCCTGGATGGACTTCGCTCGGCATTGATCGTGGGTGGGTTCCTGCTGTTTATCGCCTTCTCTGAATATTGGGATCGGGCGTTGATTACAGCCTATATGGCATCCTTCGCAGTGATTGTATCCGCCGCCCTTGGGATAACGATCGGGTCCCTTTGTGCCCGGCATGAGGTCGCGAGTAAGAGTATTCTGCTGGTCTGTGATTTCTTCCAGACTTTCCCGGCCTTCATCTACCTGATCCCGGTGATCATGCTGTTCGGAATAACCGATACCTCTGTCATTATTGCCGCCGTCGTTTATGCGACCGTACCGGCGACGCGCTACACGGTTGAAGGCCTGCGCAGCGTGCCCCCAGTGTTGCAGGATGCAGGGTCGATGTCCGGTGTAACGCGTCTACAGCGTTGGGTGTCGATCGAGCTTCCCCTGGCCTTTCCGCATATCATGCTGGGGGTTAATCAAACCGTGATTTTTGCTTTGTTCATGGTGATCATCGGGGCGTTCATTGGGACCATCGATTTGGGTCAAATGATCCTGAAAGCAATTTCGGAATCACGCGGGACCGGGATCGGTCTAACGCTTGGTCTGTGCGTGGCATTTATCGGGCTGGCAGTGGATCAGATCATTCGAAACTGGGCGCAGCGGCGTAAGGCAGCGTTAGGCCTCGCCTAACCTGTGATGCAGGGAGGATAGTATGGGTGCGATTGTCGGATTTGAAACGTCCTATGAACGTCATGGCATTGTCGAGCCTGGCTTACCGATCCTGCCGCATGGGGTTGAGCGCCATCCCATCCCGGGTGGCGGCACACGCTCCGTTGCGATTGACCAAGGCGACGAAATTTCCTTCCTGAACCGGGAAGGTCTTCAGCCTGTCGAATGCCTCTTCTTTAATGGTGATGGTGTCGCCGATACCGGCATGATCGGCGCGCCGACCGGGTGTGACTGCGCGGGTCTGAAGGCTATTCTGGGCGCAAATGATCGTTCCGCCCGCCGTGTCAGCAAGGCCTTGGCCGCCAGTGGCTTTGATCTGAGCCCGGCAAAGGGCGCCGTGATCTTTGCAGAGGGCGCGCGGGCAGGTGATATGGCGACCTTTCACGCCTCATGCCCGGGCCTGCTGATCGCCGCCGCACCCGGCGCGCCGATGTCGCCGGAGGAACAAAACCCACCGACGGAGATCGTCCTTTATATCCGTCGCGCCAATCCGGGCGAAGGCAAGGGCGGGCTCACCCCACCGGATCCGATGGCGGATCCCCTGACCGATATCAACATCCAACCTGGAACGGCCCAGGCTTATGAGGTCAAGGTGGGGCAATATATCCAGGTCTTGGATGTTCAAGGCCGCGAATGCTCGGATTTTCAGGCCTTCTCTGTCCGCCAGTTGGACAAGGGGCTGGAGCGTGAGATTGATCCAACGACGACGCGCTCTTTGATGGGATCGCTGTATCCAACACCAGGTCTGTTCTCCAAGTTCTTTTCCACCGATCAGGAAGCCCTGGTGGAGGTGGTGCAGGACACCTGCGGGCGACATGACACGTTCGGGCTCGCTTGTTCTCAGCGCTACTACGACGATCTCGGCTATCCCGGTCATGTGAACTGCACGGACAATTTTAACAAATCCCTCAATAGCTACGGCATTCGGCAGCGCGGCGGCTGGGCGGCGGTGAACTTCTTCTTTAACACTTTGCTTGAAGATACGAATGCGATTGGTATGGATGACCCGTGGTCGCGCCCCGGCGACTATGTGTTGATGCGGGCGATGACAGACTTGGTCTGCATCTCTTCGGCTTGCCCCTGCGATGTCGATCCCGCGAATGGCTGGAATCCAACCGATATTCAGGTGCGGGTTTACAAGGAAGATGAAGATTTCAAGCGGTCGGTTGGATACCGCAAGTCACCGGAGGCTGACGTGGAAGAAACTAAGGAAACGGCGTTCCATTCCTGCTTTGAACGGCATACGCGCGATTTTGTCGAATATAATGGCTATTGGCTGCCCAATAAGATGGCCAATCACGGGGCGGTCGCTGAGTACTGGGCAGCGCGGGAAAAGGCGGTGATCATGGATCTGACGCCGCTGCGCAAATATGAGGTCACAGGCCCTGATGCTGAGGAGCTTCTGCAGCTCTGCGTCACCCGCAACATCAAGAAGCTGAGTGTCGGCGGCGTGGTCTATACCGCGATGTGCTACGAGCATGGCGGCATGATTGATGACGGGACCGTCTTCCGCCTGGGTGACAATAACTTCCGCTGGATCGGCGGGAATGACGACAGCGGAATATGGCTTCGCAAACAGGCAGAAGCGCATGGGCTCAATGCCTGGGTGCGCTCATCGACAGAACAGCTCTGCAATGTTGCGGTGCAGGGGCCACTCAGCCGGGAAATCCTGTCAGAAGTTATCTGGACCCCGCCGGCTCAGCCGAGTGTTGACGAACTGGAATGGTTCCGGCTGTCGATTGGCAGGATGCAGGATTTCCATGGCGCGCCGGTCGTGGTCAGCCGCACCGGCTATTCGGGCGAGCTCGGCTATGAGGTCTTCTGCCATCCGAAAGATGCGGTCGCCGTCTTTGATGCGATTTGGGCGGCGGGCGAACCGAAAGGCATGATCCCGCTTGGTCTTGAAGCGCTGAACTGGCTTCGGATCGAGGCCGGGTTGATCTTCGCCGGCTACGAGTTCTCCGACCAGACAGATCCGTTCGAAGCGGGTATTTCCTTCACCGTGCCACTGAAATCCAAGAATGACGATTTCATTGGCCGGGATGCGTTGGTTGAGCGGAAGGCACATCCTCAGCGAAAGCTTATCGGCCTTGATATCGAAGGGGGGCTTGTGCCGTCGACAGGCGATTGTGTCCGGGTCGGCAAGGCGCAGGTCGGAGAGATCACCTCTGCCATGAAGTCCCCGGTCCTCGGTAAGGTCATCGCGCTTGCACGGGTCGATGTCACCCATGTGGAAATCGGTACGGAAATTGAGATTGGCCAGCTCGACGGCCTGCAGAAACGCTTGAAAGCCACCGTTGTTCCTTTCCCGCATTTCGATCCGAAGAAGGAACGGGTCAAAGGCAACTATGACTGAGCACTTGGAGAGGTCTTCCTGAAGACCACCGGTTCAGCGCCTTACCTTGAGGCGTATCGGGGTATTGTCGAAATGCCTCAATCACCCAATTGACACCGAAACCAACCGGCCCTACCGTTCCGGTCTCTGGATAGGGAGTGATTGGGTGATGCTCAGATCCCCGTTGCGTGGTGTCGGACGGCGCCACGATAAATCGGACCTCGTCGTCCCGCGATAGCGCTAAAACCCTGCCTGACAGGGTTCTTCTCGCGTTACCCCTCTTTATTGTTGCTGCGCTTCCGGAGTCCGACCATGGCTGAGAATTCTCTCTGTTCCCGCCCCCGTCTTGCCGTCGATATCGGCGGAACCTTTACCGATATTGCGATCCAGATCGGGGAAAGGATTGAAACCGCTAAAACGCTTACGACACATGATCGGCCAGTATCCGGCGTGTTGACTGGGATCGGATACGCGTTGGAGACGGCGGCGCTTGGAATCACAGCAAAGGATTTCAGCTCAGTCATCCACGGTACGACATTGGCGACGAATGCCTTGATTGAGCGGCGCGGCGCAAAGGTTGGGGCGCTGGTGACGGCAGGCTTCCGGGATATCTTGGAGATCGGCTATGAACGCCGCTACGATCAATATGACATCAATATCGAAAAGCAGGATCTGATTGTCCCGCGCGACCTGGTCTTCTCGGTCGCGGAACGGATGGATGTGTCCGGCGTGGTGCTGGAACCGCTTGATGAGACGTCGCTGGAGGCGGCGATTGATGCCTTGCTGGCAGCCGGGGTTGAAAGCGTCGCGATCTGCTTCCTCCACGCCTATAGCAATCCGGATCATGAGCGCGCGGTGCGCGATGCCTTGGCGCGGAAGGCGCCGGGCCTTCCGGTCTCCCTGTCATCCGATGTATCGCCGGAAGTGCGGGAATTCGACCGCCTCTGCACCACTGTGGCCAATGCCTATATTAAACCACTGATGGCCCGGTATCTCTCGGAGCTATCAGATGCCCTGAAATCGGAAGGCTTCAGTTGCCCGTTGTTCATTGTGACGTCCGGTGGCGGCGTGACAACGCTTGAAACGGCGATGGCCTATCCGATCCGGTTGGTGGAATCGGGGCCGAGCGGCGGCGCGATCCTGGCGGCAAGGGTCGCAGAACAATTGGATCTGGATGATGTCCTCTCTTTCGACATGGGGGGCACTACTGCGAAAGTATGTCTAGTCGAAGATAAGTCGCCGCGCACCTCGCGGAGTTTTGAGATTGATCGGGCGGAGCGGTTCCTGAAGGGCAGCGGGATTCCTGTCCGTATCCCGGTCATTGATATGATTGAGATTGGTGCCGGCGGTGGATCTATTGCCGGGGTCGATGGGCTCGGCCGATTGCGAGTCGGGCCGAAAAGCGCGTCTTCCGATCCAGGGCCCGCCTGTTATGGGCGTGGCGGGACCGAGCCGACCGTTACCGACAGCGATGTGGCGATTGGATATATCGATCCGGAAGGCTTTGCTGAGGGAAGGCTGACCTTAAACCCCGACCTGTCGCGGCAAGCGATTGCCGCCACTGTGAGTGCTCCCCTGGGGTTGAGCCCGGGTGCCGGCGCCGATGGCATCGCCCAATCGGTTGATGAAGCGATGGCGAATGCAGCACGCATGCATGCCGTAGAGCATGGTAAGAACCTCGCCGATTGTACCATGGTTGCTTTTGGCGGCAATGGCCCGTTGCATGCCAGCCGGGTGGCGGAGAAGGTGGGGATTGATCAGATCGTCGTCCCACCCAATCCCAGCGTCGGCTCAGCGGTGGGTTTTCTGTTTGCGCCTGTTTCCTTTGAGATCGTGCGCAGTCGCCATGTTTTCGCGAAGGACTTCCCCTTCGCGACAATTAATACATTGCTTGAGGAAATGGAGCAGGAGGCGCGCGCGATTGTTGCGGCGGGCGCGCCAGAGGAGGAGCTTCTGGTTACCCGCATCGCCTTCATGCGGTATGACGGCCAAGGGCATGAGATCGAAGTGCCGATTTCGGCGGGCCCTATTTCGGAAGAAAACCTACCGGCGCTCGTTGCGGCTTTTGAAGCTGATTACGCACGCCAATTCAGCCGCGCTGTCCCGGATATGAATGTGGAGATCATGAACTGGTCCGTGACCGTTGCGAGCCAACCCCGTAAGCCGGAACCGGTGTGTGTTTCTGAGAAAGGCGAGGCCGTGCCGGCATGCGGGATGCGGATGCTTCGTATTGGCCAGGATGAGAAGGAAGTGGAAGCTTCTGTCTTCAATCGTGCTGATCTATCCGCCGGGGGGTATCTTTATGGTCCCGCCCTGATCGTAGAACCCCAGACGACTGTCTTCGTCCCGGAAGGCTTTGGCGCGCGGATTGATTTGGCCGGCAATATCGTGATGTCCAGGGAAGGAGTCGGTGCTTCACGGGATGCTGCGGCGAAGTCGGAACTGGAGATGCAAGTGATGTGGGATCGCTTGTTGGCGATCGTCGAGGAACAGGGGCAGGTCCTGATGCGGACAGCCTTCAGCCCGATTGTCCGGGAATGCGGCGACATATCGGCTGGTATCTTCGATATCGAAGGCCGCATGCTGGCGCAGGCTGTGACCGGCACGCCGGGCCATATCAACACCATGGCTGGTACGGTTTCTTTGATGCTGCCGCATTTTCCGGCGGACGAAATGCAGCCGGGCGATATCTACATGACCAATGATCCGTGGATCGGGTCGGGGCATCTGAATGACATCGTCCTGTTCGCGCCGATCTTTCATGGGGAGAAGCTGATCGCGCTCACCGCCTGTACCTCGCATGTGTATGACCTGGGCGGTCTTGGCATGGGACCGGACGGCAGTGATGTGTTCGATGAAGGTCTCTATCTGCCGCCGATGAAGCTGGTTGAGAAGGGCCAGGTCAACAGGCTGATCATGGATATCATGAAGGCGAATTCCCGTTCTCCCGTCGCGAATGAGGGGGATTTCTATGCCTTGATCGCCTGTTGTGATGTCGCGGCTGCGCGGGTTGCTGAAATGATGGATGAGTTCGGCCTGTCGGATATGGATACCCTGGGTCGGCATATCCTGGATACTTCCCAACGCGCGACGGAGGCTGCCATAGAAACCGTGCCCGATGGCGTTTATCTCTCCAGCCTGATGAGTGATGGCTATGATTTTGAGATAAAGTTGAATGCCACGATGACCGTGCAGGGACGGGAGATCCTGACGGATTTTACCGGCTCTTCCGGGCATTCGGCGCGCGGAATCAACTGTCCGATACGCTACACGGAAGCCTATGCCGTCTTTGCCATGCGGTGCCTGATCGGGGGCGACATCCCGAACAACGCCGGTTCACTGGCGCCGTTCAAATTCGAAGCGCCGGAGGATTGTATCCTCAACGCGCAATATCCGGCGCCGGTCGCAATGCGGCACAATGTCGGGCATTTGGTCTCTGACTTGGCATTTGGTTGCATTCACCAAGCCCTGCCTGGCCTGGCACCGGCAGAAGGGGCTGCCTGTCTGTGGGATTTGCCGCTTCGCAGTGTCGCGGCGGCAGGGCGGTCCGGGCATAACGCCACTCCGTTCGCGACGGAGTTTTCCCATTCTGGGGGAATGGGCGCGCGTCCGACCAAGGATGGGCTCTCCGCAACGGCCTTTCCAAGCGGGTTGTTTGGAACCCAAGCCGAAATCGCAGAGAGCACTGCCCCGGTGCGCATCAGGCGCCGGGAGTTGATCCCGGATAGCGGTGGGGCCGGAGAATTTCGTGGAGGGCTCGGCCAATTGATCGAACTGGAAAGCAGTGAGGATGCACCCATTCTCCTCTTCGCCGGGGTGGAGCGAACGAAATATCCTGCCTTGGGGCGTAATGGCGGCAAGGAAGGCCGGCTTGGCCATATCACCCTTCGATCCGGTCCGACGCTGAAGGGCAAGGGGGAGCAAACCATTCCGGCCGGTGATCTTCTCTATTGGGAGACACCGGGCGGTGGCGGCTATGGTGATCCGTTGCACAGGGATCCGGATGCGGTGGCGGCGGATGTCAGGCTCGGTCTGATAACCCATGAGGCTGCACGAGAACACTATGGTGTTCTGATCGCCGAGGATGGAAGTGTCGATCATTCGGAGACCAAGACGCGCCGCAACATAAATTGACCGGTCGGCCGGTTTATGGAACTCTGCCAGCTGTAAATCGAGGCAGGGAGTGAGTTCCCATGACACCGGATGCATTGGCGAAGGCCTGCGCTGACGCAATGTGGCGCGACGATACCGCGTCGCAGGGGCTTGGCATTTCGATTGAGGATGTCGGTCCCGGGGCGGCGGTTCTGACGATGGTCATTTCAGAGGACATGGTGAACGGCCATGGGATCGGGCATGGTGGTTTCATCTTCACCCTGGCCGACAGCGCCTTCGCCTTTGCGTGCAATGCCTATAATCAGCGCTGTGTCGCCCAGCAATGCAGCATCACCTATCTGAAGCCCGTGGCGAAAGGCGACCGGTTGACGGCGACGGCGACTGAGGTCTCACGCCAAGGGCGAAGTGGCATCTATGATATTCGGGTAACGGATCAGGATGGCGCAGCTGTGGCTGAATTTCGCGGACATTCCCGCAGTATCAAGGGACAGCATATTCCGGATGGAAGTGACGACTAGGGAAGGCGACGATGGAAGACCTTTCACCGAAACCAGGCGATTTAGAGACGATTGAAACCGCGTCTCGCGATGAGATTACGGCGCTGCAGCTGCAGCGGATGAAATGGTCGCTGTCCCATGCCTATGAAAACTCCGGCTTTTATAGAAAGAGCTTCGATGATGCTGGCGTTCACCCAGATGATCTTACGGGACTGGGCGATCTGGCGCGGTTTCCGTTCACGGTAAAGAGCGATCTTAGGGACAACTACCCTTTCGGCATGTTTGCGGTCCCGAAAGAGAAGCTGGCACGGGTTCACGCCTCGTCCGGAACGACGGGGAAGCCGACCGTTGTCGGCTATACAGCGCATGATATTGATATGTGGGCGGATGTCGTGGCGCGGTCGATGCGAGCTTCTGGCGTTCGAGCCGGCGACACAGTGCATATCGCCTATGGCTATGGCTTGTTCACCGGCGGCCTCGGCGCGCATTTCGGGGCGGAGCGGCTTGGTTGTATGGTCGTGCCCGTTTCCGGCGGTATGACGGAGCGGCAGGTCACGCTGATCCAGGATTTTGAACCGCGCGCGATCATGGTGACGCCGTCCTATGTTCTATCGATTCTTGATGAATTCCGCGAAAAGGGGATTGATCCACGCGACACAGCACTTGCGGTCGGTATATTCGGCGCTGAGCCTTGGACCAATTCGATGCGCCGGGAGATCGAGGATGCCTTTGATATGCATGCCGTCGATATCTATGGGCTTTCGGAAGTGATTGGTCCCGGCGTCGCCAATGAATGCGTAGAAACCAAGGATGGGCTGCATATCTGGGAGGATTACTTCTATCCAGAGGTCATCAATCCGGAAACGGGGGACGTGTTGCCGGATGGTGAGATGGGGGAGCTCGTCTTTACATCACTGACCAAGGAAGCCTTCCCGATCATTCGCTATCGCACGCGGGATCTGACACGGTTGTTGTCGGGAACCGCGCGCTCCATGCGCCGGATGGAAAAAGTGACCGGCCGGTCGGATGACATGATCATTCTGCGCGGCGTCAATGTCTTCCCGACACAGATCGAAGAACAAATCCTGCGGTGCGAAGGGCTTGCCCCGCATTTCCAGATCGAACTGACCCGCCCGGACCGGATGGATGCGATGACGGTTCATGTTGAGCCTGTCGCCGGATATGAGGGGGAGGGCGCCCGAGAGGCCTCTGCCCGTGACCTGAGTGATCATATCAAGAATGTCATTGGCATCTCTGCCACGATCACTGTCGGGGATCCGGGGTCCGTCGCGCGATCCATGGGCAAAGCAGCCCGCGTCGTCGACAACCGGGCCAAGGAAGACTGATGGCGCGGACGCGAGCTGACGATTACACGGACAAGCGAAACGCGATCCTGGCGCGATCTGCGGCTTTGTTTGCGGACCGGGGCATCGACCGTGCATCAATGGCGGAGATCGCTAAGGCGTGCGGCGTGTCGAAGGCGCTACTTTATCATTACTACACCAACAAGGACGAACTGCTGTTTGATGTGATCCATGCGCATTTAAGCGCGATGGAGGAAAAGCTGGCAGAGGCGGATGATCCAGCAACGACGCCGGAGCAGCGCCTTCGGAATTTGATCGCGAAAGTCCTTGATATCTACCGCGATGCCGATGACCTCCACAAAGTTCAGCTTTCGGGTATTCCCATGCTACCCAATGAATTGGCGGAGCAAATCTGGGAAATTGAGCGGCGGATCATGCGCCGGTTCTCTGCAGTCATCAGAGAGATTAATCCCAACCTGGATGGGGAGCAGCGGCTTACGACACCGATGACCATGTCCGTGCTGGGTATGCTCAATTGGGTCTATATGTGGTTCCGCGATGGCGGCCCCGTTAGCCGGGAAGACTATGCCGAGGCGGTGGCGGATATGGTGCTCAATGGCATGAAGGGGATGCGCTGACGGTCACGGCAGGGCGTGTGATCGTTTAACCTCACCATAGGCAAAGCTTGTATTGATTGATGCGATGCCGGGAACACGCTGACAACAACGCGGCTGTCGGTACGGGTGTCAGGATGGCAGTGTTTTCGAGGTTATCCTTCGTATTCAACCTCAATCTCTTCCGAGACTGGTACCGCCTGACAAGTCAGGACATAACCACGCCGGACTTCGTAATCTTCTAACGCGTGATTGACTTCCATCTCTGCTTCGCCGGCTGTCAGCTTTGCCATACAGGTTGAGCAGACCCCTGCTGTGCAGGCGAATGGCGGGTCAAGCTCGGCCCGTCGTGCGGCGGCGAGGATGCTTTCCCCTTCCAGCATATTGACCGCATGGGGCTCCCCTTCAATCCGGATGATTGCCCGGCAGGCAACATTGTCCGCAATCGTCGTTCCTGCGGCGGGCACGCCGTCATTCCGGCGCAGTGGCGCGCTGGCGAAAAGCTCATACTTGATCTGCTCATCTGTCAGACCATGTTCTTTCAGAGAAGCGGCAACGGTTTCCATCATCGGCTCGGGCCCGCAGATGAACGCCTGATCGATGGAGGCGATATCAATCCAACGCTCGAAAAGTGCGGTGCATTTATCGCCATCTATACGCCCGGCGAAAAGGTCGATATCCCGATCCCGCCCCCCTAAGATATGGATCACATTCAACCGGCCCATATTAAGGTTCTTCAAGTCTTCCAATTCTTCGCGGAACATCACCGTGTGTATGGACCTGTTGCCATAGACCAGGGTGAAGCGCGCCTTTGGTTCTTCGGCAAGGATCGTGCGGATCAGGCCGAGAACCGGGGTTATGCCGCTTCCGACAGCGAAGCCCAGGTAATGCCTGGCGCTGTCAGGTTCGATGGGGGTGAAGAACGTGCCCATGGGGGGCATGGCGTCCAGAATATCCCCGACCGCCAATTCTTTATTGGCCCAGCTTGAAAAGGCCCCACCCTCGACGCGCTTGATGCCAATGCGCAAACCCTCGCCGCGCCCGGCACAGATGGAGTAGGAGCGCCGAAGTTCTTCCCCTTCATAATCATGCCGGAAGGTCAGATACTGACCTTGTGTAAAGTCAAATGCCGCCGTGTCTTCCGGGCGTGGGGAGAGCGTTACGGCGACGGCATCCCGGGTTTCCCGGTCAATCCTGGTAACGGTGAGGGGGTAAAAGCGTGGCATGGCTGAACAATGACCCGACTAGTGACATTTGAAGTAATCGAAGGGCTCCAGGCAGTCTGTGCACCGCCACGCCGCTTTACAGGGCGTTGAGCCGAAGGCGCTGACCCTCTCTGTTTCCGTGGACCCGCATCGTGGGCAGGGGACCTTCTCGGCGGAGGCTTGTGGCGGTGCGATCCCATAGTCGCGGAGCTTCCGTCTGCCATCCTCGCTGATCCAATCCGTTGTCCAAGCGGGGGAGAGCTGTTGTTCGACCGCAAGCTCTGTAAGCCCTTGGTCGCGCAACGCTGTTTCAATGTCCAATGATATGGTCGCGGTCGCCGGGCAGCCGGAATAGGTCGGTGTCACCGTGACGACAAGCGTTTCCCCTCGCCAATGCACATTTCTTACAATCCCGAGATCGAGGATTGAAAGAACAGGGATCTCAGGGTCAGGTACTGCTTTCAACCAAGACCAGATCATATCGGTCGTCGGTATTGTATCTGCTTGCGCCATGGCAGGGTTACCAGACAGCATCGGGATAGGCGCGCTGCAGGAACTGCATTTCCGCCAGAAGAAATCCCAAATGCTCTGAATGTCGGCCTGCTTTTCCACCGGATTGCATGAAGTTGCTTTCCGGCTGGGTCAGGGTCGCAGCGGTGAGGGTCTTGCTGACATGGTCGTTCCACACTTGCTCGATGCCAGCCAGATCAGGTGCCGTTCCCGCCTCGCAGAGTGTGCCATCAATCTTGTCTGCAGTTAGCATTTCGCCGGTATAGGGCCATAGAACGTCAAGTGCCGCCTGCATGCGGTCGTGGCTTTCTTCCGTCCCGTCGCCCAGGCTGATTACGAGATCGGTGTGGCGCGCGTGGTGGTAGGACGCTTCCTTTGCGGCTTTCTCAGCAATCGCTGCGACCCGGCTGTCATTGCTTTGGCTCAGACCTTTCAGCAGCGGCAGATACCAGGCATCGAACAGGAACTGCCGCATGATTGTCTGTCCGAAATCCCCATTGGGTTGTTCGGTCAGCAGATGATTTCGATAGGCGCCGGCATCCCGGTGATAGGCCAATGCATCCGCATCTCGGCCCTGTCCTTCGATCTCCCCCGCGAGGTCAAGCCACAGGCGACCTTGGCCAACCAGATCCAGCGCGATGTTCGCGATCCCGATATCCTCTTCCAGGATTGGGGCATGGCCGACCCATTCGGAAATCCTCTGCGCAAGGACGATACAGCTATCACCCAGGCGGAGTGTGTAGTCGAATAGTGGGTCTTCGGAACTCATGGTTCGGTCTCAGTGTCGGGCTACATGGCGCCGACATCGTCGGGGATGTCGAAAAAGGTTGGGTGGCGGTAGACCTTGCTGTTGGAGGGTTCGAAAAGTGGCCCCTTCTCCCCAGGCGCGGAGGCTGTGATATCTGTGGCGCGTACGACCCAGATACTGACCCCTTCGTTCCGTCGGGTATAGACATCGCGCGCATTCATGACGGCTTTTTCGGCGTCAGGCGCGTGCAGGCTGCCGACATGGCGGTGATTACCACCATGCTGGCCGCGGATGAAGACTTCCCAAAGTGGCCATTCGCCCATGTAAGTATTCTCCTCGTCTTACGACCTTATGCCGCGTTTTTCTGGGTGTCTTTCCGGGCAGACTTCTTTTCCGCATGGGCCATTAAGCCCTCCCGAAACCAGGCGCCGTCATCCCAGGCCTTCCGTCGCGCTGCCAGTCTCTCCCGATTACAGGGACCATCGCCGCGCACGACGGAGAACAGTTCTGACCAATCGATTTCCCCGAAATCATAATGACCACGTTCTTCATTCCAAGACAGGTTCGGATCGGGAATTTCCAATCCCAGGTACTCGGCTTGCGGGACCGTTTGGTCGACAAATTTCTGGCGTAGTTCGTCATTCGAATTGAGCTTGATTTTCCAGGCCATGGATTGCGCGGAATGGACAGACTCCTTATCCGGCGGCCCGAACATCATCAGGGATGGCCACCACCAGCGATTAAATGCGTCCTGGCACATAGCCTTCTGGGCTGCAGTGCCCTTCAGACACATCTTCATCAAGGCGTCATAGCCTTGGCGCTGATGAAAACTCTCTTCCTTGCAGACTCGGATCATGGCGCGGCTATAGGGTCCGAAGGAACATCGCTGCAATGGCACCTGATTCATGATCGCAGCCCCGTCGACCAGCCATCCGATCGTTCCGACATCAGCCCAGGTAAGCGTCGGATAGTTGAAGATCGAGGAATATTTGGCCTTCCCGGTCAGCAATTGCTCCGTTAATTCGTCACGGCTGACGCCAAGTGTTTCCGCTGCACAGTAAAGATACAGGCCATGGCCGGCCTCATCCTGGATCTTCGCCAGAAGGATTGCCTTGCGCTCCAGGGTCGGTGCGCGGGTCAACCAATTGGCTTCCGGCAGCTGCCCGACGATTTCCGAATGCGCATGTTGGGAGATTTGACGGATCAAGGTCTTGCGATAGTTCTCCGGCATCCAATCTTTGGCTTCGATCTTGATATCCGCATCGACGCGGTCTTGGAAGGCGCGTTCCTCAGCGCTCATTTCCTCGCGCGTCTTGACCGATGTCGTATCGGTTTTGACCATTTGAGCATACATGGCCCTATCCTCCCTGGTTCCTCCCAGTGACCTTTGTCCTTGTACCTCAGTTTATATCAAGGCCGGGGTTTGAAGGAAATTCGATCACATCAAATCATTAACCGACCGGTCGGTCAATAAAATAGTCCTGAGCATGCCCAACCACTTGAGCGTCAAACCGGCGGAATGAGAACCAGTTTGCCGGTGAATTTCTTCTCCAGAAAAGCCTCCTGCGCGGTGGCGATTTCGCTTAAGGGATAAGTTTGGGAGACGAGTGGGCGAATTTCCCCGCGCTCGATATAGGACACTAGATTTTCAAAAACGATGTCGTCCTGGAAGGTGCAGCCAACAAGCGTCAGGTCCTTCAGGTAGAGTGTGCGGACATCCAGCTCGACCATCGGGCCGCCGATGGCGCCGGCGGTGGCGTATCGCCCGCCCTTGGTCAACACGTCCAACAGGGACGGCCAGGCCGGTCCGGCGACGAGATCAATAACGACATCCATGCAGTCCCGACCCAAACCGGCGACAAGATCGGCATTACGGTCAATGACATGATCAGCCCCAACCGCCTTCACCTCATCAGCCTTGGCGGCACTGGCGACAGCCGTGACAGTAGCACCGCGGCGCTTCGCCAGTTGGATGGCGGCAGAACCGACACCGCCGGAGGCGCCGGTAATCAATACCCGCTCGGCACCAACAGCCGCCCGGTGCAACATGCCTTCCGCCGTCGAATAGGCACAGGGGATGGAGGCAAGTTCCGCATCGCTCCAATCACAATCGACCGCGTGACTTTCCCGCGCCGGGGCCTTTGCATATTGGGCAAACCCACCATCGCATTCCGAACCAAAGGTCCAGCATTCAAAGGGGCGATAGTCGACATAGCTGCGCAGCATGTTCCTGACGATGACACGCTCTCCGATCCGGGACGGGTCCACGCCGTCGCCGACCGCCACGATGCGTCCACAGCAGTCAGCCCCTTGAATGCGGGGAAAGGCCATGGGGACGCCTGACCAGGTGGCATCCTCATCATCAACCTCGTCAAAACCGTCGGCGCCACCGTTATTCGTCGCATCGGTGACCTTCTTCGAATACCAGCCGATCCGGGTGTTGATGTCCGTGTTGTTGACCCCGGCGGCGGCGACATTGATTAAGACTTCTCCGTCGCCAGGTGTCGGGACGGGGATATCGGTTCGGTAGTCCAAGACTTCAAACCCGCCATGCCCCGTCAGCAAGACAGCCGCCATCGTCTCCGGTAACGTCGTCATGCGCGCGCCTCGATTTCCTGCTGGTAGGGTTTCAGCCTTTCCACATCCTCATCGGAAAAGCGCATTCTTTCCCCCGTGCGCGGGTCGAACAGATTCCGCTCAACCTCAGACAGATTGCCGAGATAGACATGAATGGCTAGGCTGGGCGCCTCGCTGCCGCAGATGACTGAGTGTATGCCTGTCGGCCCAATGGAAAAGACATCGCCCGGACCAAGCTCATGCACGGAGCTGACTTCAATCCCGCCATTCGCATCGGCGCGATACATAGAGTTTTTCTCCACCCCTTCATAAACGCCAATTGAGACGGAAATCTGATGATCGTGTGGGGGCACAGGGTCGCCGGGTCGGAAGCGGCAGAACCAGATCGAAACCGCGTCATCCTCGAACAGGATTTTGTCATCCTGTTCATAGGCCGGCATCCCGGAAGCAACGGCACTTGGGTCGGCAAATACACGGTCCAGAATTTGCCGAACCTCTGCCGTTGGAGAAGCGCCACGGCTCGCGCTTTTCAGTTCATCAAGAAAGGAATTGAGTTCGAAACCCTCTGCCATTGTGATCTCCATCAGACGGTGTTGTGCCTTTGAACTGCCCCTGGTTTGTGGGGGGCGATTTGGTTCACGTTACGCGGCCTTATCCGATAGTTCCAGAGAAGCGTGAATGTTCTTACCCTGCTTCCGCCAGTGGGATGCTGCCGAAGGGCCGCGCAGACGTCTGTTGCTGATCAACTCTAGCCGTGTTGTCAGACTAAAGCGGTTTGGTTCGTCTTTTTGACAGATTCAGCCTTGCGCGATGAAAATTCCATTTCGTGCTGTCATCGGTTCATTGGAGGTAATCCGGTTGGCTGGTTTAGATGCACGCCTCACCCGAAAGTATGGTGGTGCGAAGGAATTGGACGGGCACCGTGAGTTCTACGAGGCCGTCTATAGCGGAATAGGAAAACAGTTCGCCGGAGGGGCCGACGATATCGAGTGCGATTTCATTGTCAGGATCAACCTGTTCGCAATAGTGATGCGCTGCCGCGACGGCGCCGGTCCCAGCGGGTGATGGCGCGATCCATCCATCCGCGCCGATCCAGCGCGCGTTGATCATGGGTCTCGACATCCCGCTGGTTTCAGCTGGTTCCCAGACCTCCATTGAGTAAGTGGTTGCATCGGCAGCGACCCCGAACGCCTCTAGCGGATATTTCCGTGACGCCTCCTTTATTGCTTTTTGTGCAAACTCTGAAAGGCAGGCGGGATCGTCTATTTCTAGTGCCGCTGCCCGCGCATCCACGACCAAGTAGGGCAAGCCGATAGATAAAATTCGGATTGGCACGGTTCCATGGCCTTCGACCTGGATGTAGGTATCTTGCGCCAAGACTGTTGGCTGGCTCGATGTCCAGGTCGCGAGGAACCGATCAGCGCCTTCGGGGCGGATTGTGATGTTCTGTGTTCCCTTCGCCGTATCAATCGGGACGACAGTCGTCTCGCTATTTGATGCCTCGGCAACAAGGGCGCTCGCGGCGGCCATTAAAGGCGTGCCGGCCAACGGCACATAACCAATTTGAGGCGCGACAACGACGATTGCATTCGCGTTATGCGTTGTGGGCTTAAACAGAAGACAGGCGTTCAGATCTTTGTGGCCGTTTGGTGGTTCAATGATCGATCGCCTAAACGGCTCATGATCACGCCTCAACTCCGCCAACATTTCAGCCGGCGATGTGGCAGTCAGTTTTGGTAAGCCGCTGGTTACGACCCGAATCAACTCGCCACCAACACTTACATCAAGGCATTCCACCGTCATTTGTTAGCTCCTTCCCAAACCACTGAAGACGTTCGCCGAGGGGCGGTCGTTCGTTGTTTAGATCGCAGCGTCTTGATGTTACGCTGGCGTCCTGGTGGTTGCTCAGTCAAAGCCTGCATTCGTGATGGATGACGCGATCAAGTTTGCGAAGTGCAGCGTACCTTGGTCCCAATAGGGAGAGAAACGACCGCCATCATATCCACGCGCTTGTCGGCCTTCCTGCATGAGACGGCAGACTTCCTCGTCCTCAGCATTCAGGCCGGTATAGTATTTCGCCTTGCTCTCGCGCGTTTCGACATAGTCTGGATCCTTTGCGGCATTGGCGACGTAGTAGATGTGGAGATCGAGCCGCGTCCAATCGTGACTGATCGGCTTGTAATCCCAAAAAAGGAACATGGTCGGATGAAAGCTGATGGCGAGCCCGGGATACAAATGTCCATTAAATGCCAGGGTGCGCGCGGGGCCTTCCAAACTTTGAACCCGGGGTAAGGGATCGCTGCTCAAGAACTCTTCATCATACCCCCAACGGTAATAGATAAGATTACCATCGCCTTCAGCGCCCGTACGCTGCCCCTGGTCCATCATTTGGTTAAGACCGGGATGGACAGCAAAGACGTGATAGACGTCGCTCCAGTTCTCGATTGCTAATTTCCAATTGCAATTGAACTCCCCGGATACCGTATCAGCGTAAGTAAACTGCGAGATATCGAATCCTTCCGCCTGCCGGTCGAGCGGCGCAAGATATTCGGATAAGGGGGGAGCCTTACCATCCAGGTTTACGAAAATACCGTCATGCCAGAAATCCGTCCGGACCTCGAACAGGCTGACGCATTCCGATTTCATCGCGTCTTCGTCATGGAGACCCGGCCCATGGAAATGCGGGCGAGAGCGAAGCTGGCCGGTAAGATCATAGGCCCAGGCATGATACTTACATGTTACGATCCTCGTTCCGCTGCGATCCTCGGTAACAAGTTTGGCCCCTCTATGCGGACAGACATTGTAAAAGACGCGAACGGCGCCGTCCCTGCCATGCACAATGATCAGGGGGTCGCCGGCAATTTCAACTAAGCGAATATCGCCTGGATTTGGAACTTCGCTCTTCCGGCCAGCAAAAATCCAGTTCTTCGAAAAGACCGTCTTCTTCTCCAGTTCGTGAAATGCGGGATCGACGAAAGCGTTGTTTGGTAATCCCCGTGCCTCCGAGACCGGCTTCTTCAGAGCCTCCATCACGGATTGATCAAAACCGATATCCATTATGACCTCCAAGTTGGATGCTTCGCACATAAGAGCATGTGTCTATCTGGTATCAAAAATTAACATATAGTAAATTTAGTTAGCCATCTATCAATTTTTTTAGTAGCGTGCTTTTATATCTCAAGCTGCTAACTTAGGTTCCGAAATGTCCGATTCGAATGTTCAGTTTCCAACACTTCTGTCGCCAATCACGATTAATGGATTGACGGTTCGAAACCGGATCGTCTCGTCCGGGCATGGAACCAGACTAGCGGACAAGCACAAGATATCGGATAGGCTCCATGCCTATCATGAGGCTCGCGCTAAGGGCGGCGCTGGTTTGATCATCACGGAGGCGGCGATGATCGATTACGCCTCGGTTGCGTCACCAACTCATTTAGTGGCTGCTGATGATGGCATCATCCCCTCTTTCAGGCGCTTGGCGGAGACGCTGCATTCACATGGATGCGCAAGCATTGCCCAGGTCTTCCACTTGGGTCATGAGATGACGAATGATCGGGACGGGATGCGCGCCGTCTCTTATGGTCCATCGACGAGTTCGTCTGAAAGATATCATACGGCGGGCCGTGAAATGCCACACCGCATGGTCCGTGAAACGATCCGCAAGTTTGGTGAAGCCGCTATGAGGGTGCGAGAAGCGGGTATGGATGGTGTGGAAATTGCTGCGAGCCATGGCTACCTAATCGCACAGTTTTTGAGCCCGCGAATCAATCTTAGAACCGACGAATATGGCGGCACTCTAGAAAACCGATTGCGGTTTCTTAGAGAAACCATTGAGGTCGTTCGCGACGCGGTGGGACCCAACATGGTTGTTGGAATTCGAATCTCGGGCGACGAGTTGCTTGAAGAAGGTCTCCAGTCGGATGAGGTCTTAGAGATTTGCAAGGCTATCGGGACCGATGGCGCCGTCGACTATTTCAATGTGACCTCAGGGTCATCTCGTGCTGCGGGCTCGGCGATTCACATCGTCCCGCCGATGAGCACCGATATAGCACTGACCGCACCTTTTGCCGCTGCGATAAAGACTCAAGTGGCACAGCCGGTCATTGCCGTCGGCCGAATCAACCACGCTGCAGCAGCCGAACAAGTTCTGTCCTCGGGTCAGGCAGATTTGTGTGGAATGACGCGGGCCATGATCACTGACCCGGACCTAGGCAATAAACTCTTCGCTGGAAATGCTGAAGATGTCCGAGTTTGCATCGGATGTAACCAAGCCTGCATTGATCGCATGCATAGAGGCTACGGTATTTCGTGCATTCAGCATCCAGAAACCGGACGGGAGCTTCAGTTTGGTACGCTGAATGCCGTGAAAAGCCGACGCAAGGTGATCGTCGCCGGCGGCGGTCCGGGCGGTATGAAGGCTGCGGCAACCGCTGCGGCGCGGGGTCATGACGTGACCCTGCACGAGGCATCGAACCGGCTGGGCGGCCAAGCGTTACTTGCTCAACTGTTGCCTCGGCGTGCGGAATTTGGCGGCATTATCGGCAATTTGGAAAAGGATATGGAACGGGCTGGGGTTTCCATCGCTCTGAACTCCACTGTCGATCTCGACCTGATCGACCGTGAAGCACCGGACGCAGTCGTCGTTGCGACCGGGGGAAAGGTCACGACGCCAAACATCGAAGGGTTGGAAGAAGCGAATGCCGTTAATGCATGGCAGGTTCTTGAAGGCGGCGTGAACATTGGTGCGCGGGTCGTCATAGCAGATTGGCGTTGTGACTGGATCGGTTTAGGGCTTGCGGAAAAACTGGCTCGGGAGGGCTGTTCTGTGCGGCTCGCCTCCACCGGGCATGTCGCGGGGGAGAGTATTCCGCGTTACATGCGCGACCTCTGGCTTGGCGAGATGCACAAGCTCGGCGTCGAATTGGTTCCGATGGCGCGGCTCTTTGGTTTGGATGCGGAAACTGCGTATTTCCAGCATATCGCAAGCGGCGAGCCGATTATCCTGGAAGATGTTGATACAGTCGTTCTTTCGCTTGGACATGAGCCGGTGACAACGCTTGAGCATGCTCTGCTGGACTGGGGGGGAGAGGTGCATTTCGTCGGCGATTGCCTGGCGCCACGCACCGCCGAGGAAGCGGTGGTAGAGGGACTGAAGGCCGGGCACGCAATCTGATCGAAAACGGAGGCTGTCCAAACTTGATTGTGATCGTGGATGCGTTTAGCGCACACCGGGATCGAAACGGCTGTGAATCTGAACAACCATGATCCGGGCGGGAACGTCTATCAGCTCTTCCGGCCCATGTGGCGCCATTGCATCGATGATTAGAGAGTCACCGGGTTTAAGTGGGAACCTCCGTTCGCCATGCCGGTAGACCACTTCGCCTTCCAGCATGTGGACGAATTTGAACCCCTCTTCCTGGAAGGAGGAGAAGGGCTCCGCGTTCTCATCCAATATCGTGATGAATGGCTCTATTGAAATCGCATGACCGATGTTTTGTCCCAGCAATTCGTAAATATGACCGGCACGCGTCCCAAGACGATCCACGGTCATTCGCTTGTCCGCAGGGACATAGGATACGTAGCGCGATTTTTCGATCCGATGAAAGAACATGGACGCGGGGACATTCAGCGCGGACGAAATCTGAAGCAATGTTTGGATGGAGGGGGCGACGTTGCCATGCTCGATTTTCGTGAGCATCGCTTGGGAAAGGCCGGACATTTCCGCCAAGCGTTTCCCTGTCAGTCCGCGCTCATTGCGCCAGAACTTTACCTCCTGCCCGATATACTCCTTTGTATCCTGCGCTGTTTCCGCATCTTGAATCCGTGTTTCGCCGTCGAACCGGCCCGGCTCCGAATTCTCTAGAATTCGTCGGTTACTCCGGCTTACCCGGTTCTTTTTTAAATCGCTCATAGCCATTGAATTACCGTCTGAGCGCCATGCGGTCAAACAGCAGGCTGTGGCATGGCGGCGAAATCTCGATCCATGATCCGGCATATTCTAAATACCGAGTGGCAATAAGAATATTGACTTATAGAAAATTTAATTTACCATTAGTAAATATTATTTCTGTACATGGATGGTCCGCAATGGCTCGCGATCCTCGTTACGATGTTCTGTTCGAACCGGTGAAAATCGGACCGATCACTGCGCCCAATCGATTTTATCAAACCCCGCAATGCAACGGTATGGGGCGAAACTACCCCACATCCATGGCGATAATGCGTGGTGTGAAGGCGGAAGGTGGCTGGGGCGTTGTCTTTGCGGAACAGTGCGACTTTCACTTCACAACGGATAACGCACGAAACGTTCGGCTTTGGGATGAACAGGATTTACCGATCCTGCAACGCATGACGGATGAAGTGCACAAACATGGCAGTCTTGCCGGTTTGATGCTGGCTCATAACGGCTATGTCACGCCGAACTTGATCAGCCGCGAAGTACCTTTGTCTCCTTCAGGTGGTGCGAGTTTCGGAAACTTCCCGTCGCATACGCGTCCCTTGGACAAATCCGATATTCGCGCACTGCTTCGCTGGCAGCGTACTGCTGCGTTGAATGCAAGGAAGGCCGGCTACGATATCGTCAATATCTATGCGGCACATGATCTGGCACTGCCAATGCATTTCATTTCCCGTCGGCATAATACAAGAAACGACGAGTATGGCGGATCGCTGGAAAACAGAACGCGACTGCTGCGCGAATTGGTCGAGGTCACGCGAGACGCCATCGGAGACACCTGTGCGGTCGGAATTCGGTTCTCGGTTGACGAATTAATCGGACGGGATGGCATTTCTTGTGAGGGCGAAGGCCGGGAAGTCGTGGAGATGCTGGCAGACCTGCCGGACATTTGGGACGTTAATGTCAGCAGTTGGAAGAACGACTCCATCACCTCCCGCTTCGGAGAGGAAGGCAGTCAGGAGGCCTACGTCGCCTTCATGAAATCGGTCACCACTAAGCCGGTCGTTGGCGTCGGGCGGTTCACGTCGCCCGATACGATGGCAAGCCAAATAAAGCGCGGCATTCTGGATATGATCGGCGCGGCACGTCCCTCCATTGCAGACCCGTTTCTGCCAAAGAAGATCGAGGAAGGTCGACCCGAAGATATCCGTGAATGCATCGGCTGCAATATCTGCGTTACCAACAATTATTTGATGGCCCCGATCCGTTGCACACAAAACCCAACCATGGGCGAGGAATGGCGGAAAGGCTGGCATCCCGAACGAATCCCGACGAAGGATACGGAAGATCGGGTTTTGATCGTTGGCGGTGGTCCTGCAGGACTTGAAGCGGCACGTGCGCTCGGCCAGCGAGGGCACGAGGTGATGCTGGCCGAAGCGCGAACCGAACTGGGAGGCCGCGTCTCCTTGGAAAGCCGTCTTCCCGGACTGGGTGCCTGGGCACGGGTGCGGGATCACCGGCTGCAGCAACTTCAAAACATGACCAATGTCGAACAATTCTTGGATAGCATGTTGTCCGCAGATCATGTCGCTGAAACGGGAGCGACTCTCGTTGCCTTGGCCACAGGGTCACATTGGCGCCGCGACGGTATCGGTCGGCATTTCCTTAAACCAATTCCGATCAGCTCCGATGCAAACGTTCTGACCCCAGATGATATCATGGCGGGGGTCGCGGTATCAGGGCATGTGGTTCTGTATGACGACGATCATTTCTACATGGCAAGTGTGATTGCCGAAAAGCTGTTGAAAGCCGGCTGCACGGTGACATTGGTTACGCCTGCGGCGACTTTCGCCGGGTTCTCCCAGTTCACCATCGAAATCGCTCATATCCACAAACGTCTCTTCGGTTTGGGTGCGAAGCTGGAAGCCCATAGTGCTGTGGTATCTATCCGCGATGGGAGTGTTGAGATCGGATCTATTTATGCTGACCTCAAGCGAGAAATTGCCTGCGATGCAGTCGTGTTGGTTTCCGGTCAGATTCCCAATGACGGGCTTTATCATGAGCTTATTGCGGCGGATACCGGGCAGCGGATCGTAAGGATCGGCGACTGCCTCGCACCGGCGACGATCGCTTCTGCAGTTTATTCCGGCCACAAGTTCGCTCGCGACTTAGGGCTCTCAGATGTGGATCGCGTTCCTTTCTTGCGTGAAGATGTGGCCCTGGCCCCTTTGGGCGGCCCGCATGAGGCATCGCAAGGCAGAGTGTTTCCGCCCATCGTAGCTGCGGGAGGTGAGTGATGAGCGACGGTTCGAAAAATGCGCATAATCCCTTAGCCGGGATCAAAGTCGTTGAAATAGGCAGTAGTGTCGCCGCGCCCTATGCCGGATGGATTCTGGGGGCATTGGGGGCAACCGTCATTAAAATCGAGAATGCCAAGGGCGGCGACGACGCCCGGCAATGGGGGCGTATGTTTCCGGATGGGCGGTCTTCTTTTTTCTTGGCGCTGAACGGCAACAAAAAAAGCGTCACCCTGGACTTACGAGATGATGAGGATCGAAACTGGCTGCAGGCGTTTTGTATCGCTGAGGCTGATATCGTTATCCAAAATATGCGCCCGGGGAAGGTAGAGGAACTTGGACTAGATGGCCCCAGCTTGGTCGCAGCGAACACAAAGCTGATTTACTGCAATATGGGGGCCTTCGGCGCCGTCGGTCCCGATCGGACGAAGGCCGGATACGATCCCTTGATGCAGGCGTGTGGCGGCATCATGAGCGTTACCGGCGAACCGGAGCGTCCGCCTGTTCGGGTCGGTGTTTCGATCAACGATATGGGAACGGGCATGTGGACTGCAATCGGCGCTTTGGCAGCTTTGTTCAATCGTGCTGAGACGGGCAGAGGCTGTGTTATTGATGGATCGCTCTACGAAACCTCCGTCGCCTGGGTGACAAATCAGGCGACGATGGTTCAGGTTGATGGCCGAGATCCAGAAAAGGTTGGCTCTGGTGCGCGGGGCATGGCTCCATATCAAGCCTATGAGTGCGCAGACGGGTTTTTGGTCGTATCTGCTCCAAACGACCGCCTTTTTGAGCGCCTTTCAAAAGCGCTTGGGCATTCAGAATGGTTGGAGGATGCGCGGTTCGAAACCAATCAACTTCGTTATACCAATCTGACAGACCTGAATGCGTTGATCATGCCGGTCCTCTTGGCCGAGAAGCGCGATCATTGGATCGACATTTTCGAGACGACTGGCGTACCCTGCGCGCCCGTCCGGACCGTCACGGAGATGTTGGCAAACGATCAGACGGCGGCTCTGGGGATTGTTCAATCCCTCCCCGGTGACGGACCATCGTTGATGGGGATGCCAATCAGCTTCGATGGTGTTCGGCCTCCACTTCGGGCAATGCCGCCGGACCTTGGACAGCATAATGATGAGATACGAAAGGCTCGCGTCTGATGCGTATGGATTACGAAACCCTGCATGTGGAGCGTATTGACGAGCATGTACTGCTGGTGATGTTCGATAGGCCCGAGGTCCGCAACGCCCGTAACACACAAATGGGCTTAGATCAGATGGAGGTTATGCGTTCCCTCTATGTCGATACGGAAGGTGTGCGGTGTGTGATCCTGACTGGTCGAGGCGATAAGGCTTTCAGCGCGGGCGGTGATCTAAAAGAGCGAAAGGCGATGACCGAAACAGATTGGCAGCGCCAGCATGCCATTTTCGAGCAGGGTGTCATGGCGCTGCGGGATTGCCCGGTTCCGGTGATCGCCGCCGTCAATGGTGCCGCTTATGCCGGCGGCTGCGAGACTGCCCTGAATTGCGATTTCATCTATGCCTCGAATACCGCGAAGTTCGCTCTGACGGAAGTGACCATTGGCATCATGCCGGGCGCGATGGGCACACAGCATTTGCCCCTGGCCGTTGGGGAGCGTCGCGCCAAAGAAATCATCCTGACTGGTGAACCTTTCACGGCCCGGGATGCGTATGAATGGGGTTTGGTGAACAAGGTCTGCGAGCCGGACGACTTGATGGAAGAAACATTGAAGACAGCGCGCAAGATCGCATCCAACGCACCATTGTCGATCATGCGCGCGAAGCGGTCGATCTCCATCGCAAATCAGGTTGACCGCAATACCGGATATCAATTCGAGTTGGAGGCCTATAACCGCTTGGTCGGGACGGAAGACCGAACCGAGGGCGTGCTGGCTTTCAACGAAAAGCGCAAACCCGAGTTCAAGGGAAAATAGGCAATGACAGACATGGACGAGATCGATGTCTTGGTCCACGAGGTGGGGCCCCGCGATGGCCTTCAGGCGACCCAAGTTCTCATGTCGACCGACGCCAAGCTGGCTTGGATTGAGGCAATCCATGTAGCCGGCCTGCGCAAGATTCAGGTTGGTAGTTTCGTGCCGCCAAAACTGCTGCCGCAAATGGCTGACAGTGCCGACGTTACCCGCGCTGCTAAGAAGTTGGGTGGATTTAAGGTGTCCGTTCTGGTTCCGAATCTTAAAGGGGCAGAACTGGCACTCGCAGCCGGGGCTGAAGAGCTAAACTTTGTTATGTCCGCCTCGGAAGAACATAACCTAAAGAATGTTCGAAAGACCCACGAGCAATCGCTGGATGACTTCAAACGGATCATAGATTTGACGCAGTCTGATGCGAAATTCTCCGACGTCACGGTTTCTGGTGGGCTTGCAACCTGTTTCGGTTGCACCATCGCTGGGCCCATTTCCCCAGAAACAGTATTTGAATTGACCCGGGCCTACGTCGAGGCCGGCGCGGACCGGATCGGCATTGCCGATACGGTCGGATACGGAAACCCACTTCAGGTGAAGCAAGTCTTCTCTGAGGTGTTGGACATCGCTCATGATATCCAGGTCGGTGCTCATTTCCACGATACGCGTGGGCTCGGCCTTGCCAATGCGTTCGCCGCTTTCGAAGCAGGGGTGCGGGAACTGGATGGCTGTCTTGGCGGGTTGGGCGGGTGTCCCTACGCACCGGGCGCAACCGGAAACGTCGTGACCGAAGACTTGGTCTTCATGCTTGAATCAATGGGCGTTCGGACGGGAATTGATCTGGACAAGCTGCTGAAAGCGCGCGTCGTCATGGAAAAACATTTGGATGGTGAACCGACCCATGGCGCATTTGCGAAAGCGGGTGTGCCCAAGGGGTTCCAACCCGCCGGGTTGGCAGCGTAAGGAACTGACACTCAATGAATGCAACCAACTCTGATATCGGTGAACTCACTGTCGATGTGGGTAACGACTATCCGGAGATTCGCGCCGAAGTCGCAAAGCTTTGTGCGAACTTTCCAGGTGAATATTGGCGCGAATTGGAAACCCAACCTGTCGAGTCGAGTTACCCGACCGCTTTCATTCAAGCACTGACCGAAGCAGGCTATCTGGGCGCACTGATCCCGGAAGAATATGGCGGATCAGGTCTGCCGTTGCGCGGTGGCGCGGTCATTCTGGAGACGATCAATGCCTGTGGCGGTAGCGCCGCTGCGGGGCATGCCCAGATGTATACAATGGGAACGGTTCTGCGTCATGGAAGTCAGGCACAGAAGGAAAAGTTTCTCCCCCAGATCGCCAGCGGTGAGTTGCGTCTTCAGGCGTTCGGCGTGACAGAACCAACCTCCGGATCCGATACGACGCAGATCAAGACCCGTGCGGATCGCACCGACGACGGATATATCATTAATGGACAAAAGGTTTGGACCAGTCGGGCGCTCCATTCCGATCTGATGCTACTTCTCGCCAGGACGACGCCGTTGGATCAGGTGGAGAAAAGACATCACGGCATCTCCACTTTCTTGATCGATTTGAACGAAGCGCGGAAGAACGGCTGCACCATCCGCCCGATCGACGCGATGATTAACCACAACACGACTGAAGTTTTCTTCGAGGATGTGCCGATCCCTGCTGAAGCACTGATCGGCGAGGAAGGGAAAGGCTTTCGATACATTCTGGATGGCATGAATGCGGAGCGCTGCCTGACCGCCAGCGAGGCCATCGGGAATGGGCGCTATTTCATAGAAAAAGCTTCCGCCTATGCCAGTGAACGGGTCGTCTTCGGAAAGCCGATTGGAGAGAACCAGGGAATTCAGTTCCCGATTGCTCAGGCCCATGCGCAACTGGAAGCCGCTGACCTGATGGTCCGAAAGGCAACCGCCATGTTCGAAGCTGGTTTACCCTGTGGTGCAGAGGCGAATATGGGGCGCCTGCTATCGTCAGAAGCCGCATGGGCTTGTGCAGAAGCTTGCTTTACAACACATGGGGGATTCGCCTTCGCGAAGGAATACGACATCGAGCGGAAATGGCGCGAAGCACGTCTATCGCGGATCGCACCGATCTCTCCCAATCTGATGTTGAGCTTTATCGGACAGCATGTACTCGGAATGCCGAAGAGTTACTGATCAAGCAATGGACCGGGCGACAGGCATAAAATCTCCAACACGTCAGATCGCTGCGTGGTTAGCTGCTGAAGGTTCAGAGCCGCTTACACCGCGCGCCGAAAGATCTACGCGGCACGCACTTTTGGATTGGGCCGGGGTCACCATCGCCGCCGCGGATGATCCATTGGTGGTTCGATTGGTAACGACCGCGATCGAGGATGGAGAGACCGGCGGGGTTGGTCTGGTTGGGCGACAAGAGCGGCTAACACCGGTCTTTGCTGCGCTGACCAATGGGGCGGCGTCCCATGCGTTGGACTATGACGACATCAACAAACGCATGCGCGGTCATCCGACTGTGGCGATTCTGCCAGCGCTTTTGGCGATTGTGCGCCCAGGTGATCATAGCATTGGCGACCTGTTGGATGCCCTGGCGGCGGGAGTTGAAGTTGCCTGTGTTGTTGGAGAGATGATGGGGCACACTCATTACAATCACGGATTCCACAATACGGGCACCATCGGAACCGTCGCCGCCGCTGCGGGTGCTTCGCGCCTAATGCGGTTGGATTCCCGGCAAATCGAGACGGCGCTCGGCCTGGCTGCGACGCAGGCAGCCGGCCTGAAGGCGAGTTTCGGGTCAATGGCAAAGCCACTCCATGCTGGGAAGGCAGCGATGAACGGCTTCTTCTCTGCCCGCTGGGCCGGAATGGGGGTTTCGGGGGCTGATGGCGTGCTTGAGGCTGTACAGGGGTTTGGGCCGGTCTTGTCCCGTGACTTTGTACCGAAAGCGATCCGTTCGGAACCTGCCGAACCATTTGGCATTGAGCAAAATATCTTCAAATTTCATGCGGCCTGCTACTACGTGCATTCGGCCTTGGAAGCGGTGTCCGACTTGCTTCGTGAGCATAGATTCCAACCGAGCGATGTTGAAGAAATTGAAATAGGGCTGCTACCCGAACTTCATAAGGTTTGCGACATTTTGGAACCGGAGACCGGCTTGGAGGTGAAATTCTCCATCCGGCACATGGTCGCCTTAAAGCTGATTGGATGGGATACCAGTGATCCATCGAAATACACGGACGACATCGCTAAGAATGCGGACCTGGTTGCTCTTCGGTTGCGAATTCATGTGGTTCCGCAAGACTTCGACAGCCGGACGATGGCACGTGTTACAGTGACGCATTCTGGAGGTCACAATCACACGAAGTCGCTGGATGTCGGTGTGCCAGCTGATGATTTGGACCACCAGGAACACCGGTTGGTGGCGAAGTTTAGCGCTCTTGCTGAGCCGAAATTGGGGACTGAGCGCGCGCAAACTCTATGCGAAGCGATCCTGTCCGCGCCTTTCGATGCTCCCGTTTCGAAAATCATAAACCATCTTTTTGGAGGTTAGGGCATGTCGGCAATTCGTGACTTTCCAATGATCATCGGCGGCCGGTCAGTCCCGGCGGAGGATGGCGCATGGATGGAAAGTGATTTTCCTTTTACGCGCGAACCTTGGTGCCGTGTTCCGCGCGGCAGGGCAGCGGATGCCAATCGCGCCGTCAAGGCGGCTCACGAGGCGTTTCACGACAGCTCGTGGTCGGGTCTGACCCCGACCGCCAGAGGAAAGCTTCTTTTTCGCCTGGCCGATCTCGTGGAAGATCGTGCGCAGGAACTTGCTGAACTGGAAGTTTGGGACAACGGCAAGCGGGTTACGGAGATGGCGGGACAGTTACGTCGAATCCCCGACTGGTACCGGTATTTTGGGGGGCTGGCCGACAAGGTGCAGGGTGATGTCCTCCCCAACGAAAACCAGGCCGTTCTGAATATCACTCAGCGCGTGCCGTTGGGCGTCGTCGTCGCCATCACGCCTTGGAATTCTCCACTCCTACTCGCCGCCTATAAGCTTGCGCCCGCTCTGGCGGCGGGAAATACAATTGTTCTGAAACCGTCCGAATTCACTTCAGCTTCGTCCCTAGCGTTCGGCGCCCTTTTCAAGGAAGCCGGCTTTCCTGACGGTGTTGTTAATGTCGTCAGTGGCCTTGGCAATGAAATCGGCGAGGCGCTCGTGTCCAACCCGCGCGTTGCGAAAGTCTCCTTCACCGGCGGCGAAGCGGGAGGCCGCGCGGTCTATAAACTTGCGGCCGAGCATTTTCACGATGTGGCTTTAGAACTTGGTGGCAAATCCCCAAACATCGTCTTTCCAGATGCCAATCTCGACAGCGCGGCAAACGGCGTGATGGCCGGCATCTTCGCGGCCACCGGTCAGACCTGTATCGCCGGATCGCGGTTATTGGTTCACGAGGATATCCACGATCAGGTTGTCGAAGCCGTCGTTGCCCGCTCCAGCAATGTTCGGATGGGCGACCCGCTCAACCCGGAAACCCAGATGGCGCCGGTCGCAACGGAAGCGCAGTATGCTAAAATCTTGGACTGCATTGAAATGGCGAAAGCAGAAGGAGCAACCTGTCGTCTCGGCGGGCGTTCCAAACAAGGGCCAGAATGCGGCAAGGGTCTCTTCATCGAACCAACAGTCTTTACTGGTGTGACCAATGACATGCGTATCGCGCGTGAAGAAGTTTTCGGACCGGTCTTATCGGTGATCAAGTTTCGGGATGAGGCTGAGGCAATCGCCATCGCGAACGATACTGACTACGGCCTTGCGGCGGGATTGTGGACGAAAGACCTACAGCGGGCCGTGCGCGTAAGCGGACAACTTCAGGCAGGCTCGGTCTGGGTGAATATGTACCGCGCGATCTCCTATACCTCTCCCTTCGGCGGGTTCAAGAAAAGCGGGGTCGGTCGGGAGAATGGCATAGAAGCCATCAACGAGTATCTGCAGACGCGTAGTGTATGGTTCAACACTGCTGACCACGTCCCCAATCCCTTTGAAGTCAAATAGGACCGGTGTCTCGAATGCTCTATCTTTCCCCCCGAGATCTCGACGCACTGACCCTGGACGAGAAGGACGTGCTGGAAGCCGTTCGAATTGGAGTCTGCTCGGAAGCGACCGGCGTGGGATCGGCGGAGCCAACCCTGGGGTTCGGCACAAACCCAAACCCTGACGGTGCCATCTATACGGTCCGCGGAGTCCATCGTGGAATCGGTTTGGCATCGGTAAAAGTGGTGGGTGCGTTCCCCAACAACAGATCGGAGGGCCTGCCGCCGGACACAGGGTTGCTCGGATTGTTTTCTTTGAAAACGGGTGTACCGGTCTCTCTTATGGATGCGTCTTTCGTCACATTGTGGCGCACCGCAGCCTCCGTCGCCTTGGCGGCAATGCTCTTGGCGCGAAAGGATAGCAAGATTTTGGCCTGCATTGGCGGTCGTGGGATTGCCCCCAAGGCGGCTGAGATTTTAAGCACATATTTCTCTTTTGATGAGATCCGCGTGTATTCCGCTACAAGCGCATCACGACGGGTGGCAGTTGATCGTCTTACGCCATGCGCAGCGACGGTGCGCGAAGCGTCCTCGTGGGAGGACTGCATTGATGGCGCGCAGATTGTTATCGACGGCGCGGCGTTGACGTCCCACCAATCGCTGTTTCCCCTGACTGCCGTTGGGGCGGGGCAAACCATCATCTCCTATGGCGCCTTTTCTTCTCTTCCGCAGGAGCTCGGCCCGAAGCTTGATCATATGTTCGCCGATCGATGGGTCGACGGCGATACCGGCGCATCCGGTGCAGCTGGTGTACTCATAGGACAGGGGGTTGTTACGAAGGACAGCCTGACCGGTTTCGTCCCGGATGTTGCTGCGGGGAAAACAACGGGCCGTAAGACTGAGGCTGAGCGAATTCTTGTCTGGCTGCGGGGGCTTGCGCAATGCGATGTCACTCTGGGTGATCTGTTGATCCGCACCGCACGAGAACAAAACCTCGGGACCGAATTCGACTATCTCTGAATGCAGCCAAGCAAAGGAAGGAATATAGACGATGCCACTTGTTACCATTGAATGGACCCCGGGCCGAAACCAGGACCAACGCGATGCCATTGCAAAGCGGGTCGTTGCGGCTGTGTCAGAGGAAGCGAACATCAGCCCTGAAGCAATCTGGGTGAAGTTTCACGAGGTTAATCCGGACGTCTGGTATGTCGGTGAAGACAACATCACAACACGCGCAAAGCGAAGAGCGGAGAGTGGATGAGCATCGGACAACCTTTTTCCGTCGGGGGCTTTGTCAGATAAGAATAACTGGACCAGCACGAGAACGGGAGGCGTTGCCAGTTTAAATCGGTTTGGCTTGATGTTCGCTGCAGAGATCAGAACGAAGCGCTTCCAGCAGGGCAACTATTCTCATTCGCCCAGGTCACAATTGGCGCATCGGAGAAAATCGCTCAACAATCCAATCCAAAAATATTTGCCCCCCATAGCTGATTGGACCCAACGGGCAGGTGACATAGAGCGCGTGTTCTGAGTGCATCTCGAGCTTCAATGACCGTTCAAGACGACCGTCTTGCAAATACGGGAGCGCGAAAAAACCAAATACCAGCGCATGCCCCATACCAATAGCTGCCAGTTCAAGGGCGGAAATGCTTTGGTCCACACTGAGCGCTGGGTTCCGCGTGGGGGGCGACAGGTTCTCTTGGCGGAAAAACTGATGCCAATTGTCGGCTACACCGATGATCTCGATCAAAGGTGAGTCTCGCAGTTCATCAAGCGTGTCGCCACTAGGTCGCAGATCCGGATGGCAGACCGGGACAATGGGATCTCGACATAAAAGCGTTGCGCGCTGACCTGGCCAATCGCCATCGCCGAACAGAATTTCGATATCCAGTTGGTTCGATTGGATCGAGCTCGCCCAAGTACCTGTATGCAGTTGTACATTGATTTCCGGATAGCGCGATTGAAAATCGGGGAACTGCTTTAGCAGCCAGAGCTGGGCAAATGTCGGCAGACAGCGGATCCTCACCGGGCGTGCGTCTGTTGTGCCGAAGACATCCCGCGTACCAAGTCGAAGGGTTTCGAAGGCCTTAATGACCCAGGGTAGATAGAGCGCCCCTAACGTGGTCAGTTCCATAGGCCGTCTTTTACGCGAAAACAGCTGATAGCCCACATGTTCTTCAAGCGATCGGACTTGATGACTGATTGCGGCAGGCGTTAGTCCCAATTCATCACCGGCGCTGGAAAAATTACCGTTTCGAGAGGCAGCCTCAAAAGCACGCAGCCACGGTAAAGGAGGGATGTCATTCATGGGCGCACCACATATTTCAAATTTTTCTTAGGTTTTGACAAATAATTATTTGTTTAACACGCGCCGCGACTTCGTGCCAGAAACGTCGTGGATCATTGCTAGACACGATGTGGGTGGTTGCGAGACACGATATGGAGATTTTCGACTACATTATCGTTGGTGCGGGTTCTGCGGGTTGCGTGCTGGCGGAGCGGCTGAGCGCGTCCGGGCGCAACAAAGTGCTTGTGCTGGAGGCCGGTGGGCACGGTCGGTCGCCGTGGATTACCCTGCCGCTGGGCTATGGGAAAACCTTCTTCGACCCGAAGGTGAATTGGAAATACCAAACGGAGCCGGATGATGCGTTGGCCGGGCGATGTGCTTATTGGCCGCGCGGCAAAGTCGTGGGTGGTTCAGGGGCGATTAACGCGTTGGTCTACGCGCGTGGGCTGTCGCAGGATTTCGAGGATTGGGTGGCGGCCGGGGCTGTCGGTTGGGACTGGGAAACCGTGCGTCAGACCTATGAAACGATGGAAACCCAGATAGGCATCAATGGCGAGCGCCACGGCAGTGGCCGGTTGCATGTGCAGGATGTTTCGAACCAGATCCACCCTGCCAACCGGCATTTCTTTGCCGCCGCAGCGGAACTGGGACTGCCGCGCACCGAAGATATCAACGGCAGCGACTGCGAGGGTGCGGCGGTGTACCGGATCAACAGCAGCGGTGGACGCCGTATGCATTCGGCGCGGGCGTTTCTGAAGCCCGCCCTAAAGCGGCCGAATGTCACTCTGATGACCGGCACCATGGCAGAACGGATCATCATTGAGGGTCGGCGGGCGGTTGGCGTGCAAGTGACTAAGGGCGGGCGCAAGTTGACCCTTCGCGCGGGCCGCGAGATCATCTTGTCGACGGGGGCGGTGACGTCGCCGCGTCTCCTACAGCTGTCGGGCATCGGCCCTGCGGAGCTTCTGAAATCTCACGGTATTGAACCGCTGCTGGATGCGCCGCAAGTCGGCGGGAACCTGCAAGACCATCTGGGGATCAACTACTACTTCAGGGCCACAGAGCCGACGTTGAACAACATACTGCGACCGTTCACCGGCAAGCTGCGCGCAGTGCTACAATATGCGTTGACCCGACGGGGTCCCTTGGCGCTGTCCGTGAACCAGTGCGGCGGTTTTTTCCGTTCATTGCCGGAACTGAAGCGACCGGATCAACAGTTATATTTTAATCCGGTTACCTACACGACAACGCCGAATGGAAAACGTACCGTGGTGCGGCCGGACCCGTTCCCGGGCTTCATCATCGGCTTCCAGCCAGCACGCCCCACCAGCCGCGGGCGCATCGATATCAGTGCCGCCGATCCGCTGGCACCGCCGCGGATTCGGCCGAACTCGCTTGCGACTGAAGAGGATCGAGCACAGGTGATCGCTGGTGGTCGGCTATGCCAGCGTGCCGTCGCCACTGCAGCGCTGGATGGGTTGATAGAATCGGCCATGGACCCGGATTTGCGCGGCATGGATGACGACCGAATCCTAGAGGATTTCCGTGAACGCTGCGGCACTGTTTTCCACCCGATCGGCACCTGCAGGATGGGGGCGGATATGCAGACCTCGGTGGTTAGCGCGCGCCTGAAAGTGCATGGGATGCAAGGGCTGCGAGTCGTTGATGCCTCGGTATTTCCCAATCTCACCTCGGGCAACACCAATGCGCCCACCATGATGGTGGCGCACCGCGCCGCTGATTTTATTCAGGAAGACGCATGAGCATGTCATATCATGTCTGGCTCGGTGCCGATTTCTTATGACCGCAGCAGGCACGATACGGGGCACAGTCAGACTAAGTCGGTTTGAGAGTATTGACGCTCGGCCTTAGCTTCTCCAACGGTATTGGTGGAACTGGTTCGGCCCCATGTTTGCTGCTGAAATCCGCATGAAACGAATCCGGCAACGGAAATTCTCTCCATGGCGATGGCATTTGGATCAGTCCTCATTCGGGAGCGCGGTTTCTAAGTTTCGATACACAACTGGCCTCAAAGAGATGTTAGTTGATCGTTGTGAATGGCATTGCATGCTGAACACCGGTGATTTTGTCGAGCAGAAGCATAGGTCTAAGGATGATTTTCGCGATGGGCCGCCTTAATCTGATCGTAGCGATTTCTTTCGCTATTCTCATGACGGCTTTCCGCCGGGCGGTCGCGCCGGCTCCCATATCGCCGCCCGACAGAGATTGCTAGTACTACGGCGGAAAGCCTGCACGGGGCCATCGGATGGTGAGGTTAGGACGATGTTTGGGTGGTTGGTAGAGACGATGTGCAAGTTGTTTGTGTGCGTGTCCAAGGAAAGTGGCGATAATCGTTGTGTGCTGCTGACTATTGAGATGTGGGTCAGAGCCACAGAGAAGTCATACAAATGAGTTCGAGGTCAACAATGAGCGACAAATCAGAGAACGAAGACGATCCGCGCCCTTGGGTTCCGATGAGCCAATTCTCGTGATGGAGAGAGTACAACGAGCTTTTGACAAAGCTATCCCATCCAAAATCGGATTCTGAGAGAGAAGAAGTTGCCTTCATGTTTTCGGAAAACGTTATGCCTCTTGAAGAAGCTATCAAGTACATGAAGTTCGCCCGAAATCACGAAGAGTACTGGCAGATGACTCTGTCGATCGCTGCATGGAAAAGAAGGAATCCGGAGCGCGATCGAAAATCATTGGGCCATTTCCTTGGGTCGTTCGTCGATATGTATTTGTTCAATCACAGGTTGCCGTATGTCTATCCGTGTTTCGATTATGTCAGTGGGTCACTTATGTACATGGCGGACGGTCAGTGTCCGGATGATCCTGAATGTAAGGAGATCATAGATCACCTGAAGTCGGACCGCCGAATTCTATCTAAAGGGGCGTGATAAAATGACCGATCAGCCGGCTTTTCTGCGAGCGGTAGATAATGGGGCGCTCTTGTCCTTCGCGCAGTCTGATACGCTTGATGCATTGATATCCGACGGTGCCATGGTTCATATTACCGCCGATGTGTATAGTACAGTAGGGTGGGGACCCGCATAGGCCCATCAGGCAGTCACAACCGAAACGACCCCCGTCCAAGCCCCTGGGGAGAGGCTTGGCACCAGGGTCTGAGCCGTCGCAGCACGAACCCTCCCCAAAACCCGCGTGGCTCTCCGCATGCTTGAGAGTCCCGTCTGAAGAAGAGGATGGTATCTTGATGGTCTCAGCCAGACCAACGACAACGCCGCGCCCCGCCGCCCCAAAAGGCCCCGGGCTCCTTGAGTTGCGTCGTCCAACGATGGTGCGTGAAGACCACACCAGGGCCTCATCCAGACCACGGTTTGATCGGGAAGCGACAAAGCAATCATCCCCTGCTGCCCACAGTACCCGCATCGTGGTCTGCCAACCAAAGGGCGTGGTTATGCGAGGGGTTTTTGTACTATTTTTTCTTGCCGCATCATTATTCGCTTCTCCTCATAATCATAGCTATGCAGCCGACCAGCCACCGACTATTGATGCTCTTGAGCAGTATTTTTTTGACATTATCCTGGGCGGGAACGAGTGGGATGGTAACCTTCGGTTTTTTCGCGATGAAGTGGCGTTCGCTGCCTATGTCGCCGATGATGATCAGAACAGCCTTGGACGGGACTCAACGATAATTCGTTACGCGAATATTGTTGCATTGTTTGTCCATGAAACATGCAAGCGCGGGCCGCCGGTTCGTTTGCATCGGAAGAATGAGTTGGGTGATGCAATCATCGTTATTGCCGCTTCTTTTTCGGACGCGTCGCGACATTCCGCAGTACAAACCGTTGCGGAACTTGGGGGTCAAAACGGATCAAAATTTCTGGCAGATCTCTTAGAACTCGATTCATCAGGGCGAGCAGTTACACAATTCTCAGTTCAAAAAGACCGATTTGGACTCGACAAATCTCTCACAATAGTTGTTCCAAGCAGGCTTGATGGCGATTGGGAAAGGGCTGTTTGGCTGGCACTTCCCCGAACCTATTTGGGCGGAAGAACTTCAGATGCGGTCCCTCAATCCGCGTTTAGAACAGAGTTGAGAGAGATAACATTAAAACAAGAATTGTTGGAATTGGATGCGTATCTTTTGCGTAAAGTTTATTGGGCAAAACAACCCTTATGGTGGAACAGGGAGTACCTAGGGGAAGATACTGAGAGAAATCGATTCATGTTTACTAAGGTCACCGAGGCCTTGATCAAAGAGCATGTGCGGGAGTTTTCGCAAGATCTGCATGGTCTCTTAGACCCAGTCAGGCCCTTCGGTGAATGTTACTTTCCATAGGTCAATGACAAACTCAAAGGTTAAAGCGCTATGACCGCGTAGACGCTGAAGCGGTTGAAGGTGTTGCCGGTACTGTCAGAGATAAGACGAACGAACCAACCGGTGGTCTAAGACTCTAAGTTCTAAGCGGCTAATGATGCTCAGTCGGTCAGCGCTGCTGTGGTGCATCATCGGATCAGTCCTCATTTGGGAGAGTGGCTTCTAAGTTTCGATGCTCAACTGGCCTCACGGAGATGTTAGTTGATCGTTGTGAATGGCATTGCATGCTGAACACCGGTGATTTTGTCGAGCAGAAGCAAACGTCTAAGGATGATTTTCGCGATGGGCCGTCTTAATCTGATCGTAGCGATTTCTTTCGCTATTGCCATGCTGGCCATGCCCAGATCTGCGGATGCAAGTTGTGGGGTTGAGGGGCGGTGTGAAGTGGATGGCGGCTACTATCTTGCCGCGTCGCCAGCTGACTGGGATGGGCAGACCCCCTTGCCGGTTATTGTTTACTTCCACGGTTGGAATAGCTCACCAGAGGGAACCTTTCGCAATAAGGCGATGGTGAATGCTGCCACTAAGCGTGGGGCGTTGTTTGTTGCACCTTGGGCGCAGCGCGGATATTGGCGGCAGATTGGCCCAGGTCGAAATGAAGGCGGGCGCGATGAGCTTGCCTATGCAAAGACGGTGCTTGCTGACATTCGAAAACGCTGGCCGATTGATGAACGCGTGATCTTGGCCTCCGGGTTTTCACGGGGCGCGTCGATGGTCTGGAACCTTGCTTGTTACGCGGGCGATCAATTCACGGGATTTGCACCGATTGCCGGTGGTTTCTGGAACGATACCCCTGCGGATTGTCCAACCGGCCCGGTTCATCTGCGCCATATTCATGGACTGGCGGATCGTGTCGTCGCCTTTGATGAGGTTGGCGTTTACAATTCAATGCCGATCCCGGACGGCTTAGATGTTCTAAAACGGATGAACGGCTGTCCGAATGACGGTGTCAGTATGCCAGTGGGGGACCATCGATTGCGCTGTGAAAGTTGGAACGGTTGCTCGAGCGGGCGTGAATTGCAGCTCTGTCTTCATGACAAAGGACACAGTATCCCTGCAGAATGGGTTGCCGAAGGGCTGGACTGGTTGATTGAACGGACGCAGTGATGGCGTTTCCATCTCCGCAAGCATCCACAACACTTCAACCGCGAACGCCATTTGATCAATCGTCCAACGTTCAAAGCACGTCGTTCAGCAGCGTTGACCGACTGGGCATCATGAGCCGCTTAGAAGCTGGAGTCTTGGAGCCCCGTTGGTTCCTTCGCGTTATCTCTGACAGTGCCGTGAGTAGGCAATGCTATTGAGTGGCGCAGTTAAATTGTCAGCCTTTGATATTCATCCGGTTCGCGATAGCAACAATCCGATACATGTCGCGCAACACCGGTTTCTCGATCAGTTTCCCATCGATCACGACCAGTCCGGAATCGGCTGCTTCAAATTCTTCGATGATGCGCCGCGCCCTGGCGATCTGGTCTGCCGTGGGGGTGAATACATCGTTCAGCGCCGCAATCTGTTTTGGATGGACTGATCCTTTGCCGGAGAAACCGAGGTCGCGGGCCTGTTCAGCCGCGATCCGCATCCCATCGGGGTCTTCAAGGTCTAGGAAAGGAACGTCGATAACATCAAGTTCCGCACTTGCCGCCGCATGCACGACCCGGGACCGGGCATAAAGAAGGGGCTCCCAGGCATTCTTGCACCGCAATTCGGCTGCCATGTCGACGCCACCGAAGAATAAGGCGTCGATCCGATCAGAACAATGGGCGATGTCGTAAGCGGCTTCCAGGGCAGCGTTCGTTTCGATGATCACATGCAGACGCGTTGCATGACCTGCTTCGCTCAGAAGCTGGTCCAGCATTTGGACCTCGTCCGGTGTGCGTACCTTTGGCATCATCAGGGCGGGCGGCGGTTGCTCGGCCGACAATATCGCCTGCACGTCCTCAATCCCGAACCGTTCGCGAATTGAGTTGATGCGCAAAATCCGTTCGACCCCATCATCGGCCTGCGGTTCGGCGAAGAGTGCCAGTGCGTTTTGACGCGCTACCGCTTTGTCCTTGGGCGCGATGCCGTCTTCCAACTCAACACAAACGATATCGGCGCCTGACGCGAGTGCCTTCGGGTACATATCGGGCCGTAGGCCCGGCGCGAAGATAAAACTGCGCCGGGGGCGAGGATCTCGTTTTGTCATTCAAGCAATTCCCTTTTTAATTCGCAGTCCAGATAAGGGGGGTAGCATTAGGCATTGCCACGTTCTGCTTCAAGTTACTTTTTAGAATTTGGCGAACCCGGACAGATGCGCCCTCGGTTGCCAGATCGATCTCCAGGAAGGGCAGTTTCAGACTAAATAGTGTTGAGGCTCCAGATAGAATTACACAGGTTGATGCTTGGCACTAGTTCCTGGAGTGCTTTTGTGTGCGTCCGATTTGATGTGATTGGGTTTCGACGGCGTTGGCCATCCAGAACCCCGCCGAATTAGCCTTGGCGATTGCCACTGAATGTTTCAAATGGCTATCCGACGTGGACTAGAAACTTTGGGTGTAAGTTCGCTTGGCCGTCAACGTTGGTACCCTCACGGCTATTACAAATCGGGGTAGTCTTCCGATGTTTCGACCAGCTTGAATTTTTGAATTTTGCCGGGCCCGGTCAATGGAAAACTGGCTGCGTGCTTCCATACAACCGGCGTTTTTTGAGGAGACAGATGTTGACGACAATAGTGTTTCAGCGCGGTTGAATTGCAGTCGGCCCCTTTGACAGGTGTAATAAATGCGGCAACGATTTCACCGAGACTGTCATCCGGCAGGCCGACCACAGCCACATTTGCAACGTCGGGATGGTCCAATAGAGTGTTTTCGATTTCGGCAGGAAATAGGTTCTCGCCGCCGCGAATGATCATCTCTTTCAGTCGGCCCGTGACCTTTAAGAAACCGCGGTCATCCATCTCGCCCAAGTCACCTGTATGAAGCCAGCCGTCTGCGTCGACGGTCGCCGCTGTTGCTTCTGGATTGTCGTTGTAGCCAATCATGACACAAGGGCCGCGCGCACAAATCTCGCCAGTTTCCCCTATGTTAGCGACTGTGTTGTCAGCCGCTCTGCGGATTGAAATTTCGGTCTGTGGCAATGCGCGTCCGACAGAGTTGCAGATATCGTCAAGGTCATCCTCAGGGCCATGTTGCGAGATAAGTGGGCAGTATTCGGTTTGCCCGTAGACCGTCTCAAATTTACAGCCAAAGACTTCTTGAACTTCGCGGGCAACAGCGGGGGCAACCATGGCGCCCCCGGATAGAACATATTGCAAAGTCTTGGTTTCAAAAGACTTCGTATGATACGCGTTCAATATTGCCAAAAGCATCGTTGGCACACCGATGAAATGCGTGATGCCCTGCGTTTCGATTAGCTCACCCGCCAGACTTGGATTGAATTCCTCAATCAAGACCATACGCGCTCCGGCTTGAAGAACCCCAAGCGTTACGGTGCCGCAGCCGCCGGTATGGAACATCGGCAAGAGGTGCAGGTGCGTATGTTCGGGGCCAAGGTTTGAGCGCCCGGCACTGAAACGTGCGTTATTCACAAGGCCGCGATGCGGTAACAATGCCCCTTTTGGAAATCCTGTCGTGCCGGATGTGTATTGGATTTGGGCCGGATCATTGGGCAGCACCTCGGGAAGGGCGCCTGTTTCAGAACGATCTTCGCAGACATCGACCAGATTTCTCACAGTTACGGATTTCGATAGATCCTTTGTAGCCTCGTCCGCGATTGGCTTGAGAGGCATTCCCCGAGCAACCGCGCCATGAAACAACGCGACCGCGCCGGATTGTTGCAAAACGTATTGTAGCTCCTGCGCCCGAAAGGATGGGTTTGCCGTGACAAGAACAAGACCCGCCATAGCGGCGGCGATTTCAAACAACACCCATTCCGGTCCATTTTGTGACCAGACGACGACCCGCTCACCAGGCGCGAACTCCGCAGCAAGCCGCCGCGCAATGGCCTCCGCATCTTTGGTCAGCTCGGAATAAGTCCAGCGGCGCGCGGTTTGACCGTCTGCTCCGGCTTCTACGACGGCTTCATGATCCCCGTAGTTCTTGGCTTGGAGCCTAAGCAAATCGCCGATTGTGATATCCAGAAACGCGACTTCATCAGTCGCCGGGACATAGGCTTGTTGTAAGGGGGCTCGTTGCAGGGGGTCATGCGTCATTGGGAATCTCCTCTTGCGGATCGTCATCTCAGGGTGTCGGTTCAGACGGCGTTCGTTATCGCGCCACCAGTCCGGTCATCAGGTTGCTGACGACTCCCTGTGCCACTTGATCCGGCGACATGCTTTGATCCGGACGATACCACCGGCCAATCCAGTTGATCGCACCGGCCATGGTGAATGCGGTTAGGCGCGCATCCCCTTCAATCAAGGAGCCATCTTTCATACCGTCTTCGATGATGGCTTGAAGGGATTCATGAATTTCCCTTTTCAAGGCGCGAAATTCCTTCCGACTTTTGGCGGAAAGTTGATCGTCAGAAGTGCGAATGGTGCACATCCCAAATTCCTGGGTCATTGTCAGGGCATAAGCGACGGCAAACACTTCTAAACGGTCACGCCCGGTGGCGGCACTTTGCTGTACTTCGCCAATTGCGGATTGGATTTGACGCATGCCAAGGCGCAGACATTCGAAGAGGATGTCATCCTTGTTGGAAAAGTAGTGATATATTGTAGGTTTTGTGACGCTCAATGCTTGTGCAACATAGTCCAGCGACGTTGCTTGGAAACCCTTTGCATTGAAGAGCCGCACGGCTGTGTCCAGCACTGCCTGGCGTTTACTGTTTCGTTTGGCTTCCCGATCAGATTGCGAGCCCCAAGGCGAGTCTATCTTTGCAATTGTTGCCATGATTGCGTGGCCTTTCTCTGGCTTAGGCGGCAAAGCGATCTATTGCAGCCTTCGTCATCGCCGCTCGATATTCATCGATGAGCCTTTTGCAAAGTTCGGCTGTTGTGGGAATATCATGCACTGTTCCCGTGCCGTGCCCGGCAGACCAAAGCGTTTTCCAGATCTTGGCCTCTTCGTTCATTTCCAATTCGCCATGTGGTGCCAGATTGTCAGGGTCGAGCCCGGCCGCAATCAGGCTTGGTCGCAAAAAGCTGGCATGCACCCCGGATATATTTGGTGTGTATTCAATGTCTGAGGCGTCACACTCGAGGATCATTGTTTTGTACTTCTGAACCGCCATCGATTCTGCAGTTGCGACAAATCTGGTGCCAAGATAACCAAGGTCAGCTCCCATCAAACGCGCCGCGGCGATTTGTTCACCTGAACTGATCGCGCCGGACAGGATGATCGTTCCTGTATAGAACTCACGAATTTCTGCGATCATGGCGAATGGGTTCAATCGACCCGCATGACCACCAGCCCCCGCACAAACAGCAATCAATCCATCAACACCGGCGGCTGCAGCTTTTCGTGCATGCCGCATGTTGGTCACATCGTGATACACCACACCGCCATAGGAATGTATTTCATCCACCACTTCCTTCACCGCACCGAGTGACGTGATGATCAACGGCACCTTGTGATCCTTAGAAACTTGCAGATCAGCATCCAACCGCGTGTTGCTTTTATGGACAATCAGATTGACCCCATAAGGGGCCGCGTCGGGCGTCAGATCGAGGCGCGATTGAATTTCGGCAAGCCATTCTGAGTAGCCTTCCGATGTGCGTTGATTGAGCGCCGGGAACGTCCCAATAACTCCAGCTTGGCATGTCTCAACGACAAGGTCAGGGCCGGACACAAGAAACATTGGTGCCGCAATCGCTGGTAACTTTAGGCGATCTTTGAATGTGGAAGGAATGGTCATTTATTCTCTCTGGTAAAAAAGTTACTCACGAGTAAATAAATCCAAAACTTTGCACTGTCAACGGTGTGACTGACTTGAGAGCCCCACGCGCATCACAAAATCTCTGCAACGACATCAAATCGAATGGGCCATTTCCAAACGAGATTACGTGGACGCAGTCATTCGATAAAAAACAGCGAGCACTGCGTCCTGAGAATTTGGGATCGGAAATTAGCGCTTGTTGCCTATTTATGCGACAACACCGTCAGCCCCTTGTTCCGCCAATTGATCGGTGAACAATTTGATCACTCTGGAAAAATGTGCGTGCACGGCTGCTTCCGCTGCATCCCCATCACCAGAAATTACGGCCTCCGCAATTTTGCGATAATCCTCATGCCGCCAAAGATCGGCCTCTCGGATTATTTTGGCAAATTGCACCCGCAACAGATGAATTTGGACCGAAGGCATGGCCCGGCCCAATTGCGAATTCTCCGACAATGCGGTGAGTGTTCCGTAGAATGAGTCCCGTGCTCTCGCGAGATTGGGATCATTTGGTGCATCTGATGGATCGCGACCAACAACGTCATCCAACGCTGCCGTCATTCGCTCGCGTGCGCCATCCTTCTCAACATTCTGAGCCGCAAAACGGGCCGCAATGCTGACCAAACCTTCTGCGATGATGAGGGAATCCAGGCTTTCCTTCAAACTCAACTTGCGGATACATGCCCCGCGCTGCAAGGTCAGGTCCACAACGCCAGCTGCTTCCAGCCGGTTTAATGCCTCCCGCACAGGACCACGGCTCGCATTATACGTTGATGCAAGTTGTGCTTCCGTCAGGCGCTGGCCGGGGGCGTATCTTCCCTCATAAAGTCCAACGATCAAATCGCGAAAGATACTTTCTCGCGGGCTATTAGTTCGTGCAGTCAATCTCACTCTCCAACTTGGCGACAGTATTATCCGGCCGCTCGATACTTCCAAATTCCCAATAGACAAGGGCACCGAATACTACCTGATGATTCTTCCCGTTTAGCCCCCCAAAGTTTGGCAGCGTGGGCAGAAAGTTGAAACAGGCTTGATTTTTGTAGTACAATAATGTAGGACAATATGAAAGCGTTGATTATCAATAAAAAAGTTGTGGCGCTGGTGGGGGAAAGAAAATGCGTGATGCAGTCATCGTGTCTTATGCACGAACACCGATTGGCAAAGCCTATCGCGGGGCGTTCAATGCCACACAGACGCAGGCTCTTGGTGGCCACGCAATTTCCCACGCGGTTCAACGCGCAGGCATCGCTACCGATGAAATAGATGATGTGGTCATGGGCTGCGCAGTCCCTGAGGGCTCGTCGGGATACAATGTTGCTCGCCAATGTCTTCTGCGGGCCGGTTTGCCCGATACTGTTCCTGGAATGACCGTGGACCGCCAATGCTCTTCAGGCCTGATGGCCGTTGCAACGGGGGCCAAGCAAATAATCTGCGATGGACAAAATGTTGTTGTTGGCGGCGGCGTTGAATCCATATCGCTGGTGCAAAACGAACATGCCAACCGATACCACGCGCAAGACCCATGGCTGGTTACGCACAAGCCTGAAATTTATATGTCGATGCTCGAAACTGCTGAGCTTGTCGCAGGTCGGTATGGTGTCACACGAGATGCACAAGATGCCTTTGCTCTTACGTCTCAAGAGCGCACTGCACAGGCTATAAATGACGGACGTTTCGATGCTGAGATTGTTCCGTTCTCCACCCAAAAACTGGTAATGCCCAAGGATGGCAGTACTCCCTATCTCGAAGATGTGGAGATCTCACAGGACGAAGGACCGCGACCCGGTACGACGCCTGAGGCGTTGGCCGGGTTATCTCCTGCTTTGAAGGCAGGCCAAATCCTATCCCAAGGCGCAAGCGTGACGGCGGGTAATTCCTCGCAACTTTCGGATGGCGCTGCGGCGTTGGTATTGATGGAAGCCAAGGAAGCTGAACGCCGCGGGTTGAAACCCATGGGCGCTTATCGCGGTATGGCGGTTGCGGGTTGTGCGCCAGATGAAATGGGCATCGGTCCGGTCTTTGCTATCCCAAAACTCCTTCAGTTCAACGATCTCACTATTGATGACATCGGAATTTGGGAGTTGAACGAGGCCTTTGCCAGTCAGGCAGTTTATTGTCGAGATCGCCTCGGCCTGCCCAGTGAGCGATTGAACGTTTCCGGCGGTGCCATTGCGCTTGGCCATCCCTACGGTATGAGCGGTGCACGAATGATCGGCCACACACTGATCGAAGGTAAGCGCCGGGGCGCGCGGTATGGCGTCATCACAATGTGCATTGGCGGTGGTATGGGTGCCGCTGGCCTGTTCGAAATTTACTAGCGGGCGGGCGAGATGATGCAGACTTCGACAAGAAGTTTAGTGGATACCCCGGCTTGGGCGGCGCTGTACCGCAATCAAGCAGCTGCTGAATTGGTTCCTGATTATCCGGACATGTTGAGCGCTTTTCGCGTTGCTGTTGAGCGCAATGGTGCCGATGCAGCATTGCATTACTTTGATGAGACGATTTCTTATCAGGCACTTGATAACGATAGCGACGCATTGGCGTTCTGGTTGCAAGAACAAGGCGTTCAGGCAACGGATCGGGTCTTGATCCTGTGCCAGAATATGCCCGCCTTTCCAATGATGATGTTGGCAGCCTGGAAGATTGGGGCTGTCCCTGTACCGATCAACCCAATGTACCGGGGTAAAGAACTTGCGCGTTTGCTGGCGGATTCAGTGCCCGCGGCAATCCTATGTGAAACTGTCGCTGAGCCGGAACTAAGCCAAGCCATGGCCGAAAATGGCATGCAAGCGCTCCCTGTTGTGATCTGCGTAAGCAATGTTGATGGCATGCAGAGCGAGCCCGATCGGCCAAACAGCTTATATGCCATCCTTTCTACCAGCCGAGATAAAACGCCACGGCCATACACCGCTAGCTCCGATGATCTGGGGCTGATCCTTTACACCTCGGGAACGACGGGATTCCCGAAAGGCGCGATGATTACACAAGCGTCCTTGGCCTTTAATGGGCAGGCCGCGAAGGAATGGTTCGATCTTCGTCCGGAAAGCCGGATGTTCGCGATGGCTCCCTTCTTTCATATTACCGGTTTCGTATCACATCTATGCGCCACGATTGTTGGTGGATGCAGCAACATCATCAATTACCGCTTCTCACCAGAGCTGGCTGTAGAGATGATCCGCAAATGGCAACCGACCCACACAGTTGGCGCGATCACGGCGATCAACGCATTGTCCATGGTGCCCGGCGTTAGCGCCAGTGATATGGCAAGTTTTAAAGAAGTTTATTCTGGGGGGGCGCCCATTCCGCCAGTATTGAATGATGCCCTGGTAGAGAATTTGGGTTTTCGAATTCATCCTGTTTACGGGATGACGGAGTTGGCCGGCCCGGCTGTTTTTACGCCCTTCGGTCTCGATGCGCCGGTTATGGACGGACATATGTCCATCGGCATCCCCATCCCGTCGACCGAACTGATCATCGTAGACCCTGAAGGCCGGGTTCAACCGACCGGTGAAGCGGGCGAGGTTCTAATTCGCGGACCGCAAGTTATGCGAGGGTATTGGCGCAATCCGGAAGAAACCACAGCCGCGCTGAAGGACGGTTGGATGTGCACCGGCGATGTCGGCTTCATCGACAAGACTGGTTGGGTCTATCTAGTCGATCGCAAAAAGGATGTGATCATCGCCAGTGGTTTCAAAGTCTGGCCGCGCGAAGTTGAAGACGTTCTTTACACCCATCCCGCTGTTCGGGAAGCAGCGGTTGTCGGCATAGCAGACGATTATCGCGGAGAAACGGTGAAAGCCTGTATTTCACTCAAGGACAGCGCCGCCGCCACACCTCAGGAAATCATTGAATACTGCCGCGAAAACCTGACCGGTTACAAGATTCCAAGGCATGTCGAGATAGTGCCAGACTTGCCAAAAACAGTTTCCGGAAAAATCCAACGTTCCGAATTACGGGAGACGTCATAACGACAAAGCGTGACCCAATAGCTGTGATCAGGTGAGGCGGAGGAGGCGCATTAATCCAGTGCATGCGGGGTAAACAATTCGAGCGTCATGTAAATGGCGAAAATTCCAAAAGGAGGAAATACAATGAAGAAATTAGCATTACTTATGTCAGCTGCACTGATGTGTTGCGCGACATCCAGCATGGCAGAGACGCTTTCGTATGCCAGTGGCTGGCCCCCTGGCGCGAGTGTCACCCCGGTCTTCGAAAAATTTGCAAAGGCAGTAAAAGAAAAATCGAATGGCGACCTTGAGGTTAAGGTCTACCCGCTGAGCCTGCTGAACTTTAAAGAGGCTAACGAAGGGGTTCGCGATGGTGTTGCGGATATGGCGACAGTACTGCCCCCCTATTTCGCTTCAGAATACCCCAATCTGAATCTGATTGGCGAAATTTCTGCGGTAATGGCAGTGAAGGGGAATGAAACAGACCTGCCATCGCCTGCATTTGCTGGGGCGATGACCGAGTTGGTAATGCTGGGCTGCCCGGAATGCTTGGAAGAAATCAAGTCTCAAAATCAATTGCTCGTTGGATCAGCTGTAACGCCGCCTTACCTGGTGAGCTGTACAGCGCCAATTAACTCGGCAGCAGATTTGAAGGGCAAGCGAATGCGAACTGCTGGTGCGTTTTGGGCGCGCTGGACAGAAGCAATGGGCGGTGTCCCGGTATCATTGTCAATCAATGAAACCTTTGAAGCACTGGAACAAGGCGTCTTGGATTGCGTTGTTGGCAACCCCCCTGACCTTGTAAACTTCAGCTTGGTTGATGTGGTGAAACACATTTATGTCGGCGCCCCCAGCGGGATGTTCCCATTCCCTTCGACCATCAATCGTGACCGTTGGGTGGCTTTGAGCGAAGACAAGAAGCGCGCAATGTTTGCCGCCAGTGCTGAACTTATCTCAGGCCTTACCTGGGATTACCATTCTGTTGGTTTGGCAGCCATTGAAGAGGCGAAGTCTCGTAAAATTGATGTAACGACAACGCCTGCTGATATCGTGGCCAACACTCAGGCATTTCTTGCAGAGGACTTCAAAGCGTTGAGCCAAAGCTACAAGGAACGCTTCAAGCTTGAGAACGCGGACGCGTTGATTTCCAAGATGCAGGAATTGGTGCCACGTTGGATCAAGCTGGTTGAAGGTGTTAAAAGTGAAGAAGAACTCTCAGCTGTTTTCTACTCTGAGATCTATTCAAAGATTGACGCAACGACCTACGGGAACTGATGAAAAACGGTACGCGCAGATACGGTTTTCTGCGCGTACCGATCCCGTCAATAATGTGGCGAGGCTTCAATGAACTGGATTGAAAAGACGCTGTCATTGGTCGAGAAGCTTGCAGCCTTTGCGGGTGTCTTTTGCGTTTTGTTGATGATGCTGAACGTAACGGCCGATGTTGTCGGCAGGTATCTACTCGGACAACCTGTGCCAGGGACCATCACAATTGTTAGCAGCTACTACATGGTGGCGCTGACCTTTATTCCCCTGATTGTCGCTGAACGGCGCAATGCACATGTTGCCGTAGACGTCCTATTCGCAAGTTTTCCCAGATGGTTGCAACGCCCGTTTATTGCTGTGAACTATCTGTTGATTACAGCAATCCTGGTTGTCCTGACGATGCGGTCAATTGAAATGGCGCTTCAAAAGACCGGCACTGGCGCGGTAGTCGAACAAGGCACAACACTAATCCCGATCTGGCAAAGTTACTGGTTGGTCCCAATCGGATGCAGCCTGATGGCGCTCGTCGCAGTTTGTAGATTTGTCTGCAGCGCCATTGGCGTTGGGCTCTCTAATTCACCACAGGACGCTTTCGATGAGTGATATTGCTATTGGCCTTGGTGGTGTCGGCATATTGTTCCTGCTGATCGCTTTTCGCTTTCATATCGGCTTTGCACTCATTGGCGTGTCCTTTGTTGGGCTTTGGATGCTTCGCGGTTGGAACGTTGCCTGGGCTTCGGTCGGGGTTATACCCTATCAGTTCTCGGCAAATTGGGTGCTTAGCTCAATCCCGATGTTCCTGTTTCTTGGCTATATTTGTTACCAAACCAATCTAACGTCCGGTCTGTTCAAAGCGGCCCGGGCTTGGACTTCGGCCTTGCCGGGCGGACTAGCCATTGCATCGATCCTTGGGTCTGCTGGGTTCGCTGCGGTTTCAGGGTCATCGGTTGCCTGTTCGGCAGCCATGGGCCGAATTGCCGTACCAGAGATGCTTAAGCACAAATATCATCCTGAACTTGCAACCGGCACTGTAGCGGTTGCCGGCACAATCGGTGCGCTGATCCCACCGTCGATTATCTTGATCCTGTACGGGATCATCGCACGGATATCTATTTCCGATCTATTTTTGGGCGGGATTTCTGTCGGGCTTTTGACCACCTTGTTTTACATAATGGTGGTCTTTGTACGAATTAGGCTCAACCCCGATCTTGCCCCGGCCAAAGATGAAACCATGACGATGGCGATGCGGTTTTTCGCGCTTAAGGAGACTTGGCCCATCGTTGTTGTGATGCTCGGCATCTTTGGCGGCTTGTTTGGGGGAATATTCACCCCGACCGAGGCAGGCGCAATCGGTGCTTTTCTTGCCTGTGTGATTGCACTGTTGCGGGGCGATCTGACCAAGACGCGTTTTGTGGAAGCCGCCCGCGAGACTATGACAACGACAGCAAGCCTTATCATCATCGCAATCGGCGCGAGCCTTCTGACACGCTTTTTGGTTCTTTCCGGGACGGGTGATTTCTTGTCGGACGCGATCCTTTCAATCGGTGCTCAACCCGCCCTGCTTATGCTGGGTATTGTACTGATCTACCTGGTCTTGGGTATGTTTCTCGAACCTATAGGCTCGATGCTTTTGACGTTGCCGATCTTCCTGCCAGTCGTTGACGATATCGGCTGGAGCACGTTGTGGTTTGGCGTACTTGTAACCAAGCTTTTGGAGATCGGAATGATCACGCCGCCTGTGGGCATGAATGTGTTTGTGGTCAAAGGTGTAGTAGGCGAGCGCGTGTCTCTTGAAGCGATTTTTCGCGGCGTCGCGTGGTTCATAGTTGCCGACCTGATTTTGGTCATGTTGCTCTACATCTTCCCGGAAATTGTAAGCATCCTGCCCACCCTGCTGAAATAGAGTTTTGCGGAGAAAAATTATGGGCCAAACGGTCGTCTTGAAAACCGTCGGTAAGGTTTCCCTGCTGGAAATTGATAACCCACCTGTCAACGCGATATCGCGTGCGGTAGTTGAAGGACTAGATGCCGCGTTGCGAGAATACGAGACATCGGGAACGCTGGGTCTGGTCATCTGTGCGACGGGACGTACCTTTGTCGCTGGCGGCGATATCGCTGATTTTGAGAGCCCCGATTTTTCTGCATCAGCTTTCAACGACATCCTATTGCGGATCGAAAATGGTGACCGACCGGTGGTTGCCGCAGTGCACGGAACCGTATTGGGGGGCGGGTTGGAATTGGCAATGGCTTGCCATCACCGCATCTCCACACAGGATTGCCGATTTGGAATGCCGGAAATCAAGCTCGGATTGATACCTGGATCGCACGGAACACAGCGTCTGCCACGACTTGTCGGACTTCGTCAGGCAGCAGAGATGATGATGCGTGGTTCAATGGTTGGGGCGGTTGATGCTCTTGATTTCGGGCTTGTGGATGACTTGGTTTCGCCCGAAAAATTGAGGGATGCTGCGATTGATGCGTTTACCAAACTTGCTGCAGATCCCATACGCAGAACAAGTGCCCAATCCATTTCTGATGATGGAGCTGATGCGTTGGCCGGCCTTGAAAAGTTGGCCGCGAAACGGTCGAGCGAAGCTGCATTTGCAGCATTGTCTGGAGCGCTGATTGCTGCGCGGGATTTACCGTTTGAGCAAGGGATAGATATGGAAGCACAGCTGTTCGATAGGCTCGTGACCTCAGCTCAGTCAAAGGCTCAGCGCTACCTTTTCTTTGCGGAACGCGGGGCGGCAAGGGTTCCCGGCGTTGACGCCGTTTCTGTCCGAAAAATTGAAACCGTTGGGGTTCTGGGGGTCGGAACGATGGGCGCAGGCATTGCTGTGGCCGCGTTGCTTGCTGGCTATCTTGTAACGATTAGCGAGGCAGATGACGAATTACTTCAAGCTGGGGTTGGAAGAATCAATGCGACCCTCGATGGGCTCGTCAAAAAGGGGCGTCTCACCGAAGGCCAACACCAAAAATGCCGGACCATGCTTCACAAAGGTGTCGGGCCCGCAGCTCTGTCTGATGTGGATATCGTGATTGAGGCCGTATTTGAAGACATGGATCTAAAACGCCGAGTTGCAGCTGAACTGGGCAAATATTGTAAGCCAGGTGCAATCATTGCCACCAATACTTCAACGCTCGATGTGAATGAGATCGCGCGCGCCTCCGGCCGTCCAGAAGATGTTGTTGGTACGCATTTCTTTTCGCCCGCTCATATCATGAAACTGCTTGAGGTGGTGCGCGGCAATGCAACGGCAACCGAGGTGCTGGCGGCAACTTTGAAATTCGCGCGGCGGATCGAGAAAACGGTTGTGGTTAGCGGTGTTTGCTATGGCTTTATCGGCAATCGTATGGCTGAAGTTTATATGCGTGAGAATGAAGCCATGCAGCTTGAAGGAGCGACACCGGCGGAGATTGATGCCGTTGCACAAGACCCTGATCTTTGGGGCATGGCGATGGGACCAAACAGGATGCTCGATATGGCAGGGGTCGATGTCGGCGCACGAACGGTCATCGAATGGATGGCCTCCGGTGATGGGCCAACAGACCCAGCCTATCGGATACTGTGCCGACGCATGTTCGAAGCAGGCCTTCACGGCCAGAAGACAGGCAAAGGTTATTATCTTTACGAAGGACGCTCCGCGTCGCCGAATCCAGCGGTTCACGCGTTGGCCACTCAGTTGGCCAAAGACTTCAATTTCACCCGGTCTGCTCCCCCTTCCAGACAAGAAATATTCGAGCGTCTTTTGTTTCCTTTGATCAATGAAGCGGCGCACATTCTTGATGAAAAGATTGCCGCGCGTGCATCGGATATCGACGTGGTTTGGACCAGTGGATACGGCTTTCCGAAATGGCGCGGCGGTCCCCTTTGGATGGCCGATGACATTGGACTTGGGAAAATTGTCGAGCGATTAGAATTCTACGATGCGCGCGCTGATAATAACTGGAATATTTCGCCGCTCTTGCGGAAACTGGCGGCAAGCGGTGACCGTTTGTCATCTGTTGGTTAAATTCTCTGCAACGGTATTTGAAGGGTGTTGTCACGTTAACTGATTGTTGTCTCCAGTCTGAACTGTTCTGGCATGGCGTGATGTAGGGACATCCTCTCAACGTCGCCGTTCCTTTGCGAGATGTCACGCAGTGAAGCCTCGCCAGCCAGATGATTGGGCTTTGCCAGACTAATGCGGATTGAGCCATCCGGCTGGTAATCTAGCGTCTCGCGCTGAGACTAGCCGAAATGCCGGAGTTTGTTACAGCGTGTGCGGAGCACCAAAAATCGGTGGGCTGGATGAAGGGGGCGGAGAGAGTAACTTTACGCTTCGAAAGCTCTCGCGGTTTGCTTTGCAAACAGCTGCCGCTTTGTGCCGACTTTGTGATAGTGGGCTTTCTAGCGAAAACCTGTTGGTGGTGGAAGCAGTCTGAAGCGAACCCGTCTCCGTGCGCCAATCCCTGTTTTGCAGGGAAAATACAGGGAAAACGAAAGAAACTCACGGGATATCCTGATGGGAACAACTACGAAACCATCCGGAAACCGGCGCTTAAGCGACAGTTTCACGAGCAGAGGTAACAGGGAATACTGTGCAGGGTTTAGGGAGGTTCACCCGAAAAACAGGGAAGTGGAACATACAGCCTTTTGTGTTGGCGTAGGAAACTGAAAAGCTCAAAACGATTCTGTCGGACAAAGCCTTCAGATGGCCGTAGTCCACGAACCTACTTGCTACCACCGAGATAAGCTTTTTGGATAATGGGATCGCCCAGAAGGTCTTTGCCCGTGCCATCCGCGACAATGCGACCGTTCTCCAAAACGTAGACAAATCCGGCGATCTTTAACGTAGCGTAGACGTCCTGCTCCGCCATAATCACCGTGACGCCGCTTTCCACCAATTTCGGCACCAACTTGAACATCTGTTTGGCAATGCCGGGCGCCAAACCCAGCGTCGGTTCGTCCAAGAGCAGGACCGAGGGTTTCGCCATCAATCCCCGCCCCAGCGCCAACATCGGCGCTGTCAGATTAAATCGGATTGAGAGTTTCGACGCTCGGTCATAGCTTCGCCTGATGAATAACCCCTTCCGATATTTCAACAGTTCGCCAGAGGTGATCCGCCAGACGGTTCTGATGTACATCCGATATCCGCTTTCTTTGAGGCAGGTCGAAGATCTTCTGTATGAACGCGGCATAGATATCTGCCACGAGACAGTCCGGTACTGGTGGAACCGCTTCGGCCCGATGTTCGCTGCAGAGATCAGAAAAAAGCGAATCCACCATGGCAACTTCTCTCGATGGCGATGGCACCTTGATGAGGTGTTCGTCCAAATCAACGGAGAAACACATTACCTATGGCGCGCCGTCGATCATGAAGGCGAAGTCTTGGAAGTTTACGCGACGAAGCGCCGAGACCGAAGGACCGCCCTGAGTTTCCTTAAGCGCGCGATGAAGCGCTACGGCCGCCCATCAGAAGTCGTTACGGATCGACTTCGTTCGTATCGTGCTGCAATGAAGATCCTTGGAAACGTCGAGCGCCAGGTTTGCGGTGCAAAGCTCAACAATCGTGCTGAAAACTCTCATCAGCCGTTTCGACGACGAGAAGGAGCGATGTCGAAATTCAAAGACATCAAAACGCTGCAGAAGTTCTCATCCATCCACGGAAGTATCCACAACCACTTCAATCTCGAACGCCATTTGATCAACCGCGCGACCTTCAAAACACGTCGTGCAGAGGCGTTGGCCTATTGGAGTTTACTGGCTTCCTAGGATTCGGCGCCATTCCGTTACGACCGATACTTGGTTTATCTCTGACAGTGCCGATGAATCAACTGACGGCTGGGGAAGTGCCATCTGTTGATGCGCTTGGCGAGAAGGAAGGTCGGTATCCAGCCGACGTCAGCCGCATCCTCCAACTCAGCTTCCTGGCCCCCGACATCATCGAAGCGATCCTGAATGGTCGTCAACCGATTGAGCTCAATTCCCAGATGCTAACCCGTCTTGGTACGCTGCCCCCGGATTGGCTTGCCCAACGACGCCTGCTTGGCTTCCTGGTCTAAGCAACATCCAACCATCATCAAGAAAAGTTATCTGGACGTCGAAAAAGGGCGTTTGAGACTTTTGCCGAATTGCGGCCCTTTGGCGCGGTAACCGTGTCTCAGAACAGCGCTTCTGACCGGAACACCCGCCAGGAAGCCCGGAACTCTGGGAGTTCTGGAGTAGGGTTATCTGGAGGTCGGTTCGTAGGGGAAGGAATGGTGGTGTGTTCAGTCCATTGCGAACCAGTCTCTAGTGTTCAATCCCTGTTTTTCAGGGAAAATACAGGGAATTTGTTGAAAAATGGGAGAGTTTAGCCATTCCCAACTCGCTAAAGACTAGTAAACCCTAGAGTCTTAGCGTGATTTCCCTGCACATCAGAACAGGAAAATCTTGCAAAAGAACAGGGAATTTGAACCGTCGAACAGGGATCTACTTTTGGATTATTCGTCAGCGTCCGATGTGATGTGCCGCCGCAGCCATTCACCAAGCGCATCCTCCGATAGGGAACCTTCGGCGAGGGCAAGAAAGACTTCCAGGCAAGCGGTGTCCTTCGCTTCGAGGGCAAAACCGTTTAGATTAAGAAACAGCTCGGTAAGTACGAATGCTACCCGTTTGTTCCCATCAACGAATGGATGATTTCTGGCAATACCATATCCGTATGCCGCGGCTAAACTTGAAATGTCTGCATCTTCATATTCTGCTTTGTTTACTGGGCGGGCCAATGCTGATTCGAGGAGCCCTTTGTCCCGTATCCCAGGTTGCCCGCCATGCTCGGCTAATTGTTCGTCATGTATTGTCTGGGCGAGATCTCCATGGATCCAAATCCAGGCCATTATTTGGCGAGTTCCCGCAAGACGTTGCGACGGTGTTTCATGACCTTTCGAGCAGCATCCATTTGGCGCCCGAATTCTGGATCATAGGGGGTCAACTCAATGCCACTAGCAGTTTCGATCACGTACAGATCGTCGCCTTTTTCAACGTGAAGCTTTGACAGAATTTCCTTCGGCAAAATGAGGCCTGTAGAATTTCCAACGGCTTTGAGTTTCAAACTCGTCATAGGTTCACCATCCCAACAATTTTAACAAATATTACTTATGTAATAACGTAAATGTCAAGCTATTGACTGGGCACTGTCAGACGAAATCGGATTGAGCCATCCTGCTGGTGGCAATGTCACGTTAACCGCTGACTTGTGTTACTGAATTGAGATGCAACGCTCAATCTACCGCCGACACCGTTTTCACCCATCGATCATCCAGACTGCTGTTCAGCTGTACTACCGCTATACGCTGAGCTACCGGGATGTGGAAGAGATCTTGGCCGAACGCGGTATCGACGTATCGTATGAAACGGTTCGCCGATGGTGTTACAAGTTCGGTCCAGTCTTCGCTCATCGCATTCGGAAACGCCGAGAGCGTCCAGGCTCGAAATGGCGCATCGACGAGGTGTTCCAGAAGATCGATGGTCGCCAATTCTATCTTTGGCGAGCCGTAGACTCAGAAGGTGAGGTTCTCGATGTATCGCTCCAGCCGCGACGAGACACTGCAGCAGCCGTTACCTTTCTGAGGCGCATAGTATCACGCGTCGGTGTTTTTCCTGGCGTGGTTGTGACGGATCGCTGGAGGCCGTCAATGATGGCCGTTGGTCATGTCATACCTGGTGCTTCCAACGAAGTCGGAAAGAGGTAGAATAATAGCGCGGAAAACTCACATCAGCCAACGTGTCGACGAGAACGGAAGCAACAGAGGTTCAAATCCCCTCAATCCGCACAACGTTTTCTGTTAATCCATGCCGCGTTCTACAACCATTTCAACATCCAACGACATCTCCTAACCCGAAAAACCATGAAGCAGTTTCGTGCCGCCACCCTAAAAGCGTGGTCCGAACTGACCGCATAAAGTTCGCGAGAATCAATCATTGCTGACCCGTGACCGCTAACGTGACAATGCCATTGAGCCAGGTTCTAACATAAGAACTGGATACATAGATGAACCCCGGTCACAGGAACCGTCATTCAACCACGGTCGACCACGCTTCGGCTGTCTCTGGGATACTCTCAGCCCCTCACGGCGCCAGATCCGCTTCACCCGGATCAGGATGATATGCCAACCCTGTTGGCCAAGCAGCCAATGGATCCGTCGATAATCATATCGGCCATAACGAGAGGCCAGTTCGATGATCGCGGATGTTATCGGCTTCTCATCGAACCGACCGACAGGCCGGCGGTGCTGCGTCGATCTCGGTTGTCCGACCACTGCGTAAGCGTGGCGTTCAGAGATTGATAATTCCGAGACCAGATGGTCGACACAACGCCGGCGCCGTGAAGGGCTCAGTGAACTTGCCCCTGTTTCGAGAAGCACGCACGGAACTTCCGAAACATGGCGTATCTATTCGCAATCAAATGCTGGATCAATTGAGTCCGGACCCTAGTCATATGGAACTGTAATTCGTATCATTGATGTGGTTTGTTTCGGGAGATGACACGATGTTAGGACGGGTTGCGGATGCGGTGGTTTTGAGCGGCCAATAGACTGGGCGAGGTTGTGGATAGCGATAAAGGGATGTCGATTGGAGGTGGAGTTTCGGTTACGTTCATGACGTCAACCGGCACAACGATTGTAGTCGATGGACCGCATGATGGTCCGATACCGGTCGGGGGCGGTGATGGGGCATCTACTCCGGCGCTAACCAAAGTGCTTACCAGCTTGATCTGGACCAGCGGATCCGATACTGGGCGTGTCGAGGCAATACGGCCAACCGATGGGCTTGGGCGGGGAATCAAGTTGCGTTCGATCCTTCTTAAGGAATCGGGAACACATTGCGTCTTTGCCGACGCGCTACCCGACTTGGTTTGGGATCCGGAAGCCGCAGGTTCGCAGATCGTACTCGTTCGGCTGGAAGATCGTGTTGGATAGAAATTGAACTCTTCGGAAGGACGACGCGATTGGCTGGAAAAGCTTGCTCCGGAAGGTCGCTTTATCGCCCTTATGGGAAAACAGAAGACGCGGGTTATGTTGACTATGAAGCCGGTCAGCAATAGGTTAAGCGATGGCGCAGCGGCGCTGCTCGCTCTGTTGGAGAATGACTGTAAAGTTCAGGCTTTGTGCTTGGTCAAGGACTTGAAAGGCACCGTCGACTAGCATCGAAGTGGTTTCAATTCAGTCGGTAATCGGTTATCAATTTCTTTAAAATGGCACGTGAGTGGTGCCAAGTGTAAAGCTTGGGATTGTCGCTTGTCAACGTTGATGACGCCGTTTAAAGACGCCCTGCGCAAGGGTTAGGGTGCGTGCTTGATCTGGCATTGCGACGATACTGCGTGCGCTTGGTTGCACGGAGACGAGCGGGTACTGTCGATCCGAATTGGAAGGGGTGAGTAATGGCGCGAAGTAATGTCGCCGGGCACGAAACAATCCGGGACAGCGGGCCGAAAAAAACCGCAAGCGATCGGTCGTTCGGGTATGTATTTTGCGTGGTTTTTTGTATTATTGCCGCTCTTCAATTCTTTGCCGGCCGCGTGCCAATTGCAATTGGGTTGGCTGGAGGTGCCGCGTTCTTCTTATTGGCTGCGCTGGTTAAGCCGAAGTTGCTCGCTCCTTTGAACAAATTGTGGACGGCGTTTGGTTTAGTTTTGCATCGGATCATGAACCCGTTAATCCTGGGAATCATGTTCTTTATTGTCTGCACACCCATGGGCGTTGTTATGCGTTGCTTCGGTTACGACCCGTTGCGTATGAAACCGGATGGCGACGCCGATAGCTACTGGATTGTGCGAGATCCCGCTGGTCCGTCGCCGGAAACGATGAAAAATCAGTTCTAGCGCCGCCTGAGAAATATTGGTAACAGAAAATCAAACGATTGGATGTGAGGATAATATGTCATTCCTGGTAGAGTTACGGCAGTTCATGAAGGCTAGAAAAAAGTTTTTTCTTTTGCCCTTTATGGTTGCGGTATTGATTTTCGGTGCCCTGGTCGTATTGACGCAAGGCTCCGCCGTCGCTCCGTTTATCTATACAGTTTTCTAGGAAGGGCGGTTGACGTGATTAAGGCGGCGAACCGGTCGCTTGATTGGGGGTGCCTGACTGGGGGCCATCGACCGAACGAAGTGCGCGATTTTCCTTGTTCTCGAAGGGTTGAGCTTAAATGTTGATTCTGGGAATATCGGCATTCTACCACGATAGTGCTGCTGCGTTGGTTCGAGATGGGGAGATCGTGGCCGCTGCCCAAGAAGAGCGGTTCACACGAAAAAAACACGATTCGGATTTTCCCGCTAATGCCATCAACTACTGTTTGGAGGCGGCAGAGGCAACGGCCGACGATATTGACTACGTAGCGTTCTATGACAAGCCGTTCATAAAGTTTGAACGGCTGTTGGAAACCTATCTAGCAATCGCGCCTAGGGGTTTTAAAAGCTTTTCAATGGCCTTGCCCGTTTGGGTGAAAGAAAAGCTATTCCAGAAAAAGCTTCTACGAGACGAGATTTCAGAACTCGGTGGGTTCAAACTGCCGGATGACCGGTTGTTATTTGGGGAGCATCACCTAAGCCACGCCGCCAGCGCGTTCTATCCATCGCCTTTTCAAGAGGCGGCCGTTTTGACGGCGGACGGGGTCGGGGAATGGACGACGACAAGCTTGGCTGTCGGTCGGGGGCAGGAGTTGGAGATCCAGCGTGAAATCCATTTCCCCCATTCCCTAGGATTGCTGTATTCCGCCTTTACTTATTATACCGGCTTTAAGGTCAATTCTGGTGAATACAAGGTCATGGGGCTGGCCCCCTATGGAAACCCTGTCTATGTGCAGACGATTCTCGATAATGTGATCGATTTGAAGCAAGATGGTAGTTTCCGGCTTGATATGAAATATTTCGATTACTGCGGCGGGTTGACCATGACATCCCCGGCATTCGATACCCTTTTCGGAGAGCCCCCACGTACACCGGAAGCACCGCTGGAACAGCGGCACATGGATTTAGCCGCATCCGTTCAGGCTGTTGTGGAAGAGGCGATGATCCGTTTGACGCGGTCGATTGCCGCTGAAACCGGTCTGAAAAACCTATGCTTGGCGGGCGGGGTGGCGCTTAATTGTGTCGCCAATGGTAAGGTATTACGCGACGGTGCTTTTGATAAAATATGGGTGCAACCGGCGGCAGGTGATGCTGGTGGGGCATTGGGCGCGGCGCTGAGTGCTTACTATGGCTATTTGGGGAATGATCGCGAAATCTCTGATGCCATGGATGCAATGCAAGGGGCTTATCTGGGGCCTGGCTATGAGCAGAGCGACGTCGAACAAAGATTGACCGCTGCCGGTGCCGTTTTTGAGGTGTTTGACGACGAGAAATTGGTCGACGAAGCTGCATCGGCTCTGGCGACGGAAAACGCGCTTGGTTGGTTCCAGGGACGTATGGAATTTGGCCCCCGTGCCCTTGGCGGTCGGTCTATTATTGCCGATCCGCGCTCTCCCAGTATGCAGAAAATGCTGAACCTGAAGGTCAAATATCGTGAGAGCTTTCGCCCCTTTGCGCCGGCTGTCCTGGCAGATGATGTTGCCGACTGGTTTGAGCACGATACGGAAAGTCCGTATATGCTGATGGTCGCCGATGTCCGTGAAGAACGGCGTATCGCGATGACAGAAGAGCAAGAGGCCCTGTTCGGCATCGAAAAATTGAATATTCCCAGATCCGACATACCGGCAATCACCCATGTCGATTATTCAGCCAGACTTCAGACTGTGCATGAGGAAACTAATCCTATGTTCCATGAGCTCCTGTCTGCATTTAAAGGGAAAACCGGGTGCCCGATTTTGGTCAATACATCGTTCAATGTCCGCGGAGAGCCAATCGTCTGCACGCCAGAGGATGCGTTCCATTGTTTCATGGGTACAGAACTTGACATGTTGGTGGTCGGGAACTGCTTGTTGCGTAAAGAAAATCAGGATCCGAAGTTGAAACAGGACTACAAGGATGCTTTCGAGTTAGACTAGAGCTTATCAATCCTGACGTGTTTCAGCGATCAGGATTGTATTCAGAATGCGGAACATCCCAGACAAAATAGACTCACTTCGATGGCTGTTACGACGACAGCTCTTATAAAATCCAAGTTGATATTATCGAAAATCATTGGCTAGAGAAACGGTACTTGTCATGAAGCTAGTTGCGATCGTTGCCACCCTCATTATGATAGTGTTCAGCCTCACCTTGGGCTTTGTCGTGTCTGAGGTCGGGTATCGTTATGTGCTCTACACTCAAAATGCAGACCGCTTTCAAAAGCCGGTACTTGAACAATTGGGCGTCTTTGACAAGTCGCATTGGACCTATAGCGAAGAGTTTGGCTATGGCTATCCACCCAATCGGAAAATCCAATTTACAGGAATCAGCCGAGACGGCGTCGTAACGACTTGTGGTGTGATCGATGTCATCAACGAACGCGGTAACATTGGGCCGATTGAAGGAAATTACGACGAAGCGGACCTGAAAGTCGTGGTATTCGGGGATTCTTGGGCGGCGTTTAACATCAACGGCGAAACCTGGCCCGACCATTTTCAGCGCGAGCTGGAAGAAAGACTTGGAAAAAGTGTCCATGTCGTGAATTTCGGTAGGGACGGTTACGGAATTCTTCAGATGTTCGATTTGGCGGCCAGCCTGATATCGGAGTGGAAGCCGGACCTGATCATTTTCGCCTTTATCACGAATGATTTGCGGCGCCTTCGGACTTGGCGTGTTCCGATTTTAGAGAACGGTAAGGAAGAACGTGTCATTACGCATTTCGTGCCGTCGAAAGAGCCAGACTATGAAAAAGCATACGATACGTTCTTGATCGATTCCGAGGCGACACACGACTGGTGTGAAGCCGCCAAAGCACGCGGGACACGGGACGAAGTTGTCGATAAAATTATGGCGAAGTATCAGCGTAGCGCCAGCGCGACCGGTGATCGGTGGGCAGATATTTACACCGTGACCGACAGCTACCTTTTGAACCGTCTATTCTATGGCGCGCCGTTCCATGGCATGAAGGACCGGTATGATTTTCCAGGGATGACGATCGACACCTATGCAGCTGATGCGCGTTTCTTGCGCGCGCTGGAAACAGTAAAGGCAAGTGGGGTGCCGACATTCCTGTTCCATCACGCCTTCTATCCGGAAGTCGTTGCTGAGGAAGAGTTCATCGTCAACTATCAAGAGCAATCGCTTTTGGACAGCTTGGTTGAACTTACCGGATTTCCGCTGGTCACGACGTTGGAGAACGTTGATCTTCCGGTTGAGGAACCGGAACGCATGAATGCCAGCCCCACCAATTTCCACCCCTCCACCTGGGGGATGAAGTTTTATTCCGCTGCGTTAACGCGTGCGTTGGTCGATAAGAAATTGTTGTTTGAATTGGTGCCCGAAATCGCAGAATGATGTGACAAGGCCGCGATCTGTACCTTTGCAGGAGTTACAAAAGTGAAGAAAGTTCTACTCATCATCTTTCTGCCCGCGCTCATCGTAGCAGGTGGTGTTGGGGGCCTCCTGTTCCTGGATTCCTCACCAATCGTTCCGGTTATCCCTAAATGCGGTTTGACCATCGGCGATGCTCTCGCAAAAGAGAATACGGGCGATTTGGCTGAAAGCTCATGGCAGGTTTATCGGTACGGCGGGGACTATGCTGATCCGTCGGTCAATGTTGTGGCCTATCCGGACGACGTCGCGGCAGAAATCGACGGGCGCGTTGGTTGTGAGTTGTCGGTGGTTGATTTGCCGCCCGAAAACGCATCAGGAACAGATTGGCGGATTGGCAAGGTCGCAAAAGATCTAAAGCCATTTCTGGGTAAGGTCGTGCGGGTCACTTTTAGACTCAAAAGCGACAGTCCTCTCGAGCTTGCTTCCGGCGCAGTGTACACATATGACGGCAAAAATGTCAGCACGGCGCCGGTTACGAAGCTGGATGAAACCTGGCACAGCTTTGAGATCGTCACTAAGGTCTCAGAGAAAGCGACCGCGATGGAGCTGTGGTTCCGTCTGTTCTTAGGGCCGCCGTCCCTTCGTCCCAATGATCCCAAAATCTATATGTCTGGTGAAATTGACTTTGCCTCGGAAGAGGAACGGACGCGCATGCAATCGGATGTCCAGATATCCCAGGAACGGCCCAACGATGGACAAATTGCATCGGCGAAATGTCCGATTGTAAGTTCACAGGAATTTCGCGATGCCGCTGGACCAGCTTTCATAAATGATTGGTGGCAAGTCTATCGCTGGAACGGCGAAAGTAAGGCACCGGACGTTAAGGTATCTTTGGCCGAGAATGCCGGCCCCGCTGGGGAAACCATATGCCGGCTTTCCTATAGCAATGGTCCGGAAACGCCGCAGCATGGCATTGACTGGCGGATTGGCAATATTGCCCCCCTCGAAGGCCTAGTTGGGAAGACCGTGACATTTTCCGTCGATTTTCGCGCGGATCGGAACGTCAAGCTCGGAAGCTCTTATATATATACCTATCTCGGTGGTCCTATTGGGTCCGATTTGGTCAAAGAAATTGGACCAGAGTGGAAAACCAAGAGCGTCACTATGGATGTTGAGGATGAGGCGACGGCCTCGGAATTCTGGTACCGACTGGTATTTGATAAAGGGACGATTTCCCCTAGCGAAGGGGTGATTGATTTTATCCCAAGGCTCCGGATCGAAAACTAGAAACAGATATGTAGCGGGTTGAGCCGATCAAAAGGCTTTGCACTCAGAATGGGAGTTAAGGGGCGATGCGAAAGGCAGTTTTCGGTGCTCTTATTGCCTTCATATCGACTCTGGTCAGTTTTGAAGTGCTAAGTGTTGGATATTTTTTGGTACTTAAGGGCGGTTTTTACTATTCACATAGCGAGAGCGAAAAGGTTGATGGGCTGACGGGAAACGTCAACGCGACGAATGACTTCAATAGCCGTTTCGGACTACCGGGATTACGAGTCCATCCTTTGTTGGGTTGGGCCAGTGCGAGCATAGCGCCAGGCTACAATACGGAAGGGTTCTATTCGCCGGTCGATTATCCATATTCTGCTGGTGATGATGCCTTCGTCATCGGCGTATTTGGTGAGTCTGTTGCCTTTAATTTCTGGGCTTGGAATGCGCGCACAGGCTCGGTCATAGCGGATATAAAGGCGAAGGTACCTGAACTGGCTGACAGGGAGATTATTCTCCTGAATTTTTCCAAAGAAGGGTACCGCTCACCACAAATTCAAAACGCGCTTTCCTATTTCATGCTGAGCGGGCAACGCTATGATTTGGTCTTGCATATTGCCGGTCATAACGAAGCGACGGGCCCCTGGGCCAATTTGCAGCAAGGCGTAAACCCGGCATTTCCGACAACATCTTTAATTACGACATTCTCTGAATTGACGTCTTCCAATCGCGTTCGACGCGAGTTGATAAGTGTGTATCGAGGAAAGTATATGCGGGCCGATGCAGGGTCTTGCACCTTGGCAAGTTGCTGGCTTGTTTTGGAAACTTATGGCCGGATACTTGAAAGCGCTGGAACTGAGAAACTGAGCCAGACTGGCGGTTATGATCAATCGAGCAATGTAATTTTCGTTCCGACCAATACTATGGCGGCGCCTGGTACGGTCGACTATTCACGGTATTTCCAAGGGTTTTGGACACGTGCCGTGCGATCGATGAAAGCCTTGGCTGATGTGGCGGGAAGTCGCTACATCTATGTTATTCAACCAAATCAATATATTAATACGGGGCGGACTTTTACTGAGGAAGAACAGAAAATAGCCTTCGACCCCAAAAGAGCAGACCTGGATGCTTTGCAGTCAGGGTATCGTGTGATGTTGGATGAAGCGGAGCATTTGCGCGGCGAGGGCATAGACATCATTTCTGCCCTTCATGCCTTCGACGACCTTCCCCAAACAGTTTACCGCGACACTTGCTGTCATTTTAATGACGCCGGTGAGGCCGCCTTTGCATCCTTCGTGGCAGATCATGTGGCCACTGCGTTACGGGGGACGATCGGAAAAGGCGCGGTGGATCAATAGGCATCACCGCCACGCATTGGAACGGTGGTCGTATGGCGACCGACCGTTTGACCTACCATTTGACCGCCGTTTAACGGGCCAAATACCCGTTTTCTTTTAGGGCGGTCGCGACGGCATCCGCATAGTATTGCATCCCAAAGACTGAGGGGTGGGTGTCGTTCGGGGATCGCTTGATAGCGACGATGCGCTCTGGCGCGACCTTACCGTAATCCTTGGTGTAGAGAACGGGAACGCCAAAGGCTTTTTCCAGGGAATTTGCCAAGGCAACATCCTGATCCGTGCCACGCATGCGCTTCCCATCCCGCAATTCGTCAAATATGGCCAGATGGGTCAGTGCGATTGGGATGCCAAGCTTTTTAACTTCAGCCAATCCATCGACGAACCGCTGGTCTTCCAAATAGGAATTCATGCGATGCCGGGGGTTCTGTGTCGGCAGCGCGTTGGCATAGGTCGTGTGGAAGGGGGTGCCATGCAGGATTCGGTCGAGCAGAAATGAACGATCCATTGCAAGAATACTGGGCTTGCCCGTCATTCTGGCTTTTGCGTCGAGGACGGTTGCTTCCATTTCAAGAAGGACGGGGTCCTGGCTGGGGCCTGTTTTTTTGGCTTCTCGTTCGCACCATTCTTTTGTTGCTCCAGAATGGACGATGGCCGTGTCTGATCCGTGATCCAGTGAGGGGCTGGTGCCGGGTTCTTGCGTGGTCAAGACGCGTTCACGACCGTCAATGACAGTCGGGGTCCTGAAGAAACGGTCCCGTGTGAAATCATCGGTGATGAAGCTGAAGATCACCAGGTCCGGTTTCCATTCCGCAACCTTGTCACGGGCCAGATCAACCATGTGCAACAGGCCTGTTCCGTCCCGACCGAAATTTAAGACATTGACGGTGCGACCGGTGCGTTCCGTGAGGTAGTCTTGCAGATAGTCGGGCCAAGTGATGCCTTTGGGGTCGGGGCCGGTATCCACTTGTGCGGTAAAGGAGTCGCCGAAAACTGCGACTTTCAACTCGGCACTGGCATAGTCGCCGCGGATAAGGCCCATATTGCCCCTCTCATTTGCGGGCCAATACCAACACCCTTGCACCTTTCCACCACTGGTGCTGCCGCCGGAAATCGTTTCCGGGCCATAGCTGTAACCATAGTCTGGATGATACTGCCAACGCGATTTTTCCATGAACCATACGGAAGGGCGCGATGTGTCGGCATTATTCCCAATAAACTCTTTGGGATGCTGATTTTGGAGCAGGATTCGATAGCCGCCCTCTGCTACGACAAAACCGACAAATGCACTTAGGGTGCAGGAGACGAGGTAGAATAGAAAGGTTCGCATCCCAACGGTCCTTTTTCCGAATGATCCAATAGTGTCGACGCCATTGGCGATGGATTGAAGTTGTATTCGGTGCAGAAATTCATCCAAGGCCAAGCGATTTAAAGGACGAGTCATCTAAAGGCACCCGCGCCGCAATCAATCCCCGCCGCATATGTTATCTGTGACGTATCAAAGTTTGACTTAAGAGACAATCGACGCTGATCACCCACCATAGGGAGGGTTTCACGACCGGAAAAAAACCTTGAAGGGGGAATAGGTCAAAGCCCCAAACACACCGCTGGTCACGTTGGCCTGTATTTGGCGTCGCTCTGTGAAAGAGACTGGCAGGGCCAACACTCCTTCCCAAAGCCCTTTGCCTGCCGGGAACCCGTCGCCGCGCACTGTATGTTTCAACAGCAAGAGTATCATGGACATAACAAAGAGGGGGGATGCCGGGATTGCGATCAGTGTAGGCATACAGCGAACGAACACATTGATAAGATTTGCCATGCCTTGGCGAATGGCAAAGGCGCTTCGTTTGCCGCCACTGCTTACGCCCCCTATGTGATACACCAGAGCATCGCGCACCAGGACACATTTGCCGCCGGTCAGTCGGAATCGAAATCCAAGATCGATATCTTCAAGATAGCAGAAGAAGCGTTCTTTATAGCCGCCTAGGGCAAGAAAACGGTCGCGTCGATAAAAGGCAGCCGCGCCGCATGGCGAGAAGACCTCAACCGGAAAAGCGAAGCCATCGACGTTACGGCCATGACCTGCACGCCACGCCAAACCGCAAAAGGCATAGCGGTCGCCTGCGCCGTCCAAGAGTGTTCTGTCTGTTCCATCGATTTGGACGCTTGCCAACATATCGGCCTGCGTCGTTTGCGACAGTGTCTTTGCAGCGGCTGATAACCAGTCTTTGTCCGCCACCGCATCGGGATTGAGGGCGGTGATCCAGTCCCCCTCTGCTTTGCTCGCTAAAAAGTTGATTCCCCCGGCAAACCCCAAATTGGCTTCGACTTCAAAGAAGTGGATGTCGAGTTGGTATTTTTGTCCGGCAAGTTTCTTAAATCGGTTCGAATCCGAACTGTTATTGTCGACCACAAAGACGTCGAAATCATCGAAGCTTTGCTGCTCCAGCGACTGCAGTGCCTGTTCAAGGGGCTCTGTGCTGTTGAAATTGACGATCAAAACGGAAAATGTCGGCATTTATTGCCTTTGGTCGGTGCGGTGAGACGGGACAGTTTTTAGCAGTGAAACGATATATCTTTTAATTGTCATTTTTGCTGGCCGACAGGGAATTGGTCGGACGATTGACCGTTTGAAATATGACATGACTCGCATTATACAGAAGCCCCTTAACTAAGGCTACGGGCTGAATTTTGTCCGTTTCTTTCCATGAACCGCCACCCGGCGGTTTGGTTGCCGTGGAAATCGAGGATTTGACGGGTTTATGACATCATCTCATGCAAAAGAATTTTTCTCCGCCGCAGAACGTATTTCGCGCGAAATTGATCATGCTGCCATAGACGAACTGGCGGCGGCGCTTGCGACCCTGCGCGACAATGGTGGTCGCCTATTTGTTTTGGGAGTTGGCGGAAGTGCCGGAAATGCCGGGCATGCTGTTAATGATTTCCGCAAGCTTTGCGACATCGAAACTTACGCGCCGACCGATAATGTCAGCGAATTGACGGCACGGACGAATGATGAAGGTTTTGAGACAGTTTTTGTCGAATATATTCGCACCAGCAAAATTAAGGCGAATGACGCAATCTTCATTTTTTCAGTTGGTGGCGGAAATGCAGAGCGCAATGTATCTGTCAATTTGATCCGGGCCATCGATGAAGCAAAAAAGATCGGTGCTAAAGTATTAGGCATCACCGGTCGGGATGGCGGATATACAAAGGCGAATGGCGATCACGTCGTTGTAATTCCCAATATTGTCCCTGATTGGACGACACCTTTGAGCGAAGGTTTTCAAGCGGTCGTTTGGCATGCTCTTGTCAGCCATCCTGTCCTTCAAACCCGGGCAACAAAATGGTAGGAAAGTCGGCCGTCGAGAATCGGTCGGCGGTTTTTCTGGACCGTGATGGTGTTTTAAACCGTCCGATTCTTCGTGGCGGTCGAGGATATGCACCAAAAAAAGTTGAAGATTTCGTTCTTCTTCCCGGCGTTGGCGACGCTGTGCGCCAATTGAAAAATGCGGGCTATCTTGTTGTTGTTGTTACAAATCAAAAGGATGTCGGTCGGGGGATTACATCTGCCGCCACGCTTGAGGAAATGCACGATATCCTTAGGCGCGAAGTGCCGGTCGACGATATAAGAGTTTGCACTTGTGACAATGAATGTCCTTGCTATAAACCTGCGCCGGGTATGCTTATAGAAGCTGCTAAGGATTGGGGCATCGCGTTTGAGAAGAGCGCGATTGTTGGGGATACCTGGCGAGATGTCGGTGCCGGTAAAGCTGCCGGTGTGAAGACAATTTTCGTCGACTGGGGCTATGAAGTGGGAGAGCCCTGTGTTCCAGATGTTATCGTCAAAGATTTGACTGAGGCGGTTGGCCATATTCTAAGTTCCGGCGAAAATTAGACGTACCGGCTTTGTATGGTTGGAAGGACCTATCCTTAGGAGGCGGCTGCGGGGGCATGCCATAGGCATGCGGAAATTTTTCTCGTCCGATTTGGTCAGGCAAATGGAGTGGATGGTGTGAGCAAGGTTAATCAAGCGCGAACAGTAAAAGTTTTTTCCGATGGGGCTGATTTGCAATCCATGTTGGATGCAGCAGCAGACCCCATGATTTCCGGGCTTACAACGAACCCGACCCTTATGCGGAAGGCCGGGATCACAGATTATGAAGCCTTCGCGCGGGAAGTCTTGTCGAAAATCACGACCCTGCCGATCAGTCTTGAGGTCTTCGCGGATGACCTGGAGGAAATGGAACGTCAGGCGAAAGCCATCGCGACCTGGGGTGACAATGTGTATGTCAAAGTCCCCATTACCAATACCGAAGGGGTTTCAACGACCGCTTTGTGCGGGACATTGTCGCGCGCCGGGGTGAAGTTAAATGTCACCGCGATTTTCACGATCGATCAGGTGAAAGAATTGCTGGCTGAGCTTGATCCCAACGTGCCTGCCGTCATTTCTGTTTTCGCGGGGCGTATTGCAGATGCCGGTGTTGATCCAATTCCTGTGATGACTGAAACAAAGCAACTGATGAGCGCGCATCCGGCATGGGAATTGTTGTGGGCGAGCCCGCGCGAAATCTTAAATGTCATTCAGGCGGAAGCTTGCGGGTGCGACATTATCACGATGACGCCGGATTTGATTGCCAAGCTGAAATCTCTTGGAAAGGACTTGTCCCAGTTCAGTCTGGAAACAGTCCAAATGTTCTATAACGACGCCAGTGCCGCAGGATATTCAATCCAGACTTGATGACGATGGCCTGATCGGTCCGTGAGGTCTGCTGCGGCCTCAGTAAAAAATTATTTCGAAACCATACGATGGGAGCATCGAAAAACATGCACAAGAACGTCCTTGTCACTGGTGGTGCCGGGTATTGCGGCAGCCAGTTGGTCCCTCAAATGCTTGATTTGGGGTATAATGTTACGGTCTATGACATCATGTTCTTTGGCTGTGATTTCTTGCCTCAGGATCATCCGAACCTGACAATTGTTGAAGGCGATATTCGGGATACCGAACAATTCGCAAAGGCTGTCGCAGGGAAAGACGCGGTTATCAACCTGGCCTGCATCTCTAATGATGCCAGCTTTGAGTTGGATGAAGATTTAAGCACGACTGTTAACCTGGATGCTTTTGAGCCGATGGTGATCGCGGCGAAAGCAGCTGGCGTTAAACGCTTCGTCTATGCATCGTCCAGTTCGGTTTATGGCGTATCCGACCAGCCGGATGTTACAGAAGATCATCCGCTTGTCCCGTTGACGCTGTACAATAAGTACAAAGGGATGTGCGAGCCGCTGTTGCAAAAGCATACCGACGATAATTTTGTCGGCGTGATTTTCCGCCCGGCAACGGTTTGTGGACAAGCGCGCCGTCAGCGTCTTGATCTCTCGGTCAATATCTTGACGAACCATGCGATTACGAACGGAAAAATTCGCGTCTTTGGCGGATCGCAACTTCGTCCGAATCTGCATATTCAAGACTATTGCGATCTGTGTAAGCTGCTGCTGGAAGCACCGGCGGAGAAGGTGCAGAACGAAATTTTCAACTGTGGTTTCCAGAACATGAGCATCATGGAAATTGCTGAGTTGGTGAAATCGGTTGTTGAGGAATTGATGCCGGAAAAGGCTCCGATCAGTATTGGGACGGAACCGACGGACGATATCCGCAGCTATCATATCAATTCTGACAAGATCGGCCGTGTCTTGGGTTTCCAACCGTCGCACTCGATTGAGGAAGCCATCCGCGATCTGGTCACAGCATTCCGCGACGGGCAACTTCCCGACAGCATGGATGACATAAAATACTATAACGTGAAGACGCTAAAGGGCCGAGGGGCAGCATGACCAACGGGCCGGTAGCGATTGTAACGGGGGGTGCCGGGTTTATTGGCAGCCATATGGTCGATCTTCTTGTCGAGCGCGGATTTCAGGTCCGCGTCATCGACAATTTGTATGGTGGGCGTGAAGAAAACATCGCCCATCATGCAAAAGAAGGCAGCGTGGTCTTTGAGCATCGGGACATCCGATCCGTTACGCCCACCGATGCCCTCTTTAAAGATGTTGATTGTGTTTTCCACTTCGCGGGTATCGGCGATATCGTTCCGTCGATTGAAAACCCTGCGGACTATATGGATGTAAACGTTCAAGGCACAGTTCGGATATTGGAAGCCGCACGGCACAACAATGCCCGGAAATTTGTCTATGCGGCGTCTTCGTCCTGTTATGGGCTTGCGGAAACACCGACGACGGAAAGCCATCGGATCAATCCGGAATATCCTTATGCCCTATCAAAATACATGGGTGAGCAGGCGACCTTCCATTGGCACCAGGTTTATGGCCTGCCGGTCAATGCGATCCGTATCTTCAATGCCTATGGAACCCGGTCGCGGACATCCGGGGCTTATGGTGCGGTATTTGGCGTTTTCTTGCGTCAAAAACTTGCAGGCAAGCCTCTGACTGTTGTTGGGGATGGAACGCAATCACGCGATTTCCTTTACGTCACGGATGTTGCCCGCGCTTTCTTTGCGGCTGCTGAGACTGACCTTGTTGGGGAGGTCTGGAACTTAGGGGCCGGTAATCCGCAATCCGTCAATCATTTGGTTGAATTGCTGGGCTGTGAGACGGTTGGCCTCCCAAAACGTCCGGGAGAGCCCGAATGTACCCATGCGGATATTACCAAGATTCAATCGGAACTTGGTTGGGCACCAGAGGTATCTTTCGAAGCGGGGGTATCCCGGATACTCGAAAATATCGACTATTGGGCCGAAGCGCCGTTGTGGGATCAGGCGAGCATCGCCGAAGCAACCGATACTTGGTTTAAGTATCTAGGATCCGATACGGAAAATTGAGTCCTCTCCAGAGAACAGCATCTCTGTTTTCTCTGAATTGTTTCACTTAAACATCTGGAAGTTGTTCAATGGCGACACCGGAAAACAAAACCGAACTTCGCAAGCGGTATGGTCACAAGATTTTATCCGCAAGCGAACTTGCAGCGCTGCACCCTTTTGAAAGCCGTGAGAAAACCGTCGTACTGTGCCACGGTACGTTTGATTTGGTGCATCCGGGCCATATTCGCCATCTCCTTTATGCGAAGGGCAAAGGGGATATTTTGGTGGTCAGCCTGACCTGTGATGCGCATATCGACAAGGCCAACTATCGCCCCTATGTCCCGCAAGAATTGCGCGCGATAAACTTGGCAGCGTTAGAACTGGTTGACTATGTCGTCGTTGATGAGAATCCGACACCGCTGGAAAATCTGGATGTTATTCGGCCTAATATTTTTGTTAAAGGCTACGAATACGGCGCGAAAGGGATGCATCCGAAGACGGCGGAAGAACAAAAGGTCGTGGGAAGCTATGGCGGGACGTTGATATTCACGCCGGGTGACATCGTTTATTCGTCCTCAGCCATCATCAATGCAGCACCGCCTGATCTGGCAGACGACAAGCTTGCGTCTTTGATGGAGGGAGAAGGGCTCACCTTCGATGATTTCCGGGGCGCTTTGGATAAGATTGTTGGGACAAAGGTTCATCTCTTAGGGGATACAATTGTCGATACGATCACACGCTGTGAGATGATTGGCGCGAATGCGAAAACCCCGACTTTCAGTGTGCGATATGAAAGCCGAACTGACTTTGTCGGCGGGGCTGGAATCGTGGCCAAGCATATGGCGGCGGCTGGCGCGAAGGTTACTTTCTCAACTGTGTTGGGGGATGACGATTATGGCGCGTTCGTAACAGACGAATTCGAGAGTTCGGATGTAACCTTCGATCCTATCGTCGATGAGACCCGCCCGACCGTCAATAAAAACGCCTTTGTTGCAGGTGGGTATCGTTTGTTGAAAGTCGATACCTTGGATAACCGGGCCGTGTCAGGTTCTATTCTGGATACTTTGCGGGACCGCGTTTCCGGAACGGATGCGGATGTAACGGTCTTTAGTGATTTCCGGCATGGGATATTTAATCCCGATTCAATACCGGTCCTTTCCAAGGCCATTCCCGCCGGTCGCTTTAAGACTGCTGACAGCCAAGTGGCGAGCCGCTGGGGCAATATCCTGGATTTCGAAGGGTTCGATTTGATCACGCCGAATGAAAAGGAGGCGCGTTTCGCGCTTGCCGACCAGGACACGGTTGTTCGTCCGTTGGGGTCAGAACTGTATCGGCGTGCCAATTGTAACGTTCTGTTCCTTAAGCTGGGCAGTCGGGGAATGATGGTGTTTCGCCGTGACTTGGATGCCGACCGGCAAGATTTCAGAACGTTTTTCTCGATTGATAGTTTCTGCGACAATGTGCTGGATGCCGTCGGGGCTGGGGATGCTTTGCTGGCCTATGGAACGCTCGCTTTGAAAGTAACCGGCAATGCGGTGATTTCCGCCGTTCTTGGCAGCATGGCGGCTGGGGCTGAATGCGAACGTGATGGCAATATCCCGATCACGCCAGAGATCATTCACGCGAAAATCAACGCTGCGCAAACCCGTCTCGAAACACATTGATGCTTGGAAGTGGTGGGGTTGGCATGAGAGTTATCGTCGCCGGTATGGGCGTACAGGGTGAGAAGCGCAAACAGATCGCTGGCGATCAATGCGTTGCGACAGTCGACCCTTATAAAGATGGTGTGGATTATCGCACTGTTCCGGAAGTGCCCTTGGACAGCTATGATGCCGCCCTTGTCTGTGTTCCGGACGGGGCCAAGCCCGAAATCCTCCGCCATTTGTTATCCAATCGCAAACATGTCCTGGTTGAAAAGCCTTTGGTGAATGTCAACGATGGGGATTTGGACGCCTTGGCCGCTTTGGCCAGCCAGACAGGGGCCGTCTGTTACACAGCGTATAACCATCGTTTCGAACCTCATTTTGTCAGAATGCGGGATTTGATTGCATCCGGTGATTTGGGAAAAATTTATTCGATCAGAATGTTCTATGGGAATGGAACCGCGCGCCTCGTTCGCGAATCAGCGTGGCGGGATGAAGGGGCTGGGGTGCTGCCTGACCTTGGGTCCCACCTATTGGACACCTTAATGTTTTGGTTCGGGGAAGATGTCCTCGAACAAGCGTTCGATGTGACCTCAGCCAGCCGGTTTGAGAATCGCAGCTTTGACCACGTCACGATCATGAGCGACGGTCCGCTCAAGGTGCAGTTGGAAATGACGCTTTTGATGTGGCGGAATCATTTCACCTGCGATGTCTTGGCGGAAAAAGGTTCTGTGCATATCGAATCTTTGTGCAAATGGGGGCCGTCGACCTTTTCTCATCGTGTTCGTGTTCTGCCCAGCGGCCGCCCGCCGGAAGAAGCGGCTGTGCTGATACAATCAGACCCGACCTGGCGTGAGGAATTCGATCACTTCCAAGCCTGTTGTAAGGCGAGCACAGGCACGAATATCGCAAATGACATGGCCATTGAGGCCCATTTACGCGCATTGACACAGCAAGCGATGGGGCAATGAGACAATGACGAAGCCGGTTATAGGATTTGTCGGATTAACGCATCTGGGTTTGAACAGTGCGCTTGCGTCCGCCGCCAAAGGGTTCCAGACAATTGGCTGGGATGATGCACCGGGCTTGGTCGACCGGCTGAATGCTGCCGTTATTCCGATTAACGAACCCGATTTTGACGACCTCTTCGCCGCCAACCGGACCCGGTTACAGTTTACAGCCGACATGTCTGGACTGTCTTCCTGTGACGTTATCTATGTCGCGATTGATGTGCCGACGGATGATGAGGGCAACAGCGATCTAACCCCTGTCGCCGATTTGCTCGATAGGTTGGCAGCGCATGCAAGCCCCTCATCGACCATCGTGATCCTCAGTCAGGTTGCCCCGGGATTCTCCCGCTCCATGCAGGCGAAATTTCCTGTTTTGGTGTATCAGGTGGAAACTCTGGTGTTTGGCCGTGCGGTTGAACGGGCGATGAAACCGGAACGGTTCATTGTCGGGTTGGCTGATCCATCGACCGGCTTGCCTGCGGCGATGGATACCTTCCTGCGATCCTTCGACTGCCCGCTCTTGCCAATGCGGTATGAGAGCGCGGAACTGTGTAAGATTGCGATCAATTGTTTTCTGGTGGCCAGTGTTTCAACAACGAACGCGCTTTCGAATGTTTGCGAAAAAATTGGCGCGGAATGGAATGAGATCGCACCGGCGCTTCGACTTGATGCACGGATTGGCCCTTATGCCTATTTAAAGCCCGGTTTGGGTATTTCCGGTGGAAACCTGGAACGTGACCTTAAAAACGTCGTGGATATGGCCGATGCGGCTGGTGTCGACGCAGGACCGATCCAGGAATATCGCCGGTTTAGCGTGCATAGCAAAGACTGGGTGAAGGACCGGCTGAACGAAGCATTCGGCAATGCGCCCGTGGACAAAACCATTGGGGTCCTGGGACTCGCCTATAAGGAAAACACCCACAGCACCAAAAACTCACCTGCTTTGCGGCTTATTGAGGGGTTGGGCGGTTACAACACCCGCGTCTTTGACCCCGTTGTGTCGGGCAGCGTTGCGCCGGGCTGTATCCCCACTGACGGTATAGAAGCTTGTGTCGAAGGGTGCGATGCGGTGTGTATCATGACACCATGGGATGCGTTCAAAGACCTGGACATGGTGATGTTAGCAGAACGGATGGCAGGCAAACTTCTGATCGACCCGTATGGTTTGGTTGATCGTAGCGACTCCAGCCGCGCCGGTTTCACGCATCTTGTTCGCGGCGTGCCGCAGAACTGATGACAAGGATTACAACTGACGACAAGGTTTACTGAGAGGGAAAGTTTCAGGGATGTCACAAGACGGGAAAGACCAAGCCTTGGCCGGACAACGTATTGTCGTCGTTGGTTCAAGCGGTTTTGTTGGGGCAGAGATAAGTGCCATGGCAAGCGTGCAGGGGGCTGAGGTTATCGGCCTTGGTCGCGCAAATGGGATGGAATTGCTGACCGCCGAAGGTGCTACAGTTCTGCGACAGGCGGTACAGCCGGGCGACACAGTCGTGTTCGTTTCCGCCAAGGCGCCGTGTAAGGACTACCAGATGTTCGAAGAGAACATCTTAATCGCCAAGAATGCGTTGGATGCCCTGTCCGTGATAGATTTATCCTATTTCCTCTATATCAGTTCTGATGCGGTCTATAGCGATAGCGACACGCCGCTCACTGAGCAGTCGGTGACTGCACCAGACAATCTGCACGGTCAAATGCATGCCAGCCGTGAGGTCATGTTCCAAGCCAGCTTGCCGGACACGGTTTTTGGAAGTCTTCGACCAACTTTGATCTATGGGCAGAGTGATCCCCACAATGGTTACGGTCCGAACCGATTCCGCCGCCTAGTGCAGACGGGCGAAGCGATTAAGCTTTTCGGCCAAGGTGAAGAACGTCGTGATCATGTCTGCGTCAAGGATGTGGCGACACTGGCTGGGTTAATGATTGCCGCGCGCCATCCAGGCGCGATGAATGCCGCAACCGGTCGGGTCGCTTCCTTTATGGAATTGGCTGAGCTTACCAACAGTTTTTCAGACGCGCCTGTGCCGATTGAAAGCCTGCCGCGGTCGGGTCCGATGCCGCATGGCGGCTATCGACCTTTCGACCCTTCAGGTGTCGCCAAAACATTTCCGGATTTTAGTTTCACCCCATTGGAAGATGGTTTGCGGGCTGCCTTCAATGGCGATCCGGATTAAGGGAAGACGATAGCGTGGAAATAAATCTTCTCGATAAACTTCCGAAAACCAAACGCAACGTCTCGGCACGGGCTGAGGCGAAAACGGCTGATGTTGTTGAGGAAGCGCGGAAATTTGGCGAGTTGTATTTCGACGGGCCGCGTTCTTATGGTTACGGTGGGTACCGATATGATTATCGGTGGCTGCCGGTCGCAAAGGACATCGTTGCGCATTTCAACCTACAGCCCGGCATGCGCGTTCTGGATATCGGTGCGGGCAAGGGGTTTCTCGTTAACGACTTGATGCAGGTTTGCCCGGGGTTAGAGGTGTTCGGTCTGGATGTAAGCCGCTATGCGGTGCAAAACTGCCATCCTAATGTTGTCGGCAGGATGCATGTTGGGGATGCGCGCGATCTGCCGTTTCCCGCAGATAGTTTTGACTGTGTGCTGTCGATTAACACCCTGCACAATCTTGTCCGTGACGATGTGATTGTTGCATTGGGTGAAATCGAACGGGTCGCACGCGCCCGTCGGCGCGGATATGTCGTCGTTGATGCCTATCGTTCCGAGGAACAGCGTGCGCTGTTTGAGGAATGGGTGTTGACCGCTCTTCATTTCGATACCCCCGATCGGTGGGTTGAATTATTTAACGAGGCCGGATATTCCGGCGACTGGTTTTGGACGATCCTGGAATAGGAATTTCCAACTTTTTAGAGGCGCCGCTGGCGCATTGCGACACGCAAGGGAGACGATAGATGGTAAAGAAATATGCGGTCCTGGGAGGAGGCGGTTCCTTCGGTATCAACGCCAGTCTTTGGCTGTTGGATAACTCAGATGCTGAGGTGATCGGTGTTGGTCGCAATCTGCTGCGCCCGGAACCTTTTTCGCTGAACATCGAATCGCGGGACCGGTACCACTATTATGCACGCCATTTGACCTATGAAATGGATTTGCTGTTCGAAATCTTGGATAAAGAAAAGCCCGATGTCATCGTGAACTTCGCCGCCCAAGGTGAAGGTGCTGCAAGTTGGAAACACAGCTGGCGCTATTTTGAAACCAACTCGATGGCATTGACGAAGTTCTGTGAGAAGCTCATGGAACGCGACTATGTTGAGCGTTTCATTCAGATCGGTACCTCAGAAATGTACGGTTCTGTTGCCCATGCGGCCAAGGAAACGGACCCGATTCAGCCAAGCAGCCCTTATGCGGCATCTAAGGTCGCATTCGACATGTATTTGATGTCGGCCCATAAGTTCCTGCAATTCCCGATGAACATCATCCGCCCGTCAAATGCCTATGGTCCCGGCCAGCTTTTGCACCGGGTGATTCCAAAGACCGTTATTCTGGGGTTGAAGGGCGAGAAATTGCCATTGCACGGCGGTGGTCGCGCAGAGAAATCCTATATCCACAGCCGTGACCTTGGTCAGGCCATCCAATTGGTTGCGGAAAAGGCACCGCTGGGCACGGTCTATAATGCCGGTCCCGCTGAACCTACAGCCATCCGTACTGTTGTTGAATTGACCGCTGATGCCCTTGGACTTCCCTTTGAAGAACTTTGTGAGGTGACAGCGGACCGTTTGGGACAAGACGGTCGTTATTGGCTCGACAGTTCTGCGATCAAGAACGACGTTGGTTGGGAACCGCAGACGTCTTGGGAACAAGGCTTGTCTGAGATGGTCGATTGGGGCCGGAAATATTTCGATCAGTTGAAAGACTGGCCGACTGATTTTGAAATGCGCGGCTAATTGCCCACCACTTTTGGGGACGTAAATGAGCAACGGTGTGTCTAATTCGAACGTGGCTGCAATAGCAGACAACGATACCCGGCTTTCAATGTACCGGTGCGCCTTGCGTATCCGGATGGTTGAGCAGGAAATCGTTGATCGTTACAGCGAACAGGAAATGCGGTGTCCAACCCATATTTGTATTGGGCAGGAAGGGGCACCGACCGGTGTGTCAGCGCATTTGAAACGTGACGATGCGGTGTTTTCAGCGCATCGCAGTCACGGGCACTACCTTGCGAAGAATGCGGACCTGAAGGAAATGATTGCCGAAATCTACGGTCGGGAAACCGGCTGTGCGCGCGGTAAGGGGGGAAGCCAGCATCTTATTGATTTGGATGCTGGGTTCATGGGGTCCGCCCCAATCCTTGCCAGCACGATTTCGGTTGGTGTCGGATACGCCTGGGCGGCCAAGCAACGCGGTGAAGACAAGATCGTTGTTATTTATTTCGGCGATGGCGCGACCGAAGAAGGGGCTTTTCACGAAGCGATGAATTTCGCCGGTGTGTTTAAATTACCGGTCCTCTTCGTGTGTGAGAATAACTTGTATTCGGTCCATTCAAAGATGGATATTCGGCAACCGGAAGGGCGCCGGGTCTGTGATGTCGGCGCGGCGCATGGGGTCGCTGGTTCAATCGGTGACGGCAACAATATCGACACGGTTTGGGAAATGGCCGGGAAGGCGATTGCCGAAATACGGGCCGGGGGTGGACCGCAAATTCTAGAGTTTATGACCTATCGCTGGAAAGAGCACTGTGGGCCGAACGAGGATTTGAACCTGAATTATCGCAGCCAGGAAGAGTTCGATGCGTGGGTCGAAAAGGATCCCGTCGCGGTTTACGAAGAATGTTTGCGGGCCGAGGGCGTGCTGAGTGATGAGGCTCTTACAACCTATCGGACAGAGATCGCTGATGAAGTCTCACAAGCCTTTGATTTCGCAAAGAACAGTCCTTTCCCACCGACGGATCAATTGTTTGATTTCGTTTACCCCGCAGCAAAGGGGGCCGCGAAATGAGTGATCGAATAATTACATTCATGGAAGCCCTTCGTGAGGCGCAGGCATCCTGTCTGCGTGAAGACCCGAGTGTCTATTTGATGGGGCTTGGCGTTCCGGGACCGACAGGTATTTTCGGGACGACGAAGGGGCTTGTGGACGAGTTCGGTGATGAACGCGTGCGCGATATGCCGTCTTCAGAAGGCGGTATGACCGGCGTTGCACTGGGGACGGCCATCAATGGTATGCGCCCTGTTATGGTTCATATGCGTGTTGATTTTGCTGTCTTGTCGATGGAAACAATCGTCAACCAGGCGGCGAAATGGCACTATATGTATGGTGGCAAAATGACGGCCCCCATGGCATTCCGCATGATCATCGGGCGGGGTTGGGGCCAAGGCCCGCAACATTCGCAATCCCTACAGGCCTGGTTCGCCCATATTCCGGGGCTGAAGGTTGTAATGCCGTCGACCCCGCGGGATGCAAAGGGGATGCTGATTGCCGCGATTGAAGACGATGCACCGGTTGTTGTCGTCGAACATCGCTGGCTCTATGGCATCAAGGGGCATGTACCGGAAGAGCATTATTCGGAATCGCTGGAAGGTAGCCGTGTGATGCGAGAAGGCAAGGACGTCACGCTGGCCGGTCTTTCCTATATGACGTTGGAATGCCTGCGCGCAGCCGAAATGTTGGAAACGATAGGCATTGACGCGGAAGTTCTGGATTTACGCTCTCTGACCCCAATAGACGGGCCGGGAATCGCCCGGTCGGTTAAGAAAACGGGGCATTTTGTCGTGGCGGATACCGCGAATTCAACCTTTGGTGCGGCCGCAGAGGCGAGTGCGATTGCCGTTGAATACGCTTTTGACTCGCTCAAAAAGGCGCCTGCTCGAATCGGCCTTCCTTGGACACCAACGCCAACCTCACCCTCGCTTGCGGATAAGTTCTATCCGCGTGCAATCGATATCGCACGAGAGGCCGCACGGATGCTCGGCGGCGATGTTGATCGTTTGGAGGATACACCGATGGTGACGCCTTGGCATGATGTACCGGATCCGACCTATACCGGCCCTTATTGATCGGACGCCTCGATGGGAATCAGACGCGCTGTCGTTGCCGGGGGGGACTCGCCGATAGGCGTTGCATTGGCTACGGCTCTCACCACGGCAGGGTATGAGGTTGTTCGGACATCGCGCCGTTCACAAAATAGCGCCGCTGACCCCAAGGTTCACCCTCTTGATTTTCTGACCCTTGATGGGTTAGAGTCTCTGCCCAATGCGGATTGGACATTTATCGTCGCGTCGGAAACCCGATTCAGCGAATGTCTTCGAGACCCGGACCGGTCAGGACAGATCAACCACGTCGCGCCGGTGGAAATCGGGAAAACCCAGGCATCGAAGGGCGGGCGTGTCTTCTTCTTTTCCAGTATCGCTGTTCATGACGGAAGCCACGAAGATCCTGCCGAAACGGATGTGCCGGAACCCAATACCCTGTATGGCCGCCAGAAACGGGATGCGGAGCTTGGCTTGTTAGACGCCGGTATTGACCCGGTTTTGTTGCGGCCCGCAAAAGTCGTCATTCCGCAATTTTCACTGTTTGAACAATGGCGTTGCGCGATGCTGAGCGCACAGGCCGTGACGCCATTTTCGGATATGGTTGTTGCGCCAATTTGGTTGGAAACCTTGATCGATATTTGCGTGCGGCTGATTGCAACACCAGCGGCATCAGGTGTTTACCAGGCGAGTGCTGCGGATCAGATCAGCTATTTGGAGATGGCACGGAATATTGCCGCGTTTGATGGCATTGATCCGGAAATATTGGTGCCGACAAAAGCGTCCGATGTCCTGCCGGAAGAGACCCGGTGGTTGCCAGACTATGCGACAATGTCATGTGGACGCCTCGAATCGGATATTGGGTTTGAAAGGCCTAGCTCCCTGGATGCGGTCAATCACTACCTTCGAACATCGGCTTAGAATCGATCCGTTTGGGTTATAATTCCCAAAAGGAATGGCCAAGGTAGGTCGGCCAGGATAGCTCGGCCAGGGTCGATTCGGGCTCAGAAGGGCCGACAATTAGGGTCACTTGATTGCATGACGGTCTTGAAGGACAAAATTTGGGATGGATCGACTCCTTGCATGGCAGCTTTTCGTTGGAATCGCTCTTTTGGCGATGCTTCAAGGATGCAGCAGTGGCGGTGATTTTAACCGCCTTCCGGCACAACAAGGGTCCCAACCGTCTACGGAACAATCGTCTTTGACGGATGATGGGCAGCTGCCCTTGGTCCTTTACCATGCTCTAAACGGTTCCCATCACGGGCGCGCATATGATCTGAGCACCGCGGTGGAGGGCGGTTTTAACGCTGTTCATTTTTGGGAAGGCCAGTCGCTGGATCAGGTTTTGGACCGGGCCAAATCGCTAAACCTTCAATTGGTTCCGCATTGGCCGAGCAATCCGGATGTGACGGCCCATGCCGGGGACCCAACCATATTGGCTTGGTATCTGGATGAGGAACCGTCGTTTTTGCCTTCAACGAAGGGGATAGCGGAACTACAAGACTCCTTTCTGGCCCGTCGCTCAGAAATCCAGGCATTGGACCCTAACAAACCGGTCTTCCTGCTCGATGGCCCGCCTGTATCAAGAGTGTTGGAAGGGTGGAAAACCTGGGCTGCATTGGGGGATATCTCTGCCCATAATTATTATGCCGTTCATGACAGCTTGAAGGGCAATGGGAAAACACCAGCCTCTTATGTTGCACGATCGGTCTGGCTCTCCAGACAAATAGCGCCGCCGCGGATGCCGGTGTGGTTTACGCTTCAAGCATTTGAAGCGCCGGAACGCGGATGGAAAATGCCAAGCGCCGTCGAATATCGCGCGATGGCGATGGCGGCTTTGGTGCATGGTTCGACCGGATTAATTACCTTTGCGTTGGACAGCTTTGTGACCCGTGATGACGGAGTTGTCGGTATTTCCCCAGATCCACAGGATGACTATGCGGATGATGCTGACATTGCGGATTATAATAATGATGGTAAATCGCCGGTTACTGCAGATGACGCATTGCGTGGGAAAGCCCGACTGCTTTGGCAGGAGGTCGCAGCCTTTAACCGGTTCCTAACGGCGTTGGGGGATGTTTTTTCCAGGCCAACTTTGGAAACTGGCGTTAATGCGGATGCCGTAGGATATTTTGGGTCCTATAGCGCGCCGGTTCGGGTCTTGGTAAAGCAGGTGGAAGGCGGCCTCGTGCTGTTCGCCGTGAATCTGGCAGCCCATCCGGTAGACGTTGAGTTTTCTTGCCGCTTGAAGGACTGTGTGGGCGCAGAACGAATCCCTTTATGGCCCTTTGACGGATCGGAGCAACACGGTTCTGCCGGCCCGGCGGCGAATTGGGTCGAGACCTTCGATGCCATGGCGATTCGAGTCTATCGTTTGGAGAGAAATGAATGACCGAGCCTTTGGTGCGATCCAAAGTGGCGGCGCTGCTCGGCGGGCTCTTCGCGTGCATTTGCCTCCCATGGGGTTATGCCATAACGGGCTTTTCCGCGTTTTCCTTCGTATCGGGGATAAACATGATGCTCGGCGTATTGATTGCGTCAGGTGTGGTTACCCTTTTGGCGGTCGCGATACTGGGCGTGTTTCGAAGACAAGGCCGATTGAGGCTTTTCGAACTGATTCTGGCTTTGACCCTGCTGGCTGCCTCCGCAGGATCGGTAAATTGGAATTATCCTCCGAAGTTCATTCATGTTCCGCAGTATTTTGTACTGGGTCTGACATTTGGCTTTGTTTTTGTTCGATATTTCGAAATGAAGGCCTTAGTGCTGTTTGGCTGTGCTGCGATTCTATATGCAGGGCTGCTGGATGAAAGCATCCAAGGGTATCTCTCGTCACGAACCTATGGGATCGGGGATATCATTGTCGATTGGACAGCTGGGCTTGCGGGTGTTTTCGTCATTCTTGGTTTTTCTGGGCGCGCTGTTGGGGGCGGTCAGGACGAATCGGCCGCTGATGGAAAGCTGGGGCTTGGTTTACCCTCGCTGACCGTTCTTGTACCGGCTCTGGCAAGCGGCGTGTTTGCAGCTTTTGCATTAGGGCGATTCGCATCCGTGGATATGAGGCCGGAACTCTGGATTTTCGCGCCGATGATTGCCGGAATCGGCCTAGCGTCAGCCGTTTGTGCGTTGGAATGGCCAGGAAAAGACCGTACGGGAAGGGGACACACGGGCAATGGCCATAATTCGGCACCTGTCGTCTTAAATGCTGTTTTCATGATCGTTGTTATGGGATTTGGAGTGTTGACGCATGTTGCGGCGGCGAGTCTTCCGTTTAATTTTCACTAGTTTCAGTGCATTGGCCATTTTAACGGCCACTGTTCTGATCGCTGATATCGTCTCGCGAACCCATGGGATCGGCGTTGAAAAGCAATATAATGTCCTGCTTTTGACCGTGGAGAGTTTTCGGGCCGATGCGATATCCGATTCTCTGACACCGTCGCTTTTGGATGCTGTGGAACATCACGGGGGGATTCGTTTCGATCATCACCGGGCCGTGTCGGCCTGGACCGTACCCAATATCATAGCGCTGCTCACTGGCGTGCACCCTGTGTATCAAGGGGTTCACAGCCGTGATCAAAGACTGCGGGATCCGGTGTCTCTGAACCTTGGCCGGGACGGAGACGGGGCAATGCATTCAGTGCAGGCATTCGCCTTGATCGATTCTTACGCCAATCTCGGGCTGATTCGGGAGGTCGGGGAAACGTTTGAGGGTATGCTGGCGCGGATGCGGCGCTCCTCCAACCCCATGGGGATCTGGTATCACTTCCTTGATACGCATTTGCCCCATCAGCCGACCTTGCCGAATGGGGATAAACCGAAACCGGATGCTCCGGGTTTCGACGCTTTCCTGTCGATAGCACCGGCTGCCAACGCAGCAGAATTTGAGCGGCGAAAAGCCGTTTCTCTCTTACCGGCGGTCCCTGTCTCTAAGGGTCGCTTCATGCAGTCCGACCAGCCCTGGGTTCGGGCATATTATGAAAGTGAAATTCGTTATTTCGACCATTGGTTCGCTGATTTCTTTAGACAATTCCTTACCCTGGGGCTGGATCGCAATACGGTGCTGATCATCACGGCTGATCATGGTGAAGAATTGGCTGAACAGGGGCGGGTAGGACATGCGTCGACAACCCAGGAAGCCGTGTTGCGCGACGAAATTCTCAATTTACCGCTGTTCATTTGGACCCCGGATGAGGGGCAACGCCGCGCATTGCTGGCCTGGCGGGATAGTCAGGTCATGACAGACCATATCGACATTGGCGCATCTCTGGCCGCATTTTCAGGGAATCCAGTGGAGAATCGGGCGGATGTTGATGGGGAACCCACAGTAAACGGGGAAACCGCGCTACAAGGCAGGGAGCTGACGGGGTCTGTGCACCGCCGGAGAACAATGGCCTTTACGTCTGCGGCCGGGTTTTCTGAGCCGGACCCCAAGACAACCCGCTATTTCCTACTTTCTCAAGAAGAAGACGGCGTGCGAGACATCGTGCGATTGGGGCCGGATGGGACACTGCGCGAAACTGTGTCTCCAAATGAAATAGGGTCTGACAGGCTGAATACCCTGCGCGCCGTAATGAAGGACATCGTTTTTCCATCCACACGAACAGATTCGGAAGCGCCCGGTTCGCAGGCTGATCACGGGATTGCATGGGTTTGGCCACCACATTCCGGCGTATTCCAACATGCGGATATTGTGGGACATCAAATGTTTGAGTGGGATGGCGACGCGAACGCTACCTATATCCTCGAATACCGGGCCGGTCCGAATGGCAACCTTCTTTCGGGGGAGGTCGCGGTTCAGGGGAACAAATATGTGTTCGGTGCGATCGACCAAAGCTATTGGGATACATATTTAAAGCCTTATGGACATTTAAGGTTGCGCGTTAGGACGGAATCGGGACTGGGGGCATCCGATTGGCTGTCGATCCGCGTTGAATAGGGAATTGGTAGCTTGATGTATTCTCAAAGCAATAATCGTTTTGAAAATGGTGATCGCAAGTTCAAGCGCCTATCTTACGCGGTGTTGGGGGGCTTTTTTCTGTGTTTATTTGTTTTTACCTTGGCCATATCGACGGAAACCTTGGTCGGCAGCCGGAATATTCTGAATAATTTGAAGTTTTCGAACGAAATTTTGGCCAGTGCGAAATCGGCTGAAGAAATGGCTGCGATACGTCTGCAGTCACAACGATATTGGGATTGCCAGCCGGATGTTGCGGCAGATCGATTTTTCGGACGAAACGGCCCGATGGGATTTCTGGGTGCATACGAACACTATCAACGCCATGGTAAGCGCGAAGGCCGATATTGGCCAAAAAAAAACGCTAAAAAACAAAAAGATAAATCTGGTGGAACGAGTTTCGAACTAGAGGCAGAAGACTCAAAACCGTCTTCGTGCTCTTAGAGTGTGAACCTGACAGCCAGCTCCCGGGGCGACAGTTCCGTCTCCTCCAGGGCCATGTCGATAATCTCGGCGCGGATCTTGTCCAGGATGCGGTTCCAGATCCGGCCCGGATAGCTGTTGCGGTCTTCGAGCCCGGCCTCGCCGAGGGATTGGTAGCGGTCATACGAGCGATAGAACGTCGTCTTCGGGATGCTGAGCTTTTCGAGTGTAAGGTGCTGTTAGTCGCAGGACATCCGATTTGTTGATTATAGCTTTTCTCTGAGTGCTTCGTAAGGTGTCTTTCCATTGTGTGCGCCGTGGGGCCTGTGGAAGTTGTAGAAACGTTCCCATTCGTTCAGTATTGCTTCGAGATCGACGTCGTCTTTGTAGCTGAGGAGTTGATAGAACTCCTGCCCGTCTGATCTGTGCGATCGTTCTACTTTGCCGTTGAGTTGCGGCGTGCCGCGTTTGATGTAGGCATGTCGAATGCCAAGCTCCTCGACGTGCCAGTGGAACTTTGCCTGGAATTCATGGCCATTGTCGGTACGGATTTCTCTGATGCGGAACGGGAACTTTTCGATGATGTGATCCACAAAGCTGATCGCGTTGGCTTGAGTGTGCTTCTCATAGACCCTCAGCGCGCGAACCCGCGTTGTGTCATCGATGGCGGTGTATTGGAACCGCAGCACCTTCTCACCCTTTTTGCTCATGAAAGTCAGGAACTTAACGTCCATTTGAATGTGGTGATCCGGGACTTGCTTCTGGTAGCGCTTGGTGTGGACCTTGCGTATGCGCGTGCCGCGCGGAAGACGGTTCAAGCCGTGGCGGCGCAGGATGCGCGAGACTGTCGAGACAGATATCTTGATGTTGTGATATCGAGCCAGATACCAAACGATCCGCATTGGACCGCGGTGATATTTGCGACGCAGATAGAGTACCTTCTCTTCGCGTTCGGGAGGGGTTCTATTGGCGTGCCATTTGGGGATGGGCGGCGCATTGATCTGGCCAGTTTCGCCGCGCTCAGCATAAGCCTGACGCCAGCGATAAAAACTAGAACGCCCGACACCAAAATAGCGACAGGCTTTGACCACACTGCCGATCTCCTCGGCATATCGTAGTATCCGGGGTTTGCGGCGTATCTCGCGTTGATCCTTTGTCATGAACATCTCCTTCATCCCAAACTTGGGAGGTTAAAGGGAATGTCCCGCGAGTAACGGCATATCTACAAGCCTTACATCATGGTCGCATGATTGCGCTAAACGGCCCCAATGATGGCTTGTCGCACAGGCCTCCATCGCGAGAATGCACCGGCCCCAACCAGCCAAAAACTACTGAAGCCTCGAACGCGAAAAAGAGCGGTTGAAAACAACAAGGCCTTGCTGATCAACGCTGCAAACCTGAAAACTCCGCTTGGCAAGGTCAATCGCCACCATGCTAATCTAGGACATGGATGCCTCCCTCTGATTGGTTCCTGAAAAACCACTATGGCATGTTCAATGCCGTCAGGTGGAGGCCTCCACCCCATCATTTCAATACCAGCCGGATCCGTGCAAGACGATGACAAACAATGACGCAACTAAGATGCCCCTTTTATCTTCGTTCCCGCGCACTGGTGTTTTGCGACCCGAACCGGCGGCAGCTATCATCCTCTGGACGGCTGGCGGCGAATATTTGATGCAATTACGTGACGATATTCCGGGCATATTTTATCCCGGTCATTATGGATTGTTCGGTGGCGCAGCGCATGATGATGAAACCATCTTGGCCTGTGCCGTCCGTGAGTTGTACGAAGAAATAGGCATCAAGTTTCAGGAAAACCAACTTCGTGAGTTTTGTACTTTGAACCTGGATTTTCGCCCGTTCGGGTACGGTAGCGTTGAGCGGTTCTTTTTTGAAATCCAGGTAGAACCTGAAATCTCCGCTGATATTGGTTTGGGAGAAGGGCAGCGGGCGGAATTCTTGCCGGGTGAACGATTGCTCGCGCAGGAACGCGTGACGCCCTACGATTCCTTCGTTTTATGGCAGCATTGGAATGTACGGCTGATGAATGGAACTATTGTTTGCTGAAATTGGGCGATTTTTGCCGCTGTGACGCCGTTAACTCAATGCGCGCCAGTAGGCGATGGTATCGTCAATGGCGTCATGTTCAGATTGGATCCTTCGATGGCCGACTTCGTTCACAAGTCGCCCGACATCGGCAACTAGACACGGCGGCTCGTCGGCTCGGTCCGGGATTGCACCAAATTCGAGTGGCAGCGCAGGGTTTATCCTGTCTTTTATCGTGGAGACGAAGTTACGAAGGGCTTGGGACCGTCCGGAGCCGATGTTGACAGGCCCCTGAACATCCGACAGAGCCAGATCGGCGAAAGCCTGGCCGGTGGTCCAAGAATCTATGAAGTCACGCAATTGACAGCCGGATGTCAGTTTTGGCGTTTCTCCGGCAAGGCACGCACGGATCACGGTTGGGACCAGCCGGTTTACCAGCTCACCTGGGCCAAACGGGAAGAAGATTAGACCTGATGATAGCTCAACATCATCCTGCCCATCGCGTAGCTTTTCCAGTTTTTGGCGTAGTGCCAGTTTCGCCTGACCGTACCGGGTGCTGGGCACGAAAGGCGAGCGGGCCTCGCTGAGCGGAGTTGTTTTTGCTTTGTCGAATGCGTATTCGGCACAAGTTCCGGCTAGAACGACCTTTTTGCCACCCTTCTCCCAAAAGCGGCGGACCAAGTCGTACGACGCCGATAGCCATTGTTCATTACTCTCTGCCGTCCAGAAACCTGGGCTTACATCCCATGCAAGATGGATAAGAATTTCCGCTCGAACCGAGCAGGCATACTCACGTCCCTGAGCCTCAAGAAGGTTTGCTCGAATAGTATGGCGACCGGATACTGAACCAGGTTGTGTTCTTGATATCTCGACTAGGTCTACGTTTGCACGGTTCAGTGCGGCTACCACTTGTCGGCCGATAAAGCCGGACGCACCGGTTACCGCGATGACTGGAGACACCTGTTTCCGTTCGTGGTTTAGAGTCACGTATTTGCCAGAAAAAGGTCGATCTGCTGGTCGACGAGTTCTGTTGCCGATACACCGTCTTTGAATGCTTGATACCAATCGGCGGTCCAGGAAATAGTGGCGGATTGGTCTAGCTTCGTGCTCCAACCCAGGAAATTCCGCGCGCGCGACGTGTCCAGACGCAACAATGTGCTCTCAGGCGGGTAAAACGCTTTATCGTGGACCCATACATCCGCGCGGTCAATCATGGCTTGGCCTAAAATTTCGACGACTTCTCGAACCGTTGGTAACGTAGCATCCTCACCAGGCCCGAAATTCATAGTTTCTGGTTTCGGGGCTCCTGGTCGGGCGACAGCTGTCAGATAGACGAGATAGCCGTTCAGGACGTCCAGCACATGTTGCCAGGGACGAACCGCGTCGGGATTACGCAAGGCGATCTCCGTTCCTGCGCACAGTGATTGATAGAAGTCAGGGATCAACCGGTTTGCAGCCCAATCACCACCGCCAATGACGTTCCCGGCCCGTGCGACGAGAAGGGGTCCGCAATCAGGGTAGGCCGTCCGCATGGAAACGACGACATGCTCCGCGGCCGCTTTCGAGGCACTATAGGGGTCTTCGCCACCCAATGGTTCATCCTCATCAAAGTGGCGGCCGGATTCGTCGTTCTTGTAGACTTTGTCACTGGTGACGATCAGTGTCCCCGCCGGGGGGATCCGTGATTTCGCAACTGCCTCCAGAATCGTGACGGTGCCCATGACGTTGACAGAGAAAGTTTTTGCTGGCTCACGAAACCCGCGTTGAACCAGGGCCTGTGCCGCCATGTGAATGACGAAGTCGGGAGCGGTATTCTCGACGATTGCCGTAATTTTATCGGTATCGCGGATATCAACTGTGTGGTGTTCGACGAAGTCAGTCGAATGCATTAGGTCAAATAAACATGGATCACTTTCCAAAGGGAGCCCGATGCCAACTACCTGTGCATCCAATCGGGTGAGGAGACGGCACAACCAAGCGCCTTTGAACCCGGTGTCGCCGGTTATAAGGAAACACTTACCGCTGATGGCGTCCCGGTCAAAAATCATTCCCAATTTTTCCATGGGGCACCTTCTACCCAGTGTTTTTCAAGCTGCCGTTTATCACGAAGCGTATCCATTGGTTGCCAAAAACCGTCATGCCGGTAGGCTGCCAACTGTTTGGTGCGGGCAAGTGTCTCGAGCGGATAGCGTTCCCAAATCGTATCATCACCCTGAATCAGATCGAACACTGCGGGCTCCAAAACAAAAAAACCTCCGTTGATAAGTCCTTCGCCGCCGACGGGTTTTTCGACAAATTCTTCAACGATATAGTCGTTCATTTTCAATGCACCGAACCGACCGGGGGGAGCGACCGCCGCCATGGTCGCTTGTAGTCCGTGCGCTTTATGGAAAGCGATTTCATCCTTGATGTCGATATCGCTGACCCCGTCGCCATAGGTCATGCAAAATGTCTCGTCACCAACATAGTCACGGATGCGCCCGATCCGACCGCCTGTCATACTATCTTGCCCGGTGTCGACCACCCGCACCGTCCAATCCAATTTAACTGGATTCGTGTATTCAATTTCCCCCGTCGCACAGTCGATCAGAATATCCGAGTGATGCAGCAAGAGATTCGTAAAATACTCCTTGATCATATACCCCTTGTAGCCAGCGCAAATAATGAAGTCTGTGACGCCGTGTGCCGCATAGGATTTCATTATATGCAAAAGAATCGGCATGCCGCCGATTTCGAGTAGCGGCTTCGGTTTCAGATCGCTTTCCTCGGATATCCGAGTGCCGAATCCGCCAGCAAGCACGACTAATTTCATTGGTCGGAAACTCCCATCTTCTTAATTCTAGTCCACTGGGTGGTCCAGTTGAGTTATATAAGTTCCAAGGGACGGCAGTGCCGCATCCCGTTCGGACAGGACTGATGGCGGTGTTGACGGCCAATCTATCGCTAAATCTGGGTCCGACCAGTTAATGCCGAGCGCCATATTCGGAGTATAGTCGGGCGAGATGGCGTAGGAAACAGTTGTAATGTCCACCAAAGTTTGGAATCCATGGGCAAATCCTTCAGGAATATACAATGCTATTCCATCATTCTCTTCCAATATGGTCGCGAACCACTTGCCAAAGGTCGATGAGTGTTTCCGGATGTCCACCGCGACATCGTAAATTTTACCACTTACGCACCGCACTAGCTTGGTTTCCTCACCGGTACGGCCCTGTAGGTGTAATCCTCTAACCGTGCCGGATTTATGGTTTTGCGATAAGCTCCATTGGCTGGGCGTGAATGTCAGATCCATATCGGCGAAGCTCTTTTGGCAGAATGATCGCATGAAGGCACCGCGCGTGTCGGCATGTACGGTACTATGGACTAGAAATAGGCCTGAAAGAGGCGTTTCTTCAAATTCCATGTTGAGAGCCTTTGGAGCTTGTATCATTGGCGACGGACTCGGCTAATTTTAGTCGGTGTTGGGTATCTATGATCTTCCTAATGTCCAAACCGCTCTCCACGATTTGTCGCTGCAGTCGTATGGTGGCGTAGCGATACAGTTTCTGATCAAGGTGGTTCACTTGGGTCACAGTCTCTTGCAGCGCTTCACCTTCCGGGGAGGTTATTTGGGGGGACTTCGGCAAGTCCAGCTTAGGAAATGCGTTGATGGGCCAGCCCATTCTATGTGCCAACAAGATCAATCCTTCTTGTACATGTTCCTGTGGAATAACCAGGCCATCTGATGCTTCGATAACATTCACAACATGGCTCAATGCTGTCATGTCGAGGATGACTTCATTCAACCCGTGCGGCCCGATCAACCATCGGGTTTGAAAATTGTTCTGTCGAAGGCTGCATAGGTGCTCGGCATATTCTGACATGGAAACGGTGCTGGCAAACCAATGGGCTGGGCTATTCGGGTTGTGCGCGTGGCCATTGTAGCTGTCCACGAAATAGTCCCATCCCGGCCTGACGAAAAACACCGGGAACGCCGGTTCCGGCAATACCGGTAACGCTGTCAAGCTGCCGTGTAAATTGATAACTTCAATTTCCGGTGCCAGTGGCTCCAAATGCTGGTCTAGAAAGGCATCAAGGCTGACTATCGCCTTTGTTGCGACTAGACGCTTCGCCAAATCCGAGATGGCTTGATAGGGCGTATCGGGGACCATGATATTGATCAGCTTACGTCGTTGCATTCTCAGTTCCCGGTTCGAACTACTTCGAAAAGCCACGCGCTTTAAGTGTCAGCCCTAACCACTTTGGTGAAATCAATAGTGATCGAATTCGGACAGCATAAACTCTGTTTGGTGGCGCGAAAGGGTACAAAGTTTCTGGACGATGTCCGGAAAGAAAAACTCGTTGTGAATAAGATAACGCCGCTCACCATGCATCGTGTCGCGAGAGATGACATAGTCACGCGGTGGATCGGTGATGTGTTGTACTCCTGGAAAGAAGGTGTTTCCATCGTCGTGGAACAACATAGTTTGTTCTATTTCCGGTCGTTGAGGGCGGACATACTTGTTCCAGAAATTCGTATAAACGGTCCGACTATCCCGGTCACCGAAAAGCTTCTCGCAGATCATAAACTCAAGATGTTCCTGTTTTAAGAACGGGGAAATGTATCTTAGGCCAATCAGATCGACTATATCCTCCGCGTCTTTGTGCAAGTCACGGTCGGTTTCGCGCAGCGTCTCCAAAATAACAGCACGGAAGTTCTTGTAGTCTTTGAACAGCTTTTGCGGGCTGTCCGCTAACAATTGGTGTGGATGCCAGCCGGAATACCCCAGGGATTCATCCGTGTTTCGGCCAATATAAAAAGCGTCCAGGCGCTTTACCTTGCCTTGTATGGCCGTTAGTAGTCCTGTGGCCAGTTCCCCGCATAACGTTGTGTTGAACCGATCAACGGGGGCGAAGGCCTTAATCGCCATTTCTCGGCGCTGAAGCGCATAGAAAGTGACGTTGTAGTACGACATAGCGTAGTTGAAGCGTTCCAGCGGTGTTTCGTCGGTCACTTCAATGTCACGTTGTTCGATGTAACTGATTTGGAAATATTCGTCGAACTCTCTGAAATTGACGTACATGCCATGCGCAGCGGCATGGTCGGGATTCGCCTTCATGAAGGCTAAAAGTTTTCGCAATGTAGGAACGACAACTAAATCGTCGTCGGCGATCATCGAAAAAAACTCTGTATCCAGCGCAGTCAAACCTGCGCGCACCTTTTCGTAGGGGTGTATTGATGGATCGAATCTGAGATGAGTGATATTCAGATCTACGGTGCCGATCACCTCCGCGTTTTGGTCTGCTTCTTCCTTCGGGCTAGAATCGAGAATTGTGACCGGTGCCTCCAACCCCGATGAGACAAGATAGTTCAGCAAGCGACCTAGGAGCGCCGGGCGGCTATAGGTCGGTATTACCAACGTATAAGAACCGTCGTCTAAACGGGCGTCCGTCGAGGGGGCTTTTTTGTCACCAGTTGACACGTCGTCGTTTCCCTTCAGCTCTCGCTTTCAACATTGATGTTACGTTTCTTACCGTCGCCGATCAGTGTGGTATCGTCTACCTTGCCGTCACGTTTTGTCGCCGAACGTCGGTAGCCATTGCCGTCGAACTGGACGACCGTCACGGAGTCATCTATCAACCGGTCGGCCCTTGCAGCATTTTCTTCCACCGCGTTGTCTGTACAGTCCCCCGAGTTTTTAAAGGAGGCCGGTACTTTCGGGGTAGATGTGACGGGAACGACAGTCGCGCTCGGTGCGGGTTTGGGAAGCGAATTGTCCACTGGGATATCGTCAGGTACCGGCTCTAATCCCAATAATTCCTCAATCTCTAAAAATCGGAGATGTTGGATTCCCCACGCGCCGCCGTCTGTTCCGCTGGTGGCACGAATACGCCAAGCGCGCGCATATATTTCATGCTCTTGCAAAGTCAGTAATAGCCGTTTTTCGTTTCTCACCAGAGTCAGCGATTCCAGGATTTCAGCGTGAGATTCGAAACCGTCAAATGAATACTCCAAAACAACGGTTGAGACAGTGTTCGGATTTGCGCCTCCATCCCATTGTTGTATTTCGACCGCAGTAACGCTTATGTGCCGGCTATCACCGTAATCCCATCCAATCCACGAGTCCTGTGCAACGTGTCTGCCCTTCAATGCGCTGACCCAAGGCAATCCGGTTTCCCTGAAAAACGCACAACTGGGATCGTAGGCGGGGGCCACACAAGCACTGGAAATCGGGCCTGAAGTAGCAAAAGTTTGGTCGTCGGAGAAATCGAACTCAAGCCGCGCGATTGCCCAGCCTGCTGCTTCGCGCGTTGGAGGTGACAAAGCCAACGCCCGCCACCAACGCGCCTCGCCAATGGATGACAATGGTATGTTCCAATGGGTGCGAGGCATGGAGGCGCTTAGAACCGCTGCACGTCTAATATCGGTCTCGAACCCATCGTTGCTAGCCTCAATGGCGAAGCGCCGGATGATGCCATCTTCTGACAATTCGGCATTCCATTGATCTAGAATAACGCGCCGTGGTGCAACCGGCTCTTCAAATTGGAGCCCGATATGGGCGTTGGGGCGCGCGGCAGATATCGCCGGGCTGCGCCAATGGGTGAAAAAAGTCCCATCGAAGGCGTTGTGGGCGGGGTGCCCCGGTTCATTTCCGCTGCAGAAAGATGTGCATGGCATCGGCGATTGGCCCGGCAGGATGACCGGAACCGAGGACGGTGTCCGCTCGAAGCGCGCATAGGCCTCCATAACCGTATCTATATCCCCGGCGATGAGTGGGCCACCGCCGTCAAGTAGGATGGCCTTGTTGCAGAACTCTCTTAGCAAATGCTCGGAGTGGGAGGCGATAACCATGGCGCTGGCTTCTCGCATGAAGCGCATGGAGCGTTCCCGAGCACGATCCATAAAAAACTGGTCGCCAGCACCAATCCCTTCGTCCATCAGCAGAATTTCGGGACGGCCGATTGTTGCTAGCGCCAAGGCTAGTCGCATCCGCATGCCGCTTGAATAGGTCCTGATTGGCAGTTCAAGGTAATCGCCAAGGTCGGTGAATTCCTCAATCTCCTGCTTCACCTCGGACATGCGATGGTTGTCGACGGATTTCATTATGCCGGCGTATTTGACGACTTCATATCCTGATAGTTCTTCATCAAACGGGATGCCCAAACCTAGGATAGCCGCTGTAGTGCCGGTGATTTCGACACTGCCTGCCGTTGGTTTGTAGATTCCGGCTAGTACTTTCAAGAGGGTCGATTTTCCCGCGCCGTTTCGACCAACCAGTGCCACACGGTCGCCAATATTCACATCGAAGGAAAGATCGTTCAGCGCCTGAATATGAGCATTGCCCTTTGCATCTCGCGCGAACCTACCGGCACTTCCCAAACGGACTAGGTTTACCCGCAGGGAAAGTGCCCGCGCGGTGTAGACCGGGTAATTGACGGATAGGTTCTTAACTGAAATGCAGCGCATCGTCGTGGTTATATCCAAAAGGCTAGTCGAACCTGAAATCGGACGGCGACATAGTATGTCATCAACCAGCCAACGACGGTTCCTATGCAGACATAGATGTAGGTGGTTGGATCGGCAGCTGCCCCCAAAACCGGCGCGCGGACCAACTCAATAAGATGATAAAAAGGATTAACATCCGCCAGAAGCGCGCGGCCTTCCAGCATGTCTCTATACCAGAACACGGGCGTCACTAAGAACATCAGATTGGTTATGGTCGACACAAACGGTGGCAGATCGCGATACCGTGCGCAAATCAGACCGAAGAATAACGTCATCCAAATCGCGTTCATGAAAACTAGCAACAATCCGGGGATGATGTACAGGGTTTCCAGTGTAGGCTCTATACGCGCATAGATCATTACCCCGATTAGGATGACCAGATTATGTAGGAAGACAATGGCGCCGCCGACCACTGTCCGGATAGCGTGGCTCAAAATCGGCAAATTGCTTTCTCGAATTAGCGCGGAATGGCGCATCAAGCTTGATGTGCCCTCGACAATGGAGCCCGACACAAACATCCACACGGCTAGTCCGGTGACTAGATAAGCGATATAGACATCGTCGTTGACATTGAAAAGTGTCGAATAGACAAAGGCCAGTCCCGCAGCGGTCAAACCGAAACTCAATGTAATCCAGAATGGTCCCAGATAAGTGCGTCGGTACTTTAGATTGATGTCAAGAATGCCAAAGCGCAGCCAGAATCGCCATCCGCTCATTGCCTCTTGCCAATCTCTTAGAACGTAATTCATAGCGCATCAATCTTTGGGGGCAATTTTCTTTTCCGTTGTGATGCTGTGCCATCCAATAGACTATCATCGATTTTAGATTTTGCCTTGCTCGTTGACGGCGGATGATCCCCGCGTCCTTTCCTCGTTTTTTCTGCCCGTCTTTTTTTGGATGAGTGGATTGGCTCAGGTTGATCATTCCGGGCTGTGCCGGCTGATGAGTCAGGGACGGTGTGACTTGGGCCCGGGGCTGTGGATTGCCATCCAAATTGTGTGCAAAAATCCAGCGGTATCATTTGGTTGGCGGCTTGTTTCTGTTCAGGCGTGAAGACGTCCATCCATTCGTCGGTAAGCCCACGACGGAAATGGATATCCGCTTTTTTTCCCAAGATGGGTTCCTGGAATCGCTCTTGCGGCACGCCGAAGAACGACATCAGGTCTTCGAAAAAGTGTTTTTCGTCTTGGACCATGGATTCGAAGTGGGTGAACTTGACATCCAGCCTACTTGTCTGTTGCGCAGTTCGCCAGCTGTCGACCCATTCGATCAACAAGGGCAACCATTCTTTGATTCCCCAGTCCAGCTGCTCTGCAAAGTTCATCTCAAAGAAGTTGTCCGGCAATGTCGGTACGACGAAACTCTTCGAATACTCCTGGTTGTCTCGAAATAAACCCGTGTTTAGGAAATGGATATAACTCAATGTTGCTTGTCTGGGGTCCCGAATGTGCACGACGATCCGGTCTGTCACGGTTTCCAAATGCCTTATATTGGCAGGTGAGCCGTCGAAATGATCTTCAGATACACAATTCCCTTTAATAAACTCCAGAAGCGGGCCACGCCGTATTACGTCATTGGGAAAGTACTGATTGCTGACGATCATACTTTTCGTTATCAATCCGGTGCTGAGATACTTCGAAATGAAATACGTGCCTGATTTCGGCATGGAGGTGAGTAGGATAGAGCGGACACCCGACTGGCTGAGCCTAGTTTTCAGGTTTTCGCAAAGCGTCTGTGTAGCGTTCAATTCCGTTTTCATGCCCTTAAGGGCTTCACTCGTCTCGGATAATTCGGAGCGAATGGCCGCCTGATCTTCTTTGGCCTGTTGTTCCTTGATCTCCAAGCTGGAAATAGCCTCGTCACGCTCGCTTCGCATATCGCCCAATTGACGAATGAGGCTGTCTCTCTCTTCGGTCAGCTTCGTTGTGGTCTCCGCCCATGCGGGATCGCACTTGAATGCGTCGAAGGCTGCACTGACTTCCTGCTCGCGTTCACGAGTCGCTTGCAAACTGTCTTCCAACGTCTTGAGTTGTTTGCGTTGGTTTTCGATATCGGTCGCAAAAGACGATTGTAGTGTCTCAATCTGGTCGGTTAGGGATCGGTTTTCGGTCTCCGACTTCTTGTGAGCCGAGGTCATCGCGCTCAACGCTGCTTTTGCTTGTTCCAATTCGCGCCGAAGGCCTTCCAGCAACCTTTGAGAGTATGAAAGCGATGCCACTAGGGTTTCGTTTTTACCCACTTCGTTGGTGAGTTTGGTGTTGATTTCACCCGCCAAGACCGCGAAGCGATCGCGATCGGTCATTACCTCGGTCAGCTTTTGATCCCGCAGGTCCCGAATATGCTTTGCCTTTTCTAGTTCGACGCGCATCCATTCGTTTGCCGCCTGCATCTGACCGACTAGCGAGGGGCGCGCGGGGGCGGGGGGGAGCGGACGTCGGAAGAAGCCGATGCGAAGTACCGGGATTTTTGAAATCAGATAGTGTTTGAACGATAGGCCATTGTCGCGCCGAAACTCCCGTGTGAGCAAACGACGATAATTGATGTAGGTTCTAAGAAAACCGCGTTTCCGGCGCAAGATCGGAAGAATTTCGCGACCCCAAACCTTATAGTAACTGGGGTGGGCCTCGAAGGCCGTCTTAACGTCCTCGAAACCGGGTTCCGCGATGACATCTAACATGGCATTTAGAACCCGAGCCTGTTGCTCCGGTGCACGCCTTCCTTCCGCAGAATAGGAATCGGCGCGTTCCCGGATCAACGCTAGTGTCTCGGGAATAACGCAACTGCCGAATTTTACAGCGACGGCGTTATACGCGAGCCAATCGGAATGCCACTCCAGTGCGGGGCGGAAATACCCGACTTTCTTCAGCGCCCATAGGCGTACGACGACCGAGTTCGATGTCGGTGGAAAATATGACTGCGCCATTCGGGCACGTACGGCTTCAGGATTGGCGTATTCTGGCAAGTCCCGAAGGTCGTAAATGTGCTTAACCGATGCTTCTGTCGCGAACCGTTGGGTGACACCGGTATCGCCTTTCAAGACGGTCAATTCGGAGAAAACCATGCCGGCGGTTGGATGTCGTTCCAACGCTGCCATGGATTTTTCCAAGAAGTTCGGTAACAGAATATCGTCCGAAGCGCTCCATACCATGCAGTCAGTCACAAGTAGTGGGAGCACCTTTGCGATCGAGGCTTGAAGCCCGATATTGACCGGATTTCGGATCAACCGAAGGTTGGAGAACAGCCGTTCGAAATCCTCAATTACGGCAACGCTGTTGTCCGTCGAGCCATCGTCAATGACTAGTATCTTATCGGCCGGGCGTGTTTGCTCGCAGATGTTTTTCAGCGAGTCCGGCAGATACTTGCCATGATTGTAGTTCGACAGAACAATTGTGACTGTCTCCGACATAATAAAACTTACCTTGGCGTAGCGTTCGAAGCAGATTCTGCGACATTGTTTTCTTGGGCGGCTTTCCATCTATCCCGGCCATTGGTGCCGATGTCAAGAAACTCATGATGAGAATGGCCATACAGTTCAGGCAGGCCGTGCTTCAGGCAACTGCCGCACATCGCATGCCGTCTTTGTTTTCTATAGATATCCGGAAGACCTTCCTCCAAATAATTGGCAATTCGGTTCTGGGGGCGTCCGGAAGCGGCGCAGCACAGGAAAAGGTTTCCGCGAATGTCGATCGTTAGAAAATCATAAAGTTCGCACTTCCCAGATTTTTTCTGCCGTGTAACTTTAAGCGCCTCTTCCGGGCTCAGCGCCAATCTGTCGATCAATTGATGGTCCTGGTTCGTCAACTGGGACGCATTTTTGTCGTCCGGAGCGGCAATCGCTAACATTTTTTCTACCGGCATTAGATATGCCCATGCCGCAACGAACCGGAATCCCAGTTCTTTCGCGTAGGTTTTCATTTTTACTTCGTCATCGCCGTTATCGACATATTTGTGAAAGAAAACTTCGATGTCCGTTGTTGCTCCAGTTGCGTCCCGTGCTTTCGCTAAGCGGCGCATGTTTTCCATCACACGGTCGATATTACCCTTCTTATGATAATGTCCGTAGATTTCCTGAGTGAAGCCGGACAGAGAGATACGCAACCAATCCAATCCGGCTTCGAGCAACCCTTCTGGGTCTTTTAAGATATTTAGATTGCTACTGATTGAACATGACAGGCCGTAACTGCGCACGACCCGGACTAGGTGATTAACGTTTGGGTTTAGCAATGGTTCCGTCCAGTTGAACAGGCCAACCGAGGATACCGTCGATTCTGCCATCGCCTTTTCAATAATCGATCGCAGGGTTTTCTCTTCGATCATGCCGGCGGTATGTGCTTTTTCTTCGTCTTTCGGCCAATTCCCGACGGGGCAGGACGGGCAACGCAGATTGCAGTAACCGAACACGTCAATATAAACCGTAACAGTTCTGCGTTTGTCGACGGGCACGAACCATTTTGATGTGCGTACGCGCTCTTCCCACCCAGCCGTTTTCTCTAGAATGGACGCATCGCTCGCCGTTTTCGATCGGACCGGCAATTTGGCAATATTTTCAACGTCCTGTGGAGAGGCGAAGGTTTGGCTCGTACCCTCCAAGTGGGCGTTCGTTCTGATCTGCCAATCCGAGCTTACCAACTCAACCAGAGAGGAAATGATATCGGTCAAAGTTTGTTGTGTCGGTTCGACCAGAAACCACTGTTTAAGGGCATCGTCGTGCATGTCGCCCTTAGCCGGACCTATGTAAAGTCCTTTCTTGCGATGCCCGATCGCCGTGTTGGCGAACTCACCCAAGGCGCCAACGAAGAAAGCGGACCTCTCGATCAGCGCCAGTGTTGCAAGGTAGTTCAGGCCACGGCTACGGACGGGCAGGATACCCGCTGACGCCAATCGTAGAGGGGCTCGTGCATCCAGCGTCGTCCGGCTCACCAAACAGAACAGAACCCAAGGGTAGCATTTGTGTAACACCTCAAACGTTGGCAGCATCTTTGCGATAGCCTCATCGCAAAAACCTAACTCATCTTCCGGGAAGGAAACTGCGACGATCGTAGAACCGGGCGCCGTCGCCTTGATCAGATCATTGGCCCGCCGCCAACCATCCGCCTGTATTCCATTTCGAGCCGGCGGAGCTCCAATGCTCTCCACCAGGATTTGGTCCTCCGGCACAACCGTTGCCAAATCATATGCGGTGTCAAAGTCGCTTTCGGTGTTCGTTTTACTTTCTTCCAGGCCATAGCTGTGACGGGCGCGATAGGTAAAAGGAACATCGGTGTCGTTCCAGACGAAAGAGATGTTATTGTGTTGGCCGCTGCTTAATAGCGTCGCGAACATCTCAAGTGGGCGTGCATCCGTGGCCTTGAGGAAGATTGTCGTATGGAGCGGATTGTATCCGACACGCAGTCCTAGTGCCTTAAACTTGTTAACATGCCACCGTTGTAGTCCTTCGACGAGGGTGCTTCCTTTCGGCGCATCGGAGACACGAGCTTCAGCCAGGAAGTCCCGACCATGGACAAGCTCACGGAACTTTCTTAAAGCAGCCACTTCAACATAGGCATGACGGAAAAGGCGCCGATGTTGGCGGGCATGGGTGACAGAGCCTAGCACCTCCAACAGTCTATGGGCGGAGCTTTCGTACCAATTCAAACGCCTGGGCATTAGGATAGAGTGTGCGCCGAGATACGAAACTCTCAGCAGAAACTTAAGCGCTCTGATCAGTCTCATTGCGGTTGGGCCTTCTATATCTTGTAGGTGCCGTCGTGGGAAGGCAGGGCGGGGGCGATCAAATCATCCCACCACAGTTTACATTTTGGACAGCCTGATACGGTCCAATTCTCTTTCTAGATAGGCGAAAAGGATTTCCGCGTCTTCTTTCTGCCATAACAATGTCTGTCCCTCCTGGGCAAATGGGTAGCTGTCTCCAACGGCGACTTCCGCATAGTCGGAAAAATATGTTTCGATATCGGTTATTAGGTACGGGACTTTTGTGAACGTTGCCATGGTGGCAAAGCCGCTTGATGTCCCGATGAACATATCCGCCCGGACGATCAATGCCAGTTCATGTGCTAACTCTAGGCCGAGTGATCTTGCTGCTGTCACGTTCGGTAGTTTCATGGCCTCGGAATCGATTTCGTTGTACCCGCCGACATGAATGAACTGAACTTGTGGGTACTGCCGCCAAACGCGTTCAAAGAAACTATTCCAAATTGACAGATCCGCATCCCTGTATGTAGTCGCGGGGTTGGGTGTAAGGCTGCTCTGCCGGGGATTCACGACTACGATAAACTTTCCCGGTAATTGTTTTTCCACAAATCGATCGACCCATTGATCATAGCCTTTGGGCGCGGTGAGGGTTGGGATCGAGCCATGTTTCACAAAATGGCGATTGATGACCATGTGACCGAAGGGATAGTGAACATGCCGGTCTAGTTGAACCTTGTAAGGCGGCCACATGGGTCTTTTTTGTCGTTTGGCGGCTTTGCGAACCAAATTCATTGTCATGCTGCAGTCCCGTAGGAAGTGAAGCGAGCGCAGCAAAGGTTGGCAAAACATCGCGCCAGCCAGATTGTCCAAATGGAATGTATAGTTCTCGGGCGTGATGAAACCTTGCGTTGGAGCCGCAGGGCGAAAGGGGTCGACGGAGACATACAGATCGACAGCAGAGCAATTGGTGTCGATGGCATGACAAGCGATCTCGATTTCCTTGGTCAACATGTCGCCGAGCGCGTAGTGATGATACTCGAAATCAATAAACGCGGGGAACACCCGGTCCGGGCATATATGTTCCTCGATCAAGTGTCGGTGTTTGGCCAAACGACCGAAACTCAACAATTTTTTCACTGCTATTGTCCTTCTATCTACTCGTCCCACAAAGTGGTACCAAGTAATGAATGTTTAAGCGATTCTCCGTATTCACCCTGTAAAAACCCAGCCACCGATTTGAGACGCAGTTTCATATCACAGGATCGAAAATACTGCTAACGGCGTTTCCAAACTCCGGATCTAGCCGTCGATATTTAAATAATTAGTGGCGACCCATCCCACTGTGCCGTCGATCTGAATTAAGCTCCAGCTGTTTGCCGATTCGATAACAAACCCTTGGTATATGCCAAATTTCAGCGTTCCCAGCACCGGGCAATCCACCCCGCCGCATTTGCGAAGCCGTAGTGCCGAGGCGCGAACAGATATCGTTTTCATGTCAGGTGCCATTCTGTCGGTTGGCCGGATGAATCCGATCGCTGTTTCGTTAGCCAATGCTACAGCGTTAACTTGGGAACTTTCCTTGAACTCAATGACGCGTCCGCCATGCAAAGGAAAAATATTGAAGCCGAGCGGTGCCATCGCCCAAGCAAGAAGAACTGGCTCCGGACATACGGGAAAATGCGAGGTGGCGAGATCGGCCTTCCATCCCGCTGGGTCCAAGTTGTTATGGACATTCGCTATGACGTCGGGGCGCTGATTGGTAACGTTCACCATACCGATTACCGTGTCGCAAACGGTAAAAAGAATTTTAGGAAACTTCATACCAAACTCTGAATGGCCAGCCCAGCCTGACAAGGTCAAGATCGAGTTCTTTGTGACTCGAACGGGTGTGGCTGCGGGAACGGCCTGACCATCGACCCCAATAGTGTCGACATAACCACCGAAAAAGGCGACCGCGTTCCATCCTGAGACCGGATACTGATCTTGTTGGTCCATCGAATTGACAGCGACCGAAGCGATCTCCGCCGTTAGGTCTGATGTTTCCCCGCCTAGGTTTTGGGGGTCGTTTTGTGTAACTCTGGGAAGCTTAATCTCGATCGATTCCGGTTTCTCGAGTTCAACAGAATACGTTGGCCCGAAATCAGTGTTTATCAGCACTATCACGATAACGGCGACGCCGACACCCAAGGCAAGACCGGTCGCGATGAAGTAAAAAAGCGAGAAGCTTGAGTTCGATTCTTGGTCCATAAGACTGTGTCTGACTACTCTGGTGAGTTCCTTACCTAATGTGATATTCTAGTGCGATACTTTTAGCCCTTGTTGTGGTTTCCTCAAGATACGGAGGCAACTCAGTTAATGAGCCCAACTGAGTTAGTAAACCAGGTCATTCGGTCTTCGCAACAACTCATCCTTCGTGGGACAAAATTCTCTTGGATCGTATAACAGAGCCGAGCGCGCCTCGTCATTATCAACAACCTGATCCAAGCCAGTTCTTCCTATCATGGCGGCAAGCGCTGATCTGCCGCCCAGTAGCGTGTTCACCGCCACTCCAGTTTTGACTATATCAGGCATCGGTATAGTAACTGTCGCGCGACGCAGTATCAACGCTACCCGTGCAATCATGTCACGGTAGGCTAGAACCTCCCCCCCCCCTAAGTAAATTGTTCTACTACCTCCGGCAAGAGGTACGATTTCGGGCGCACACTGAACTGCCTTCATTGCCGCTTGCGCCAAGTCTGCGGCATGTACTGGTTGCCGAAGTCCATTTGCCGCCCTCGGTATTGGAACTATCGGAAGATTACGAATGCTGTTCGCCAGTCGTGAAATATTCCGGTCCATGGCCGCGCCATAAATCAGTGTTGGTCGAAATAGGATACCCCGAACGTTCGCAGACCGACAACGGGCCTTAAAGGCCTCCTCTTGCGATTTCAACTGGGTGACTAGATCAGGTGCGCCAAGTGGGGCCGGGATGTCGCGAAACCGAATTGACGAGGAGCTAAAGGCGACGGCCGTCTTTGCACCCAGCTCAGCGGCGTGCGAAACAGCCGTTGTCGCGAGAGAAAGCGGACCGCAATGAATGACGGCTTCAACATTTGGTATTGATTCCGGCCCAGTGGGCGGTTCGTTTTTCCGCAGGTTCCAATGCGACCAGGTTGCAGGTCCAATGGGTGAGGCGAAGCGTGAGTTGTGATAGGTCGCATGGAACGGAATCTCTCTCCCCGACGAGTCTTTCAAAAGCCAAAGGCCGATTTGGCTGACGGCGCAACTGATAAGGATGGTCATCCTATTTCCTAATTTTGCATCGCTTCATTCGACCGCTGCGCACACGTTCCTAATACACACCAATCCTTCGTAAGGCAGCTGCCCAAATATCCCAGGGTTTGTAGCGAATAGCGAAGAGAAAGCGAAGAAGGGCTCCAAGAACTAAATTGCGAACGAAAAATGGGTGTAAGGCTTCAAACTTAGCCACGGCATAATTGAAAAACCAACGGCCGGCAAAGCGGCGTGCCAAGGCTGGACCAAAGTTTGCCGCATTGGAACCGGTTGTCATATTGTTGACGACCATTCGCAACAGTACCAGCGAATGACTATTGGTAAATATACCAACACCCGATTGGTTCGAATGTAACCGTTTAACGGCTAAAGGGCGAGGATCGTAAAGGGCCCCGCCCGTCAAAGCCAGAGAATGGATCGCGTAGGCGTCGCTGTATCCCTCCAGAGCCTCGTCGAACCCACCCTGTGCGGCGAGCCGAGCTTTGTTCATGATCGTTGCATGGCCGGCAAACCAGGAATCTTTTGCTAACAAAAAGCGATGGACAAATGGGGGCGCGAGGAAACTAGCTTTCCGTCTGGGGCGGGGCGCGAGAAACGCCGTTCGAGTGGCTCCGTCCTCTTGAAGCGTGTCATAGCCCGTTGAGAATACACCTGCATCTGGGGTGGCTTGTGCCAAAGCCTTGAACGACCGGTAGAATTCTGGTTCAACCCAGTCATCTGCGGCCAGGAAATGTACGAAATCCGTTTCCACGGTATCTAGCACCCGGTTCATAGCAGCCACGATACCTATATTGCACTCATGACGGACCAGCGACGATTGGATGATCGCTGCCAAGGCCGGTGCAACTAGGTCCTCGATCGTTGAGCAGGACGCGATGTCTACAATGATCAATTGTTCCAAGTTGTCCTTGGACTCGATGATTCGATCGATTTGTGCTGGTATGAAATGCGCTTGATTATGGCAGAAAAGAATGAGACAGAGAGACGGCCCTCTGGAAGACGCATTGTACTTGTTCTGTATGGTCGTACTATTCACTTTTTCATCCTTTGGGTGCCGGAATGTTAGTCAAATGAACCATATGAGAGTTCTATTGCAATGAAAATTTTAGACGGCAAATGCCGAAGTTGTAGATCCGATGATTTATCAGTAATTTTGGATTTGGGGCAGCAGCCTTTGGCAAATAGTTTGCCGGAAAATGCTGATACGAACGAGAAAACTTACCCCCTGACTTTCGCGCTTTGCGGGAACTGCTCGCTTTACCAGATTTTGGAATCTATTCCGCCAGAAGAACTATTTTCAAACTATCTTTATCGGTCGGCTTTTTCGGATGCAATGCAGGCTCATGTTTCGGGGCTGGTGTCTCGTTTGATCGGCGAGCGCAGATTGGGTGCCGATTCCTTTGTTATGGAGGTAGCCAGTAACGACGGGTATTTACTGAAGCACTATATCGCGCGAGGTGTTCCGGTACTGGGCATTGAGCCTGCCGAGAATATCGCTGATATTGCAATTAAAGAACACGGTGTCAAAACAGAGGTCGAGTTTTTCGAGGTCACAACAGCGAAATATTTCTACGACAAATATGGTGCCGCAGATGTGCTCCATGCGCACAACGTTTTTGCTCACTCTCCGGATCCCGTGGGGTTTCTCTCAGCGGTGCGCAAGGTTTTGAAACCCGATGGTGTCGCCGTTATCGAAGCGCCTTATGTTCTCGATCTGATAGAGTTGTGCGCCTTCGACACTATTTATCATGAACACTACAGCTATTTGTCGGTTGTGGCTGTCCATTATATGGCAGACCGAGCGGGATTGGCCCTGATTGATGTTGAACGAACCCCTATTCATGGGGGATCGATATTATATACTATTGCTCATCAGGGCACGGCCGCGAATGGTCGGGTCATTGACTTTTTAGACTATGAACGCGAAATTGGACTTGGGACATTGGCTTATGCGCAGAATTTTTCCCAGCGTGTTCAAAACCTGTGCCGAGAACTGGAGAAACACCTGCTAAATCGTGCCCGGAAAAATGAAGTGGTGGTGGCCTACGGTGCATCGGCCAAGGGAAGCACATTGCTGAATTATCTGGGCGATGCTGCGCGCAAGCTTTCCTTCGTCGTTGACCGGAGCCCTTTGAAACAAGGGCGTTATATGCCCGGAATTGGCGTGCCGATAAAGCCTGTCGAATCCCTCTTGGAGGAGCAGCCGGAGGCTGCTGTGTTGCTGTCCTGGAACTTCGAAAGAGAGATTGCAAGGCAGCAAAGGGTCTACCTGGAACGTGGTGGGCGATTTATCGTCCCGGTACCAAAATTGAGAGAAGTGACGCTGGCGTCGCTGGATTAAACGTCCGATCTTGATTTACTGGGTTGCGCCGCGAACGGCTACTAGAGTTGCGGCGATCGTCGCTTCCTTCCGCGTCGCGACGACGGTATCCCAAAAATCTTTCCAACAACAACTGTGATCCACGCGGGGCACGATTCGGATGGCGTTGCTCGCTTTTCCACCGACTCGCCGGACATAGGCCTGCGCGATTGACACGGGGATTCGTTCGTCATCTCCACCAACGAAATGGACCTGATCGACACTAGCCAAGCCACGTGCAGAAGCTGGATTCTTGGAACCGGTTAGCGGCGAGAGACGTCGGACACGCGTCCATTCATCTAAATCCAGGGCGCCGCCAAATGTGACCAGATGTCCGACATCGGGCCGTTCAGCGGCGATTAGGGATGCAATCGTGCCACCACCTGAGAAACCGATAAGATCGATCCGGTTGACGGAGAGTTTCCTTTTGATAGTGGCCAGAATCTCCTGATACGCCGAAAGGACTTCTGGCGCAAAGCGATGCGTCGTCCAAAATAGAGGATTGCAGGCTCCTAGCATGTCTCCTTCGGACAGGTACTGACAGGGCCGTGAAAGATAAACAACTGTTCTGTCGCGTTGATCTGCGGCATGCTGTTTGATTTGCATGCTGATATAGTTGGCTTCCGTAGCCGCCAGCCGAAGGCTGATAGGATCCCGCGGTGTTGGATCCGGCGATACTTGAGTGCGTGAAAGGAACGCGGAGCCATCTCCTTCAAAATAGACGGCAATACTCCTCGCGGACGCAACTGGCAGCCAATATCCCTTGATCAAGAAGTGTGTGGTTACGAATTGTTCCGGAATCATGCCGACGCCGTTCGCGATGTCTTTGGCTACGTCATGGCGTGTACCGAACAATCCGCCAGCGCAGCCCGAAACAGAAGCGGCTAGAAAGAGCATTGCAAGGGCGCGAAAGTTGCGTTGGACGGTAGTCATGGCTTGAGTGGTGCGTCGTTAAGGAATTTCAGATAGAGCCTCAGATCTTCGTCCCGGATCAGTTTTGGTAGTGTCTCATCAACATCAATGGAACCGTCCAATGGTCCTGCGCATGCTAAGACAAGAAGCACCATTTTAGAATCGGTCAATATCGAAACCGGTTGATCGATGAAGTCGTCGAACTTGGCTTCTTTTAGCCGTTGTATCACCGCGTCTATATCTTGCTTAGAACCGCCATGTTGCAGCTGATCACTGAAGTTTCGCCCCCAGACTATCAGGTTCGCAAGCTCGCGTGCCGTAACTCCAGACGGGCGCGGGCGCCAGTTTAGTATCTTGAGCCGGAACCCTGTGACCCAGACCCGGCCCGTCGTAGCCGCGCTTGATGCGACACCGAAGGCTAATGCCATCAAGGCAAGCCAGGGAAGGACCTCCGCGCTTGGCGCAGCGCCGTACCAAATTGTACTATGATAGGCGGCCAGAATATGAGAAATCGGGTTAAGGCTGGTTAGCATCAGGCTTGGAAAGGCGGGCAGGTCTCGCAACAGGAAGAAAACCGGTGATAAAATTACAACCATCACCAACGTGGTCATAACTATATATAGGGATATCTGCGGAAGCAGTTTCCGCATGAGGCAACTTATCATCCAAAGGCCGAACCCAAAGATTATCTGAAAACCCATCAATAGGGTAAGGCCCAAAAACTGACTATCTCCGGTGCCGATATCCAGTATTCGTATGGCAATGGCAATTCCGAATACCAAAATTATATGCGCCAGAAAGGGCACCATAGTGCCTTTAACGAAGGCTAACAGGATTGGTGTCGGGTTCGTGTCGATATAAACAGAAAGTTTATCGGCCGCCCGGTGCCCTTCAAGTACAATTTCTATGAGATGGCGAACGACCGAAACGCTGATCATTATAAGCGGAAAACGTTCAGGGCCCGAAAGAAGAAGGACAGATACCGAGACAAAGTAAATACTAAGTGATAGGACAAAAACCTCAAGCATAATCGAGGCCATTTTGAATAAGATTATCCAATGCCCCCGTTTTTTTGAGATGATCTTTCCCTGAATAACGTTGTTCAATGTGAATATGATTTGCAACACTATTAAGTGTTTAATTGAATTAAATCTATCGTACATTGTGTATTCCGACAGCTAACCTGAGAGCCCCATAAATTTACACTATCCGTCTATCATGTTGTCCCAACCGGTACTATTAATTTTTTTTTCGGACAGTAAGGCCGTGATGGGAAACGTGACCAGGAAATGGAATAGAATCACTGTATTGACGAGCAATAAGAACAAACTGGGGTAAAATTCAAAGAAATGCTTCTTGAAAAAGATCATCATTGATTGATGTTTACTCCAGTGAACGCGAATAGGGTTGCCGATGCTACACGCGCCTTTGTAGTGGAAAATCCTGGCTTTGGGTAGAAAGTAGACTGCCGCGTTCGCCTTGGCGAACCTCAGACATAGGTCGACGTCTTCAAAATGCAGAAAGTAATTTTCATCAAATGCGCCAATCTCGTCCAGCAATCGACGTGGCACCATCATGCAGGCACCGGATACCGCATGAACCTTGGTCGGCTTTGATGGCAGACGATCGGCGGTACGGTTGAAGTGTCGGAACCGGGGGTGGTTCGGCAACAGTTTGTGAATACCCAATAGGACACAGACCATCTGAACTGGTGTTGGAATGTCTCGCCGGCAGCCTGGTTGCTCTAAACCATCGGCGCCAACTATCAAGGGACCGACGATCCCAACGCCTCGTGTTTTATCCAGATGCCGGCTCATTCTTCGGATACTTCCCGATGTGACGCGGCAGTCCGGATTCAAAAAAAGGACATTGCGGCCTCGGGCCTTTGCTTGACCGATATTGCAGGAGTGAGAAAACCCTAAATTACGCGTCATGCGTTGGACGGTGATCGTAGGCCTGGATAGTTCCTCAATACCGTCCAGACTGTCGTCAAAGGATGCGTTGTCGACAATGATGATTTCTAGTTGAATATCGGACGTGTCTAAGAGGCTTTTGACCGCATCTTTCAAGAATTTTCCGGAATTGAAATTCACGATTATTACCGAGACATCGGGGATCGGTAAGGTCGAAGTTGTGTCGTCGTGTGATTTCATTCGCACATATACAGTGGTGGCTGCGGGGGGCCGAATTTATCAGCTAGCTCCGCTTTGAACACTCTATCGACCGGAATAACAAGCTCTAATCCTTGAGCGATGGCCGTGTCGATGTTTTTCAGGAGTCTGGTTTTGGGCATGTTTGGGGTACGTCCCGCGTTGGCCAATGCCGCGAAGTAAAAGGCGACCGGGTCATAGGGCGATTGGTGCAACCTTTGTTTAGTCGCATCGAGTAGGACATTGTAGCGCTGGGTATCGAATAAATATTGAAAATAGCCGACTGCGACATCGCTACGGCAAGGCGACAGTTCGTAATGTCGGAAAACCAGTCGCCGCCAAAGCGTGTCGCCCTGCCCGATTCTTTGCCAAAAGGCGGCACCTTGGCCGCTGAGCTCATTAAATAAGGTTATCCCGACCAAGACCAGGGCTGCCGAATTCGTTTCCTCTATGGCCCGTGCGACATGGGTGATGATCTCCACCCCCAAGATCAGTGAGTCCCGCGGGCCCTCGTTACCTGGAATTAGGCTACGTTTTCGCCAAAGTTCTCGTAAAGCGAAAGCTTCAACGTTATCCGAACGCCACGGGTTCTCGGGAATAGCCGCGATGGAGGGGAGGTCCATATCGGTTCGTGAGAGATATGAGGGTTTGTATTGACGTATTTCCAGATTGAAGGATAACGAAACGACGAAGACGCCGAGAAAAAGCGCGCCAACGCCGATCAGTGCCGGTTTGGCGCGCAACGCGGAGCTCGTCATCTGACAAAACCGTCCGACGAAGGCCGGTTCCCGCAATTTGTCGGCGGGGGGGCAGCTACACCAAACGATTGCTACGGCGAGATAGGGAATGACGAAGATGAGCTCATACCAAACGGTTCCAAGCGCCATATAAAACAGTAGTAAATATCCCAGCAGGCAGTTCCGGTGTATTGCCGCGTACTGAATCCCGTAGGCGAAAATTCCAAGGTAAACAGTTAGCCCGACCAATCCTGTCGCTAAATATGTCTCAATGAAGATATTGTGGCTGTGAAACATGTCGCGCCAAACGAAATCCCAGGAATTGTCGTAGATTGGATGACCGGACATAAGGAGGTCGTTGTAGAAAAGGCTTTGAGTGTGTCCCCAACCACTCCCAAACAGTATTACTGGCGACGAACTTCTTGTCACTGATCCGGCGAGAATATCCAATATTAGCGATCTGGACGCGATAGACGGCGGTAAAAACTCCTCAGGTGCGTTCCACAAAAGTAAAGGCGGCAACGTTGCCAGCGCCATAACAAGTAAAAAGGAAAGCGCGTACCGGGAGAAGACGCGGGCACTTAACGCGCCCAGAAATGCCCTGCCTATCAGGAATACTCCCGAAAGACCGATGGCGAAGACCAGCGCAGCAAGGTTGTCGGAAAGCAGCAACAAGACGGCGGATACGGTCATCGTCAGTTTGGACCAGACCGGCATACCTCGCCAGGCTGTGATGCTGGCGATGATGCCGGAGAACCCCATATATGCATAGGTATCCGACCCTGGTATCAGCAAATTCAATCCTGGTTCCATTTTTTCGTATGTCAGGATTAAGGTCACCAGGACCAGACCCGTCAGTAAGCTCCAAACGCACAGGCTCATCCAATCGGCGTGCTCGCGGATTTGGCTGAAAAATAGGCAAAAGATTGCGAAAGCCGCGAACCAGAGCATGCCGTGTCCTGATTGCGGCGTTCCGACAACACTAACCAGTGGCTCTGGGGAGAGAATGACGCCCGGAAGAGAGGCCAACAGAAGCGTGAGCGCCGCGGTTGCGCCTCCTGGAATCTGGGCTCGTCTTGCGGTCGTTCCGCCGCTCTGTAGCAACAAGAATGAACAGCACAAGAGAGTACCAATATAGATTGCCAGGATAGAGGTCGTCGTCCATCGCCAAATGCCAATGTCGAAGATGGGGTGTGCCGCCAGTGGTGCGCCAAATAGAACTATGCAGGCGATTATAACCAAACACGATGATAGGATGCTTGTGGCGTGAGACGGTTTAGACAAAGGCTTGGGCGTCATGAGTATTTCCCTGGACGCTCCGAGGAGGTAATGAAAACAAGATGCCAGGAGCATGCCAATAACATCGCTGCCACTTTTTCACTGAACTTTCACAATCGAGTGCTTACGTTTGAAAGTATCTGATAAGGCGCATTCTGCCATGCCCGCTCTGGAAGGCAATACCGTGCGTGAATTGGCACCCATTCGATTTGTATTTGTAAACAGCGAATCCGGCAGAAATATGGTTACTCGGATTAAGCGCTAGTGGTTCATCGTTTGATCTGGTAGCATGAACTGCCTGGGAGGGTCGTTCAAAAGCACGGGAGTGTATGGATATGCGCGGGAGAACCTTTGCACTTGCCTTGACGCTGTCACTACCATCTGTGCCGGTTGCGGCACAGATGGGCTTTATGATGGAAGCCGTGTCCGGTGCGACAACACAAGCGGTTATTGAGGCCATTCACGGCAACATTCGCGAAGCTCTAAATCCCACTTTGACGGTCGACAGTGCTCAAGTCGTCCCTATTGTTGCTTCGTCCTCCGCCTATCAACGGACACTATTGGTGAATGGCCTTCAAGGGGGTAGTGTCGGTTTGGTCTGCCGATCAAGTCCGTAAGGTACTACATAGCGACATCTCTAATGTCGCCTTGACGGACGTCAAATGGGCACGCGATGGAAGCCGCGCGGTAGTTGGTGACGCCGACGGAAATTTCTATGTTGTTGAGTTTATGTCAGGAACGGTAACTCACAAGTTTCCCCAGACTATTGCGGGCACAAGCGCGATTTCGAACGATGGAAACACGATCACCGTTTTTTTAGGTGACGGGCGTGTCAAGATTTCGCGTGCTGGGCAGGACGCGCTGATCGCGAATTTGAGCAAAGGTTCAAACGCCTTGAGCTTCGATAAGGTTGGAGGGGCGCTGTGCGTGTCTGGTAAAGACGGTATGCAAGTCGTGCCGATTTGTGAGATGGCGAAAAGCTGACGGCTCTAAACTGAAATAGTTCAGAGCTAATCTGACGGTCACCGATTTTGACGCGGTCTCCGTCAGTTCAAATTCAGCCTATGAATTTTTCCTTCCAGATTCGTTTTCCGTCGCTCAGTGTCTGCGTTGGCGCTCTGCCTTCGCAGATTTTACCCTGATGCGTGCGGTGATTGTGGTAATGGATAACGTAAAAACTCTTTCGCACATTTAGGAATCGACGGCTCCTTTCTCCAGAGAGGAAGGAACGGGAGTATGGTTACGAGAGATGATGACAGTAAGCCGATGGGTGAAGTGGACTTGTTTTAAAAAAGTGGACACGACCTTCAACAGATTTAGGAATACTGATTGGAGGAATATATGGCCCACAAGAGACATTCATCAGACTTCAAGCGTGAAGCAGTAAAGCTTGCCCTTACCAGCGGTTTGCCCAGGGAAGCGGTTGCCGCTGATTTGGGGATCGGCAAGTCGACCCTCGGCAAATGGATCAAACCCAGTATCGGCGGGACCAGAAAGACGCCAGTGAGCCCTTGGGAGGTGCTGAGGGCGTGCAGCGAGAGCTTACCCGGCTCCCCGCCAAGAGAACAAGATCCTGCGTGAGGAGCGCGACATCTTAAAAAAAGCAACGGCCTTCTTCGCGAGCCAAAAATAATGCGCTACCGATTTATCGATGCGGAGAAGGAGTATCATCAGGTGAGCCGTCTGTGCAGTATACTGGCGGTCTCCCGTTCTGGCTATTATGCCTGGAGCAGTCGTCCTGCCAGCAAACGCGCCACGGAAGAGACGGTGTTGCTGGCCCCTATCAGGGCTGAGTTTGAAAGCAGCCATTATTCCTATGGCCGTCCCCGGATGGTTGAGGAACTGAAGGAGAAAGGCTGGGTCGTTGGTCACACCCGGATTGGCCGTCTGATGCGGGAAAATGGCATCCAGGCTATCCGTAGCCGGAAGAAATGGTATCAGCGTCAAGGGCCTGCGCCATCCTTTGGCTATGCACCCAACTTGTTGGAACAGGACTTCACAGCTGTAAGGCCCAATGAGAAGTGGGTCGTTGACCTATCCTACATCGCCACCATCCGGGGCTGGATTTATCTGGCCGTTGTAATGGATCCCTACAGCCGACGCATTGTGGGTTGGCGCATAATTGACCGCATGAAGCAGGATCTGGCATTACAGGCCCTGAAGATGGCGATTGCCCTCAGACGACCAGAGCCAGGCCTGATTCATCACACAGACTGTGGCAGCCAATATATGGCGACAGAATATCAGATGACGCTGAAGCAGTATGGCGTCCTGGCGTCTATGTCAGGCATAGGAAATTGTTACGAAAATGCTGTCGTGGAAGCCTTCTTCAAGACCTTGAAGGCTGAACTGGTATGGCGCGTAAAGTTTGAAAGTCGTGAACAAGCAGAAAGAACCATCAATGAGTACATCATGAACTTCTATAACCGGAAACAAAGACATTCGACACTTTGCAACATCAGCCCAATGGCGTACGAAAATCTAGCCGCTTAAAGAGCACGGTCGTGTCTACTTTTTTAAGACAAGTCCAACAATGTACGCTAGGGGAAGTGCGCTTTCTTAAGTAACACAAGGTCCACACAACGCCGACGACACACAAAAAAGCCCCGCCAAGTCGGCGGGGCTTTTCTTTTGTGCAGAACGTCAGGTCATCCTGCGGTCGAGGGAACGAGCATCATGTCACCATTTGTAACGGAGACGTGCACTCAGTGTATAGGTATCCAAGTTCTCACGGAAGATCGAGCCACTCGAGCCTTCAATATTTCCGGAGAAGCCGTGACCAAGACCGAAGTTGAAACCAACCGCTGCGTTCAAACCAAACTCGTCGTCGCTGGAGAAATTACCATTGCCAAGAGCGACGGCGTCTTCCTTGACGAAATCGTATTCCAACATTCCACGTGCGTAGGGTTCTACACGACCAGTGTTGTATCCGATCGTCGCGCCGGCACTGGCCCGACCGAGATCAATCGTGTTACCCGCAGATACGGTACCGGCAGAGTCGGTGAAACCATCCTGATCTTCGGTCATGTACATTACGCCGACACGCGGTGAAATCCGGACTTTTCCTTTGCCATAGTTACCTTCAACGTTGATCGCGCCCATTATGCGAGATGCGTCAAACGAAGACGTCGTAGCACCATTGTTAGAGGTAGTGTCGTACTCAACATCGGAGAACCCAACCAAAGCAGACATCGACCATTTATCGCCGATACGTGCCCCAAAATATGGCGTGATCGAATAGCCGCTACCTTCGAAGGTACCGTTATTGAACGCCGTGTCGATATCAAGGTCTTCAATCCCAAATGCAACACCAAGCACAACACGATCGGAAACCTTATAATCTACACCCAAGGTTCCCGCGAGGGCCGTACCATCGAATTCACCACCGGTGTCGGCACCGTCAACCCAGGTATTGGCAGCTTGAACCCAAATACCAGCTTTCGGCGCGTCGCCGTGACCACCTGCTGCTTCCCCGACCATTTGACGGGAGCTAAATAGCATCGTGCCTGCATTGCCGGTTGTCGTAGGAGCAGAGATGCCCACGCTTGGAGGAGCGATCGCAGCGGAAACGCCGGTGCTGACTTGCGCTACTACCGTCGCGGAAACTTGTGAGGACGTTTGAGACGTAACAAGGTTGTTTGCTTGTCCCTGATCGTCTGCAACGGAACTTTGGGCCATGGCGTTGGCACTACTAAGGGCGATGGCACCAGCCACTATTCCGCCAAATAAAAAACGTTTCATGTTGTCTTCCCTCTCACCTGAACAATCAAACGTCGAATGCTCCGGATCGTTCGTGGACTTTAAACTCGCCCCCTCCGCGAAATCGACAAGATTTCGATTCGACGTGACTTATTTATTCGTACCTACGAACTGAAGCTCTTCCGAGCACTCTCTACTACTTATCGAAATAACAGGCACCGCACTCGCGCGCAACCTCAATAATAACTTATTTTGCATATCATGGTTAATGGATCTTGTTTAAAGGAAGTCTGTTGCGAAATGGCAACGATGAGCGATCAGCGGGTCATTGCTTCACTTCAAGTGAGGGTAACAGTCCATCATCGCCTTTTTAAAGTGAACGGCACTGTCAGACTAAATCGGTTTGAGAGAATTGACGCTCGGCCTTAGCTTCCTCCGATGAGAAATCCTTTCCGCTATTTTAACAGCTCTGTCCGTCGTCGAATGATTTGGGACGTATGAGCGTGTTTAGTATTGGAGGATTTGGCTCATCTTGTTTTGATGACGGACACTGGTCTAAGCGGTCTTGTTGATTCAATCAGAGAGGCTTCTAGAAAGTCCGAGTATTCTGAATCTGACATCTCTCCGGAAGGCGCTGTCAGACTAAATCGGATTGAGCGTTTTGACGTTCGGCCTTAGCTTCGCCCGATGAAGAATCCCTTCCGCTACTTCAACAGCTCGCCGGAAGTTATCCGACAGGCGGTTTTGATGTATATCCGATATCCGCTGTCTCTACGGCAGGTCGAAGACCTACTGTTCGAGCGCGGCATCGACATCTGCCACGAGACAGTGCGGTATTGGTGGAATCGGTTCGGACCAATGTTCGCATTGGAGATCAAAAAGAACCGTATCCGAGAAGGCTGTTATTCTCGGTGGCGTTGGCATATCGATGAGGTGTTCGTCCAGATCAACGGAGAAACTCATTACCTTTGGCGCGCCGTCGATCACGAAGGTGAGGTTCTAGAAGTCTACGCGACAAAACGCCGGAACCGAAAGGCTGCCTTGAGTTTCCTTAAGCGCGCGATGAAGCGCTACGGCCGCCCGTCCGAGATCGTTACAGATCGGCTTCGTTCGTATCGTGTTGCGATGAAGATCCTTGGAAATGCCGAGCGCCAGGTTTGCGGCGCTAAGCTCAACAATCGTGCCGAGAACTCACATCAGCCGTTTCGACGACGAGAAGGAGCGATGTCGAAGTTCAAAGACGTTAAGACGCTACAGAAATTCTCGTCCATCCACGCAAGCATACATAACCACTTCAACCTCGAACGCCATTTGATAAACCGATCTACATTCAAAATACGCCGGTCAGCTGCGTTGACCGATTGGAGGTTATTGGCTGCTTAGAATTTGGCATCCAGGAGTTACGCTATTTCCTTGGCGCTTTCTCTGACAGTGCCTCAGGCACGCCTATCCCTAGTCTCCGCGCGCGTGTTGGTCCCGAAACTTTGAACTCTCACGTTATCAATAATTCATCAGGCCGGCTGGTTTAGTTGGTTTCGGGCTGTAGACCTTTGCTTTCGGTGCGTTCTGCTGCTTCAATTTCTCAGCAGAGGCGGGGGAAATGTCACAACCAACAACTGGCAATGTGCCAATAGATAGACTTATAGACAATTTAGCGAACGCTAAGGCAATTTACCAAGTCGAACGATCTTTGATGTTATTCATCAAGGATATCGGTGTTCCGCATGCCTTTTTTCACGCTGGAGCATTATCTGCCCCAGGAACCAGACGTATTCAAACCTACACCAAGCCGCCACTCTGTATCACATCGCTTCCAAGTGGCTGGGAAACCGCATATTCCAAGGAGCGGTTAAATAAGGTCGATACTGTTCTGCAAAATGCATTTAGGGGCACTGTCAGAGAAAACACCAAGGACCCAACGCAACACCTGGATGCTAAATTCTATGCAGCCAATGTTCTCCAATCGGTCAACGCTTTTGACCGACGTATTCTGAATGCAAATCGGTTTATCAAATGCCGTTCGAGGTTGAAGTGGTTGTGAATGCTTGCGTGGATGGACGAGAATTTCTGTAGCGTCTTTATGTCTTTGAATTTCGACATCGCTCCTTCGCGTCGTCGATACGGCTGATGTGAGTTTTCGGCACGATTGTTGAGCCTAGCACCGTAAACTTGGCGCTCAGCATTTCCAAGGATCTTCATCGCAGCACGATACGAACGAAGTCGGTCCGTAACGATCTCTGATGGGCGGCCATAGCGCTTCATCACGCGCTTAAGGAAACTCAAGGCGGCCTTTCTGTCCCGGCGTTTCGTTGCATAGACTTCTAGAACCTCACCTTCGTGATCGACGGCTCGCCAAAGGTAATGAGTTTCCCCGTTGATTTGGACGAACACCTCATCAAGATGCCAGCGCCAAAGAGAAAAGTTTCGTTGTTGGATGCGCTTCTTTCTGATCTCTGCGGCGAACTTCGGACCAAAACGGTTCCACCAATACCGAACTGTCTCATGGCAGATGTCGATACCGCGCTCAAACAGTAGGTCTTCGACCTGCCGTAACGACAGCGGATACTGGATATACATCAGGACCGCCTGTCGGATGACTTCCGGCGAACTGTTGAAATAGCGGAATGGATTCTTCATCGGGCGAAGCTATGGTTGCGCAATGAAACGCTCAAGCCGGATTACTCTGACAGTGCCGCGCGCAGCATTCGGCGTTTGATTAGTTTTGAAATTTCCCCTGCTTTAGGGTTTGCGGGCTTTGGTTGTATATTGAGTTCATGTAGTTTATATTTAGGAACTGAAACTCAGGTGTTGTGCGAGAGAGGTTTAGTTCAGTTTTTGTTGATTGCTGATTTGCGGTGGGTGCGGATGTCTGGAACTGGTTGGGCGATCCAAAAAAGTTGGTGAGGGAAAAGCATGACAGATCGGCCGGAAAAGGGCAATTTGAATGAAGACGATGTGATCGGTGCGATGCCGGTGGCTGTAGGTGTGTCTTCACCTCATGATATTTCTAACCACGAAGCCAGCACTGATCAAAGCAATAGCAAAGAAACTTCCACTGGGGCTCGCGGCGATGAGGCTTTTGGTGTTCCCAATACGTTAATCGTTCCAGGTGACCCTGAGTTTTCCCAGCAGTGGCATTTATTGAACTCGTCCAACCCACAAACAGATTTGAATGTAACCTCTGTCTGGGATGACTACCAAGGAAACGGCGTTGTCGTTGGAGTGATCGACGAAGGCGTCGACCCAAATCATAGCTCTCTGGCGGCCAATCTGAGATCTGATCTCGATTGGGACGCGGTCAACAATGATTCACAACCAAACCTTTCTGCTGCGGAACGACATGGAACATCCGTGGCGGGTATGATCGCCGGTAATATTGATGGAATTGGATCGGTCGGCGTGGCACCTGGCGCTGGTATCGCGGACTTGAAGGTTAGTTTTGGCGCTGGGTCGAGCTTTGCGGCATTCGAACGGGCGTTTGAGCGCGCAAGCCTCCACAACTTGGATATCATCAACAACAGTTGGGGCTATAACGGTTTCTTCTTTGACAACTTTGCGACCTCGGCGTTCCAACGCTCTGGGCAGTTACTGACGGACTATGCGACAAACGGCCGGGGTGGCTTAGGCGGCGTCACTGTATTTGCGGCTGGTAACGGTGGGCTCGTAGGACAAAATACAAACTATCATAGCTTCCAGAATGATCGTCACCTCATCGCGGTCGGTGCGACGGATCGGTTCGGCAATATCGCTTCCTTCAGCACGCCGGGGGCCTCGATCCTTGTTTCCGCCCCTGGTGTAGAAACCTATACAACGGACCGTGTTGGATCTCTTGGTTTTGCTTCTGGGGATTTTGCGTCGGTTAGCGGGACTTCGTTCGCCTCTCCGGCTGTTGCGGGGGTTGTGGCGCTGTTGCTGGAGGCCAATCCAAATCTAGGCGCCCGTGATGTACAAGACATTCTGGCCTATTCGGCACGCAATGACGGCGTTAATGGTGGCGGATTTGTCACCAATGGTGCGGGGAATTGGAATGGCGGCGGCCTGACCTTTAGCCACAATTTTGGTTTTGGTCTTGCAGATGCCCACGCGGCAGTTCGATTGGCGGAGACATGGCGCCAAACATCGACATTCAACAATGAGTCCTCGGTCTCTGTGACCAATACAAGTAATCTGACGATCCTGAACAGCGGAACGGTAAGCCGCACCCTCAATCTTTCAAGCGGCATTGATATCGATACGGTTACTCTCGATACAGATATTACGCACAGCTATATCGGTGATCTGACGATTACGCTGACATCGCCGTCGGGCACGGTCAGCACGCTTGTTGATCGACCCGGCAAAGGGTCCGGCTCTACCTGGGGGACGGGTCAGGATAACATCGACTTCCTATTGACGAGTGAAGCGTTTCGCGGTGAGGACAGTGGTGGTCTATGGACTGTGCAAATCTCCGATGCGCACTCGCTTGATGGCGGTTTTTTGGATTCTGTGACACTAGCAGCTTATGGTGATGCGGGCAGTCAGGACGACACCTATGTTTTCACGGATCAATATAGCTCACTTGCAAGTGGATCTCGATCATCGACGACCGATACAGGCGGCAATGATATCCTGAACCTTGCGGCTGTTACCAGTGCAGTAACAGTGGATCTCGCTGCAGGTAATTTTAGTTTCAGCGGCGCCAGTCACACGCTTAATGGCGACTTTGAGACGGTGTTTGGTGGTGACGCGGGCGACATCCTTGTTGGTGACGCAACAGCGGATGAGCTGGTTGGCATGCGCGGCGCAGATACACTGACCGGTGGCGCTGGTGCCGATACATTGTCAGGCGGACGTGGCGACGATGTCCTATCTGGTGGCACTGGTGAAGACATAGCGGTTTATTCTGGCGCGTTTACGGATTATTCTATTACTCTGGACAACGGTGCTTTTGTAATCGCGGATCAAACGGCAAACCGAGACGGCACAGATCGTCTGTCCGGTGTGGAAAAAGCACAATTTTCCGACGGGTTACGCGATCTCGCGACGCAACCAACCTTGGTTCTGAATACATCATCCGTTGCGGAGAATTTGGCCGCCGGGACATTAGTCGGTACGGCATCGGTTCTCTCTGGCGGTTTTGAAACCTATGCATTTTCATTTACAGGCGCCCACACAGGCGACTTCACGATTGATGCCACAACGGGCCAAATTCGCACCGTACGGGCCTTGAATCATGAAGAAGCAGCCACGCACACTCTCGTCGTTCGGGCTGCGGGTAGCGACGCGACAATACTTGAAGAGACTGTGTCGATCGCCGTGGACGACGTCAATGAAGTAGCAACAGGTCTTTCACTTTCGTCGACGAGCATCGTGGAAAATGTTGCCATTGGCACATCAGTCGGCACAGTCAGCGTAGACGGCGACCCCGATGTAGGCGACACGCATAGTTACTCATTGGTCGATAATGCCGGTGGTCGATTCTCGATAAACTCATCGACGGGTGAGATTACGACCGCAGCAGTACTAGACTACGAATCGGCATCCAGCCATGGGATTTCGATCCGCGCGACCGACAGTGGCGGGTTGTCGGTTGATCGAACTGTCTTTGTTTCTGTAGCCGATGTAAATGATGCTCCTGATGTCGAGGCTCTCTCTATCACTTTGCTCGGGGATGCGGTTTTCGCGACGGGCAAAATCAGCGCGTCTGATCAAGAAGAGGATTCGTTAAGCTATTCGATCTCAACGCAACCAGACTCAGGAACAGTCAGCATCGATCAAGAAGGGAATTTTTTGTACACCGCCGCAGTCAGTGCTGGCACCGGTCAGGTTGACAGTTTTGATGTCCAGGTTTCCGATGAAAATGGCGACGTTTCTCTCCAAAACATTAACGTTCAGCGTGCTGATGTTTCGAGCGGGACAGGACAACTAGAGCCCGTCAGTCACCCTTCATCAGTGGTCGGAGTGCAAAATGGATTTGGCAATATCGCAGTTTCTCCAAATTCGAACTCAATTGTAACAGCCTTTTTCAGTAACTACACACCTGCCTCTTCCCCTGGTGTTGATAGGGGTGCCAAAGGCGATCTGGTCGTTCAGAAACTAAACTTAGATGGAACCGCTGCATCACCAGTCCATGTGGAAGGTAATCAGGTCTTTATGGAAGATTATAGTCAACCCAGTGTGGTTGGCCTCGCCGACGGCGGGTTCGCGGTTGCTTGGTACGGTGGATGGAGTCAAATTCCCTATCAAAGCAGCAGTGGCGGTGGTATCGAATATCGACAATTCGATGCCGCTGGAAAAATTGTGAGAAGCCATTCTGTTCCAGGCTTCCAGAATACGAGCTATCGATATCTGCAACTGAATCAAGGCCACAATGGGGAAGTCCTTGTCGCTTATGCGGAAAGCACGTTTTCTAATGTCGTTTTGGGCGAAATACAAAAAGACGGGTCTCTCGCTAAATACACGACAGGTGTTGGCCAATTTAGTTTTGGTTCGACCAGAGGTTTCGATTTCGATGTTACTGAGAATGGTTATGTCATCGCTGGCAAAGGTCCGGGTTCTTCCCAAAAAGTAAATATCTACGACAAGAGTTTGGGATTGATTTCGTCGAGTACTGTCGCATCACCGGGAGAATTGGGCATTTGGGCTGTGGATGCAGCCGAAGCGCCTGACGGAACAACAGTGGTCGCTTTTGTAACTAGGCATGGAAGTAACCACGCATATCAACAGGAAATTTTCGTTAGGCGGGTTGCCCAGGATGGTACTGAAATTGGCAATCCTGTTTCAGTCGCGGCTGGATTGTCCGGAATTAATTGGCCCAGTGAAGTCGATCTCGTGGTTGATCCGAGTGGTAACGTCCATCTCGCCTGGAACACGGGCACTCAGTCGATCAAGCGGTCGTTTGATTCGGCACTTTCTCCGCTTGGCGATGCACACATCGTAGCGACTGGGTCCGCTGGAGACTATCATAGCCGAACCAATGACTTGGAGTTCGATAGGAATGGCGACTTATACATTTTTGAAACCAATGAAGAATCACCGGCAACAATTGAGCGTAAAAGCTACTCTCAGTTGAGTAATGGTTCTTATATTGGCACAAATGCTAACGAGTTGATCGTTGCCTCTTCATCCGACTCAAACGTTAGCGCCGGTGGTGGTAATGACCAACTTCAGGGAAGTGAGGCCGCAGATACGCTGAAGGGTGATGCTGGTAACGATATCATTAAGGGCAATGGCGGCGCTGATACGCTGACCGGCGGTTCCGGTGACGATAATATCGATGGTGGCGCAGGGGTCGACGTTGCCGTGTTCACGGGCAATCAAGCAGATTATACAGTTACATCTACCGGCAATGGGCTCGTCGTCAGCCACAACAATGGTGGCGTTGATGGTACAGATACGCTGGTCGGCGTTGAGACGGGCCGTTTCTCAGATGGCGATGTTTCATTCGGGGCTAGTCTGCAACTTACTGGTGGGCTCAACATTAATGAAAATGTGGCATCCGGTGCGTCTGTTGGCCAGATTTCAGCTGTTGATGCGGACGGTGGTACCTGGGCTTACAGTTTGACAGATGATGCCGGTGGCAGTGTCGTGATTGATAGCGCTACTGGGGCAATCGCAACGGCTCGCTCGCTGGACCATGAGACGGCAGCGACACAGACCTTCACAGTGCAGGCGTCGAGCCAGTCGGGTGAAACATTGACAGCGAGTTATACGCTGGATGTAAACGATGTGAACGAAGCGCCAGGCTCGTTGAGTGGCGGCTTTGGGACGGTGAAGGAGTTCGCACGGATCGGCGCAGTAGTTGGTGCCGTCGGTGTGCAGGACGACCCAGATGTTGGTGATACGCATACCTATTCCTTGAGCGATGATGCCAATGGCATCTTTACAATCGACAGCGTGACGGGCGTTGTGAAGATCGCGACGCACCCGACCGGGATCACGGCGGATACGCTGAACCTTACGGCAGTTGTCACGGATAGTGGCGGTTTGTCGGCCACGCAAAGCTTCTCCGTCGCTTATCAGGATCTAGAGGCGAGCGCACCGCAAGCTTCGATCAGCAGAGTGTTGGTGCGTGCAGGCAGTGACTCGCATGGCAGTATCGGGCGTTTCCACGCTGGTGCCGGTATCGCAGAGATGGAATTGTTAACGTCACCGTCGAACGGCACGGTAACAATTAACGACAATGGCACCTTCAACTATCGTGCGGCCGACGGTTTCAGTGGACTGGACAGTTTCACGGCACAATGGATTGACGGTAACGGCATTGCCTCATCGCAAACGGTACAGGTGAATGTTGTCGACACGGCGGGGATGAGCGGTTCGCTTCAGGGTTCGAGCGACGCCGATTTCTTTCTCGGCTCCCAAGAAGCGGATAACGTCGATGGCGGCGGTGGAAACGATGCTTTGAGTGGCGGCGGTGGGGATGATGTCCTGAATGGTGGTGCCGGTGACGATGTGTTCGAAGGCGGCGACGGGGATGATACACTGAATGGTGGCGCTGGGATTGATGTCGCGGATTACTCAGATTCTGGTAATCGGGTAGTAGCCAATCTTGCGACGGGCGTTGCGACAATAGAGACGATTTCCGGTGCTGGTTCGAATGAAGTATCTTCGTCCGTTGGCACTCAGGAGACAGATCAGCTTACGAGTATCGAGGGTCTTGTTGGCAGTGCGTTCAATGATGAACTGACTGGTGACGCTGGGAACAACGTGCTTTCGGGCGGTGCCGGTGATGATAGTTTGGTCGGTGGTGCTGGTGGCGATGCCTTCCGTGGCGGTGATGGTATCGATACGGCTGACTTCAGCGGTGCGGACAGCCGTGTCTCTGTTGATTTGATCTGGGGTGGTGGATCGCACGGTTATTGGGGCAATGTCTACGGCAATAACGAGGCCGTTGGAGACAGTTTTGTTGGTGTTGAGAACGCAGTTGGTTCGAACCACGCTGACAGTCTGACTGGCGATAATAGCGCGAACCGTCTTGAGGGACGTGATGGCGACGATGTGCTGAACGGTCGTGACGGCGACGACGTTCTGATCGGTGGTGCGGGGAATGACCTTATTCTGGCAGGTAGCGGGAACGATATTATCGAGTTTTCACACGGCGATGGCTCAGACACGATATCAAACGCAGGCATGGATGGATCGACGACGGATACGTTGCGGTTTGGTGGTGATCTGACCCAGAATGACTTCTGGTTGTCCCAGGAAGGAAACGACCTACACATCGCCATGATCAACTGCAACGATACGGTTACTCTGCAAGACTGGTTTGGGTCATCGTCAGACAGCCGAATGGACCGAATTGAGGCAGGCGGTCAAGTGTTGGTCGAATCAAATGTTCAACAACTGGTGAGCGCAATGGCGAGCTGGTCTTCTGCGAATAGTGGTCAAGACGGCGGTGATTTATTTGACATGCCGAATGACACAGATCTTAGCAACGCCCTCACTACAGCGTGGCAACCAGCCACCTAATCGTATTGTGCCCAAACTGTGCTCAGGCTAAACCGCTTTAATCTGTTTTACCGTGTTTTCTTCGACTTTTATATGCGACAACGCCAGAACAAACTATTGATAACTATACATGTTCTTTTTACTCGGCGGGATTGCCCGTCCCTTCGAATTGGACCGATGGATGATCCCTAAGCCGAATGTCGAGGCTGGCATTACTGGTGGGATCGAACCCGACATGCGTCCTATTCACGGAGATTGTTGCGGGCGGCACATTCCGGACGGTCAACGGCTCCACCAGTAGAAGATCGGCACCGGATAGTTCGAACCGGTCGCCGATTCTAGAAAGATCGTCGGCTAGCGTGATCGTGGTTTCCCTGTCGCGAAAAGCCTCCACGAAACTCACGGATAATCCTTGGCCCGTTATCTCGATATCCCTGGTGTTGACGAGAACCGCTTCGCCGAACTCCAGGCGGGTAGCGGACGCTGCCGCAACACCCGAATCCGAGTTGGAGAACGCCGCAACCTCTTCGAACCGCCCAGACCCGAAATCCAATCGATCGGCGCTAATCCGTCCGTCAGAAACAAACACAGCGCCTTCAACAACAACCGTATCCTCGGCAACAGTTTGCACCTCGACCGGACCGCCAGCGGTTCCTTCAAAGTCGGAGCCGTCCTGAAGCGCGGTCTCCATGTCGTCGGCAAAGGCGTCCGCCTCGTCGAAACCAAAGCCGCTATCTCCCTCGTTGTTTTCAGCACCAGTGGCATAGACGGCCGCAACGACAAAGCTGAACCAGGAGCTTGCGGTCATCTGCCGCCATTAGTTCATTCATCCAGCGCAGCGCTTCTCCAAGGATCGGGCAAAGGCACGCTGGATGATCGGAGTGAGGCTCACCCGCCAGGAAAGCTGTGGCCTCTGCTGCACACACTCCTCGATCTGGGCTCGGGTGGACGCCGGGATCGAGGCGGATGGTCATGCTATGGCCGCTCCTTCACGGTTTGCCGGTTCATGATGAGCACCTCGCCTTACCAATCTCCTCCTGTTGAGCGATGCGGGCGGCATCAAGGATCGTTACCATGACCGAGAAGTCGGCAGGACGTCCGGCACGCCATAACTCACCACACAACTGTGTCGCGTCATTGTCACGGGATTGTCCAGTGTTCCGCATCGCGACCCAGAAGGAGATGCCATTCGGTTGTGGCCACATGGCTTCGAGGACATCGTCACGAGCACGGGCCATCTCAACGGCACGGTCTCGCCACCCTTCATCTTCAACCACTCTGGCGTTCTCCAATACGATACCGCCGTCCGGTGCCGCGATGGTCCCAGCGACACTAACTCTACGCCCTGTCCAAGATGCCGCACCACGGTCGCCCCAGTCGGGCAGTTCGTCGAAAGACACCAGGAAGCTTGTCGAGTAATCGCCGGGCTTATTCATCAGGACGCGCGGGTTCTCCATGCCACTGGAGAAGAAGAGCACCCAGATAACTTGCTTGCCCAGACAGTCGTGGTTGAAGTCCGCTTCGGAAGCCGCATGGCAACGTGCGAGGTAGTCGTCGAGATCAATCTCCGCGAGAGGAACGGAGTGTTCAACTGGAGTGTCTGTGTCGGCGACTTCGGGGGCGTTTGCGTCTCCGGCAGAGGACGGCGTGTCCTTGTCGGAGAGGATGCCTGCAACCGCTGTGAGTAGGAAAAAGCCACCAGCGGACCAGAGCATGATCTTCTTGAACGTGCCGCCTTTCTTGACCGGCTTACCGCCGTTCTCATCCTTACCACCAGCCATCGCTCGCCACTCCTCTCGTCTTTGGTTCCGGTCTCGTGCAACCCGTTGCAACAGTTGCGTAAATTCGAACCCGGATTGCGCATCATGTAATTTAAATCCTACCGTACCACGCACCATGGTCAAGCGCGAAACCCGGATCAATACTCCGTCTTATGAGAAAATTATTGAAGCAGACGTTAGGCGTCCGTGTCCGTTCGATCCGGCTCGCCCGAGGCTTGACCCAGGAGGCCCTATCCGACCGTATGAAGGCGGACGACGCCAATTTCTCGGTCGAGAGTATTTCCAACATAGAGCGCGGCAAATCGCTTCCAGGCCTCGACACCCTGCACCGCATGGCGACGGCACTGGAGGTGACACTGGTCGAACTCCTCGACATCGAAGAGACCGACGCAAAGAGGCCTGAGCGGGTGGAACTAGAAGCCCGGCTCTGCTACCTTGCCGAGACGCTTCCTGACGACCGGCTCAAGATGGCGGTGTCACAGGTCGAGGTCTTGGTGCCGGAAGTATGAGTAAGCGGTAGATTTGCAGTCTTCCAGAAATGGGCAGCATCTCTGATCATGGGCTATCAGGGTCACCCTCTCGCAAGCTTTCCAACCTCTTGGCAAACCTATTCGCTGTTCGCAGCAAGGCCGCCTGTATTCTGTCGCCTGTTAACCATCGTGCTTCCTCTGGGTTAATATCGGCAGCAACCAGTTGCTTGGAGAACCACTCTTGCTCGTCATCTGTTGAATGTCCCGCAAGCTTGCTTAGAACTTCGAACGAGCTACTACGTCCGACCATCGCTTCAACCTCATTGCAACAAAGTGGCGCGTTGAGAATGACTTCGGCTTGCCAGTTGGGTCCCGGCCCAAAATACGTTAACGCCTCAGCTGCTCGCTTCTGCTCACTTTCGCCCGTCTGGTCAACGTAGTCCGCAAATTCCTGCACTGCTTCCGGGAAGCCAGAGTGTTTCCAAAGAGCGTCGATGTTCAGGACAATCTCATCTGGCGCGGGCGCGCGTCGAAAGACGGCAGCTGTTGACCCTTCAACGATACGGCGTTGGCTGTCCAACTGAAGCAAACCCTTGAAGTTGTAGGCCATGTCACGCTCAAGCGTCCAACTCGCTATGCCTTCCTGTATTTGACCCTGCACAATCAGCGGAACCATGTCCCCGCCATTCTGAGGGTTATTCGCCACCAGGAAGCGTTTGCGCCAGCATTCACCGTCAACCTTACGAGCAGCGTCAGGCAAACCTTCGGCGTCAATGGCCTCCAGTAGTGTTTGGGTGATCATTTCTCTGGCGTCTTTCTTCTCACGCCAGCCACGCTGCCATGCTCCAAGTGCAGTGAGAAAATCTCTTGAGAAAGACATGCCCCCATTCCCTTTCATGCTATCGTGTCTCCGACACGTAAAGGTGCGACAGGTCCAACCCGTCGTAACGGACCTTGGCCATTTCCTCGGCCAGTAAGGGCACAAGTTCGTCGCTTCCATATCTCTCGTCGTCAGGATTGCCACCTGACCAGCCGCCTAACAACAGTGCGTATGATCTGTCGACCTTCCCGCGCCTCAGAGCGTCACGCCACGTATGTCGGAACGAGTGGAAAGACGTGCTATCCGTCTTGGCTCCGCTCTTGATCAAGAACCGGGCGAACCATTTGTCGAAACTACCTGAATAGTAACCTCGCTTGTCCTGCGTCAATTCAGGGAACACTCGCTTCTCACCACGTTCCCGCAACGTCTCTACGTAGCTGAGAAAACCCATACGTTTGAGTTCTGAGTGCACGGGGATGATGCGGCGAGCCGCGCGTGTCTTTGCCTTCTGTCCTTCCCCATCGGCTCGGATGCGGATGCAGACAACATCATTAACCACCTCAATGTCATTTAGAGCGAGTTGACATATTTCATTCAGGCGCATGCCATGGAACAAGCTGATGAGTGGCACCCAGAACCGGGCGCGACGCACCACATTATTGCCAGGCGTAGCGTAACCCTTCTCATCGTCCTTGCAACCCCGGTAGAGAGGAGCGTTGAAGATCAGCTTGAGTTGGTCAGTGGAGAAGGCGTCGCGTTTGTCCTTGTCATGCACCTCGTCCCGAACCGTCAGGCGTTTTGCCGGGTTGGTTGCAATGTATTCTTCAAGTTTGGCCCAGCCGAGGAACGAGGACATTTTGTGGATGTAGGAGTTCACTGTGCCTGGGGCCATTGGCTTCACCCCCGCGCGTTCGGCATGATCGGCTATCTCAACAGGAGACATGCCGGGGAACCGTTTCGTTGCATTCGATGGCAGGCGGATGAACAAGCGTTGGACTGAACGGCAGTGGTCGCGGTTCAAGTTCGCTGCTGGGGTTTGCTCTCCGATCACGTCTTTCATGACGCGGAAGGTGAAGTCGTATCCAAGCCCAGTCTTGTCTTCCCAGCTCTCGTTGTTGGGGTCGTTCTTATAGGCCTCCATCAGCTCGGCGAGCGTCATGCCGCCAGGCGTACCAGCAGTTACCGTCGAACTAACCGAGAGAGACGGAGCCGGAACGTCGAACCGGGTATCCGTCGCTGCGTCAAAATTTCCGTCAACTCTGGCCAACCGTCTACGCAACAGTTCAATTGTCGCGTTGTGAAGTTCCTGGACAAGGTACTGGTGCATTCCGCTGGACGGGTCCAGGGAGATGCTGTTTTGGCGAAGCAACTCGTCTGCGTCCTGGGCAACCTCATCATAGGTTCGAGGGTCGTCGAGATCACCGAAGCCGCCGAGATCGTCCCGTAGAACCTCGCGCGCTTGCTTGCGATCCTCTTCGTTGTCCAGGCGTTGCCACGCCTCTGCGTCGGCGTTGTCGTGGTCGCGGAACCACTGAAAAACCAGAACCCAAAGCTGGGCTTTGGTGACGTCACTTGTCTCTGTCCTGTCCCGCTCTCGACGGTGACGTTCGAACTCTTCTTCGAGCAGAGCTGCTTCTGCCTTGATGAGGCGATTGGCTTCCTTCCGGTCTTTGGTGCGGAGTGACCTTCTGATCTCTTTCTTGCCGTAGATATCCACCAGGTCGACCGGAACGGTGGCACGGATGTAAAACATCCGTGTCCCATTCGCCTCTTTTCGCCACCATAGCCAGTTCTGCTTTCCCACGTCTTTCATACCCCATTCTGTACCACCTACTCGGCACATATGGAAGATCAAGGCGTTGAAATTGCTTATTTTTCCCAGATATCAACGGGATGTGGGAGGGATGGTGGGCCCGGCAGGATTCGAACCCGCGACCAAACCGTTATGAGCGGTCCGCTCTAACCAACTGAGCTACAGGCCCTGACAGCCGCTGTCGTAAGATGGTGCCCCCAGCGAGACTCGAACTCGCACTTCCGTAAGGAAAACGGATTTTGAATCCGTCGCGTCTACCAATTCCGCCACAGGGGCGCCTGCCTAAGCGGGCGAAGGCGATAGATAGGACGGTCTGCGCCTGTGGTCAACGCCGAACAGAGCCTAACTTTCATCTCCGCCCTTATGGTTCTGTTCGCGATACTCTTTCGACTGCATTTCCATCAGCCGGGACACCGTGCGTTCAAACTCAAAGGCATGCGTGCCTTCACGGTAGAGGTCGGCCGGGGCGGCGTCGGCGGCGAGGATCAGGTTGCAATGTTGCTCATATAACGCATCGATCAAGGTCATGAAGCGCTTGGCCTCATTGCGCTTCTCGGCAGAGAGGCGCGGGATGCCATCCAGGATCACCGTGTGGAAGGTCTTGGCGATGGCGAGGTAGTCCCTGGCGCCGAGCGGCTTGGCACATAAACTATCGAAATTGCTAAGCCCGACACCACGCGCGGCGAGGTCGATGGGAACCTCCCGCCCTTTCACTTCGATCACGGTCGGTTCGGCGCGGGCGCCTTCGGTCAACTCGTCAAAGGCTTTTCTGATCTCCCGGGTCGCGGCTGGCCCCAGCGGCGCGTGGTAGGTCTTTAAGGCCTTCAGACGGATCATTCGATAATCCGTCGGCGAGTCCAGATGCAGGATGTCGAGTTTTTCCTGTACCAGATCGATGAAGGGCAAGAACTGCTCCCGCTGCAGACCGTGTTTATAGAGGTCCTGCGGCGGCCAGTTCGAGGTGGAGACGACAACGACACCCAGATCGAACAAGGCGGTGAACAATCGGCCCAGGATCATGGCGTCGGCAATGTCTGTGACATGAAACTCATCGAAGCAGAGAAGCCAGGCGCCCTCCGCGACCTTCGCCGCGTGTTTCGGCAGGGGATCGACTTCCTTGGTTTCGCGATCTTTTTGCGCCTGACGCCATTCATGGATGGCCTCATGCACCTCGATCATGAATTCGTGGAAATGAACCCGACGCTTCTTTTCGACCGGTGCTGTTTCGAAGAATAGATCCATCAGCATGGACTTTCCGCGCCCAACTCCGCCATGCATGTAGAGGCCTTGGGGCGGGTCGATTTTGCGGCGGGAGAGACCGAGGCGCGCCTTCCAGCCGCCGTTCTCTCCAAGTGCGGGCACGTAGCCGTTCAAGGCATGATGCAGGCTTTGCAGTTTCTCTGCGGCGAGCGCCTGTATCGGATCGGGCTTCAAAGTCCCGTCATGCAAAAGCGCGCGGTAGCTGGAAAGCGGGCCGTCCATTTGTACTGTGGCCTTCCCTTAGCGTCCGCCGGTCACCGGCAAGATGGCACCGGTGACGTAGGAGGCCGCATCGCTCAATAACCAGCGAATCGCCTCAGCGGTTTCCTCTGCGGTCCCAGCGCGGCCAATCGGGACTCCGGGGCCCAGGCGTTCCAACCGATCCGGCGCCCCGGCGGAGGCATGGATGTCCGTTTCGATCAGGCCGGGCGCGACCGCGTTGACCCGGATGCCTTCCTGGGCAACTTCACGGGCGAGGCCGAGTGTCAGGCTGTCGATGGCGCCCTTAGACATGGCGTAGTGAACAAATTCATTGGGGGAACCCAAACGCACGGCAGCGGAAGATAGATTGACGATGGCGCCGCCGCGCCCGCCATGGGCTGTCGACAGGCGCTTTACGGCTTCACGGCAACAGAGCATGGCCCCAAAGACATTGACGTCTACCACGCGACGCAGTTCTGCAGTGTCGAGTTCCGCGACTTTGGTAATGGCGCCGGTAATGCCAGCATTGTTGATAACATAGTCAGGCGCACCGAAAGCCTGGTCCACGGACTGGAAAAAGGCGAGCATGCCGTCTTCCGTGCCCATATCAGCCTTCACGGCGCGTGCTTTTACACCCATCGCTTCCAAATCACTGGTCAGCGCGGTGGCGGCTGCGGTATCGGAAACATAGGAAAACGCGATGTTACACCCGGCCGCCGCCAATAGACGCGCCGCCGCGGCACCGATCCCGCGGGAGCCCCCCGTAATCAATGCGCATTTTCCGATCATATCAGACATGTTTGGTCCCTAATCCTAACAAATTCAGTCGATAGTTTGGGAGAGTGCTGAAGGCATGGCAAGCCCGGTGAAAAAACTTGACTTTTATGCAAATCACCCAGGCTGAAGGCTTTGCATGTCGATCCTTTCTGCTAATGTCCGCCGCAACAACAATAGGCGTAGCATTGGGAGCGCCAGTGGTGACTATGTGGAAAACGTTATCTTTGGCTGTCGCGCTGACCGTTTGCCTCCTCGGAAGGGGCGACCCGGCTGCCGCGCAGAGCCAATCCGGGGTTGATACCGATACTCAGGTCGGGGTGTCCGCTGTCGTGCGCGGGCAGGTGCAATTGTCGCGTGGGCAGAATGTTGTCGGGCGGCGGGTTGCCAGTGGCGAGCCGATCTTTCTGGAAGATGAGATCGCGTCGGGTGAGCGCAGCGGGATGCAGATCCTGTTGATGGATGAAACCGTCTTTACTATCGGGCCGGATAGCGAGCTTACCATTGATGAGTTTGTCTATGATCCGGCGACGGATGCAGGGAAAATTGTTGCCTCTGTCACCAAGGGGGTTTTTCGATTCATTACCGGCAAGATCGCCAAGCGGAAGCCGGATGACATGACGGTCAAGCTGCCGGTTGGAACCATTGGGATTCGCGGGACCATTGTCGGCGGTGTTGTGACACCGGACGCGACAGAGGTTGTGCTGCTTGGTCCCGGCGCTGTGAACAATGCCGGCGAAACCGTCGGTCGAATCAATGTTACGAACGATCTGGGCTCTGTCACTATTGGCCGTCCCGGCTATGCGACGACCCTGGTGCCCGGCGCGCCGCCGACGCCGCCGAAGCTTCTGCCGCCAGCGCGGGTGCAACAGATCACCTCTGAGCTCTCCGAGGAGGGCGATAGCGAAAGCAATGAGGGTGGAGAGTCCCAGTCGAATGCAGATGAGGGTGCAGGGACCGGCGTTGAAGGGAGCGCCGATGCTGACGGCGAGGGCACTCAGTCAGGTGACGGCGGCGGCAGCGATGATCCGCAGTTATTGGAGCAGGCCGAAGTTTTATCCGGGCAGCAAGTTGCAGTATCTTTTCAGAATGCTGTTGAAGTTGGCGAAATCGTGGCCAGAACGCAAGAGATTGAGGAAGAAGAAGAAGAAGACCCAGGGGTAGAGTCTCTAATTGCTGGTGTCACAAACACAATTTCTCAACTCGATACTCAAACGGGCTCGTTTCACTTTTTCCAAAGCACGGTCGCTCTCCCAGGTGGGGGGAGTTATGATGTGCAGCTGGATCTGAATTTTGCGTCACGCACGATCGGGGGAGGGAGTTCGTCCGTATCGATCAACAGCACGACATTTGGCACAGGTAGTTTCTCACTGCTTTCTAACTCCTTCGATTCGGGCGTCGACGGGTTAGCTGTGTTCGATTCTCAATCGAACATTACCTTTAACTGCAGTACCTTTGGGGCTGGCGGTTGCACAGGCGCTTTCAAAGGGACACTGCAGAATGCGAATGGCAATATTGCAGGCGAGCTTGCGCACGAAGTAACGATTCACGAAACGTCGAATGCAACAAACACGGAGACTGGCTCAGGAACTGCCGGTCGGTTTAACGGGCTTTCGGGCAGTTAAGAGCTACTCCCCTGGTGCTTTCAGCTTGAGCGCCAGGGCGTGGACTGGGCCTTTAAGCTCATCTGCCAGACAGGCATAGACCGCGCGTTGCCGGGCGACGCGGTTCTGGCCTTCGAAGGAGGCGGAGATCATCGCGACATTGAAATGACTGTCGCCGGTACCGGGGCTTCCGGCATGACCGGCATGGCGGTGGCTGTCATTCTCGATCTCCAGAAGTTGCGGCTGAAAAGCCTCTTCGAGCTTGCGGCGCATTTCTGCTTCTACGGACATAAGCTTTTTCTCCAAGCATTGATTTGATCGAGCCTGCGGCCCTTGCAGCGGGTTGGGGCGCGTCCCATACTCAACCCTATGGACAAGGCGATACAAGAGCATGCGCTGAACCGCAACCCGGCACCGGAACGCTTATGCGATCATCCGGAATGTCTGGAGGCTGGTCTGCATCGTGCGCCCAAATCTCGGGACAGGCTGCGGGACTATTACTGGTTCTGTAAGCTGCATGCGCGCGAATACAATGCGGCCTGGGATTATTGCAAAGGGTTCACGGCGGATCAGATCGAAGCGCATATTCGCAATGACAGTTGTTGGGGGCGCCCGACCTGGCCGATGGGATTGCGGCTCGCAGCGACCCGGATGGCGGAGGATTTGAACCGGAAATTTGATGCGGATTTCGGTGGTTTGGATGGGGAGAAGGAAGGTGCCGGCTTTCGTGCGCAGCCGGGACCGGACAGTCAACATCCCTTCGCGCAAACGCCGGAAGAGGCCGCTGCCTACCGAACACTTGGCTTTGGGAAAGAGCTTACCGAGCCCCTTACCTTGACCGAGCTTAAGGCACGATATAAGGAACTTGCAAAGCGGTTGCATCCTGACCTGAATGGCGGGGATGAAATGGCGGAGGAACGGCTGAAAGCCATTAATCATGCCTATGCCGTATTGCGGGAGGTGCTGGCCGGTTCTAACCGGTAGCAAAGCCCGTATCAGTTTCGTCCGGCTTGCCCCGCTTGACTTGGGGCTGTGCCGGACAATGTTTTTTCTGTCACCGCGCGCCCCCTCTGGCCCCGACGGTTATCATACTTTCGGCGGCAGTTAGCTAGTGAGTAGGAATTCCAAGATGAGCACCCTTGACGCCGCGACGGCGATGCCCTCGCTCGAAGGCCTGAATGAACCCGATATGGAGCTGTCGGTGCGCCAGACCTTCGGCCTGGATAGCGATATGATGGTCCCGGCCTATTCCGCCCGTACGGAACATGTACCGGAACTGGACGAGACCTATGTATTCGATCACGACACGACCATGGCGATCCTTGCTGGTTTTGCGCATAACCGCCGGGTCATGATCCAAGGCTATCACGGGACGGGTAAATCGACCCATGTTGAACAGGTCGCAGCGCGCCTCAACTGGCCCTGTATCCGGGTGAACCTGGATAGCCATATCAGCCGGATTGATCTTGTCGGTAAGGATGCGATTGTCCTGCGTGATGGGGTCCAGGTGACGGAATTCCGTGAAGGTATCCTGCCCTGGGCGTTGCAGCATCCGGTTGCGATCTGCTTCGATGAATATGATGCGGGCCGCCCTGATGTGATGTTCGTGATCCAGCGCGTTCTGGAAGTCGCGGGGAAGCTGACCTTACTTGACCAATCCAAGGTCATCCGTCCGCATAACTTCTTCCGGATGTTCGCGACCGCCAACACGGTCGGTTTGGGCGATACCACGGGGCTCTATCACGGGACGCAGCAGATCAACCAGGGTCAGATGGACCGCTGGTCGATCGTCACGACGCTGAACTATCTGCCGCATGATATCGAGACTAAGATCGTGCTCGCCAAGGCAACCGACTTCGATACCGATGAAGGCCGCGATCAGATCTCAGCCATGGTGCAATGTGCTGATTTGACCCGCACAGGCTTCATTGCCGGCGATATCTCTACCGTCATGAGCCCGCGGACGGTTCTGACCTGGGCGGAGAATGCGCGGATCTTCGGCGGCGATATCGGTTTTGCCTTCCGGGTTACGTTCCTGAACAAATGTGACGAAACGGAACGCCAGATCATTGCTGAATACTATCAGCGCTGTTTCGGTGAAGATCTTCCGAATACTGGACTTGGGGTCCAGGTTCACTAAGGCCGGAGGCTATCGACATGGCGGATCGTGAAGGACCGCTAGAGGATTTCAAGCGCGCCAATGCGGCCTGTTTCCGTGCTGTCTCTGGAGAGCCGGAGGTCGAGGTCGTCTATGGCTCGGAACCGGCCCATATGACGGGGGAGCGGGCGCGTCTGCCATTCCCGACAGCCCGCAATCTGCCGCCGGAAGAAGTGCGGCGTGTGCGCGGGGAGGCTGATGGTCTTGCCGTCCGGTTGAAGCATCATGATGCGGCACTGCATCAGCGGTTGAAGCCCAGCGGTGAGGTCGCCCCGATGCTTTTCGAGGCGCTGGAGAATGCCCGGATCGAAGCAGTCGGTGGGCGGTTCATGTCCGGCTTGCGGGACAATCTGCATGAAGCCCTGGACCAGCGCTACCGCCGTTTGGGCTTTCATCGGATCGAGGAACGCACGGAATCGGCGTTACCGGATGTGGTCCGGCTCCTGGCGCGGGAAGCGATAACCGGCGAAGAACCCCCAGGTGCGGCGAAAGCCGTGGTCGACCTGTGGCGCCCGCATCTGGAAGAGCGTCTTCAGGCAGCCTTGTCTGAGTTGACCCCCTTGTTGGAAGATCAGGAGGCTTATGCCCAGGCGGCTTGCGATATCATCCGGTCGATGGATGTCGACATGGGGCAGGAGGAACATGACGACGCTTCTGACGATACGGATGACGACAGCCAGGACGATAGCGACGACCAAACGCGTGGACAAAGCGAGGAAGAGGGCGGCGACGAGCAGACCGGCCAGGTCGAAGGCATGTCCGAACAAGCTGCCGGTGACGGAGAAGACGACGACGGCGAGTATATGGACGAGGAAATGGACGGCGAGATGCAGGAAGCCCCTGGCGCCGACCAACCGGGCGATGCGGGCCGTCGCTGGCGTCCGGAACACGACCTTTCCAATCTGCCGAAAGAGAAATTCTACGCCGCCTATGTCGAAAGCTTTGATGAAGTCGTTGGCGCGGATGAGCTTTGCGATCCGGAAGAACTCACCCGGCTGAGGCAGATGCTGGACCAGCAGCTGACCCATATTCAGGGTATCATCGGGAAGCTCGCGAACCGATTGCAGCGGCGTTTGATGGCACAGCAACAGCGCAGTTGGGATTTCGACTTGGAAGAAGGTCTGCTGGATACCGGACGGCTCGACCGGGTGGTCACGAACCCGCTGCATCCTCTGTCCTTCAAGCAGGAGAAGGATACCAAATTCCGTGACACGGTTGTCTCGCTGCTGATCGACAATTCCGGCTCGATGCGGGGGCGCCCCATCTCTATCGCGGCGATGTCGGCGGATATTCTGGCCCGCACGTTGGAGCGTTGTGGGGTGAAGGTTGAAATCCTAGGCTTCACGACACGCGCCTGGAAGGGTGGTCAGTCGCGGGAGCAATGGATCGCTGATGGGAAGCCGGCCAATCCGGGACGCCTGAACGATCTGCGCCATATCCTCTATAAGCCTGCGGACCTGCCCTATCGCCGGGCCCGGAAAAATCTCGGCCTGATGCTGCGCGAAGGGTTGTTGAAAGAGAATATCGATGGCGAAGCGCTGATGTGGGCGCATCAACGCCTGCTGTCCCGGCCGGAGGAACGCCGCATTATGATGGTGATCTCCGACGGCGCGCCGGTCGATGACTCGACGCTCTCCGTCAATCCGGGCAACTATCTGGAACGGCACCTGCGCGATGTGATCGAGTACATTGAAACGAAATCACCGATAGAGGTTGTCGCCATCGGGATTGGTCATGACGTAACACGCTATTACCGGCGTGCCGTTACCATCGTTGATGTCGAACAGCTTGGCGGGACCATGATGGAACAGCTCGCCGATCTGTTTGAGGATGAGAGCGAATTGCCGCGTGGCCGCCGTAACCAATCGAAGCTGGAGCCGATCAGAGCCCGAAGATGATGCGTCACCATATCCCTTTCGGTACGTTCTGGGGCATGCGGATTGAAGTGCCGTATTCGTGCTATATCGAAACGGCGGGATTTGGATGGTCATGCGGGCAATGCCCGCTTGATTTCGACGGGCAGGTGCTCAATCCCGGTGACCTGGTGGCACAGAGCGAGCGGGTGGCCGAGACTCTGCGTGACATCATAGCAGGGGCGGGCGAGCCGGCGCAGACGACAATCGATAAGCTGGTCCTGTATCACGATCCGGCATCACCGGATGAGCACGCTGAAATGCTGGCCTGTTTCCGCCGCCGCTTTGGGCCGGCTGTGGCCCTGGTGCCGGTCCCCGTGCCCTATTTCTATTACGAGGGCATGCGGCTTGAGGTCGATCTCTACGCCAGTCGGCTCGGCAGCCCGGATCTCCGCAACAGAGGTTTTGACTTCGATCTCGCTGCAGGGGACCTGCGGACAGCCTTGACCCAGTGGATGACGCATACGGCCTGTAGTGCGGACCGGGTGTTGGCCGCCCATTGGTTCGCCCCGGCATCAGAGATAGACCGGATATCGGAAACCCTCGGCGCGCTGGGTCTTGCGCCGGACCCGGGCGGTGTCGTCGGGATTCCGGGGACCCGGCTTTATGGCTCCGTTACCCAGAGTTACGCCGGCCCCATCTATGCCTGTCAGGAGGCATTTGATGGTGTCTCTGTGCATCTTCGCCGGGCACCGGGTGGATGGTTGTGGTTCGCGGGCCGGGCGCTCTCCTCAGGGCCGGCGGGGCTGCTCGATCAGACTGAATCGATCATGACTCGATTTGAAGCCGTGCTGACCCAACAGGGTGGCAGTTTTACCGACGCGGTGAAGCAAACCACCCACTATATCGGCAATCCCACAGCGGAAGACCTGCATAGCAACATGGCCATCCGCAACCGCCGCTACGCCGGTATATCTCCCGGCCCAGCCTCGACCGGTCTCCCCGTCCACCGCCTCGCCGACCCCGCCAGCAGCACGGCCGTAGACATCCTCTTCAAGGTAGAAGATCAGGCAGCCTAGATCTGCATTTTCGGTTGTCATTGTTATCATCTGCGGTAGCATCACCGGCATGAGACACTGTAAATTAATCGTAGCTCTTGTGGCTGGTTTGATTCCGGTGCTTTTCTTCGGCGTGTCGGATGCCAACGCGGTGGCGGAGAAAAGCTCTGGCATATCGCTAAGCAAGACATCGGATTTGTTGTTGCGCGACGGCGTGACGTCAGGACCGGAACTACGGGCGGTTTTCTCAGCGGGCAATCCTGCGGATTTGTATGACCGGGCTTTGGCAGTGCTGGATGACGTGTCGTCGCGCGTGAATGCGGTCGCTTGTGCCTATCTTCGCGAAATAGCCTATGGCGAGGTCAATGAGCAGAACCAAGATATCGATCTGGCCTTAAAGCTCTCCGCAGAGTTACCGATACGGTACTGTTGGATATCGGGTCTGATTGCCCTGGACATGCGGACCTTGCGGGATGGCCATAAGCCCCCCGTGGACCGTGTTGACCACGCGATCTTCAAGGCGGCTGTTTACTTGTTCTATAAACAGGATTGGGGCTATCGAGCCAAAGACAGAATAGATTTCGCGAAGAATCTGCCTGATGTCAGGGCTCGAATTGGCGGTATGCCACCCCGATTGATGGGGTATCTCCGCCGTGCTAGCGAAATGCGCGCTCGCGTTGTGACGCTTGTTGAGGAGGCGCCTGTCTGTGATGTCCTCGCGCGCGGGTTGGATTATTGGTATGGGGATGCCGGCCTTCCACGCGATAGGCAACTTGGTGAATTTTTTGTGGACTGGGCCCGCTTTCAGTCCAAGTGGGATTTCTATTCACGATCCCCGTCGGACGAACAGTATTTCCATACGTTACTTTTCCCAAGTTTTGAGATTATGGACGACCCCTTGAACGACTATAAATCGTCCTGGGATCCGGATCCGCTTCAATCATACGAGATGTTCAAGGCGCTGGCCCATTGGGGAAACCCTTTTGCGGCGAAACGGCTTGGAGAGATCGAAGCGTTCTATGGCAACCACAGCGAAGCGCGCCGCTATTTCGCAATCGCGTCTTTCTCACCGGATATGGATGTTGCCCATGAACTGCAGGACGCTGCACAGGCCAGCGGAATGCCAATAACTGCCGAATTCCTCGACACCCTCCGCCACGACGCAACGCCCTATTACGAGAAAGCGTGCTTTGGTCGCTCGGGTCGGTTTTCGTTGTAAGTTCTATTAATCAAAGATTGTTTAATTTTTTGCCCCTATTTATGTTTTTGTATGCGGAAATATCAGCTCATAATATTCCTACTGGCCGGTTTGTGTCTGTCTCTCGCGGAGGGGCCGACATTTGCGTCGTTTGATACTCTAGCGACTGAAAATACGAATTTGGCGGATTTGAGCCCAAAAGAGCTTTGGGAACTTGGCAGCGAGTTTCTTGAAACCGGAGGGGATCGCGGTGTTGATGTTTGTAATACGATGCTCGGTGTTGGCTATGGTATATTTGGCGCAGAAAAGACGGATCAGGCATTAGCTTTAGATCTTGCGGAACGTTCCCCGATTACGGACTGCGACGTAAAAGACGCTGTAATAGCAGATCTAAAATATGGTCCAAGCGGCTCTGAGCCAAACGAAGAACGCTATCGGTTTCTGATCGTTAAGGCGGCATCTTATATTTTCTATACTGGTGGCCCTGGGGTCTTTGCCCAAACCGAACCGACTGGCTCTATACCCCGCTCACTTGACGTGTTGCAGGCGCGTCTTGGTGAACGAGCGCCTCATGGAGGGGAGAGCGATTTAAGACGTCTCGTAGATCTGTTTTTGGAGGTGCTTGAAGCACGGGACCAGGCAATTGAGGTGATCGATAGCCCAAACGCATGCGGAAAACTGCACAGAGCTCTCCGCCATCTCGAAGGCACTCCCGGTACGTATGTCGACAAAGAGTTCGGTGAGATGCTTCTTTGGGCTGCGCGGTATCGTCCACCGCCACCAGGACCAAGACCCGACGTTGATTATGCGCTTGGCCGGCACGCTCCTAGTTTTTCAATCTATGGTTTGTTGGCGAGATGTGGTTCGACTTCCACGTTGGTGCAGCCTATTATGGACATCCAGAGGCAGCAATGCTCGTTGCGAAAACCCGCGAATCTGAAGGAAAACACGCGGAGGCACAGGTCTATCTGGATGTAGCTAAGCGGGGCAAGGTGGCCGGTGCAGACGAACTGCTCCGGCACTCAATTGCAAACCACGGCGACCTTCGAGACATCATCGCACGTCAAACTGCCGAAGAGGATGCTGCTACATATCAGCGATTGTCATGCAACTGACCTATGCATCTCCAATGACGTTACGGCGTTCCATTTATTGACTTTGTCTCACAGACTCTGAATTCCTCTTCGAGCCCTTCAATTTCTGTCAACAAAGCAGAATGCTCATTCGCAATCGGTGTCATGGCAGTTCTAATGGCTTCAACGTCAGTTATCGCCAACACCTCTCGTCAGGCCAAATACGGAGGACGCGGTTTTTGATCCTGCTTCGTTTCCACCACATCATCCGGGGCGGCCCGATAAGCACCTAGAATGGATTATCCTCTCCTGTGAGAGAAAGATAGACTATGCCCGGCTGGGTTGGGAGAAGCGGCCGCCTTTGCGGTAGATATCGAGATAGCTCGGGATAATGGCTTCCGCCGCCGTCGGTTCGATGCCGAGCTCTGTGAGGCCAGGCAGGGTGCCGTCGCAGATATTATCGTTCTGCAACAGCCGGACCTGATCCACCGTCAGTGGCGGCACTGGCAGTAGCTGCATGAAGAACGCCATGACCTTGGCGATCTCAAACGGGACCGGGATGAAGCCGACATGGGTGTCGAGCTCCCGCATGATGAGCTGCATCAGTTCCCGGAAGCTATAGACGGTTGGGCCGCCCAACTCATAGGTTTCACCCGCTGTGGAGGGATCCGTGAGCCCCTTCACGATGGCCGCAGCAACGTCGCCGACATAGACCGGCTGGAATTTCTGCTCCCCGCCGCCAATCGCTGGCAGCACGGGTGCATATTGCATCATGCCGGCAAAGCGGTTGAAGAAGTCATCCTGCGGGCCGAAGACAACGCTGGGCCGAACAATGACGGCGTCGGGGAAAGCCTTGCGGACGGCGTCTTCACCCGCAGCCTTGGATTGGGCGTAGCGGGCAGCGTCTTCGTCGGAGGAGATGCCGAGGGCTGACATATGCACCAGGCTCGCCACACCGGCCGCTGCGGCGGCTTCAGCGATGCGTTTGGCACCCATCGCATGCACGGTCTCAAAGCGCTGGTTCTCGCCCTCATAGAGGATGCCGGTCAGGTTGACGACCGCATCGGCGCCGTCGATGGCAGCGCGGACGGATTTCTCATGCCGGATATTGGCCTGGACCGGCGCAATCTGGCCGACATCGCCCGCTGTCTTCAGCGGCAAGGCTGTTTCCGGATCGCGCCCTGCAACCCTGACCTGACAGCCAAGAGCCGCCAGCCGGCGGACCACTTGCCGCCCAATGAAACCTGACCCGCCAAAAACTGTCACCAAGTTCGGTGTCATGCCGCCATTCTCCCAAGAAAATCGGATAAATCTTCCATAGCGCATCGCGGCGGCGAGGCCAAGTCGCGTCACTGAAAAGGAAAGTCGGTCAAAATGCCGCTATGGGCGTTTGAGGCGCTTGACATTACCCCTCGCCATAGACACATTCGCCGCCGCTCGCGGGGCTATCCTACCAGGGATAATCAAAACGCCCCGCGACCGCCCGATGCCCAGGTGGCGGAATTGGTAGACGCGCAGGTTTCAGGTACCTGTGGCCGCAAGGTCGTGGAAGTTCGAGTCTTCTCCTGGGCACCACTTTCTTATGAATGTGTCAATAATTTTAGTTATTTAGGGTGTTCGTTGATATTGGTATCCACCCGTAAATCCACCTTTTTGATTTCGATATATCTACTAAGTTTTACGACAGCGGATGCTAAGACATAGTGAGCTTATAGATTGAGCGGCATACGGGTTCCCAACGACATTGTTGCGTATCGATCCTTTTCGGGGTCAAAAGGTAAGTGTATTCTACTTGGCAACTCCCAAGGTTCCTTTTCCTTCCTGACGCTGCCTGCATAGCTTATGATCTGCCATCTGGAGAGAGCGCGATACCACGTAGCATTAAATGCAATTTCATCTTTGTGCCATTCTGTCTGACAACTGGAAATTTCGTCGCAAGCGGCATTCAAGACAATTGAAAACTCAATATCCGACAGACATTCTGTGAGGTAGCCAATAACTGCATAATCTAAATCAGAAACCGCGCTTGTCGTTAAACTGACTATGCTATCCTCTTTCTCAAAAACCCATTCACGCCAACGCTTGTAAGATAGGTGCCACATACTCTTGTCTAGCCTCCTTGGTCTGGTGACCTGAGACCTGAAAGTTCCTCTAGATTTGAGTAGAGTCCGTTGACGATAAGGAGACGGATTTATGAAGCGTAGTCGATTTACCGAAGAACAGATCATTGGGATTTTGCGGGAACAGGAAGCTGGCCAGAAGACGGCGGATGTTTGCCGTCGGCATGGGATTAGCGAAGCGACCTTCTACCAATGGAAAGCCAAGTATGGCGGCCTTGAGGTCTCGGATGCGAAGCGTCTGAAGTCGCTTGAGGATGAGAACACGCGCCTGGAGAAGCTATTGGCGGAAGCGATGTTGGACAACGCCATGCTGAAGGATGTTGCCTCAAAAAAATGGTGACGCCTGCCGCCAGGCGGGATGCGGTCGCTCATCTTCGTGCGGAGCATGGGGTGAGCGAGCGGCGGGCGTGTCATGTTCTGGGGGCGGATCGCACCTCTGCCCGTTATCGATCCCGTCGGCCTGACGATACCGGGATCCGGGAGCGGCTGCGGGCGTTGTCGCGGGAGAGGCGGCGTTTCGGCTACCGCCGCCTGCATCTGTTGTTGGCTCGGGAGGGGATCGAGATGAACCAAAAGAAGCTCCGGCGGTTGTACCGGGAAGAGAAGCTGCAAGTACGCCGACGCGGTGGTCGGAAGCGTGCCTTGGGAACGTGGGCACCGCTGGTGCTGCCGAATGGGCCGAACCAGCGTTGGTCGCCGGACTTCGTGTCGGATGCCTTCACCGATGGTCGGAGGTTCCGCATTCTTGCCGTGGTCGACGACTTCAGCCGCGAATGGCTAGCGCTGGTAGCGGATACCTCGCTGTCGGGTCACCGTGTCGCCCGCGAGTTGGACGCACTCATCTGGCAGCGTGGGGCAAAGCCTCGAACCATCGTTAGCGACAATGGCACCGAACTCACCAGTATAGCGATCCTGAGCTGGAGCCAGGAACGATCCGTGGACTGGCACTATATCGCGCCCGGCAAGCCAATGCAGAACGGCTTCGTTGAAAGCTTCAACGGCCGGCTCCGCGACGAATGCTTGAACGAAACGCTCTTCACGTCGATCCGACACGCCCGCATCGAGCTTGCCGCCTGGAAGGAGGACTACAACACCATCAGACCACATTCGAGCAGACCACATTCGAGCCTGGGCGGGGCAACACCCGCTGAATACGCGGCAAAAGCCTATCCGGGGCATGCCCCGGATAGGCTTGCCATCACACCAACAACAAGCCATCAATCGAACCAAGGGCTCTATTTCTGATTGGTGGAAACTTCGGTCTCAGGTCAGCAACCAGTGCCTTGAGGTTGTGGCCTTTCGCTGAACGAAAGGGATCGAAGGGGCGATCTTTCCGTTCTTCACCGACACTACAGTCAACAGTTTGTATAGGAACGTCGGGCAAATCAGCCTCCAGCAATAAGACAGCTTGGCATATTTCTTTTATTGAGAGATGAACCATGCCAAGTTTCTCTGCAACCAAGTGAGTGTATTCTCTTCATTCAAATTCTGGCTGAGAAGGAAGAACCAATGTGTGGAGACGGTTTGCAGGTCGAACAAGATGCCGACCACCAAATGTGCGAACCACCCGATTACTTATACACTCTAGGAGTGAGTACGTGCATTGGAATAGGTGTTTGCGATAGAAGGCAGAAGAAAGGCTTCTTGGTTCATGCCAGTTCCGGAGTACATAGCGACTATAATCTCATCGATGGGCTTATTTCGGATGTAGAATCCGTCTGTCCGAGTATGAATGACGTAATAATCAAGGCGACTGGCGCATATGACGAAGCAGATCGCGACTATGTTCGTAAGGCTCTAGAACCTCTAGAGAGATGCGGCGCAACCATTGAATACAAATGGTGTAAACCAAAACAATATGCAGAAATTCAGGTTGTACCTGTCGACGGAAATGTGTCTGTAGAAATCGACGAACTATCTCCAGAAGACTAAATCACTATGGTCTCCCCTCCATCGCTATACCCTAGTCCATCGATAAGTCGGACTATGGTTGGACCTAGGTATGACCATAGTGATGACTATGGTGGGATGTATGAGGGGGTGATCATGAGAGGTCTATCACTATGGTAACACCCAAGCCCCCCTATAGAGGGAGTCGTAAGGGACCCCTGGTTCGATCCAAACGTAACCGATGAAGAAGACACAGAAGACCAGACCATCCTGAGACCAGACATCTCTTATCTTTGGTGCATAGAAACCCTGTCGATCCTCTTCTCTCTGGTGGTCCTTATCCACTCACCGCCTCACCGTCCAGATGACCCTTGTCCGACACCGAGGGGACTCACTGAGCGCGACCTAGGTCAGCCAACGTAGGTGTACCACCAGCGCCAACCAAAGCCCATCTCAGTGACCCTCCTAGCGGCTCCTGAGGTCAGGACCATTTCATCACAGAATTCCGAGAGGTCTTATCTATACAGGGCGAAACTCGCTTCCCCCGGTGGGTACCCTTCGCTGGCTGGGGTTGGACGAGGGTAGACCAAACGGTAGACCAACAATGCCTCTATACATCGAACCACGGTGATGATAAGTGTCTGGAATCGTTGGAGAGCAGGGTCTACCAAACGCCTGTGACAGGGACCAGATCATCTCATCTCAACAAGATCGATCTCCTGGGCACCATCCCGCTTTCGTAAGGAAGTGTGCTAATCCCACCATAGGCACTTAGCGGTCGCTGTTTGCAGAGCAAGCTGCGAGGGCTCATTCATGTTTGAATTTGCTCCTTCTGGCAGCAACAACATTTTTTTATAAATTTATCAAATGGTTAGTGAATTAATCTCTATTTATAACCATCCCTATAGCCGCCCTTCTGGCCGTGCTCTAGGGGCTTTTAGGCACGGCGAGTTCTTGCAACCAGTTGCACGGACTGCTTTTAGGTGAAACCGTCGAGCCCCCTCCAACGCAGCACTGCTAAATCTGCTAAGTGTTCGTCACACTTCTTATCTCGACGGCTTCTAATGTCGCTCTCGGTCCAGCGGGTTTTTTCTTTTGATCGGAGCCCTTCCGGCTATGGCAATGTCTCCGATCAAGAGAGCAACCGCTTGCTGGAAAACGACTGTGCTTATCAAACGTATCCAGCACCTTACGATGATCCCATGCGGGTTATGAGATAGCCGTTCGCCTCGGTATAGCTGCCGCCTTCGAAATAGATATAGTCATCCCCCTTGTGGTGAATAAAGCTGACAAAATACAGCTCACTTACCCCGGCATGGTGTGGTTCCAAAATAGGCCCATCAACTTTATGCACCCAGTTTGTGCCGTCCACGCTTGTCGCATAGCCAACGTTTTTGCCGTTCCCGGCGCGGAACACCATGGCCAAACCGTCTGATGTCCTCTGCACATTAGGGTCAGTCACATAGTCATTTGCCCAGTTGGCTGGCGTATTGGATCCGCGCATCACAGGATCGCTGTCATGAAACAATTCATCAGTTGTTGCCGGGTTATCATATTTCACCCACGTCACGCCATCTGACGATGTCGCCATACCGATCATGGTTTCAATCGTCGAATAAGGTTCTCCTTTAACTTCCCCTTCGCCAGAATAATACAGGGTGAACCCATCCTCTGACTTAACAACACTGGCATTCCCAATACCACGATGATCCCAACGGCCCTTTGATCCCGGGAGCAAGATAGGGTTGGCATCAACAACCCATGGTCCCGTTGGATGCGGAGCAACAGCGCGCCCAATCGATCCTTTAAAGGACCCGTGGCTCGCAATGGTAAAGAAAAGGACCCACTGCCCATCCTCTGTCACAATGACGCTGTTGGGGTTAATCGACTTCGTTGCGAACGACGTTCCATCCCCTGTCAGGACCGGATTGGGGCCAGACCGTTTCCAAGTGACGCCGTCAGATGAGGATGCGTGACCAACCGCCAAATCATGGGGCCAGCTTGGCACGCCTGCATAAAAGCTATGAAATTGCCCATCATGTAAAATCACTGCAGCAGGATCAACAAAGGCTGAATCCCAGGCACCCGCCGGCCCGACGAGTAGGACAGGGTTGTCTGGATGCATGGTGAAGCCAATATCCTGTGCGACAACGTTCTGCGCCCAAAACAATCCACACATCATCGAAAAAGCGAGGGCTGCTCGAGATACCAACCGAGTCAGCGATTGCAGGATTGTTTGCGGGCGGGACAACGAACCATCCGATACGCCTTTGGCAACGGAATTGGGAAAAGGGGGTTCCAACCGAGCGGTATTCATGGACATGTTTTCGTGGCCTCTCAAAAATCTTTCATAAGACAACCCACGACCCCATCATTTCTATGGCCCAACAAGTGGACCTGCGAAAAATGACATCGTGACCTTCAACGGCCAAAACTTTAGGACGGCGCAGCGGGATCATGCTTTAGTCAAATTGCTCATTTCCTTTGGAGAGATTGCTATTGCGATCAACAGTCTTGAAAATTTTTGGTGAATGGATATCGATGTGAACCAGCCTGGCAGGGACCTATCAACGCTATACCAGCCAATGGCGGATAGGCTGTTCCTGCTTATCATGAGGGATGGAGACAGGATTTGAACCAACAGGCCCTTTGGCGTCACAGAGCAAACCGCGTTATTAATTTTACCCATGAGCGTTTTGACCAAGATATTGATCTAGACGCTTTGGCCGAGGTTGCTTGTTTGTCAAAATTCCATTTTGCCCGCACGTTTTCCAAAGAATGTCTGCAATCCCCCTTACGCTACCTTTGGCAACTGCGTCTTGAACGGGCGGCGCGACAACTCGCCCTTGATCCCCGTCGACATGTTACCGATATCGCCCTGGCTTGCGGATTTGCATCACCTCAAACATTCTCACAAACGTTCAAAGCCGAATTTGGGGCATCACCTATAGAGTTCCGGCGCGAACGGAATAAATTCAAGAGCCAAAACCTGAAAGAAATAGAGGCTGCGGCCCCCCCACTTTCTACCGTGACAGTGGAAGCCCGACCTGCATTGAAACTTGCCTATATCCGAAGTTTTGGCCCGTTGGCGAGTGTTGATGTTTCCGCAGCCTATCAACACCTAAAGGCATGGGCATGGCGTAATGAGATTGATCCCGACAAAACGCCGTTAATTGGCGTATGTCCTGATAATCCCCGGTTCGCAAAACGGGATCGATATATTTATGATGCCGCCATTCCGGTGCCATCTCATGTCACCGAAGACGACACCGTTAGCATTCGAACAATTCCGAAAGGCATTTATGCCGTCGCGCTTGTCGAAGCTCCCTATCACCAGCACCTTGCACTATGGGAGTGGCTGATTACGCTTTGGCTTTCAGAGGTAGGAGAAAACTACGTTCAAAAATGGAGTTATGAACGGTTCATGCCAACACCAACCCGAAGTCGATTATCCATTTCTCAAACAGAGCTTTGCCTAAGGTTAGAAGATCGTTGATCGAAAAGACCCGGCACTGAATTGTTTTTTGGATGGTAACACCGTCTATAAATTCTAAACGTCCAAAGTGTGATAGCTTGCCCATTCACGAACTTTCCCTGTCCGGCGGCATCGCTTCTTGTCGCTTAATCATAGTGAAATTGTTAGCGGATATCTGGGAAACTAAGGCTTGAAACCGATGGCAGAGAGGTCGTCGCGTCTTGATTCGTCGCCGCGATATGTCTCGAACGCGGTTTCCAAGGTGTCCGGAAAGCTGGTGATCGAGCCCTGGTGGGCATCCCAAAGGGCGGCCCGGTAACGCTTTTTCCCGAATGCGCGGCGTCGCTCTCCGCCGATCTGGTCGATGATGCCATCGGTGAGCAGGTGAAAACTGTCGTCTGCGCCATAGAGGAGTGTTTCTTCGGCAAAGGGGATGAAGGGATCAAGGTCTGGGTAACCGATACCGGTTTTGTCCCCTTTGATCTCGACGATATCCTCGATGGCCTCAGCGGTTTCAGGAATGTGAAACAACGAGAAGCGTGCGCCCGAAAACTTTATAACCTCTATCGAAGGATCGATATAACACAGACCAATCTCTAACCCATCATTCGCCTCTACCCCATCCGCAAACCGCCCGATGGTTGCCTGTACCAACTGGTGCATGCGTTGAAGCAAGAGGGAGGGGCGGCCAGGCGTCACTTCTTTCATCGCCTGTTCCAAGGCGCTGGTGGCGATCAGGGTCATAAAGGCGCCGGGCACACCGTGACCGGTACAGTCTCCCAGCGCTATCAGGGTTCCTGTTCCCCAGGCCCGGACCCAGTAAAGGTCTCCACCAACGACATCGCGCGGCTCCCAGATCACATAGCTCTTGGGAAGCAGGGAATCGAGTTGCGAGGTGGTCGGCAGGACGGAACGCTGAATGCGTGCGGCATATTCGATACTGCTGGAAATGACGGCGTAGGCATCGGCGAGCTTGGCTTCGGCGGCCCGTCGTTCTGTAACATCTGTATAGGTGCTTACAAATCCACCGGATGGGAGCGGCCCCCCCGAGACTTCGATGATGGATCCGTCTGGGCGTTTCCGCTCAAAGAAATGTGGACGAAACCGCTTGGCAAGCGCGACACGCTTTTTCGTAATCTCGGCGGGATCGCCGTCCCCGAATTCATACCGCTCGGCATCGTAACGCATAAGGTCTTCAAATCGTGCGCCTTCGGTGACCAGATCGCTGGGATAGTCCCTTATCTCCATAAAACGGTCGTTGCGAACGATTAAGCGCAGGTCTTCATCGAAAGCCACAAGCCCTTGGTTCATGCTGCCCAAGACACTGCTCAACAACGCGGTCTTACGCTTCATATCGTCAATATTAAGCGATATGCCGCCAATCTTAGTTACGTGCCGGTTTTTATGCCGTTCGATCGCATGCCCACGGGACAAAATCCAATGCCACCCACCGTTCACATCCCGTATCCGGTATTCGGTTTCAAAAAGCGGACTGTCGTTTTGTAAGAATGCCCGCAACGCGATATCGACGTGCTTATGGTCATCCGGATGAAAAAGAGCCTGATAGCTTTCGAATGTCCGTGGGATATCGTTTTCTGAGACGCCAAGCATGTCAAAAAATGTGGTGGAATTATACTCAATTGTTCCTGCAGTTATGTCGTTGATCCAGAACTGGGCTCCAACGGAATCCATCGCGAATAAGAGCCGTTCTTCCGATTCCCTGATTTTTTCTTGAGACCGGCGAAGCTCCGTTAGATCAACCATGATGTTGACCGAAGCACCGCCGCCCAGCGGGGCCTTTCGAACCTCGAACATATCCCCGGCTTGTCCCTCGATCTGGCGATGCGCTGGTTCGTCGGATCGGTACGTCTCCAGGCGGTGTTCATAGTCTTCGGCGGATATCGCGTCCCCATAGAGTCCGAGATCGCCCATTGCCTCGATGATCTGTCTAAGCTCGGTGCCTTGCTTAATAAGTGGTTCCGGAATGCCCAACCTGACGAGGTAGTTGAAGAAGTTCTGATTAAACTTCACAAGGCGGCCATCCTCGCCAATCATAAAGAAGCCATCAGGCATATTGGCAAAGGCGCTGTTTAAAAGCGCTTCACTTTCCGCCAGCGCCTTGGTCCGTTCAGCAACCAGTGTTTCCAGCTCATCGTGATGCTGGCGTAACGCTCGCGTCGCTTTTTCACGCTCCCTCTGCAGCTCGTTGAAGGCAAGGACCAAGTCGCCAATTTCATCGCGCGCGGACCAGTCAATTGGCGCGGAAATGCCGTCTCGACGATTCTGATCTATGGAATCTCTGACAATTGTTAGCGGCTTCCCGACGATTTCACGCGTCGCAATGACAGTCACTATGACGATCACGAGACCTAAACCCATAACAACGATGGCATCGTCCTTCAGGTTGCTTAGGAGTTCCTGCTCAATATTGGCGTTGTGGAATGTCAGGATCAGGGTGCCGACATTCGTGTCCTGTCCATTGACGGTAATCGATAATGTTTCTTCGATACTCGGATAGTCTTGGAAAATCCGGGCAACATGTGTGCCGTCATCGACCAAGCGCTCGACAAGGGGTGTACCGTCCAACTCCAGAATAGAGGCACTGTGAAAATCCGGGTTCATTGCAAGATCGGTTAAGATCGCATCAATTGATTCCACGTCATATTCCCACAACGCCTTGGCAAGACCCGCATTGTGAGATTGCGCAAGACGCTCCAGATTTTGTTGCTGAATGTCGGCGCGGATTGAGGTGCGGTTAAACTCAAGGAAGGCGAACATGCTGATGACGCACAGGGTCAACAAAGGGACATATGCGACCAAGAATTTGGTCGTTATCGATCTCTCCAAAAATTTGCGAATGATTCTCAAGTAAAAATAACCCCGATGTAAAAGGAATGGTCTGTTGTATTATGTGCCAATGGTAACTTTTACCACAGACTAGGTTATAGGGTAGGCGCTATTGTTTCGTTCGATCAACCGACCCTTGATAAAGTCCTCCTTAGTAATAGAATTGCTAGACAGAGAGTGCGAGCGAAAACAAGGAAAAGAAATTGTTCGCGTCGAATTGGAGGGAAACTCCAGCCAAATGTTTGGTTAGCGTTCAGAAAGTCTTGTTTGGTTTTGCAAAGCCAAACTTACCTCACCGCTCACCATGGTTGGGAATAGAACGGGTTGACCAAAATTCCACAAGCCGATGTGGCTATGTGAGCAAATGCCTTGATACGTTAGCGCATCACTGGATGTGCACAATTAGACGAAGCTATCTCCATGTTCGGTGGGCCGTGCTGCCGGCTTCGCGTGCAAATGAAGGCATGGGGTTTCGGGGGTGATTTGCAGTGGACGTAAGGTGGCCGTAAGGTTCAAAATCTTATTGGGGATGGGGGTATAGGCATGGCAACCGATCTTTTCTCGCGGGACATGGCGGCAATTGAGGCGGCGCGGGAAGCGGTAGAGTCTGGTGTTGAAGACCCAGAAGCACTTCGTGCGATGCTTAAAAAAATCGCAGATGCGCATTCGAAAACAGTGCGGCGCGCTGAAAAACTTGTTCGGGTGAGTGATCGCTCAGAAGCCAGAATGCGCGAAGCGAGCGCCAAGATTGAAGAGCAACAGAAGCAGCTTGAGCTGGCGCATGAAATGCTGGCCGGTTATGCGGATGATCTAGAATCCGAAGTCGCTGCGCGTACGACGGAACTCCGCTTCGAAAGGGCGAAACTCGCCACTTTGGTTGACCTTGGCATCGCGATGTCGGCGGAACGGGATGAGGCGCATCTATTGTCGCTTATCCTGCAAGGCGCTATGGACCTAACGAATGCAGACGGTGGCACACTTTATTTCATGTCGGACAGCGAAGATTCGCTTGAGTTCAGGATGCTGCGCAATAATTCACTGAATATTCGTCTCGGTGAAACGTCGGATCGGCCGATCTCATTTCCCCCGATCTACCTGAAAAACTCTGATACTGGCGTGGCGAACCATTCCAATGTTGCGACACACGCTGTTCATATCAGATCCACCGTCAATATTCCCGATGCTTATGAGAACACAGAGTTCGACTTCAGTGGGACCCGTGCCTTTGACATGGCGAATGGGTATCATTCCAAGTCGTTCCTCACCATCCCCTTGATTCCGCGAGGAGGTTCGGTGATTGGCGCGTTGCAGCTGTTAAATGCTGCTGACCCCGAGACCGGAGAGACTATCCCCTTTGACGCGGAAGTTCAGGGCTTTGTCGAGGCATTGGCGGCTCAGGCAGCCATGACGATTGACAATCAAAAACTCCTGACCGCGCAGCGGGCACTGATGGATTCCTTCATCGAGTTGATTGCCGGCGCGATTGATGCGAAGTCGCCCTATACCGGTGGCCACTGTAACCGAGTGCCGGAACTTGCCATGATGCTCGCTCAACATGCGCATGAATCCACGGTTGGTCCCTTTGCGGCGTTCCATTTCGATACGGAAGAAGAGTGGCATGAATTCAGGATCGGTTCCTGGCTTCATGATTGTGGGAAAGTAACAACGCCCGAGTATGTCGTGGACAAGGCGACAAAGCTGGAAACGATCTATAATCGGATTCATGAGGTGCGAACGCGGTTCGAGATTCTTTATCGCGACAAACAGATTTCATTGTTAAGGGAACGCTTGGCGGAACACGATGGTTCCTTTGATCTTGAAGCCGAATGCGGTGAAATGCTGCAGGAATTGCAAGATGAGTTTGCATTCTTGGCTGAGTGCAATGTCGGTGGCGAATTCCTGTCCCAAGACAGCGTGGATCGTCTGGCTCAGATTGGAGAACGAACTTGGATGCGTCACTTTGATGATCGCATAGGCATCTCTCAGGATGAGCATAAACGGCTAAGAGGGATGCCCGCAGCGTCGTTGCCGGCAAAAGAAACCTTGTTGGCGGATAAGCCCCAACATACCGCGCCACGTCAGACCGCTGTAATCGAGCGCCTGCATGAACGGGGCTTCCGCATGGATGTGCCTGAAAATGAGGTCAATATTGGGGAGCTCTATAACCTGTCGATCCAGCGCGGAACACTTACCAATGAAGAACGTTTCAAGATTAATGAGCATATCATTCAGACACTCTTGATGCTGGAAACGCTGCCATTCCCATCGAATTTGAAGCGTGTCCCGGAATATGCCGGCGGTCACCATGAAACGATGATTGGCACCGGGTATCCACGGAAGCTAAAGCGCAATGAGATGTCGGTCCCGGCAAGGATTATGGCGATCGCTGATATTTTTGAGGCACTGACCGCAGCGGACCGACCCTATAAAAAGGCAAAAACCTTAAGCGAAGCCCTGAAGATCATGGGCTTTATGTGTAAGGATCAACATATCGATCCCGACCTGTTCCTTCTGTTCTTGGAACAGGGGGTCTATATGCAGTATGCAGAAGAGTATCTGGAGCTTAGTCAGATAGACGAAGTGTCGCTGGAACCTCTTCTTGAAACGGCGCGGACTTGCTGCAATGCTGCAGCATAGTGGCGGGGTATCGGGAATGGCGAAATCTGTTCATGGTCGGAGACGATAATTATGACCGGACAAACAGTTAACGGAATGGTTGCCAGCGAATTGTCGTCTCTACGGAGCACGATGCAGGATAAGGGCGTCATGTTCTGTTTCAGTGGCTTTATGACTGAGAGTATTCTGACTGGTATCGCAAGCGCGGTTCGTCAGAAGCTGGAGGTCGAAGACGCTGACCGCAAAACAGTAATGGGCTTGTTCTCTATCTTCGTCGAGCTTGTGCAGAATGTTATTCGTTACTCTGCGGAAAAGGACGGTGTTGAGGAAGGCGATAAACTGATCGATCTCCGTTATGGGGTGATCACTGTTGGCCGACGGGACGATTCCTACTTCGTCTCTTGCGGTAATATGATTAGCAACAAGGATGTCGATCGACTGTCGACCGGGCTTCAAAAGATTCTGGAGTTGGATCGCGACGGGTTGAAAGCGCTTTATAAGGAAGTGCTGAAAGGACCAACTCCTGAAACCAGCAAAGGCGCTGGCGTCGGATTTATCGAAATCGCCAGACGAGCGCCGAATGGTTTCGAATACGGGTTTGAAAAAGTAGACGATGAACGGACCTTCTTTGCGGTGCGTGCGCATCTTTAAGCGAACTAGGATCAGGTTGATCAATTTGATCGATTGAAGGGAAATTTGTGATGGATCCAATCAAAATAGAGGCATCGGAGCGATCTCCAGAAATCGATTTCGATTTTGCGGCGAACCGGTATGTCGTCCGGGGGGAATCATATCCCGAAGATGTATCGGCGTTTTATGGCGATGTCCTTGATAAGCTGGAAGAGCATTTGGATGGCGTAAGCGACGGTGACGTCGAATTTACTTTCGAGTTGATCTACTTCAACAGTTCGACCGCCAAGGTTCTGATGAGCTTGTTTGAGACCCTGGACGAATGTGCTGAGAACGGGGCCACTGTGAAGGTCATCTGGAAGTATGATGAAGACGATGACAACATGTTGGAGCTTGGTGAGGAATTTGCTGAGGACTTGGAACATGCGTCCTTTGAACTGAAGGAAATCCCGGTCGAGTAAGGGAATTGTAGGGGCGTTGATGTGAGCGAGGGTGGCAAGGCAGCTGGTTTTTCTGAGGAAGAGTCCCGACTTGCTAAGCTGGAACAGCAGTTTGAAGAAACGGATTGGAATGATCCTGCCGCAGCCGGGGAAGCTGCCAAGGCGGCGCGGGATAGTTGCTTCTGGCTTTTGAAACGCTTCCGTCGGACCCTGCGGCTTGCAGATAGGATTGATCTGCAATTGAAATCCGCGCTCGATAATGAAGCGGCGCGATCAACGGAACTGAAAGCCGCCAACAAACGGTTGACTGAAGCACAGAATGAACTTGTGCGAGCGGAAAAACTGGCTGCGTTGGGCGGCATGGTTGCCGGGATTGCCCATGAGGTGAACACCCCGCTTGGGATCATTCGAACGGCGTCATCCAGTCTTGCGACCGAGACTGCGGTTCTAGAGACAAAGGCGCGCGCTGGACAGGCCCGGAAATCAGAAGTGTTCGGCTATTTCGAGACAGCGTTAGAGGCCACAAAACTGATTGAAGCGAATAGTGCGCGCGCTGCGGATTTGATTCAAAGCTTCAAGGATGTGGCGGTTGATCGTTCTTCTGATGCACGGCGCCCATTTGCGCTGGTGCCCTATTTGAATGAAGTTGTCGAAACGTTGCGGCCCGAGCTTAAGAAGACAAATCTGTCGGTTGAGATTGATGGACCTGAGGCGCTGGAGCTGGATGGCTTTCCGGGCGGGATTTCTCAGGTGGCGACGAATATGGTGGTCAATTCTATCCGTCATGGTTTTGAAGATGGTCAGTCAGGGCGTTTGACGTTTCTTGTCGAACCGATTGGCGAGACATCCATCAAGATGACGTATTCAGACAATGGCGCCGGGGTGCCTGAATCGTTGAGAGAAACGATGTTCGACCCCTTCGTGACCACAAAACGGGGAGCCGGTGGGTCCGGTCTTGGCCTCAATATCGTGCATAATCTGATTGTTGCAAAGATGGGCGGGAGTATACGTTACCGAGAGACCGATGGTGGCGGCGCGACCTTTGAAATGACATTCCCGACGGCTGCTCCCGGGTAATTGCCAAATTTCGTTATTTCGTTTTGAGCCATGAGATGGTGGGACAATGACTGACAGCGACGATTTTGACGATGATGACTTCTTCCTGGATGACGATCCGGCGGA